>CAZJHD010000031.1:0-48623 GCA_964545855.1 uncultured Planctomycetales bacterium
TCGCTCTCGCTCGGCCTCGGGCCAGCGGCGGCGATTTCCTCACAACCTCTCCGTCCTCGCCTCGCGCGCCCATCGTCGCGCGCGCCCGGCGGGGCACTTCCATCGCGAGCAGTTGTCGCCCGACATGGATTGCACCTATGATCCCCGCCCCTCGAATCCCGCCTGCGGGCCCGGCCGATGGCGCCGGGCGTCGCGTTCGGATGGACCGTGCCCACGCGCGGTCGACCTGCAAACGATGACTTCGACCCACGACTCCTCTCGCCGTCGCTCGATCCGCGTGAACCCGAAGGCCCTCCTGGCGTCCCTGGGATCGTCGCTCCTCCTCTTGGTCCCTGGCTGCGGCGGCAGCGGATCGTCGTCGCTCTTCAACAGCGATGGCTCCAACGGATCGTCGTCGTCCTTCGGGATCGTCTCCTGCTCGCTGGGCGGATCGCCCTGCGGCGGAGCGTCGAACGTCATCCAGCAGAGCCAGATCCTCTCCTTCACGTTCTCCGCGGCGGTGTCGGCGGCCTCCGTGACGCCCACGAGCTTGAACATCGTGGAGGTCGACCCGGCGGGAGGCGGCGGTAGCGAGCCGCCGGGTCTCCGCCAGGTGTCGGGGAACGTCGTGACGTTCGTTCCGGAGGTGTCCTTCGACTCGAACGGCAACGTCACCTACGGCTTCAAGCCGAACACGACCTACCGCATCACGATCACGGCAGGGAGCGGCACCGCCATCAAGTCGTCCACGGGCAAGCCGAACTCGACCGCGATCGTGACGAACGTGATCGTGACGGGCACGACCGCCGACGTGGTGCAGGGACCTCCGCACGCGACGCTCACGCTCCCGGCTCCGGCGGACCAGCTGAACGCGCTGAAGACGACGCCCGTGGAGGTCACCTTCGACGACATCATGGACGCGACGACTCTCGTCAACAAACTCGACGGGACGAGTTCCACGATGTCGGTGCGCGTCGATCTCGACGGCAACCCGGCCACTACCGCCGACCAGATCCTGATCGCGGGAGTCTGGGACATCAGCTTCGACACGCAAGCCCAGAGGACCACCGTTCGCTTCACGCACCCGCAGCCCTTCCCGGGGCCCGGCGGCGCCGGGACGCGGAGGATCCTCGTCGCCCTGAACGCGCTCGCGATCCGAGACCTCGGGAACAACTCCCTCGAGGGCAACGCGAACCTCCTCTTCAAGACGATCCCCGGCGTGGGCGACAGCGACACCATCTCCGAGACCTTCGCCACGAACGCCAACGAGGACGCGCTCGGATCGGGCGCGAACATGTGGAACCCGGGCAGCGCTCCGGGCCGACTCGTCCGGGGCGTCGGCGGCGGCTCGGGCACGCACGGCCGCTTCCTCGCGAGCGCTTCGAACGACTTCCTGAATCCCGCCTTCGGCGCCATCGCGACGGACGGCCTCCCGAACTCCGATCCGCTGCGGACGCCGCTCACGATCAAGGCAACGGAGTCGCTGACGGGCCAGGCCGTCACGATCAACGACGGGATCTTCCAGTTCTCCTCCTTCGAGATTCCCCAGGCGAACCAGCGCATCCGCTTCGAGGGGAGCCTGCCGGCGCGCATCTTCGTGCGCGGTACGGCGACGATCGCGGCGAACGCGACGCTCGACCTCTCCGGCACGGCCGGGAGCCCCGTGGCGCCGACGACGGCCGACAAGATCGCCTTCGCGGGCCTGAACACTCCGTGCCTGCAGGCTCCGCCGGCGCAGATCGGCTGGACGGGGTTCCCCCAGTATCCCTTCGGCAAGTCCGGAGGGCGCTCGGGCGCAGCGGGTGGGCGCGGCGGCAAGGGCGGTGACATCCCGCTCAACGTGCCGAACTACACCGTCAACGCGAATCCGGCGCTCTTCCAGAGCTTCCACGGATCCAACGGTGTGGTGCCCAGCGGTTCCACGACGGGCGCGAACCAGCCGGCGACCGCCGGCGGCGGCTCCCAGGCGGTCCCCGTGGTCGACGTCGTCTCGGGCCCCGGCACGGTCGAGGTCTACGCGAACTCGACCGTCCAGCCGGTGAACGGAGCGATCCTCTTCGACGTCGACAACAACTCGGTCGTCACGGGCATCATCGGCCAGCACCAGACGGCCGCCCAGACCATCGCTGGCGCGTCGATCCAGATCGGCGCTGGCGGAGGCGGCGGCGCGAGCCACTTCGCCGACGGACAGCCCGCCGGCTGGTGCACGGAGCCCACGGGGGCGCCGACGGCTACCTGCAACGGCGGCGCCGGGTTCATCGCGCCTCCTGGTTTCGCGACGAAGCTCTCGCCGCCGAACCCGATCGAGAAGACGGCCTCCAAGGTCTTCCACCCGCTCCCGCCGGTCGGTGCGGGCGGCATGAAGGGTGTCATCACGCCCGTCGGCTCGCAGCCAGTCTTCGGCGCCGATGGCGCCGGGAACTTCGCGCTCCTCCGCGGCGGCGCGGGCGGCGGCGGCGCCGGAGTGAATCCCTTCGGGACGGCGGGCTCCATGGCCTTCCCGGCCGTGGGAGGCGCGCCCTTCGCGATCTGGGGCACCAACGTGGCTCCGATCCTGAGCGTCGGCGCCGCCGGCGGCGGCGCGGCGGGCGCCCTGCAGCTCCAGACGGGACGCGACCTGATCGCGCTCGGCCCGAACGGAGTGAACCTGAGCGGCGGAGACGGAGGCGATCACCAGGACCATCCGACCAACACCGATTCCCCGAAGTGCATCGTGACCGACAGCAACTGGTTCGGTCAGGGCATGGGACCGGGCGGCGGCGGTGGCGCTGGCGCCGGCCTCCTCCAGGTGGCGGGAACGACGAGTCTCGCGAACGGCTCCGTGACGGCTCTCGGAGGGATCGGCGGCGACGGCCGGCCGCTCGGACCCAACGCGGCGGTCGCGCCCCTGAGCCTCGGTGGTGGCGGCCAGTCGGTGCGCCTCCGCGGCGGCAATGGAGGCGACGGCGGCATCTACATCCAGTCGAGCAACCCGGGAGCGGTCAACGCGAACGCCGTCAGCCCGCTCTCCTCGCTGATCGGCTCCGACACGTTCACGGGCGTGAACAGCAACGGCCTGACGGGCAACCCGAACACGGCGACGGACTTCAGCGGCGTGCAGTCGAAGTTCTACACGGTGCCGCTCACGGGCTCGTTCATCACGATCGACAAGTACGACCTCACGATCGTGACCACGACGGGCTCGCAGACGCTCGTGCAGGACGACGCGGTGAACAACCAGGTCCTGAACAACACGTTCGCCGTGGGCGGCTCGCTGCCGTTCCAGGTCCTCTTCCAGGGATCTCGCGCCGACGCCTTCGGACAGGAGGACGAGTCGACGCGCACGCCGTGGTCGGACCGCATCACGAGCCTCTCCACGTCGAGCCCCCGGTTCATCCGATTCGCCGTGATCATCCACCGCCCGGCGGCGCTGAGCCCGGGCCAGACCTTCGTCTCGATCGACTCGCTCGTGATCACGGTGTCGGCCGAGTAGGGGCTCACGGCTCGCGCGGAGCCGCCGCCGGGTCGGCGCCCATGACGCGAGCGCAGCGTTCTTCTCGGAAGCGGGCCCGTCCTCCGCTGGCCGCGTTCCACTGCGCCGCCGGCATCCCCGAGGCCGGCCGGTGCGAGGAGGACGCATTCCTGCTCGTGCGCGGAGGACGCGTGGTCGGGTGGGCGCGGAGCGCTCCTCGGGAGGCGCGCGTCGTCGATCTGCCGGGACGCGTCGTGATTCCCGGGCTGGTCGTCGCGCACGCCCATCTCCGCTACACGCACCTCGAGGGTTGCCTGCGGCGCGGGATCCAATTCACGACCTGGATCCGCCGGCTGCTCTCCGCGCCGCCGCCTCCCCGTGGCGCGGCGCTGCGCGGAGCGAGGCGCCTCCGCGCCCGCGGAGCATCGGTCGTCGGAGATCACGACACCGACGGATCCGGCGCCGCGGCGCTGCGCGCGGCGGGTCTCGCGGGAGTCGCCTACCGCGAGTTCCTGGCCTTCGATCCCGCGACGGCGTCGGCCATCGTGCAGCGGCTCGTTCGGCAGCACGTGCGGCGTCCCGTGCGCGGCGCGCGCCCAGGGCCGCGGGCGGGCCTCGCACCCCATGCGCCCTACACGGTCTCCCTCGAAGCCCTCGTCGCGGCGGGCCGCGCCCGCGCGCCCCTCTCGATCCACGTCGGCGAGACCGAGGAGGAGGACCGCTGGTGCCGCGAAGGCGCCGGCCCCATCGAGGGCCTCCTGCGCGAGCGCGGCCGGCGTCCTGCGTTCCCCGTCCCGGGCCGCTCGCCCTTCTCCCAGGTGGATGCGGCGGGGCTGCTCGGACCACGCACGCTGCTCGTCCACGGGAACGTCCTCGCGCGCCGCGAGCTGCGCCGCGCGACGGAGGCGGGCGCTGTCGCGGTGCACTGTCCTGGCACCCACGCCTGGTTCCGGCGCGGCGCGACGCCGGTGCGGGGCTGGGTCGCCGCGGGGCTCTCCTTCGCCCTCGGCACCGACTCGCTCGCGTCGAACGACGACCTCGACCCGTTCCTCGAGATGGCGCGCCTCCGTGCGAGCGATCCCTGGCTCCCCCCCGACCGGATCCTCCACGCGGCCACGGTCGCGCCCGTCGCCGCCATGGGGCTCGCGCGCGGCACGGGCACGCTCCTCCCTGGCAGCCCGGCGGACTTCGTCGTGCTCGATCTGGAGCCGCCCCGCGGCGCGAGCGCGCGCCTGCGATCGCGCGCGCTGCACGAAGCGCTGATGCACCGGCCGACGCTCGTCGCGCGGTGGCCGTCGACCGCGTCGTAAGCCTCGCCGCGCGCACGGCAGAGAGGTTGTGAGGAGATCGCCGCCGCTGGCCCGAGGCCGAGCGAGAGCGAGCGAGGCGAGGCGCGACGACGACGCAACTCATGGAGAGTTGCGGAGGAGGAGCAACGAAGCCGCAGCCGCTCGCAGCCGACCGAAGCGCGGCGCCGATTTCTTCACGACCTCAGACTCCTTGGAGCGACGCCCCGCGAGTGCCATCCTGGGGTGTCCACGATCTCTCGGTCGCGCGCGTTCGCGCCCCGGCGGACTCCGGAGAGCCGGGGCCCAGGTCCGTCGGCTCGAAGCGCTCCCTGCGCGGCGGCCTCTCGGCTCCTCGCGGGGGGAGCCCGATGCGACCGATCCCACCCCGGCCACCGAAGCGAACCCGAACGTGACCTCGAAGACTTCCACCCAGGCCCCGCTGGCCACCGCTCCCTACGAGCGCGTCGCCGAGCTCCTTCGATCGCGGGACCGCTTCCTCCTGACGGGACACGTCCGCGCCGACGGCGACTGCCTCGGCGCGCAGTCGGCGCTCTTCCACGTCCTGCGCTCCCTCGGCAAGTCCGTGCAGGTCGTGAACCCCGATCCCCTCGATCCGCGCTACGAGTTCCTGCGGGCGCACACGCCCTACACGCACTTCGACGCCCAGCGCCCGGAGGGAGGGATCGCGCCCTTCGACGTCGCCTGCGTCCTCGACGTGTCGGTGATCGAGCGCTGCGGGGCCGTGGCGGACCGGATCCGCGCGTCGAAGGCGACGACCTGCGTCTTCGACCACCATCAGCCGAGCACGGGCCAGAGCTGGGACGTGGAGCTGATCGACTCCACGGCGCCCGCGACGGGCGTGCTCGTGCATCGCCTGGCGGCGCGCATGGGGATCTCGCTCCCTGTGCAGGCGCTCGAGGCGATCTTCGTGTCGCTCACGACCGACACGGGATGGTTCAAGTACAGCAACACCGACCGCGAGACCTTCGCCGTCGCCTCCGAGCTCGTCGCCGGCGGCGTCGATCCGTCGGTGATCTTCGGCCGCCTCTACCAGACGAATCCGCCGGAGTTCCCGCGGGGCGTCGGCGTCGCGCTCCGGACGCTGCGCTACGAGGCCGGCGGCCGGCTCGCGATCGTCTCCATCCGGCAGGCGCAGATGGCCGCCGCCTCGGCCGAGCTCCACGACACCGACGAAGTGCTCGACATCCTGCGCTCCGTCGGCAAGGTGGACGCCGTCCTGCTCTTCCGAGAGAACGCCCCGGGCCGGGTGAAGATCTCGGCTCGCTCGAAAGGGACCTTCGACGTGAACGCGCTCCTGAAGCCCTTCGGCGGTGGCGGACATCTCCGCGCCGCCGGCGCCGATCTCCCCGGACCCTTCGAGGAGACGGCGGAGAGGGTCATCGGGGCCGCCGTGCGGACGCTCGAGGCGTCCCCACCCGTGACGTGATCGCACTCATCTCCGACATCCACTCGAATCGGGAGGCCCTCGACGCGGTGTTCGCCGCGATCGAGCGCGTCCCCGGCGTCGACAAGGTGATCTGTCTCGGCGACGTCGTCGGGTACGGGCCGGAGCCGGAGTACTGCGTCGATCTGGTGAAGGAGCGCTGCGAGGTCTGCCTCCTCGGGAACCACGACGAGGCGCTCTTCAACGGCGCGCAGGACTTCAATCCGCACGCGCGCGGCGCCATCGAGTTCACGGCGAAGCGCATGCGGCCGGGGCTCTTCGCGTCGGGCACGAAGCGCGCGCGCTGGGACTACCTGCGGTCGCGGCCGACGTCCCACCGCATCGGGCGTTTCCTCTTCGTGCACGCCTCGCCGCGCGACCCCGTCCGCGAGTACGTGCTCGCGACCGACGGACTGCTCGCGCCGGAGAAGATGGAGGCGATCTTCCGCACCTTCGACGGGATCTGCTGCGTCGGCCACACGCACCAGCCGGGCGTCTTCCGCCGGAGCCTCAAGTTCGAGTCGCCGCCCTCGGAGCCGGACGAATGGGTCGCGCTCCCCGAGGGCGAGTCGATGCTGTTGAACGTCGGCAGCGTCGGGCAGCCGCGCGACGGCGACAACCGCGCCTGCTTCGCCCTGCTCGACGACGCGCGCCTCCGCTGGGTCCGCGTGCCCTACGACTTCCAGCGCACGATGGAGAAGATCCGCGCGAGCGCCGGCCTCGACGAGGTCCTCGCGCGCCGTCTCGCGATCGGGCGGTGAAGATCGAGAGCGCGGCGCCTTGACGGCGCGGGGAACCCGGCGTCGAATTCCCGGGCCTCGTCGGGCGCGCCTCGCGCCCGCGAGAGCCTCTCCACGCGAGAGGAGGTCGTCATGACTCGAAACCCGAGAGCCGAGAGCCGAGAGCCGAGAGCCGAGAGAGAGGCAACTTCGAGGCCGTAGACCTCGGAGGTGGATCCCGCCCGAGGCCTGCGGCGCGCTGCTGATCGCCGCCGCGCTCGCGAGCGAGGCCGACGCTCAGATCCAGTACGGCCCGCCCGCTGCGCCCCTCCCCGTGCGACGCGACGCCTTCTACGCCTCGGATCTCGTGAACGGCGCCCCCGAGGTCGACCCCAAGACGAGCGGGCTGTTCGGCTGCGTCATCGACGCGCTCAAGCTCTACGACTTCCAGGGGAACCTCACCGACGCGGCCGTCGGTGCGACGAACGAGGATCGAGTCGTCGGAACGACGACCTACTCGATGAACGGCAACGGCTATGTCTTCGGGGCGCACCAAACGAATCCGCTTTCGGCGAATCCGCTCCGCCTCGACCTCGTCGCCAGCGACTACGAGGCGGGGCAGGAGGTGGGAGATCTCGGTCTGGCGGCCGGGAAGATGAAGCCGACCCACCAATACCAAACACTCTTCGTGAGCGCCCACCTCCGCGACTACAAGCTCGCTGGCGGTGGCGTGATCGCGAACACAGGCGCCGCCGACGCCTACCAGATCGAGGGAAACTCCTTCATGAAGGTTCCGATCCTCGCCGGCGACGCGAGCCTCGGCCTGAACCGCTCCTTCACTCCCGTTCCCCACCCGGTGAGCGGGATCATCGAGCCGAACCAGGGCTTCGGCTCCGTGATCCGCGTGATCGACGTGGACGGACCCGACGCGCAGGGCAACTCCTATCTCGATCTCGTCGTCGGCGCTCCGACCCTCGGCCGCGTCTACATCTTCTGGGGAGACGCCTCGATCCCCGGAGGTGTCCACCCAACGCTCTCGAAAGTGACGATCCTCGATCCGCCCCATGCGTCCCACAACGGCTTCGGCGGCGGCTTCGGCAACGACATCGCCGCGGGTGACGTGGACGGAGACGGCAAGGGAGACCTCCTCGTCGGGCAGCCCAAGTGGGGCGTTGCCCCCGGGGCGCTCGACCGCAGCGGCCGCGCCTATCTCTTCCGGGGCGCGTTCATCACGAAGCCGAGCGGCGCGACCATGGTCGTCGTCCACACCGGTGGATCCGGCCTCTTCGAGCCGCCGGCGCCGCTCGTCGGGACGACGGGAGACTTCAACTTCGGCTGGTACCTCTGGATGGGCGACATCGACGGCGACCAGGAACTCGACCTCCTGATCCACGCCGAGACGGCGCGATGGCCCGGGACGGCGAATGGCGGCGTCGCCGTCGGAACTGCTGCATCGGCGGCTCACGTCGATCGGGTCGGGGCTCTCTACGTCTGGCGGAACTCGTCGTGCACCAACCCGCCCTTCTGCGCTACGCCCGATCTCCAGCTCTTCAGCCCCGTCCCCACCTTCGGCTGGCGCTTCAGCAAGAACCTCGTCTTCACGAAGTGGTGGAACGCCGCCACCCAGAGCGAGCAGCCGGCCGTGGTGATCTCGGAGCCGGAGACGGAGCGCCCGATGCCCTTCCCCACGCGGCCGGTCGTCGAGGCGGGCACCGTGGGCCTCTACTTCCTCTCGGAGATCCTCTACTGGGGAAACGGCGGAGCGCCGCTGTCGCTGCAGCCCTCGTGGCAGCTCTTCAACGACTTCATGGACTACCCGCTGCTGCCGGCGGGGCCGAGCCCCCACGACCTCTTCGGCCGGTGGATGGCAGCGGGCCACTTCGGCGGCGGCGCTTCGGCGAACCGCGCGCAGCTCGTCGTGACGGCGAGCGGCCACCAGGTGCCGAGCCGGCATGCCCCTGCGATCCCCGTCGTGAAGGCGGGCTGCGGCGCCCATCTGGAGCAGGGAGATCCGTGATGGAAGACCGACGGCCCGCGCTGCGCAGCCTACGGCGCGGCGCGGGCCGAGCGTCTCGTTCTTCGGCCCTCTTCCCTGTCATCGAATCCTTCCATGCATCGCTCTCGCCGCCGCCTCCTCGCTCCGGCCGCCCTGCTCGCGTTCGTCCTCGCCGCCTCCATCGTGCAGGCCCAGCTCGTCACCGACCAGGTCCTCGTGAAGGCCCTCGATCCGGCGACGCCCGACTGGAATCCGCTGCTCCTCCGCTTCGACCGAAAGCTGCAGCACCTTGGGACCACCGATCTGAAGCCGCTCGGAATGAACGGCTGGGCGCCCGACCACACCGTGGCAGTCACGGCCCGGGGCGATCTCTGGACGACGATCCCCTGCGGGGGCGCTTGCAAGCGCGTCGCGAAGCTGAGCGCTGTCGGGACGACGCTCCTCACGGTGAATCTCGCCCACTACCCGTACTTCGTCGCCGCGGACCGAGAGGGCTCCGTGTTCGTGCTCGCCCTCGGCTCCTTGGCGAGTCTCGGCCCCGTCCTCAAGATCAAGTCCAATGGCCAAGTGGCCTGGACGAACGCCGCGAGCTGTGCAGGACTCGCCAAGAGCCTCCCCTCGAGCCTCGTCGTCGGCCCCGACCAGTCGGTCTGGGTCGGCGGCCACCACTTCGTCTCGGGCTTCGAGACCGCCTGGGCCCGGAAGCTGAGCGGCGCCGACGGAAGCGTCACGTCGACGTTCGAGGACTGGTTCGGAACGTGGCAGAGCGGATCCAGCTTCCTTCGCCTCCAGTCGACGCCCGACGGCCAGGCGTGGATGCTCCTGGGAGGCTTCGTTCCGCCACCCGCAGGGACGGGAAGCGCCGGCAAGTTCGTCCTCACCGACGGCACGTCGGAGCTCGGCGCAGTCTTCACTCCCGGATTCGGCGACCCTGACGGCGCCCGCGTCGATCCTCAGGGTCGGCCGTGGATGATCGTTTGGGTGAACGACTACAGCCACCTCGTCTGCTTCGATCCCGTCACGGGTGGCCAGGGCGCGAGCTGGTTCCTCGGCTGGGGCGTCGACGAGTTCGCCTTCGGGCCGACGGGGGAGGAGGTCTTCTACGTGCGAAAGCTCGTCTCCCCGGCCTTCGGCCGCCAGCTCGTGAAGTTCTCGCTGGTGACGGGCCAGTCCTCCTGGATCCCTCTCGATCCCACCTACACCTTCGGCGACGTGATCGACGGAGACCCGACCGGCTTCGTCCTCGCGAACACGGTCGACCAGCAGGGAGACAACGACCTCGACGGCTTCACGAACCGCGACGAGGTGGCGCAGGGCTACAACCCCTACGACCCGATGAGCCGCCCCGGAGGACCGAAGGTCTACCTCTCCTACGGTCCCGCTCCCGCGCACCCGCTCCGCCTGCGCTACGTCGACCCCGACGGAATCCTCGACCCCGTGGGCGGCCTCGACCAGACGACGCTCTCGGTCTTCGCCGAGCATCCGCTCTACGGGAGCGGCGAGATCTTCTGGGACCTCGCCGCCTACCTCACGTCGATCGACTTCTCCCCCGACGGGAAGCAGGTGGATCTCGTCTACGGAAACCTCGTCCTTCCGGCCGGCCTCGGCTTCGGCCTCACGGCGTCGGTGTCGGACAAGACGGGCGCGCGCGCCTGGGACTGGCATCTCACTCCGCAGTAGCTCACAGCCCGAACATCCCCTTCGCGACGTAGCCGGCGATGCTCGGGTTCTCCTTGATGCGGCGGACGCTGTAGCCATACCAGCTCCGGCCGTAGGGGACGTAGACGCGCATCCCGTGGCCGAGGTCGACGAGGCGACGGCGCCACGCCTCCGCGACGCCGAGGAGCATCTGGAACTCGAAGCGCTCCGCCGGGACGGCCTTCTCCTTCACGTAGGCGAGCGCGTCCTCGAGGAGGGGCGGATCGTGGGTCGCGATGCCGACGCGCGTGGCGCCGCCCTCGATCATCTGCCGCAGCAGCGCGCGGTACTGCGCGCGGACCTCCTCGCGCCCCTGGTAGGCGACCTCCGGCGGCTCCACGTAGATCCCCTTGCAGAGCCGGAACGACGTGCCGAGCGGCAGCAGATCGGCCACGTCCTTCGGGCTCCGCCGCATGTAGGCCTGGAGCACGACGCCGCAGTTGTCGAGACCCTCCCTGCGGAGCCTGCGGTAGACGTCGAGCGTCGCCGTCGTGACGGGGGAGTCCTCCATGTCGATGCGCACGAAGTTGCCGAGGCCGCGCGCGCGCTCGACGAGCGCCTTCACGAGCCCGTAGCAGCGCTCCGCGTCGAGGGAGAGACCGAAGGCCGTGAGCTTGATCGACACGTTGGAGCGCAGCCGCTCGCGGTCGATGGCGGCGAGGAGCGCGCCGTACTCGCGGGCCGTCTCCTCGGCCTCGCGGAAGTCGGTGATGAACTCGCCGAGCACGTCGACCGTCGCGAGGCAGCCCGACGCGTTCAGGCCGCGGACGACCCGCACGGCGTCCTCGAGGCTCTCTCCGGCGATGTACTTCCCCGCGATCCTCCGCACGACCGGCTTCGGGATCAGCGGGAGCATCGTGACGACGGCCCGGTCGAACAGTTTCATCGGAGGGGCGCGACAGCATAGCGGCGCGTCGCGCGGTGCCTCCGGGCCGCGCGATCGGCGGCGCCGTCTGGCAGGATGCGCCGCGCCGCCGACCGCGCCCACCGCCATGCCGCGCCGACCGATCCCTCGCCCGCCGGACTCCGTCTCCGTGATGCTCACGACGCTCGGCAGCGAGGAGGAGGCGGCGCGGATGGTGCGCGTGCTCGTGGAGGAGCGGCTCGTGGCCTGCGGCACGATCGTGCCCGGCGCCCGGTCGATCTACCGCTGGGAGGGGGCGGTGGAGGACGCGCGCGAGGTCCTCGTGTTGCTGAAGACCGTCGCGGGGAGGGAGGTCGCGGCCGCGCAACGCCTGCGGGAGCTCCATCCCTACGCCGTGCCCGAGATTCTCGTCGGCCGGGCGGGCGCCCCGAACCTCGACTACGCCCGCTGGGTCGTCGAGTCGACGCGCGCCGCGTCGCCGCCGCCGGAAACCTCTTGAGCGATCCCCGATCGGGCGCGCAGGAGCACGGCGCCGACGGAGGAGGCTCCGGGGGCGCGCGCCTCGCGGCGCCGCTCCTGGCCTTCGCCGCCGTGGAGATCGCCGCGTCCTTCACGACGCTCTCGCCGCAGGCGCGCCACGCGGCCTCCGTCACCGTGGCCACGGCCGTCTGCTGGGTGCTCGGATCGATTCCGCTCGGCGCCGCCTCGCTCCTGCCCCTCGGCCTCTTCCCGCTGCTCGGCGTGCTGCCGGCGCGCACCGTCGCCGCCACCTACTTCGACGACGTCAACTTCCTGTTCCTGGGAGGCATGGTCCTCGGCAGCGCCATCGAGCGCTGGGGTCTCCACCGGAGGATCTCGCTCGGCATCGTGCGCGCCATCGGAACGAGCCCGCGCCGCATCGTGCTCGGCTTCCTCGTGGGCACGGCCTTCGTCTCCTGCTGGATCTCGAACACGGCGACGGCCGTGATGATGTTCCCCATCGCCGTCGCGACCCTCGAGGCGGGCGGCATCGGGCGGGAATCTCCGTCGCACCGCGCCTTCGGCACGGCGCTCCTCCTCGCGATCGCCTACGGCGCGAACATCGGCGGCATCGGGACGCCCATCGGCACGGGGCCGAACTTCGCCTTCTTCGGGCAGTTCGCGCGCGGCGCGCCCCTCGGCGAGTGGGCCGCTCCGAGCTTCCTCGTCTGGATGGCCGGCGTCATTCCCTTCGTGGTGATGCTCTGCCTCGTCGTCTGGCTCGTGCTCACGCGTGTCTCCTTCCGCGTCCCGTCGACGCTGCCGGGACTGTCGGAGAGCTTCGCGGCGCAGACGGGCCGCCGTCCCTGGAGCGTCCCCGAGATCCGCGTGGGTCTGCTCTTCGGCCTCGCCGTCGCGCTCTGGGCCGGACGCTCCCTCCTGCTCGGCGGCGAGGAGTGGGGCTGGCTCCGCTTCTTCCCGGAGAAGCTCTTCGCCGACGTGCCGCGCGCGCAGGCCGTGTCGAACTCGACGGTGGCGATCGTCCTGGCGCTCCTCGCCTTCGCGATTCCGGCCGGCGACGGCCGCGGCTCGCGGCTCGTCGGGGGCGACTCCCTGAAGGATCTCCCCTGGGACATGCTGCTGCTCCTCGGCGGAGGGTTCGCGATCGCGCGCGCCTTCGGCGACACGGGTCTCTCGGAGTGGATCGGCGCGCAGCTCGGGCCCGGCATCGGCGGGTGGAGCCCCGTCCTCGTGGTGGCGGCGTTCTGCACGATCGTGACGTTCCTCAGCGAAGTGACCTCGAACACGGCGACGGCGCTCGTCATGCTCCCCATCGCCGCCGACGTCGGCCGCTCGGCGGGCATCGATCCGAGACTCCCCGCTCTCGCCGTGACGCTCTCGGCCTCCCTCGCCTTCATGCTCCCCATCGGAACGCCGCCCAACGCCGTGGTCTTCTCCGCGGGCCGCATCCGCATGGGTGCGATGGCGCGCGCCGGCTTCCTGCTGAACCTGCTCGCGGTCGTGCTCTCGACGGCGGTGATCTTCCTCTGGGCAGCGCCGATCCTCGGGATCCCGACGGGCGGGGGACGGCCGTGAGCACGACCGCGGAGAGTTCGAGAGGCGGCGCGCGCCGCCGCGGCGTGCTCGCGGCGGCGGCCGTCGTCGCGGCGCTGCTCGGCGCCTGCGCGGAGCGGCGCATCACGTCCGTCGTGCTCGTCACGATGGAGTCGGTGCGCGCCGGAGAGACCTCGGCGGGTCATGGCGGCTGGGCCACCACCGACACCACGCCCTCGGGATTCCGGACGAGCCCCATGCCGCCCTTCCCGGAGGACCTCGACGACTTCGCGCGCGTCGGCGTGCGCTTCGCGAATGCCTTCGCGCCCTCGGGATCGGCGCTCGCGACGCTCGTCGCGCTCCACACGGGACGGCCCCCGGAGGAGGCCGGCGTGTACTCCGACCGCGACCGTCTCCGGCACGTGCCGACGCTCGCCGAGCGTCTCTCCCTGCGGGGCGTGCGTTGCGGCGCGTTCCTCGGGCGGCCGGCCCTCGGTCCGCCGAGCGGTCTCGAGCGAGGCTTCGCGAGCTTCTTCGTCGGCGCGAACGACATCTCCGTGATCGGCGAGGCGCGTGTGTGGGCCGAGTCGGTTCGGTTGCTGGAGCCCGACCGCCCGCTCTTCGTCTGGATCCATCTGGCGGGGCCGCGGCCTCCCTTCGAGCCGATGGGCGCCTTCCAGCGGGTCGTCGCGCCCGGCGTCGATCCGACCCTCGGGAGCCTGGCGAGCCTGGAGGCCATGGCGCGGTCGGGGGAGCCGCTCTCCGTCGAGACGCTCCGCGCCGTCGCCGCGCTGCACGCGGCCGAGGTCCGCCAGGCGTCCGCCGTCGCGAAGGAGGCGCTCCTCGCGCTCCGTCCGATCCTCCGCGACTTCCGAGAGACGCTCATCCTCTTCGCCGGGACGAACGGCGAGGAGCTGGGCGAGCGCGGCACCTTCGGGTCGCGCAGGACGCTGCGCGACGCGACGCTGCACGTGCCGCTCTTCCTCTGGAAGCACGGGGTGTTCCGCTACCCGCGCGTGGCGTCGCCCGTGGTGACCCACTACGACCTCGCCGCGACGATCGCGCGGAGCCTCGGCAGCGAGCCGCCCGATCGCTGCGCCGGGCGGAGCCTCTTCGAGATCCTCGAATCGCCGGGCGACGGCGAGACCGTCGCCTTCGCCTCCCTGGAGAACCGGATCTTCACCGTGCGATCGGCGACGGGACGGCTCGTCTGCAATCCCGTCCCTTGGGAACCCGATGGCTGGCCCGAGGGCGCCGTCGCCGCCGACCGCGAGCAGCTCTACGACCTCACCGTCGACCCCCGCGAGCGCATCGATCGCGCCGGCGAGCCGAGCGAGCTCCGCGAGCGGCTGCGGGCGCTCCTCGTGCGCGCGCGCGCGAGCTGCCGGCCCCGCGAGCCCGTCGTCGAGACCGATCCGGCGCGTCTCGCGAAGCTCGCTGCGGAGGGAACCCACGGGGGCGAGTCGCATCCGCCGGGCGCCCCGCCCTCCGCCACCTGCGGAGACCGCCCGTGACGCGCCGCGCCGCCGGGCTCGACTCGGTCGGATTCGCGTCCTTCCAGATGGCCTGGCTCGCGGCGCTCGCCCTGCTCCTCCACGAGACGGGATTCGTCGGCGCGTCGGGGCGCACGCTCGCCCTCGCCGTGGGGTCGACGGCGCTCCTGCTGGCGCCCTTCTTCCCGCTCTATGCGGTTCTCAGCCCGGAGCCCGCGAACGGCGCGAAGCTGCTCGTCTTCCCGGCGGCGACGTTCCTCGCCGTCTGGAGCTGGCTCCCGCCGTCGATCGGCGCGCACGGTCCGGCGGCCGTGCGCTGGCTCCTCGTGCTGGGGGTCGCGGGGAACGCCGCCGTGATAGCGGCGCCCGCGCTCGGCGCGACGAAGGCGCTCCGCGGCAAGCGCATCGAGTGGCGCGCCGGAGGCCCGCTCTTCCTCGCCGTCCTTGCCCTCGCCGCGGCGCAGGCCGCCGTGGCCGTGAGCGCGCGCGTGCCCGAGGTGAATCCGGCGCCGGCGATCGCCGCGATCGTGCTCGCCGTGGTCTTCCAGTTCTTCCTCGCGACGCGGATCTCCACGTCGCCGCGCGCGATCCTCGCCGGCCTCGTCCTCGCGGGCGCGGCGATCGCCGGCGGGTTCGCGCTCGGCCGCACGCGCGTGCCCCTGGATCTCCCGGCGGGCGACCTCGTCTCCGCGGCCCTCGTCCTCGGCGCGCTCTACGCGCTCTGCCACGTGGAGCGCGCGGGACATCTCCCGTGGGTCTTCCTCGCGTCGATCCTCGCGCTCGGCGCCGCCGCTCCCGCGCCGCTCCTCGCCCTCGCGCTCGTCGTGCCCTCCGCCGTCGTCGTCGTCCGGGCCGTGCGCACGCGCCGACCGGCGCCGGCCTTCGGCGGCGTGACCGTCTCCGTCGCCGCCTTCCTGGCGGCGCCCCTCTCCATCGGGCGCGTGCATGGCGGGGATCCGTCGCGCTTCCTCGCGTCGGCCCCCGGCGCGCCGGTCGTGCTCGTGGCGGGTGCCGTCGTCGTGGCGGCGCTCGCCGCGGCGCGCGCCCGAGACGTGGGAGACGGGGCGCTGCTCGCCGCCTTCGGTGCGATGACGGCGCTCCTGGTCCTGCTCGGCGCCGGAGGCCCCGCCTCCTGGGCGTTCCTGTCGGTGGCGGCGGTCCTCGCGGGCTCGCTCCTCGCGCCGCGGGCCGCGCTGGTGCGGACCGTTCCCGTGCCGGCGACCGGCGTCGCCCCATGAACGGCCCCCGCGCTCTCGAGGCGACCGACCGCCGCCTCGCCTCGGCCCTCTTCGCGCTCGCCGCGGCGCTGCTGCTGCTGGTCGGCAACTGGGTCCCCGAGGACGTCGACACGGAGGTCGGCTTCCAGGCGACGCGCGCCCTCGCGACGCGCGGCGCGCTGCATCTCGCTCCCGACACGCCCTCCGCCGAGCGGATCCTCACGCACCTGCCCGACGGCGAGAACGCCTACAACTGCAGGGGCGACGCGCAGGGCCGGCAGTTCCCCTACTGGGGGCTCGCCTACGTGGCCGCCGGCGTGCCGCTCTACTGGCTCGGCCACGGTCTCGACGTCGCGATGCCGTCCGTCGGCGAGGAGTTCGCGCGGCAGACGTTCACCTCCGTCGGCCTCGCGGGGTCGGACTACTTCGCGCGCGCGGCGGTGATGGCGCTCCAGGCGCTCTGCGGCGCGGGAACGATCCTCTGCATCTTCCTCGCGGCGCGCCGCCTCGGCGCTTCCGCGACGGCCTCGCTCGCCGCGGCGCTCGTCGCCGGATTCGCGACGAACCTCGGCGTGCAGGCGCGCAGCGGGCTCTCCGACGCCCAGGCGGCGTTCCTCGTGGCGCTCGCCATCGAGCGCGCCGTCGCGGTCGCCGCCACGGGGTCGCTGCGCGTCGCCGCCGTGGCCGGCATCGCCGCCGGCCTCGCCTTCACGACGAAGCTCCACACGGCCTTCGCCCTCGTGCCGCTGCCGTTCCTCCTCCTCACGGGCCTCGACCGCCGGCGCCGCGCGGCCGCCTTCGCCCTGCTCGTCGCCGGCGCGCTGCCTTTCGTCGTCCTCTTCCTCGCGGCGAACGCGATCCGGTGGGGGGATCCGCTCATCACCGGCTACGAGAAGTCGACGAGCCACTCCTGGTTCCGCATCCCCGTGCATCGGGGGCTCGCGGCGCTGCTCTTCGCGCCGGGGAAGGGAGTCGTCGTCCACGCGCTCCCGGTGGCGGCGCTCGGCGTCGTGGGGCTCCTCGCGCTCGCGCGCGCGCGCCGGGCCGGTCTCGCCGCGGCCCTCGCCGCGTCGGCGGTGGGCGCGCTCCTCCTGCCGGCCTCCACCATCGAGTGGCACGGCGCCTGGTCCTTCGGTCCGCGCTACGCGCTCCTCGCCTATCCGGCGCTCGCCGTGGCGTCGGCCTTCGCCATCGACGCGCTCGCCGGCCGGCTGCGTTGGGTGACGGCCGCCCTCGCGCTCGCGGGCCTCGCGACGGTGCTGCCGGGATTCCTCGGCTCTCCCTTCGCGGCGCTGGCCGTCTCCATGGAGGGCGCGCGCGTGCAGTGGCCCGATGCGGGGTTCCCCGCGGGGCATCCTCCCGAGGCGCGGGACGCCGACCGGTTCCTGAGCGTCTGCTTCGAGACCGGTCCGCTGAATCCCCTGCGGGTGCAGCACGCGCTCGCGCGCGCGGCGCTCGCGGGCCGCGACGGCTTGCGGTACCGGGAGGATCTCGGGCTCGACCGCGACGGCGTCGCGCTCCCTCCGGAGCCGCCCGAGTACCGCGGCTCCGGGTCCATCGGCTGGTGGGGCGCGTGGAAGCGCTTGCGCCGTTCGGTGTTCTTCGTCGTGCCGGCTCTCCTCGCCGCCGTCGCGGCCGCCGCCGCGTGGCGCATGCGGGCGATCCTTGCCGCTCGCCCGCGTGGCGACGATCCTGGCGGGTCTCCCGCCCCCTGACCGCGAGCGCCATGCCCCCGATCCACGTCCGCTGCGAGTGCGGAAAGACCTTCGACGTCCCGGACTCCCGCGCGGGGCAGCGTTTCAAGTGCACCGGCTGTGGAGCGTCCCTGCGCGTGCCCGGAGCGGCGGGGGAGGCGGAGGCGGAGGCCAGGGCCGAGGCGAAGTCCGAGGCGAAGGAGCCGCCGGCGGCGCCCACACCGGCGAAGCCCGCTCGCGCCGGAGCTGCGGCGCGCTCGGAGCCGCGGGCCGGGCGGGCGTCCGCGCGCGGCGCCGCGAAGCCGTCCTCCGGCTCGAGGATGCCCCTCGTCCTCGGAGGCGTCGCCCTCGTGGCGGCGCTCGGCGTCGGTGGCTTCTTCGCCTTCAAGAAGGGCGACGATCCGAGTCCGGCGCCGAACGGCGGCCCCGCGCCCGTCGTCGTCGCCGAGCCGCCGAAGCCGGAGCCCGCGAAGGATCCGGTGGCGGAGAAGCGCGCGGAGTTCGAGAAGCGTCTCGCCGCCGCCGAGAAGGCGGCCGACGTGCCGGCGGCGCTGCGGTCCGTCGCGGCGTTCTGCCGCGAGGAGCCGAAGCTCGAGGAGCAGGCGCTCGCCGTCTGGCAGAAGCTCCTCCTGGCGGCGCCCGAGGACGTGGAGGCGCGGGAGGCGCTCGGATTCCGCCGCTACGAGGGCGATCAGGAGGAGCACCGCGGACAGTGGGTCGCGAAGGCGCGCTTCGACGAGCTCGTCGCGGCGGACGCGGCGGCGAAGGCCGAGCGCGAGAAGTGGGAGAAGGACCCGTTCCTGAAGGCCGCGCGCGGACGCATCCGCGAGATGGAGGCGATGATCGCGAGCACGAACGCCGCCGCGAAGGATCTCGCGAGCGCGCTCCCGCCCGACACGAAGGAGAAGGAGGTTCCCGATCCCGACGAGACGCTGCCCGCGGACGCGGAGCCTGCGACGTTCCGCTTCTTCGTCGACGTGCCCGACGTGCCGCGTCCCTACGTCCTCGCCGTGCAGGACGTCGGCGTGCCGCGTCCCGAGAGCTGGGCTGCGGCCGTGGGTCCGATCCTGCGCGCGATCCACGACAGCTTCTATGGGCGCTACGGCCACTACGTGAAGCTCCGCTCGCTCGTGGAGACGCCCGTGCCCGTCTGGCTCTTCTCCTCGAAGGGGCAGTACGACCGGTGGCGCCGCAGCGGCAACGGCGGCCCGCCGTCGTCGCACGTGCGCGCCTTCTACACGGGCACCATGCAGAAGAATGCCTCGGGCTTCCTCTACCTCTGGCTGCGCGACCCGCGCGAGGAGAAGACGTTCACCGAGGATCCCATCGAGGAGCTGAAGGGCGTCATCTGGCACGAGGCCACGCACCAGCTCATGGACTTCAACTCGCCGGGCCGCGGCTTCAGCGACAGCAACTCGCCCTGGATGCAGGAGGGATTCGCCGAGTACGTCGGCGGCTACTCGACGCGCTGGGACAAGGACAAGAAGGGCTGGCAGTACTTCTTCGGGATCCCGCAGATCGAGCGGCGGAACGCCGTGATGGGCTTCGGCCTCCAGGCCTGGACGGGCTCCGAGGAAGCGAAGCTCGAGATGAACCCGACGATCCGCGAGATCGCGACGCTCACCTACCCCGAGTTCTGGCTCGCGCGCGCCCAGACGGAGACGAAGCAGCCCGGCCCCGAGGCGGAGCGCGCCGGGCGGATCGTGAGCGGCGCCTACGCCATCGGCTGGGTGCTCTGCCACTTCCTCCAGCACGGCGAGGACGGAAAGTACCGCGACGGCTTCCACCGCTGGCTCCAGAGCGAGCTGGAGCGCCATCCCGCGGGCGGCCCCGGCGACGTCTTCGAGGAGATCTTCGGCCTCGGCACCGAGGAGGCGTGGAACCAGTTCGAGTTCGAGGTGCAGGCCTACGTCGCCGAGCGCCTCGGCTCCGACGCCCGCAAGGTCCACCGCAAGGACGACTCCGTCTTCGAGAAGTACCGGAAGGACTTCGAGGAGGCCGTGGCGAAGGGCAAGGGGAACTGAGGAATCTCCGGCGCAGGCGCGCGAGTCGTCGCTCAGGGCGCGACGCGCCGCACGGCTCCCAGCGATCCCCACGCGGGATCCTCGGCGCCGAGCGCGTCGCCGGAACCGACCACCAGCACGATCGCCTTCGCGGGATCGAGGAGGCTCCGCGCGACGCGGATGCACTCCTCCGCCGTGAGCTTCGTCCATCGGTCGGCGAAGCGGGCGCACTCCTCGGGATCGGCGCGCGCGATCTCGTCCTGTGCGAAGCGGCGTCCGAGGGAGGACGCGTCGGCGGCGACGATCGACTCCCGCGCGACGAGCGTCTGGCGCAGGGCGGCCAGCGTCTCGAGGGGGAGCGGCTCCTCGCCGAGCCGGCGGATCTCCGCCAGCAGGGCCGCGGCGGTCTCGCGCGCGTCGCGCGCGAAGCAGGGGGCGCTGACGGCGAGCGACCCGCGCAGGAGGTCTCCGTCGTCGACGCGCGACGCCGGCTCCCAGGAGAGATCCCGCTCGAGGCGGAGCGCGCGCTCGGCGCGCGACGGCAGGAGCGTGCTCCCGATGCACTCCATGAGCGCCATGAGGACGGGCAGGTCGGGATGGTCGCGGCGGACGCCCGCGAATCCCACGCGCACGCGCGCCGACGGCAGCGGACGGCCCGCGTCGGCGAGGTAGACGCCGGGCTCCGACGGCGCGCCCGCCTCGGGAGGAGCGGGGATCGGCGCGTCGACGTTGGGCCAGCCGGCGAGGGCCTCCTCGAGCCACTGCGACGCGGCCGCCTCGTCGAAGGGGCCGGAGACCGAGACGATGAGGTTGCGCGGGAAGACGAGCTGCCTCGGGATCGACGCCAGATCGTCCGCCGTGATCGCGTCGAGGGACGCGGGCGACGGCAGCCGCGTCGAGAAGTGCTCTCCGCGGACGAGACGGGCCCAGAGGCGCTCCTCGATCTCGGAGAGACGGTCGTTCCGCGCCGCGAGGCGCCGCAGGACGTGGGTGCGCGCGCGAGCGACGGCGCCCGCGTCGAAGCCGGGGCTGCGGAGGCAGTCGACGGCGATCGCGAAGGCGGTGCCCGCGGCGTCGGGCGGCGCCGTGAGCCGGGCGCGGCCGGTCGTCTCGCCGATCTCGATCCGCAGGGCCGCGCCGAGCCGGGCGAGCTCCGCCTCGATCTGCGCGGGAGGACGGGTCGCGGTGCCCCCGGTGCGCATGCACGCGCCCGCGATCTCGGCGAGCCCCTCCTTGCCGGGCGGATCGAGGTAGGCACCGGCTCGGAAGAGCACCTCGATCTCGACGGCGCCTCCGCGCGCCTCCGGCAGCAGGTACGCGACGGCGCCCGAGGAGAGAACGCGGCGCGCCTCGCGCCGATCGACCTTGCGGGCCGCGAGCGGACGCTCGACGAGGACCTCCGGTCTCGGCGGAGGCCCGTCGCCGATCGCGAGCATCGAGAGCCACAGGACGAGGAGACTCACGGCGTCTCCTTCGGCGGCGCCGGATCGGGAGCCGGGGCGGGAGCAGGGGCGGGCGTGGGATCGGGCGTGGGCGTGGGCGGCGGAACGGGATCGGGTGTCGGCTGCGGCGCCGGCGGCGGACTCGGCGCCGGCGCGGGCTCGGCGCCGACCGGCTTCTGCTCGGCTGGCTCCCGCACGGCTGGCTCCGACTCGACCGGCTCCAGCACGACCGGCTCGGCGGGACGCGACGCGGGAGGAGTTCCCTCGGACGGCGCGGCCTCGACCTTCGCTTCGGGAGGCGCGGGCGGCGCCGGCGCCGCTTCCACCGGCGGCGCCGTCTCCGCGATCGACGCGGCCGCGGGCTGCGCGCCGGCGTCCGTCGCCCGAGCCGCCTCGGCGACGGCGGGCGCGACGTCGGCCGGAGCCTTCGCCTCGGGCGCGGGAGCCGGCGGAGGGATCGGCGCGGGATCCGGGTAGGGCGCCGCCTCGGAGCGGCGGAGCCAGAGGGTCGAGCGAAGCCCGGGCGCCAGGTACGCCGCGGCGACGCGCCGGAGGTCCTCCGGCGTCACGGCCTCGATGCGCAGCAGCAGGGCCGCGGGGTCGGGATGGGCCGACCCGATCTCCGAGCGCGCGATCGACGTGGCGAGCGACGAGAGACACGACTCGCGCGCCAGGGCGCGCGCCGACGCCCGGTGGCGAGCACGGTCGAGGGCGGCGGCGTCCGCCGCGCCCGCGCGGACCGGCTCCAGCGCGGCGACGATCGCATCCTCGAGACGGGCCAGCTCCGCGAGGTCCTGCGGCTCCGCCTCCAGCGTGATCGTCCCGCCGAGGCGCAGCCACTCCGCCCGCGCCGACGCCGAGACGCCGAGGGGCGCGCTCGCCGTCACCAGCGCGCGCTCGAGCAGCCCGCCGGGTCCGTCGAGCATCTCGACGAGGACCGCGAGCGCCGCCTGATCGCGGTGTCCCGCCGGAGGCGCCGTCCAGGCGACCGACACGGACGACGGCGCGCGCGCGGCGCCCTCCATGCGGCGCGCGCCCTCGGCCCGGGGAGCCGCCGGCAGCGGCGCGTCGGGGGCGGGGCGGCCGGGGATGCGCCCGAGGTAGAGGCGGGCCAGCTCGAAGACGGTCTCCGGATCGACGTCGCCGGCGATGGCGACGACGACGTTCGCGGGCGCGAGGCGCGCCGCGCGCTCCACCTCGAGCTGCGTGCGGCTCGCGCCCTCCAGCGACACGGCGCCGGGGGCGAAGGCGCCGTAGGGGTGTCCCGCCCAGAGCATCGAGCGGAAGCCCTCCCGGAGCGGGAGCGAGGGCTCCTCCGCGAGCGACCCGACGCGCGCGGCGCGCAGGCGGTCGCGGCAGGCGGCGACGTTGCGCAGCACCGCGCTCTCCAGCCGATCGGCCTCGATCCAGAAGAAGAGCTCCAGCCGTTCGGCGGGGACCGTCGCGCCGAAGAACGTGCCGTCGGGTTCCACCCAGCGCGCGATCTCCGTCGCGCCGGCGCGGGCGTAGAGCGCGCGCTGCTCCTCCGGGAGGAGCTCGCGGCGGTGGAGATCGGCCACGGCGGCGAGCCCGTCGCGCAGGCGCGCGAGCGACGAGGGGCGCTGCAGCGGATCGTCGGGGTTCGGCCCCTCGCCGCGCCGGAAGCGGTCGAGCGCCTCGGCGCGCACGAGGCGCAGAGCGTCCTCGACGTCCTCGACGCGGCGGCGGATCGTGCGCTCCTTCTCCGCGTCGCGCACGCCGAGGCGCGTGGTGCCCTGATCGAGGAGCTCGGCGAGGAGCTCCGAGAGGCCGGGCTGATCGGGCGGATCGTCGGCGGACCCCGAGCGCAGGACGAGCCTGCAGGAGACGACGGGCGCGCCCCGGCGCGGCGCCACGAGGACGCGGACGCCGTTCTCGAGGGTCCGCGCCTCGACGCCCGTCGGCGGCGCCAATCGGTGAGCCGGGACGGGAGCGTCCTGGCCCGGCGTCGCCGCGAGGAGCGCGAGGGCGCACCCGAGCCACGAGGGAATCGAAGCGGCGTGCACGATCGGCCGCCGTTCTACGGGCCGCGCGTGCGCGCCGCAACGCCGCCCGCTTCAGTCGGAGACCCCGGCGGTCCGAAGAGAGCCTCCGAGCACGTCGGCGCCGATGCTCCCCCCGGCGCCCGTCCTCGATCGGCAGATCCGGGATGTTCCCCCTCTCGATCCCGCTCGCACTCCTCCTTCTCTCCCCCCAGACGCCCGGCGACGGCGGCGGACCGCCCGTCGACCGCGTCGTGCTCCGCTCCGGCGGAGTGGTGGAGGGCCTCGTCGTCTCCGAGGAAGGAGGCAAGGTCGTCGTCGAGCTGGCCCCCGGCGCGCGCATCGAGCTCACGTCGGCCGACGTGGAGTCGGTCACGCGCGCGCCACGGCCCGAGGGAGCGGATCTCCGCGCCCCCGCGGCGGTCGGGAAGCAGGGCGACACCTGGGCGATGGTTCACGACGCGAGCGGGGAGTTCCTCGGCACGCGCCACCTGCTCCTGGGGCCCGACCCGCGCGATCCGGGCCACCTCCGCATCGAGGAGACGCTCCTCCTCCAGGGCGCCGAGGGCGACGCCGTGCGGATCCACCGCATCGAGATCGCCGACCTGGGGCTCCGCCCCATCGAGTGCCAGTACCGCGAGGTCTGGTCCGACGGCTCCATCACCGTGCGCGCCGTCGTCGAGCCCGAGGGGCTCGCCGTGGAGACGATCGACGACCGCGGCCGGCGCCACGAGGTCGTGCCCTTCGCCGTGGGGACGACGTTCCCGCTGCTCCTCGCGGAGCGCGCGCGCCGCTCTCCGCCCGGCCCGGGCTCGGAGATCGCCTGCGAGGTCTTCGACCCCTTCGCGCGGACGCTCGTCCGGCGCGTGATCCGGGGCGAGGGATCGCAGCGCATCGCGATCGGCACCGGGAGCGCGACGCCGCACCGAGTCTTCGTCACCGTGGCGCGCTCGATCGCGAGCACGACCTGGATCACGGACGGCGGAGAGATCGCCCGCGCCGAGCTGAACGGCGCCGATCTCGTCGCGACGCGATGCACCGCCGCCGAAGCGGAGCTCGCCGGGGGCCTCGCCTCGGGGGCGGCCTTCGCGCGCGACGCCTCGGGCCGCGTCCGGATCGCCGTGCCCGGCTCCCACTGGCGCGTCGGGCGCACGGCCGCCGAGGCCGTCTCCATGGAGCGCACCGACGGGTCCGCGGAGATCGTCGGATTCCCGCTCGCCGCCGAGAAGGAGGCGACCGTGGCCGCCTGCGCGCTGCTGCTGGAACGACGGCTCCGATCCACGCTGTCGTCCTTCGAGCGCGACGGTGCGTTCCAGGATCGCGCCGTCGGCTCCCTGCCGGCGACGCGCCTGCGCTTCCAGTGCTTCGCCGACGGGCGCGTCCGCGCGGGCCTCGCCGTCGCCGTGCGCGGGTCCGAGGGGAGCTGGGGCTTCGTCGCCACGTTCGAGCCGGGCGACCGCGACCGCGCCGAGCGAGAGCTGGAGCGGGTCCTCCAGCGCGCCGACCTCCGATTCTGAGGAGGCGTCTCCCGCTCCCGCCTCGGCCCCGCGAGGGCCGCCCGAGGATCGAACGCGGGGAGCGAGTAGAGTCCGCGGCGCACCCCCCTGTTCCCGCTCCGTCGGGGACCCCAGGGGAGAACGCCATGGGACCGCGGATCCGCAAGACCCGAGACGAGATGATCGCGTCGCTCCGCGCAGCGGTCGCGCGGGCCGCGAAACGCCCGCGGAGCGGGGACGCGTCCGCCGATTCCGCCCTGGGGCTCGTGGACGATCTCCGGCGCCTGCTGCAGGAGGCCGAGGGGCGGTTCCGCGAAGCGCACCGCGGCGATCTCGCGGCCGCCGCCGGCGCGACGCGGGCCGAGCTGGAACGGCTCTCCGGCGAGCGCTGAGCGACGACACGCTCGCGGCGGACCCGTCAGAAGGAGCCGATCGTGAACGTCTCGATGGGGGAGATGAGCCACTCCCCCGTCGCTCCCGACGTGTCGTCGACGCCCGCCTGCAGGAAGAACGTGTATCCCGTGAGGAGCGGCTCCGCCGGGATCGGCAGGACGAAGTAGTCGAGGTCGGCCGTCGCCGGCGACTGGACGTCCGCGATCACCTCGATCGGCACGTTCACGTCGAGAGTCCCGATGCCGGGCACGACCAGCGGCGTGTTCGTGAGGGAGATCGCGAGGTAGCTCGGCTTGCCCACGAGCGTGTGGCCGCGGAACGTGACGTTCGTGCCCAGCTTCGGCACCTGGGGCACGGAGGTCACCGAGACGGAGCCGCGCTTCACCGCTGCGAACGCGTTCACGCGGCCCGCACCGTAGCGCAGGTCCTTTCCGACGGGGCCGAGGTCGGTGCAGGTGGCCTGCAGCACGTGGGCGATGTGGCGCGGCTCGAGCGTCGGATTCGCCGAGAGCATGAGCGCCGCCACGCCCGCCACCTGGGGAGTCGCCGCCGAGGTGCCCGTGAAGGACGAGAGGTAGAAGGCGTTCCCCGTGGTCGTCGGCACGCCGGAGTAGGCGGCCACGTCGGGCTTGAGGAGACCCGGCTTCGTTCCCAGCGCGTAGGGATAGTCCCACTTCGTCGCGTTCTGGAGGAACGGATAGGAGGCCGTGTAGAGGGAGATGTCCTCCCAGGCCGCGGGGCCGACGCAGGAGCTCGGGACGATGGCGTTGTCGAGAGTGATGGCGGCGCACGAGACCACCGCGGCGACGCCCGCCTTCACCTGGCTCGGGTGCACCCAGGGCCCCGGGCAGTTCCCCGGCGTCGCGACGTTGAAGGGCACGGGGAACGAGCCCGTGCTCGTGCCCTGGTTGCCCGTGGAGTTCACCTGGAGGATGCCCGCCGCCAGCAGCGCCTCCGTCATCGAGCGGAAGACGAAGTAGTCGGGGAAGAACCCGACGAACCACTTGAACGAGTGGGAGCTCGAGATCAGGTCGGCTCCGTTCGCCATCGCGTACTGCTGGCAGGCCCAGAAGCTCGACTGGGTGGCGGCGCTCGGGTGGATCACCGTGAGCATCAGCTTCGCGCCGGTGGCCGTGCCCGTGACGATGCTCTGCCCGCCGGTGTCGACGAGGCTGCCGTCGCCCACCAGGAGACCCGCCGTGCGCGTGCCGTGGTTCTGCCCGTAGGTGTTGTTCGAGAGCGACGCGAAGTTCCACCCGCGCACGTCGTCGACGAACCCGTTGAAGTCGTCGTCGATGCCGTTGCCGGGGATCTCGCCGGGGCTCGACCAGATGTGGCTCGCGAGGGAGGGATGGTCGTCGGCGGTGCCGTCGTCGAGGAGGGCGACGGTGATCCCCGTGCCGTCGTATCCGAGGGCCCACGCCGCGGGCACGTTCAGGTTCTGCAGATGGAGCGGCGTCGTCGGAACGAGCGATGCCGGAGGGAGCGACATCGGAGGGAGCGACGCCGCGGCCGGCGGGGGCGCCGGCTCCACGTCGGCCGTCGAGCCGACGGGCGCCGCGAAGTCGTGCGCCACGTAGAGGACGCCCGGCGCGGCGGCCACGGCGCGCACGAGCGCGGGCACGGCCTCGAAGGCGAGCGCGTTCACGGCGGAGAGGTCGACCAGGCGCCGCGCCGAGCCGTCCGCTTCGCGCTCCCGCAGCAGGGCGAGCACGGATTCGCGGTGCGCGCCGTCGTGCAGCCGCAGCCGGGCCGCGAGGGCCTTGCCGCGCGCGCCCCGGGGCAAGGCCGCGAGCTCGTTCCCGAGCGCCGCGTAGTCGGGCCGATCGGCGAAGACGACGTAGGCGGCGATGGGCTCGTCGGGCGGCGTCTCCGCCAGGACCTGCGCGAGCGACGGGAGGAGCCGGGAGGGCGCGTGGTCCCCGACGCTCTCCGCGGCCTTCCTCGCGCCCGACGCATCGGCCTGGGTGCCGCCAGGGCCCGCCAGGACGAGGAGCAGCGCGAGGGACGCGGGGAGCGGGTGCGGCATCGAGGGTCCGGCGGGGGGATCGGTCAGTGGGAGTGGGCGAGCCAGCGCTCGGCGTCGAGCGCCGCGGCGCAGCCGGTGCCGGCGGCCGTGACGGCCTGGCGGTACACGGAGTCTGCCACGTCTCCGCAGGCGAAGACGCCCTCGACGTTCGTTTTCGTGGCGCCCCGGAGCTTCACGTAGCCCTTGTCGTCGAGGTCGATCTGGCCCTCGAAGATCGATGTGTTCGGCGTGTGGCCGATGGCGAGGAAGATGCCGCCGGTCTCGCGGTCCCACGTCTTCTTCGGGTCCTCCGTCGAGCGCAGCTTGGCGCCGTGGACCTTTCCCTGGTCGCTCGCGAGGTACTCGGCGATCTCGGCGTTCCAGATCCAGTCGATCTTGGGATTCGCGCGCGCGCGCTCCTGCATGACCTTCGAGGCCCGCAGGGAGTCGCGCCGGTGGACGACGGTCACCTTCGTGGCATAGCGCGTGAGGAAGGTGGCCTCCTCCATCGCCGTGTCGCCGCCGCCGACGACGAGGAGATCCTTCCCGCGGTAGAAGGCGCCGTCGCAGGTGGCGCAGGCCGAGAGGCCGTGGGACATGAGCTTCGCCTCGTTCGGGAGGCCGAGCGTCTTCGCCGTGGCGCCCGTGGAGAGGATCACGGCCTTCGCCTCCACCGGATCGCCCTCGTTCGGCCAGAGCCGGAAGGGGCGTTTCGAGAAGTCGACCTTCTCGATGCGCTGGAGGCGGCACTCGGTGCCGAAGCGCACCGCCTGCTCCTTGAAGAGCTCCATCAGCTCCGGGCCCTGGATGCCCTTCGGGAAGCCCGGGTAGTTCTCGACCTCCGTCGTGATCGTGAGCTGGCCGCCGGGCTGGTCGCCCTCGAAGAGGAGCGGCTTCAGGTCGGCCCGGGACGCATAGAGGGCGGCAGTGAAGCCGGCCGGGCCCGATCCGATGATGACGAGGTTGTGCACCGACACGCGGGATCTCCAGTAACGGGAGGCAAGTAACGGACGGGAAGGGGGCCGCGATTCTACGGATCGAGCCTCGGCATCGAGGCGGCGGAGGCAGATCTCCGGGTCACTCCCCGCGCGCGGCCCCGCCGAGAGGACGAGGCGATACACTCCGCGCTCGCACGCCGCGCCGTGCGGCTCCCAAGTCTCCCGAGGAAATCCCGCCATGACCACGCCTTCCACGACCGATCGCCCGCGCATCACGCTGGGAGGGCCCGCTCCCGACTTCGAGCAGGCATCCACCCACGGCCCCATCAAGCTCTCGAGCTACACGACGAAGGGGAAATGGGTCGTGCTCTTCTCGCACCCGGCCGACTTCACGCCGGTCTGCACGACGGAGTTCGTGGGCTTCGCGAAGCTCGCCCCCGAGTTCGAGAAGCGCGGCGTGCAGCTGCTCGGTCTCTCCGTCGACTCGGTCTTCAGCCACATCGCGTGGATGCGGAACATCGAGCAGACCTTCGAGATCCAGGTGGGCTTCCCGGTGCTCGCCGACCTCGATCAGAGCGTCGCGCGGCTCTACGGGATGGTCCACGAGCCGATGAACGCCACGATGACCGTGCGGTGCGTCTTCGTCATCGATCCCAAGCAGAACGTGCGCGCGATGATCTACTACCCCATGCAGATGGGGCGGAACATGGACGAGATCCTGCGCGTGATCGACGCGCTGCAGACCGTCGACGCGAACGCCTGCGCGACTCCCGCCAACTGGAAGAAGGGCGAGGACGTTGTCGTGCCGCCGCCGCAGACGCACGCCGCGGCGAAGGAGCGCGAGGCCGACAAGAAGCTGAACGTGAAGCAGTGGTACCTCTCCACGAAGAAGCTCGGCTGATCGCCGCGGGCCCGTCCGGCTCGTTCCTCCGGTCCCCGACCCCATCCATGCCCGGTCCCCGTGTCTACACCGTCGACGAGATCGACGCGCTCGTGCCCGTGCTCGAGGAGAAGTTCGTCGAGATGGACGAGCTCCGCGCGCGCATCAAGGCGTCGAAGATCCGCGCCGACGCCATCGAGATCATCTGGGGCGAGCAGATCCACCGGAAGGACTGCCCCGACCACGGCGAGTTCCAGCACTACCTGGACGAGCTCCGCGGCCTCGAGGAGCGCTTCCAGAAGATCGTCGCGTCGTTCTCCGAGTACGGCGCGACGGTGAAGGGCCTCGAGCCGGGCCTGCTCGACTTCTACGGCCTGCGCGACGGGCGGCTCGTGTTCCTCTGCTGGCGCCGCGGCGAGTCGCGCTGCGAGTACTGGCACCACGTCGACGCCGGCTTCTCGGGCCGGCAGCCGATCCGCTGAAGAACGCGGGGCGCGCGAGCCCCGGAGGGCGGGGCGGCTGCCGTGGCTTCCGCGCGAGGCGGGAGGTAGGGTCGGCGACGAGCGAGCCAACCCTTCCGAAAAGGACCCTTCGGTGAACGCACGCAGTAGTCCAGGAGGTGACGCAGGGGCGTCCTTCCTCGAGGGAGCTGCCCTCCGGCCGGTGGCGTCGCCCTCCGCGAGCGCGTTGCGCAATTGCGTCCTCGCGTTGGGCCAGGGGAACGCACCGCTGGAGGTGCTCGTCGCCGAGGCCGGCAGCCCCCCGAGCGCGACGACTCTGCGATCGGCCTGGAAGGCCCGCAGCGCGGGACGCGCGGCACCCCTCCTCCTCATCGCGCTTCACGGGGAGCGCGCGTCCCTGTGCGGGCCGGCGGGAGACGACCCCCCGTCCTATCTCGACCTCGACCGCGGACAGGTGGAGCGCATCTGCCGCGAGGCGCTCGAGCAGCCCGACCGTCACGCGGCGCTCCGGGCGCTGCGCGACGTCCTGCCGTCGCTCGAGTCCGACCTCGCGGGCCTCCGCAACGAGGGATTTCTCGCCACCCACGAGCTGCGCGCGGGCGCGCGGCACCGCGCCGACTGGTTGGAGGCCCGCCGCAAGGCGGGCTCCGCGCTGTCGAAACGCGGCGCCGACCTCCTCCGTGCGCTCGGCTTCCGGATCGAGCCCTGCGATGGGATGACCTCGATCCTCCGGGCGGGCGAGCGCAAGGTCGCCGTCGCCGTCCTCCTCGCGCGCGAAGAGGCTCCGGATCTCTCGGGCGAGCGGTTCTCGGGTCTCTCTCCGATCAGCTACGCGCTCGCTGTCGCCGATCGCGAGGGGCTGCCCTGGGTCGTCGTCCAGCACGGGGCGAAGGTGCGCGTCCATCCGGCGCGCGTCGGCGTCGGGGTGGGGAGGCGCGGCCGCACGGAGACCTACGTCGAGTGCCACGCCGGCCTCTTGCCCGACGCGGACGCGGCCTTCCTCTGGCTCCTCTGCTCGGCCGAGGCGCTCGTTCCCGACGGAACGCTCCAGCAGATCCTCGATGCGTCGGGTCGTTTCGCGGGCGGTCTCGCCGAGCGGCTGCGCGAGCGCGTCTACGACTCGGTCGTGCCCGGGCTCGCGCAGGGGATCGTCGCCGCACGAGGCCTCCACAAGCCGAGTGCGCAGGACCTCGCCGACACCTACGAGATGGCGCTCGTCGCCCTCTTCCGGCTCCTCTTCATCGCCTACGCCGAGGACAAGGATCTCCTGCCCTACCGCTGGAACGGGCTCTACCAGCGCCGCTCCCTAAAGACGAAGGCGCAGGAGCTCGCGGACCTCGCCCGCGCCGGCGGCTCCTTCGACGCCGGCGACACGCTCTGGGAGGAGGTGACGCGGCTCGCGCGCGCCGTCGACCGCGGCAACCGGGAATGGGGAGTGCCGGCCTACGACGGCGGACTCTTCTCGGAAGACGGGGAGGTGTCGCCGGCGGGCGCGCGGCTCGCGGAGGTCTCTCTCCCGAACACCGTCTTCGGGCCGGCGCTCTCCGGTCTTCTCCTGGTCGAGGGTCCGGAAGGGCTCGGCCCCGTCGACTTCCGGAGCCTCGGCGTCCGCGAGTTCGGCACGATCTACGAAGGGCTCCTCGAGAGCGAGCTCTCGGCGGCGGAGACCGATCTCGCGGTCGACAAGCGCGGCGGATTCCGGCCCTGCAAGAAGGGGGAGGCTCCCCTCGTGCGGCGCGGAGAGGTCTACCTCCACGACGCGTCGGGAGCGCGGAAGTCGAGCGGCTCCTACTTCACGAAGCACTTCGCCGTGGAGCATCTCCTCGACCGGTCGCTCGAGCCCGCGCTGAAGGAGCATCTCGAGCGGCTCGACGCCCTCGGCGAGGACGAGGCGGGCGAGCGCTTCTTCGACTTCCGCGTGGCCGACCTCGCGATGGGCTCCGGCCACTTCCTCGTGGCAGCGATCGACCGGATCGAGAGGGCGTTCACCGGATCCCTCGCGCGGCGGCGCCTCCCCGCAGTCGCCGCGGAGCTGGTGCAGCTCCGGGCGGCGGCTCAGGAGGCCCTCGGCCCGCTCGCCGACCAAGTGGAGATCGAGGACACGCAGCTCCTTCGCCGCCTCATCGCACGTCGCTGCATCTACGGCGTCGACCTCAACCCGACCTCCGTGCAGCTCGCGCGCCTCTCGATCTGGATCCACACCTTCGTGCCGGGGCTGCCGCTCTCGTTCCTCGACCACAGCCTCGTGCGCGGCAACTCGCTCGTCGGAGTGGGGAAGCTCCGAGAAGTCTTGGACGCGCTGCGCTCGGCTCGGATCGACGCCTGGGTCGGCGATCTGAACGACTATCTCGCCGCGGCGGCGGAGCCGCTGCGGCGGCTGGCGCGGCTGCTCGACGCGACGCCAGCGGAGGTCGAGCGAGCGCGACGTGCGTGGGACGAAGCTTCCGCGCGCGTGAAGCCGGTCCAGGTTCTGTGCCACGTCGTCACCAGCAGCGCCATCGAGGGAACGGACCTGTTCGCGCGACCGAATCGGCGCTGGAAGGAGGATCCCTCGCTCCTTGCCGAGACGCCCGAGTACCGGCGAGCGCAGGCCGTCCTCGCGGATCTTCACGCCTTCCACTTTCCCGTCGCCTTTCCCGAAGTCTTTCTGCGCGAGCGGGCGGGGTTCGACGTGATCCTCGGGAACCCGCCCTGGCAGGAGGCGACGCTCGAAGAGGACGCTTTCTGGGCGCGCCACTCGCCGGGGCTGCGCTCGCTCCCGCAGAGAGAGCAGGAAGCGGGGAAGGCGAAGCTCCGGCGCGAGCGGCCAGACCTCGTCGCCTCCTATGAGCGCGAGTTGGGGGACGCCAAGGCGATGCGGCGTGCGCTCACGGCCGGAATCTATCCCGGCATGGGGACCGGCGATCCCGACCTCTACAAGGCGTTCTGCTGGCGCTTCTGGAGCCTTGCCTGCGAGGACGGAGGCCGGATCGGCGTGGTCCTGCCGCGCTCGGCGCTCTCGGCGAAGGGCTCGACGGAGTTTCGGCGCGAGGTGTTCTCGCGCGCCGAGAGTGCGGACGTGACGACGCTTCTCAACACGAAAGGCTGGGTCTTCGACGAGGCCGAGCATCGCTACACGATCGGCCTCGTCGCCCTCGTCCGCCGGGAGACGGAGCGCACGCCGGTGGCGTTGCGCGGTCCCTATGCGAGCTTCGACCGATACACGCACGGGATCGTTCGCGAGCCCGCGGTGTTCTATGGCGAGGAGATCCAGAGCTGGGGGGACACGGCTTCGTTGCCGCTCCTCCCGTCCGATGAGTCGGCGGACGTCTTCGCGCAGCTCCGCAAGGCGCCTCGACTGGACCTCGACGACGGGAGGTCGTGGCGAGCCCGGCCGCAGAGGGAACTCGACGCAACGAATGACAAGGGGCTGATGGACGTGAAGTCCGAAGAACGCCCCAAGGGCTTCTGGCCCGTCTTCAAGGGGGAGTCGTTCGACCTCTGGGCGCCCGACGCGGGGACCTACTACGCCTGGGCCGATCCGAGGGATCTGCTCCCGCATCTTCAGGAGAAGCGCGCTCGAGGAAGGTCGAACGCGAAGTCGCCGTTCTCCGAGTTCCCCGCGCGATGGATCGAGGACCCGAATTCGCTCCCGTGCCTGCGGCCGAGGATTGCGATCCGAGACGTGACGCGTTCGACCGACACGCGCACCTTGCGCGCCGCCCTCGTGCCGCCGGAAGTCTTCATCACGAACAAGGGGCCATACCTCCTCTGGCCTCGCGGCGACGTGCACGATGAGGCGTATCTCCTCGGAGTTCTCTCCTCGCTCGCGCTCGACTGGTATGCGCGCCGCTTCGTGGAGATCAACCTGAACTTCTTCGTCCTGAACCCGTTCCCCGTCCCTCGACCCGCAGAAGGGGATCCTCTCCGCCGACGCGCCATCGAGCTGGCCGGCCGCCTCGCCTCTCCCGACGACCGTTTCGCCGCTTGGGCCGAGGAGGTCGGCGTCGCCTGCGGCCCGCTCGCGTCCGACGAGAAGGAGGACCGGATCAACGAGCTCGACGCCGTCGTTGCCCATCTCTACGGTCTCTCCGAGAAGCAGCTCGTCCACGTCTTCGAGACCTTCCACGAGGGCTGGGACCACGAGGCCCGCCTGCGCGCCACGATGAAGCACTTCCGCGACTGGAAGCGGGGGAGGGACTGAGATCGTGGCGGGGACCTCTGCGACTGCAATCACGGGGCGCAGCCTTCTGGTCGCGTGGGCCAATGAACAGGACCATTGGGTACGCGCTCTCGTCGCGGAGGTCCTGTCTTCGCGCAAGCCGCTCGGCGATGACGGGATCCAGCTCTTCTATGACCTGCTGCTGCGCGAGAAAGAGCTGGCCCCTGGCGAACAGCCGGCCGTGGAGAGGCTCGAAGATACCGGTGCCAGCGTCGCGACCGAGGAACCGCTCGTGCTGACGAGGATCTCGGACGTCCAGAACGTCAACGCGCTCGCAACCGGCCAGGCCATCGACTTGAATCCCGGCCTGACCATCCTCTTTGGGGAGAACGGGGCCGGCAAGACTGGCTACGTCCGGGTCCTCAAAACCGCCGCGTCTGTCCGAAATGCGGAGCCCATTCTTCCCGACGTGCGGAAGGGGGCCACGGGGCCACCGGCGGCGTCGATCGGCTACCGCCTCGGGACCAAAGAGGAGAAGCACGCCTGGGGCGGGGAGCAGGGCGTCCGGCCGCTCACGCGGATCGATGTATTCGACTCCCGCGGCCTTCTTCTGCACGTCGACGAGGAGCTGACGTATGTCTACACGCCGAGCGACGTCGCTCTCTTCCGCATCGTGCACGACGCCATCGAAGGTGTACGCAAGCGGCTCGAGGGGGGCCGGGACGAGCGCCGGCCCCAGGGCAACCCGTTCCTTCCGCGCTTCTCTCGCGAAGCCGGTCTCTACAGCAAGATCGAGTCGCTCGGGCCCTCCAGCGACCTCCCGGAGCTGCGACGCCTGGCGGAGGTAGGCCCAGAGGAGGAAGAGCAGCTTCCGGCCCTGCGCGAGACGGTCGAGGCGCTCCGAGGTCGAGCTACGACGGATCGGCTCCAGCTCGTGCGCGACGAGCTGGCCTTGTACCGGCGGGTCCAGACGGCCCTCGTCGCCGTGGATCGTTTCCCCGCGGCGCAGTACGTGGAGGCGATCTCGCGCCATGAAGCAGCGCTCGCTCGCCACCGCCAGGTGGGTGAGGAGAGTCTTCGGGATGCATCTGTTCCAGGGGTTCTTGGGCAGCCCTGGCGTGACCTCGTGGACGCGGCCGAGCGGTACATTCGCGACGTCGAGCACGCGCTCTATCCGGGAGACGGGGACGCATGTGTTTACTGCCGGCAGCCGCTCAATGAGGCGGCGCGGCGGCTCCTCGAGAAGTTCCGGGCGTACAGCAACGACGAGAGCCGGAGAGACGCTGCCGATGCCGAGCGCGAGGCCCGCTCCCTCGTGAAGGAAATCGTCGATCTCGAGGCGGCTCAACTCGACCAGGACTTGGCACGGCGGCGCGAGCAGCTCGCGGAGAACGAGGTCCCGGCGGTCTTCGACTTGGCGCTCGCGTTCCTGAAGGACCTGGCTGCGCTGAAGGCGCACGCGGGCGCGCTCACGCTTCCTCCCGAGGAGCTGCGATCCCCGCAGAGTGCGACGGACCTACGAGGTTCCCTGGGCGGCCACCTGAACCAGGCGGAGGCTCTGGAGCAGACCCTCTCCGGAGTGCTGTCGGAGCGCGAGAGGCGACTGCGCGAGGAGCTTCCGAGACTTCGGATGATCGAGGCCCGGCTGACCCTGAGGGAGTTGATCCCCGAGATCGAGCGTCACGTCGAGGCCGCCCAGTGGGCTGAGCGCGCGGGGCAGGTGTTCAGGCGCTTCCAGGGAACGTTGAAGTCCCTGACAGAGACATCCAAGGTCGCCAGCGAGCAGCTCCTCAATCAGGACTTTGAGAAGCGCTTCCGTGAGGAGTGCGAGAAGCTCAAGGCGCCCAAGGTCAGCCTCGAGTTCCCCGGCCGAAGAGGAGAGCCCGCCCGACGCAAGTCGCTCGCACCGCGCCACCGGCTGAGTTCGATTCTCTCGGAGGGGGAGCAGAAGGTCATCGCCCTCGCGGACTTCCTGGCGGAAGCGACGCTGCGCCGTTCGGCGTCGCCCGTGGTCCTGGACGACCCCGTCACGAGCCTCGACTACAAGCGCATGAGCTACGTGGTCGGCCGGATCACGGAGCTGGGCACCGAGCGCCAGGTCATCGTCTTCACCCACAACATCTGGTTCACGATGGAACTCCTGGCGCGCTTTGAGAAGAACACGGAGCGCTGCTCTTACTACGACGTTTCGGAGGACGGCAACACCCGCGGCCTGGTTGCCCGAGCGACGAACCCGCGTTTCGATAGCTGGGGCGACAAGAGGAAGCGAATCAACGGCCTCGTCGAACGCGTGAAGAAGGAGACCGACAAGGAGGTCCGGGACGCGCTCATCGAGAAGGCCTACGAGGATCTGCGCGGCGCGTGTGAGATCGTCGTCGAGCAGGATCTTCTCAAGCGCGTGGTCCAGAGCTACGCACCGAACGTCATGGTGGCCAAGCTCAAGGACATCAAGCTCGCGGAGCTTCCGGCAGCGATCGAGAAGGTGACCGAGGTACACGACCGATGCTGCCGGTTCATCGGCTCGCACAAGCAGCCCCTCGAGACGTTGAACGTTCGCCCGACCCTCGAGAAGCTCGAGGAGGACTGGCGGACGCTCCAGGAGGTTCACGGCAGTCTTGCGAGGTAGACCCGCGTCTTGCTCGTTCGCGACTAGGAGCATGGCTTGACCACCGCCTCCATCTTCGTCAGCAGCGTCCAGAAGGAGCTGGCCGAAGAGAGGCGCGCCGTGAAGGCGTTCGTCGAGGGCGACCCGTTGCTCCGGCGCTTCTTCACGGTGTTCCTCTTCGAGGACCTGCCCGCGGCCGACGCTCGGGCCGACGCCGTGTACCTCGACGAGGTGGACCGCGCGGAACTCTATGTCGGGATCTTCGGCAACGAGTACGGCTTCGAGGACGGGCAAGGCCTCTCGCCCACGGAGCGGGAGTTCGACCGGGCCACGGCGCGGGCAAAGCCGCGGCTCATCTTCGTCAAGGGAGCGGACGACCGCGCGCGGCGCGCGAAGATGGTGGCGCTCGTCCGGCGGGCCGGCGATCAGTTGATCCGGCGACGGTTCGCCGGCGTTCCGGAGCTGACCGCGGCGCTCTACGCGAGCCTGGTCGAGCATCTCGAGCGGACGGGGCGGCTGCGCACCAAGCCCTTCGATGCGGCAGCGTGCCCCGATGCCACGCTCCGCGATCTGTCACGCACGAAGCTCGAGCAGTTCCTCGCGCGCGCCCGAGCCGTGCGGAACTACCCGCTCCCTCCCTCGACGGGGATGAGGGCCGCGCTTGCGCATCTGAACCTGCTCGACGCCGGGGCGCCCAGTCATGCCGCGGTGCTCCTGTTCGGGCGCGAACCGCAACGATTCCTGCTGACTTCCGAAGTCAAGTGCCTGCACTTCCACGGCACCGAGGTGCAGAAGCCGATCCCGTCCTACCAGGTCTACAAGGGCACGGTGTTCGAGCTGGTCGATCAGGCACTTGACTTCGTCATGTCGAAGATCGCTCGACGGGTGGGTACGCGCGCGCTCGGACCGCAGGCCCCGGTCGAGTACGAGCTGCCTCGCGAGGTCGTCGGCGAAGCGATCGTCAACGCCGTGACGCACCGCGACTACTCGAGCAACGCAAGCGTCCAAGTCATGCTCTTCGAGGATCGTCTCGAGGTCTGGAACCCAGGTGAGCTGCCGCCGTCGTTGACGCTGGCCGACCTGCGTCAGCCTCACGCTTCGATCCCCCGCAATCCGCTGATCGCCGAGCCGATGTTCCTCGCCGGCTACGCCGAGCGGGCGGGTACGGGCATCCTCGACATGATCGCCCGCTGCAGAAGGGCGGGACTGCCGGCGCCGGGCTTTCGGCAGAGCGGCGGGCAGTTCATCCAGGCGCTGCACCGGCGCCGGTCCGCCGCGCGCTCTCGCGGCACCACGGATGTTCCCACGGATGTCACCACGGATGTCACCACGGATGTCGAACCGATCGTGAGGTTGGCTCGGAGACTCGACGGCGAGATGTCTCGCCGGCAGCTCCAACGCGCGTTGGGTTTGAAGAACGACGAGCACTTCCGAAAGGCCTACCTCCTCCCCGCGCTCGCACAGGGCCTGATCGAAATGACGGTCCCGGACAAGCCGCGGAGCACGAGGCAGAAATATCGGCTGACGCCCAAGGGTGCCGCTGAGGTTGCGCCGAGCGCGCCCAAGGCGGATCGAGGCTCGCAAGGCTCTCGAAGGACCGGAAAGTGGAGAAGGGGGCGTTGACCGACTCCGACCGCCACGCCACGGCCGCGCAACCCCTCTTCGTCGACAATCGCGACGGGAACACGCTCGCGCGGGCGATCACGGCGCACCTGGCGGCGCTGCGGTCCGAGGGGAGAACTCCTTCCGAGCTCTCCGTTTCGACCTGCTACTTCAACCCCCAGGGGCTGGAGCTGCTCGCGGCCGAGACGCAGCACGTCCCGCGAATCCGTCTCCTCCTCGGCGCGGATCCGACGCCGGAGGCGCAGCGCCAACTGCGGTCGCCCGGCGATCCGAAGGAGCCGGAGGTCACGCGGCGCCGCGTGGAGCTCGGGCTAGAGCAGCTCGAGCGCGGGCTTGTGCGAGACCGCGACCTCCTGCCGTTCGGGCTCGCCGAGGATCGCGCCGTCCGCAGGCTCCTCGAATTCCTGCACTCGGGTCGCATCGAGGTTCGCCGCTACGAGCGGCACTTCCTGCACGCGAAGGCCTTCCTCTTCCGCGGAGAGAGGCGCGGAATCCTCGCCGGCTCCGCGAACCTCACGCGCGCCGGGCTCCGGACGAACCTGGAGCTCGTGCTGGGCCACCACGGCGATCCGCTCGTCGGGCAGGTCGAGGAGTGGTTCGACTCGCTCTGGCGCGACGCGGTCTCCTTCGATCTCGCGGCGATCTATTCGGCACCGCTCGAGGAGGTGCCTCCCTACCTCGTCTACCTGAAGGTCCTGTGGCACCTCTACCACGACGAGCTGGCGAAGGAGACCGAGGAGGCCAAGGACCGCGGCTCCATTCCGATCACGAGCTTCCAGAAGCACGGCGTTTGGAGGGCGCGGAAGATCCTCGCGAAGTACGGGGGCGTGCTCGTGGCGGACGGCGTGGGTCTCGGGAAGACGTACACGGCGGGCGAGCTGATCCGGGACTACCTCAAGAGGCGCCAGCGTGTGCTGCTCGTCTGCCCGGCGAGCCTGCGCGACACGACTTGGGCGCGATTCCTGAACGAGCACCAGCTCCTCGTGGAGTGCGTCTCCTACGAACAGCTCGCGAACGATCTCCAGCTCGACGGAGACGTGTCCCACCTGAAGAACCCGCTCGACGACTACGCGCTGGTCGTCGTCGACGAAGCGCACAACTACCGGAATCCCGACACGCCGAGCCGAGCCGCGGTTCTCCGCCGCGTGCTTTCCGGAGAGCGCCGCGACCTGCTGCTGCTCACGGCCACGCCGGTCAACAACTCGCTCTGGGACCTCTACCACCTGCTGCGATTCTTCCTGCGGCAGGACGCCTGGCTCTCGGACCGAGGCGTGCTCTCGATCCGCGAGCGCTTCGAGCAGGCGATGCGCGTCGATCCCTTCAGCCTGAGCCCGGACTTGCTGTACCCCGTCATCGACGCGACGACCGTGAAGCGCACGCGCCGGTTCATCAAGAAGCACTACGCCAACGACATGATCCGGGGCGCCGACGGCCGCAGGGTGCCGATCCGATTCCCGAATCCGATCGCCTCCTCGATCGTCTACGACCTGGACGCGACGCTGCCGGGGTTCTTCCGGCGCCTCGAGGAGATTCTCATGCCGGCCGGCCGGCCGCCGCTCCTCACGATGGCGCGCTACCAGCCGGAGCGGTATCCGGCCGGCGGCCGACGTGCATCGGGGGACTCGGCGTTGGTGGGGCTTCTCCGCTCGGCGTTGCTCAAGCGGTTCGAGTCCTCGGCGGAGGCCTTCCGGAAGACCCTCCAGCGGATGATCGGGCAGCACGATGTCTTTCTCGATGCGCTCTCCCGCGGGTCGGTCGTCCGGCGAGAGTTCTTCCGCGAGCTGTCGGCCGGCGAGGACGACGAAGACATCGACGACCTCCTCGCTTCGAGTGAGAACGCCGACAGCGCAGCGGCCTATGACGTCGCCTCGCTCCGTGCCGACGCCGAGTCCGACCGAGCCCTGCTCCGGGAGATGGAGCAGACGGTCTCGGTCGTTCGAGCAGAGCAAGATCCGAAGCTCGCAGCGCTCGTGGCCGAGCTGGTCTCGATCGCGGAGCGCGCGGACGCCGAGGCGCTCGACGCGGAGGACGCGCGCCAGAAACGAAAGGTGCTCGTCTTCTCCCACTTCGAGGAGACGATCCAGTGGATCGAGGAATTCCTGGTCGGGGTGATCGCGAAAGACCCGAGGCTCGCGGCCTTCCGCGGCCGCGTCGCGTCGGTGAGCGGGGCCGATGCGCGCGGCGGAGTCTCGCGCGATGCGGCTCTGCATGGGTTCGCGCCCGTTTCCACCGAGGCGCCGCCGCGCCTCGCCGACGACCGATTCGATCTTCTCCTCTGCACCGACGTGCTGGCGGAGGGCATGAATCTCCAGCAGTGCCGCAACGTCGTGAACTACGACCTTCCTTGGAACCCGATGCGCCTCGTCCAGCGGCACGGGCGCGTGGACCGGATCGGCAGCGCGCACCGCGAGGTCTACCTCCGGACGTTCTTCCCCGACGAGCAGCTCGACGGGATGCTGGACCTCGAGGCGCGCGTTCGGAGCAAGCTTGCGCAGGCGGCAGCCTCCGTCGGAGTCGAGGAGGCGCCGATCGAGAGTGGTGCGACGGGGGAACAGTCCTTCGCCGATACCCGCCGCGAGATCGAGCGGCTGCGACGCGAGAACGCGTCGATCTTCGAGGCAGGAGGCACCGAAGGGGCCGCGCAGACGGGCGAGGAGTACCGTCAGGAGCTGCGTCGGGCTCTGGAGAAGCAGGGAGACGCGATTCGCGACCTGCCCTGGCGCTCGGGCTCGGGCATGCGGAAGGGAGACCGAGCAGGCCACCTCTTCTGCGCGAAGGTGGGAGAGCGGATCTACCTGCGGTTCGTTCCGGCCGATCCGGTCGCCGACATCGTGGGGGAGCTCGGTACGTGCCTGAGGCTCCTCGAATGCAGCGAGAGCACGCCGCGCGTCCTCAGCGATGCGATGGCTCTCGCCGCCTACGACGCGTGGGATCGCGCGCGTCGTAGCGTCTTCGAGGCGTGGACCTTCGAGACCGATCCGGCGAATCTGCAGCCGAAGGTGCGCAAGCTGAATCGCGACGTCGCGGCGTTCCTTCGCGCGAATCCTCCCGTCGACGTCGAGGTCAGCCGGCTGGATCGGTGCCTCGACGCGATCGAAGCGCCGTGGTCCCGGCGAGAAGAAGGCGCGCTACGGCTCGCCTGGGAGCGGCAGATCGGGACGACTGGCGATCGAGCCCGCTTCCTGGTGGAGGAGGTCGAGCGAATCGGCGCAGAGCCCTTCGAGGCTCCCCGGCATCTTCCGCCCATCGATCTCGAGGAGATTCATCTGATCACGTGGATGGCGCTCGAGCCCGACCCGAAGGCGCCGCCGTCCTGATCGGGCGGTATCAGAAGCGCCGCATGCCGGCGCGCTCCGTGCACCGCGAACGCGTGCTATCGGCGCGTCGAGTCGCTCGCGCCCGGCTCGACGCGGACCGGCTCGCGCCGGCCCTCGAAGCGGCCGTTCAGGTCGTCGCCGAGGACGTCGAGCGTGGTCCAGCCGAGGAGCCAGTCGAGGGCCTGGATCGGCGAGGCGCCGATCCGCAGGCCGACCCACACGAGGTGGAACTCCGCCTCGGCGTCGAGGGCCGAGCCCGGATCGATCCAGGCGCGGAAGCGCCAGTCGTTCTCCCGGTCGATCACCGGGACGATCAGGATGTTCCCCGCGCCGGGATTCGGGTCGGCATCGCGGGTCCAGAGGACGGCGACGCCCTTCTGCGTCTCGTCCCAGGTCCGGAAGTTCACGAGCTCGAAGGGATCGTCGGACCAGGTCGGGCGCCGGTGCGAGCCGGCGCGCGTCGTCTCGGAGTAGCCGATGCCGACGCCGGCGAGCGCCGTCGCCCGGGCGCCGACGTAGAAGCCGGGCCCCCAGGAGACGTTCACCGGGACGATGTCGACGAAGTCGTAGAGCCGGTCCTCGAAGTAGCCGCCGACGGTCGTGCGGCAGCCTGCGAGGAACGGGAGCCCGAGGGCGAGGAGGAACGATGCGAGGCGGATCGGCTTCATGGAGGTGGTTTGGTACGCCGGGAGGGAGTCGAACCCCCAACCCTCAGCTCCGAAGGCTGATGCTCTATCCAGTTGAGCTACCGGCGCTCGTGGAGCGCGGCATTCCGTCGTTCGCACTTCGGCGCGTCAAGGGCGATCCCGAGAATCCGATTCCGCGAGCGCGCCGCGCGCTGCAGGCTGGCGCGAAGACGCGCGCGCGCGACGATCCGCCGCCCGGGTCGTTCCCCATGCATCGCTCCGACGACGATCGATCCACCCCTCCGCCGATGCGGTGCGCCCGCTCCGCCGCCTGGCCGTGGCTCGGTCTCCTGCTGCTCGCCTCCTGCGCCGGCGACCGCGTGCGGGCCCAGGATCAGCGAGACCATCGGATCGTCCGTATCGACCGGCCGGTCCTCGCGACGGAGTTCTCGACTGGCTCGCGCGTGTTCCGCGTCGATCGCGAGGCGCGGCCCGACGGCGCGGCCGGATTCGGCTTCGCGATCCAGCTCGATGAGCCGGGGACGCCGTCGCCTCCCGCCGAGCGCTTCCTCGAGTTCCCGGGCTCCGAGGCCTCGGTGCTCCTCGTCGTCGCCGGCGACCGCGGCCGACCGTTCTGGAGCCGCGCGGCGCGCGGCTTCGTGAGGCTGCGCCAGTTCGACGAGCGGACGCTGCTCGTGGTCGACCTCGAGTTCCGCGGCCCGCTCGTGGACGACGGCCTGCGGATCCCGCCGAACGTCTTCCGCGAGGACGTCGACCGGCTCCGGATCTCCGGCACGTTCGAGACGGAGGCGCGCGCGCGCGACCGCTGAGGCGCGCCGGCGCCGCTCGGACGACGTCTGCCGCGGGCCGTCAGGACCCTGCCACGAAGCCGAGCTGGGCGGCCTCCGCGCCGACGTAGTTGAAGTCGGCGGAGAGCCGCGCGAACCAGGGCAGCTCGTCGCCGTCGGCGAGTCGGCCGAGGGCGTCGGCGGCGGCGGCGCGGCCCGCGGTGGCGGGCGCCGTCAGCAGCGCGAGGAGGGGATCGATGGCGCGGGCGTCTCCCACGAGGCCGAGGGCCGCGGCGACGGCGGCCTGGGAGCTGCTCCGTCCCGAGTTCCGGTCGGCGACGTGCGCCAGGAGCTTGCCCGTCACGCTCGCATCGCCGGTGAGCGCGAGACCCACGGCCGTCTGCGACAGGACCCAGGGCTGGCGCAGGGAGGCGTCGATCACCTCCGCGAGGTCCTTGCGCGCCTCGGCCGCCGGGAGGAGGCCGAGGGCGAGGGGGAAGTAGCCGCGGAGCGACTCGTCGCGCGTCTTCCCGAGCCAGCGGCGGATCTCCGGCGCGGCCGCTCCGTGGCGGCGAAGACCGAGAGCGAGCGCGACGGCCGCGGCGTGCTCGGGGTCGCGCAGGCTCGCGAGGTGCTCGAGGAGCGCGTCGGCCACGGCGTCCGCGGGAGGAGCCACGGCCCGTCGGCCCTTCGCGAGGCTCGCCGCGGGCACCACGTCGCTGTCGACGGCGCCGCGGCGGCTGCGCTCGAACTGCGAGACGCCGAGGGCGATCGCGGCCCACGCGCGCAGCATGCTGCGCGACTTGCCGAAGGTGGCGCGCTCGAGGAGGCGCTTCTCGATCGCGCCGCCGGCGGGCTCGTCGGCCGCGATCTCTCCCAGCGCGAGGAGCGCGAAGCCCGCCGCCTCGGCGTTGCGGCCGACGTCGGCCACGAGCGCTTCGAGCGCGGCGATCACGTCCGGCGCGTGCGACTCGCCGAGCCGCGCGAGCTTCCCGAGCGCCGTCGCGTAGCCGGGCACGACCCGCCGGTCGACGTCCTTCGAGTCGCGCAGCCGCTCCATCAGGATCGACGCGTAGCGCTGCCGCTCGGGTGGGGGCGCGTGCTGGAGGAGGCGCGCGATCGCGACGGGGACCTGCCCGAGCACGCGCACGTCGTTCGGACCCGCCTTCGACTCCCATCGCTGCAGCGCGAGCGCCGAGTCTCCCGTGGGATCGGGGAGCAGCCCGAGCGCGACGACCGTCGCGAGGGGGAGATCCTTCCGGGGCGTCGGGCGCATCCCCTCGCCTTCGAGCCACGCGACGAGGCCGGCGCGGATGCGCGCGTGGTGGTGCGGATTGCGGGTGCCCGAGCCGAGCACGCCGAGCGCGTAGCCGGCGACGGGCCGCAGACGCCAGGGGACCTCGGGGCTCTTGCACAGGGCCGCGCCCGCGTCCGTCGCGCCGTGGATCGCGAGCAGCGGCGCGATGCAGCTCGGCGCGCCGAGGATGCCGAGGGCCAGCACCGCCGCCTCGGCGACCCGCTGGTCCCGATCCGCGACGAAGCTCTCGAGGACGGGCTGGATCGCCGCCGCGTCGGAGCGCGCGCGCGCGAGCGCGACGAGGCAGATGGCCTCGAGATCCCCGTTGGAGCTCTCCTTCAATGCCGCCAGGAGAGCGGGCGTCGCGCGCCGCTGCAGGCTCTCCTCGGCGTCCGCGAGGCCGAGAGTGCGCGGCGTGAGCGGCGCCGGAGCCGAGAGCAGCAGGGTCGACAGGTTCTGCCGCAGGTCGAGGAAGCGCTCCCGGTTCACCTCCCACCAGAAGCGCCAGGAGTCCGTCGCGGCGCTCGCGCCCGTGGAGCCCGTGACGGGGCCGATGGGGATCGGGCAGCCCGGCAGGACCGGGAATCCTCCCGGCGTGATGGGGCTCGGGCCGGGGATCCCCGTCGGGACGCTCGGGCCCGCCGGCGCCGGTCCGTCGCACTGCGCGAGAGCGATGCCCGGGGGAGCGAGGAGCGGGAGCAGCGCGAGAAGGAGGCTTCGGTCGCGGCGCATGGTGTTCGTTCGAGGAGGTCGGAGAGGTTGTGAGGAGATCGCCGCAGCCGGCGGTCGCCCGGCGCCGATTCCTTCACGACCTCGGAGAGGCTCCGAGCGTGAGGGGCGGCGCGTGCGGGCGGCCGCAACGACGGGCGGTTCGTGGAGTTCCCGGCGAGCGCGGAGTGCGGGAGCCTTCCTCGCGGCGGCGATCCGCGCCGGGGCGCTCACACCTCCCAGATCAGGTCCATCAAGGACTCGACCATGCCGAGGTAGTTGAAGTCGACCGACAGGACCGCGTTCCACGGCACGAGGTCCTTGTCGCCGACGAGGCCGAGGGCCACGGCGGCGAAGGCGCGGGCGGACGTCGTGCGCTCGTGCTTCTCGTCGCGCAGGGCCGCCACGAGCGGCGTCACGGCCCGATGGTCTCCCACGTAGCCGAGGGCGTCGGCGACGGCCGATTGCACTCCGAAGGACGACGTGTCCCGGTCGTTCAGGATCGTGATGAGCGTCGGCACCACGGTCTTGTCGCCCATGAGCCCGAGCCCGATGGCGCACTGCTGGAAGACCTCGGGCCGGCGCAGGGAGCCCTTCGCCAGCTCCTGGAGGCGCGGCGCGAAGGACTTCGCCTCGAGCAGGCCGAGGGCGATGGCGAAGTAGCCCCGGAACGCGTCCGAGCGCACGTCCTCCAGGCGGTCGGCACAGGCCTGCGTCCCTTTCCCGTGGCGCCGCAGCGCGACGGCGATCGCGAAGGCGGAGCTCTGCTCCGCGTCCTTCAGGTCCGCCATGCGTCGCGCGAGCTCCTCGGAGATGCGCTCGTCGGCGGGTGCTGCCCCTTCGCTCCCGTGTCCGAAGCCGGAGATCCCGAGGGCGAGCGCCGCCCAGGAGCGCAGCGTCACGCGGCCGCCGCGCGCCAGCGCCTTCTCGAGGAGCCACTTCTCCACCGGGCCCCCGGGGCGCCCCGTGCCCGCGATCTGGCCGAGGGAGACGATCGCGAAGTAGGCGGCCTCGGGGATGCGGCCCAGGTCGACGTCGGCGCACGTCCGCAGCGCCTCCTCCACGATGGGCGCGAAGGGATCGTCGGACCGCGTGAGCGGCCCGAGGGCGAGCGTGATCGCGGGCCGGATCTGCCGGTCGTTGCGCCCTCCCTCGCGGAGCCACTTCAGGAGCACGTCGACGGCCTTCTGCCGGTCGAGCGGGCTCGACGCGCGCAGCGAGCGCGCGACGGATCCGGGCACGTGGGAGGCCGCCACGGGATCGGCGTCGCGCAGCGCCGGGAACGCCGCCAGGAGCTTCGCGGCGCCGGCGCCGGACGGATCGGGGACGAGCCCGAGCGCGATCACGGCGGCCACGGTCACGTCGCGCGACGCGGCGAAGCGCGTCTTCTCGCCGTGCACCACGCTCGAGAGCACCCACTGCGTCTGCGCGCGCGTCGAGGCCGCGTCGTCGCGGGCCGCCAGCAGGCCGAGTCCGTAGGCGGCGTGCGCGCGCATCCGGTCGGGCACTCCCCCTGCGCGGCCCGCGAGCTTGCGCCCCTCCTCCGTGTCGAGGAAGAGAGCGCGAAGCGGGACGAGGCACGTGCGGTCGCCGAGGATGCCGAGGGAGATCGCCGCGTTCTCGGCGACGGCCCGATTGCCCGACGCGAGCAGCGGCTCCAGCTGCGCCCGCGTCTCCTCCGGCTCCCAGCCGATCTTCGCCAGCGAGATCATGCAGGCGATCTGCACGAGCGGGTCCTTCTCGCCCGCCATCGCCGCCCGGAGCGCGGGGACGATCTCCTTGCCGATCTGCTCGTCCGTCGGACGGAGGGTCGACCCGGGGCGGCCGCCGCTCAGGAGCTCGTCGCCGCGCGACTGCGTCGAGATCCCGTCGGGCCGCAGCACCTTGCGGCGCAGCTTCAGGAAGCTCTCGCGGTTGAAGGCCCACCAGTAGCGCCACGACTCCAGGTTGGGGCCCGCGTCGATGCCGCCGGTCATGGGACCGATGGGCGCCGGAGCGCCGGGACCTCCCGGCGTCGGCGACGGAGTGACGGGTCCGCTCGGCGCGGGCCCCGGCGGACGCGGCGGGCTCGGCGCGTTCGGGCCCGTGGGGATTCCGTCGGGCGGCCCCGAGTACGGTCCCGGCGGCACGACGATCGGCGGTGTCGGAAGGTTCACCGGCGCGTGCCCTCCTCCGTGCGCCGCCGACGCCGTGGCGGGAACGGCGGCGCCCGCGAAGGCGCTGCCGGCGAGGATCGCGAGTCGGAGGGTTCGGACGAGCGCAGGATTCGGCATCTCGGGACTCCCGTGGGATCGCCCGACAGGATCGGTGGTGGTGCAGTGCAGTCTTCGTGCCCGCGCGGTGGAGCGCTGCTCCTCGGCATCGGGAGCCCGGCGCCGAGGCCTTCGAATCGGCTCGTCGCGCCTGCCGCGGGGTCTCGGGATACCGGAAACGTCGCTGGAGGTCACGAACGCCGTCGCGGGTGCACGGGAGGGCCGCGATGTTCCGATCCGCACGGGAGCGAGTGATCGCGCACGCTCGCGCCTTCCGGGTATCGTGGCGAGCGGAAGGGCCGACCTCCCGCATCGCCCGAACCCGGCACGCTGGCCGGAGGACGATCTCGCGTCCATGAAGCTCGCACACGTCTCTCGCGGCGCGATCGCGCCGGCGCTCCTCGCCGCGGCCAGTCTCCTCTCCTGCACGCACCACGGCGTTGCCCTTCGCATCGACGGGCTCGACCTGCGCGAGGAGGCGTCTCGAACCGATCGGGTCGCGCTCGACCTCCGCGCCGGCGAGACGCTCGACGTGGAGACGACCTTCGGATCGATCGACGTGGAGGCCACGACGTCGGGGGATCCCGAGGCCGTCGCCGAGCTCTCGGTGCGGGCGCCGTCGGCGGAGCAAGCGCAGGAGGCCCTGGCCCGCCAGACGCTCGCCGCCGAACGGACGAGCACGGGCGTGCGCGTGCGGATCGTCGGCGAGCCGCTGCAAGTCGACTCGGGGGGCTCCCGCGTCGTCCTCGCGCCGCGCGTGGCCCTGCGGGTCCTCGTGCCGCCGGGGTGCAGCCTCCAGGCGGTCACCTCCTCGGGGTCGATCGACGCGCGCGGCCCCTTCGCGTCGGCGAGAGTCGAGTCGGGCTTCGGCTCCGTCGAGATCGCGCGAGTCGACGGCGACGTGCGCGCCGGCTCCCGCTCGGGCTCCGTGACGCTCGAGGCCGTGAACGCCGGACGCGTGGAGGCGACGAGCCAGTTCGGCGCCATCGCCGTGACGGCGATCCGCGCGGAGGATCTGATCGTCGACACGAAGTCGGGCAGCGTCGACGCGACGGACGTGGAGGCCGCGTCGGCGAAGCTCCGCTCCAACTTCGGCTCGATCGAGGTGACCCGTTTCCGCGGAGACCTCGAGGCGAAGACCTCCTCCGGGAAGATCCGCCTGCTCGACGCCTCCGGCGGGCGGGCCGACCTCCACTCGGGCTTCGGCTCGATCTCCGTCGACCGCAGCCGGTCGGCCCTGCGCGCCGACACGTCGAGCGGGTCCATCGAGGTCGCCGGCAGCGAAGGGGCCCTCGACCTCGAGAGCCGCTTCGGGAGCGTCCGCGTGGAGGGCGTCGTGACGGCGCTCCGGGCGAAGACGAGCTCCGGGAAGGTGAACGTCGTCTGCCGCGAGGGCAGCACGGCGATCTCCGACTGGTCGCTCGAGTCGGGCTTCGGCTCCGTCGAGCTGGCGCTCCCGGAGGGATTCGCCTGCACCGTCGACGCCTCCACCTCCTTCGGCACCGCTTCGAGCGACATCGCCGTCGGAACGCCCCTCGCCGAGGCGGAGGAAGGCAGCGCGCGCGACCGGTCGAAGGCGCTCCGCGGCGCGCTCCACGGAGGCGGGCCGACCGTCAAGCTCCGCTCGGCGAGCGGCTCGGTTCGGATCCGCGCGTCGCGCCCCTGACGGGGGCGCCGAGACGCGGCAGGACGCGCGCGAGGAGGCCGCGCCACAGCGCCACGTCGTCGCCGCCGAGGCAGGCGCGCTCGAGCTGCGCGCGCAGGCGCGCGCGGATCCGCGCGGAGCG
>CAZJHD010000032.1:0-47974 GCA_964545855.1 uncultured Planctomycetales bacterium
TCATGGGTCGAGGTGCACCGACGAGGCCCGGGGGGAGAGTGTGAACGCGGGACGCGAGAGTCGCGCCATGGTGCCAGGCGCCCCTCTCGCCCGGTGCGTGCGTCCCGGGAATGGGGTCAGACCCTTTTCTCTCGCTCTCCTCCCGCGGCGCGCGTGCGCGCCGCGAGAGGAGAGCGAGAGAAAAGGGTCTGACCCCATTCCCGGGACGCACGTCTCGCCTGCGCAGCCCGGCTCAGCCGCGACGCCAACGGGCGCCGCCCTTGCGGTCCTCCACCACGATGCCGCGGCGCGCGAGCTCGTCGCGGAGCGCGTCGGCGCGGGCGAAGTCGCGACGCGCGCGCGCCGCCTCGCGTTCGGAGACGAGGCCGTCGATCTCGTTCGCCTCCGCGTCCCCCACCTCCTCGGGGCGCAGCACGTCGAAGACGGCATCGAACTCCACGAGCAGGGATTCCAGCGCCGAAGCCTGCGCGGGAGCGAGCGACGCGAGGTCGGAGGAGGCCTTCCCGCGCACCTCGTTCACGAGCGAGAACAGCGCCGCCGTCGCCGCCGACGCGTTCAGGTCGTCGTCGAGCGCCGCGTCGAACTCCGCGCGCGCGCGCGCGACCGCCGCCTCGAGACCCGCCACTCCCTCGACGGACTTCGCCCCCGCGAGGTCTCGCCGAAACGCTTCCAGCCGCTCGATCGCGCTCTTCGCGTCGGTCATCGCGTCCCACGTGAAGTTGAGCGGCGTGCGGTAGTGCGCGCGCTGCAGCAGGAACCGCAGGTGGCGCGCCTCGAAGCCGCGCGCCACGACGTCGTCGACGGTCCAGACGTTGCCGAGACGCTTCGACATCTTCCCGCCGTCGACGAGCAGGAACTTCACGTGCAGCCACGTCTTCACGAAGGGCTTCCCCGTCGCCGCCTCGCTCTGCGCCACCTCGCACTCGTGGTGCGGGAAGATCAGGTCCTCCCCGCCCGTGTGGAGGTCGAAGGTGTCGCCGAGGTACTTCCGCGCCATCGCGGAGCACTCGATGTGCCAGCCCGGGAATCCGTGCGGGCCGTAGGCCGACGGCCACTGCATCAGGTGCTTCGGGTCGCTCTTCCAGAGCGCGAAGTCGGCCGGATGGCGCTTCTCGGGATTCACCTCGACGCGCGCGCCGGCGTCGAGCGCGTCGACGCGATTCCCCGAGAGGTCTCCGTAGCGCGGGAACTTCGACACCTCGAAGTAGACGTTCTGCCCGTCGGGACCGGCCCGGTACGCGACGCCCTTCTCCAGGAGCGCCGCGACGATCTCCAGCATCTCGGGAACGTGGTCCGTCGCCCGCGGGCGGTGCTCCGGCCTCTTCGCGCGCAGGCGCCGCAGATCCTCCTCGAACACCTCGGTGATCTCGCGGGCGACCTGCCAGGGGTCCTTCCCCGTCGCGCGGGCCTCGCGCTCGATGCTGTCCTCGCCGAGGTCCTCGTCGTCGGCCGTGAAGTGCCCCACGTCGGTGACGTTCATCACCTGCGTCACGACGTAGCCCCGCCGCTCCAGCACGCGCCGCAGGAAGTCGGCGAAGAGGAACGCCCGGTAGTTCCCCACGTGGGGCCGCTTGTAGACCGTCGGCCCGCAGTGGTACATGCGGACCCGGCCGGCCTCGAGCGGAACGAAGGGCTCCTTCTTCCGGCCCAGGGAGTTGAACAGTGTGAGGGACACGTCGGCGCGCAGCTCGGCGGAAGATTCTAGTGATGCCTCGCAGCGCGGACGAAGATCCCCGCTCCACCGTGCTGAACGAAGAAGACCCGCCCCAGCGACCCGACGGGCTCGCCGATTTCGTCCTGGGCCGGGAGCTCGGCTCCGGCTCGACGGGCACGGTCTACCTCGCGACCGTCCGCCGGCCCTTCCGCGGCGTGAAGGCGGGCGACACGGTGGCCGTGAAGTTCCTCCACCAGCGCCTCCTCGGCGACCCCGCCGCGCGCCGCCGGTTCCTGCGCGAGGCGCGCGCGGGCCTCGGCATCCGCCACCGCAACCTCGTCCAGGTCCACTCCGTCGAGGAGGCGGAGGTGCTCGGCTCGCGCATCCTCTACCTCGCGATGGAGTGGGTCGAAGGACCGACCCTCCGCGACCTCCTGCGGGAGGGCGGCCTCGCCGAGCCCCTCGTCCGCTCCATCGGCGCCCAGGTGGCGCGCGGCCTCGCGGCGCTCCACGCGACCGGCGTCGTGCACCACGACGTGAAGCCGGAGAACGTGGTGCTCGCCGAGGGCGGACGCGCCGTGCTGATGGACCTCGGCTTCGCGCGCTCCATGCAGCCGAGCACCGAATCCGAGCGCGAGGAGGCGCGCTCCTTCGCCGGCAGCCTCGCCTACGCGGCGCCCGAGCGCCTGCGCAACCAGCTCCCGACCCCCCAGTCCGACCTCTACTCCCTCGGCGCGCTCCTCTACGAGCTCGCGACCGGCGAACGCCCCTTCCCGGGCGACGACATCACGGCGCTCATCCGCGGCCACCTCGAGGGGCCGATCCCCCTGCCCTCGTCGAAGGTCTCGCGCATCTCGCGCTTCCTCGACGCCGTCGTGAACCGCTGCCTCGAGAAGGACCCGGCCCATCGCTTCGCGACGGCGACGGAGCTGGCGAACGTGCTCGAGCGCGCCGAGGGGTCGCCCTTCTGGCGCGAGCGCCTCGCGGAACGGGCGCCCGACGCGACGCCGGAGCTCCGCCGCGCGCACCTCACGACCTTCCACGGCCGCGACGACGAGCTGCGGGAGCTCGGCTCCGAGCTCGCGCGCTCGGCCGCCGGCTCGTTCCGCGTCGTGGAGATCCGCGGAGACGCGGGCACCGGGAAGACGCGCCTCGTGGACGAGTTCGTCGTGCGCGCGACCGAGGGCGAGGACCCGCCGCTCCCGCTCTACGGCCGGTGTCCGCGCGTCGGCGATCCGACGCCCGCGGAGCCGTTCCTGGCGATGCTGGAGCGCTACCTCGTCCTGCCCCGGGGCAAGGACCCCGACGCCGCGGCGGCCCGCCGGCTCCGCGCGCTCCTGCCGAGCTCGTCCTCCGTCGTGCTGCTCGACACGCTCCGCGCGCCGCGCGCCAGCGCGCCGATCCACAGCCTCGCGCGCGCCTTCGCGGCCTTCGTCGAGGCGATCGCCGCCGAGCAGCCCGTCGTCGCCTTCGTGGACGACGCCGACAAGGCCGACCCGGCGACGGTGGAAGTGCTGCGCGCCCTCTGCGAGCTGGCCCCCCCGCGCACGCTCCTCGTCCTCGGCCGCCGTCCCGAGTCGTCGCGCGTCGACTCCGTCGTCGAATACGCGCGGGGCCGCGCCAGCCTCTCGACGATCGGCCTCGACCCGCTCTCGAGCCACGCCGTGAGCTCCATCGTGGCCGACCTCATCGAGCCGGGACCGCGCCGCATCGCGCTCCGGGACGCGCTCGTGCGAACGACGGCGGGCAATCCGGGCCACGTCGCCGAGGCGATCCGCACGCTCCGCGCCTCGGGAGCGCTCGTGCCCGTCACCTCGGCGGAGCGCCTCGGCGCGCCGCTCCTCCACGTGGCGAAGGAGCTCTCGACGATCCCCGTGCCCTCGTCGCTCGCGGACGCGATCCGCGCGCGCCTGCAGGGGCTCGACGCCGACGAGCGGCGCGCGGCGGAGCTGGTCGCCGTCGCCGGAGACCACGCCGACGTCGAGCTCCTCGTGTCGGCCTTCGGCGGCGACCGCATGGGCTGGCTCCGCACGCTCTCGCGCCTCGAGAGCCAGCACGCGATCCTCGCGTCGCGCGCCGGCACGTTCCGGTTCGCCCGCCCGATCGTGCGCGAAGTGCTCTACGAGTGGATCGACTCGGAGGACCGCCGAGGAGCCCACGGCGCCCTCGCGCGCGCCCTCGACGGGCGTCTCGGCGAGAACGCCTCCGACCGCGACCGCCTGCGCGTCGCCGAGCACGCGCGCCGCTCCTCCGAGGCCGACCTCGCGCTGAAGCACCTCCCGCGCCTGGCGGAGGACTTCCGCCGACGCGGCCTCTTCGAGCGCGCGCTCCTCCTCGCCCGCGCCACCCTCGACCTCCTGAACGAGCGGCCGCGCCGCGACCACCGACTCCTCGGGATCCGTTTCGACGCGCTCGCCACCACGGCGGAGTGCTTCTCGCGGCTCGGCCGTCGCGTGGAGGAGCGGCGCTCCCTCGAGAAGGGCGCTCGCATCGCGCGCTTCCTCGCCGACGACGCGCGGCTCGCACGGACGCTCCTCTCCCTGGGCCGCCTCGCCCACGCCACGGGCCGGTATCTCGTCGCCAGCTCCTACCTCGACCGCGCGATCGAGCTCGCGCACCGCGCGGGCGCCGCGCGCGAGGAGGCCGACGCGGCGCTCGCGAAGGCCGCCGTCGTCTCCTACGCCGGCGACATCGATGCGGCCGGCGAGCTGATCGAGCGCGCGCTCGCCCGCGCCACCGACGGCGACGTGCGGGCGCGGGCGCTGCTGCAGCAGGGGCTGCGCTCGCTCAACCTCGACCGTCCGGACCTCGCCCTCGCCCTCCTCGACGAGGCCCACACGTCGTTCCGCGAGCTGCGCATGCCGGCCGCCCAGGCGTCGGCCCACTTCCATCGCGCGCGTGCCTACGCCGATCTGGGCCGCATCACGCACGCGCGGCGCGACCTCGACCGCGCGCTCTCCCGCGCGCGCGAGTCGGGCGAGAGGCGCACCGAGGCGTCGACGCTCTCCCTGCGGGGCTCGATCCGCGCATCGCTGAAGGACTTCGACGGCGCCGATCGCGACCTGCGCGCGGCGCTCGCGATCGCGGGAGAGATCGGAGACCGGTTCACGGAGTGCCACACGGCGCTCCACCTCGCGAACGCGCTCCTCGCCGGGAGCAATCCCCGGGCAGACCTGCGCGAGGCGCTCCGGCTCGCGCGCCTCGGTCTCTCCATCGCGGAGGAGATCGATCTCGCCCGGCTGCGCGCCCTGGCCCTCGCCGTGCGCGCGCGGGTGCACCTCCGCGCGTCGCGGATGGGCGATGCCCTCGTCGAGTCGGAGCGCGCGCTCGTCGCGCTCGAGGAGGGCCCGAGCGACCGCCGCCGCCAGGTGGCCGTCTGGTTCACGCGGGGAGAGGTGTTGCGCGAAGCGGGCCGGCTCGACGAATCGCGGCAGTGGATCGACCGCGCCGCGCGACGGCTCCGCGAGACGGCGGAGCGCATCCCCGTCGAGCTGCGCCGCGGCTTCCTCGAGGAGGAGCCGTTCCACCGCAAGGTGCTCGCGTCGGCCAATGCGATTGCGATCGAGGGCGCGGGCGACCACTCTGGCGCGGCCCCTCATTGAATCGGCACCCGTGAAACGCATCTCCGTCTTCGTCGACGCCGCCAATCTGTTCTACGTGCAGCACAGGCTCGGCTGGCACGTGAACCCCCAGCGGCTCCTCGACCACATCGTCGGGACCGACACGCTCGCGGACGCGTTCTGGTACACGGGCGTGCGCGTCCACCCGCAGGACGTCGACCAGGAGAAGTTCCTCCGGTGGCTCACCCACGTCGGCTACACGGTCCGCCGGAAGGCCATCAAGTCGTTCGTGAACGTGGAGAAGGGGAACACCGTCGAGAAGGCGAACCTCGACGTGGAGATCGTCGCGGACATGCTCACCACCTCCGACAACTACGACATCGCCGCGCTCGTGAGCGGCGACGGAGACTTCGAGCACGTGGTGGAGCTGCAGCGGGCGCGCGGCAAGCGCGTGCGGGTCTACTCCATCGACCCGGTGATCGCCTTCGAGCTGCGCAACGCCGTCGGCTCGCACTACATCGACTTCTGGACGATCCGCTCCGAGGTGGAGCGCGTCGAGGAGACGGCGTCGCAGGGAATCGCGCCGAGCCACGCCTCGGCCCACGGAAGCGCCCCGTCGGTGACGTCGCCGGTGAGCGCGTCGCACATCCCGGCGCCGCCCGCCACCGCGGCGAGCACCGAGGAGCGCAACGGCGGCGGTCCCGCCGCCGGCGACGACGCGCCGGAGAAGCCCTGACGCATCGGCCGAGTCCGCGCGCGCCTCAGTCGGTGGAGCGGCGCCCGTCGAGGAGCCGCGCGTGGTCCTTGGCGAACTGGTGGAAGCTGCGCGGCGGCTGCTCGCAGACCTCGGCGATCGTGTGCGTCACGCGATAGGCGTGGCTCGCGGCCATCTCCCGATGGAGCTCCACGAGGGCGTCGGCCGAGGCGGCGCCCATCCCCGAGGCCAGCAGGGTCTCGCGCAGCTCCGCTGGAGGGCAATCGACGTACTTCACGGGGCGGCCCGACGCGATGGAGAACTCCTCCGCGCAGCGCGCGTAGGTGAGCGCCTCGGGCCCCGTGAGCTCGTAGATCCTCCGCTCGTGCCCGCGCTCGTTCAGCACGGTGGCGGCGACGAGCGCCACGTCGCGCGCGTCGACGAGGCTCACCTTGCCGTCCTTCATGGGGGCGCGGATCTCGCCGCGCTCGCGGATGGTGGACGCCTCCGCCAGGAGGTACTGCATGAAGGTGTTCGGCCGCAGGTGGGTCCAGGCGAGACCCGACTCCTCGAGCTGCTTCTCCATCGCGGCGTGGGCACGGCCCAAGCGGAGGGGCGAGTCGGGGCGCGCGCCGAGAGCCGAGAGCTTCACCACGTGGCGGGTGCCGGCCTTCGCGGCGGCGGCGACGAAGGACCGCTCCTGCTCGACTTGCCTCTCGCCGAAGGCCGTCAGGAGGAACGCGCGGTCGACGCCTTCGAGTGCGTCGCCGAGCGTCGCCGGATCGTCGAGGTTCCCCTTGATGAACTCGACGCCGCGGAGCCGGATCGACTCCGTGCGGGCGGGATCGCGCACGAGAGCACGGACGCGCTCGCCCATGGCGACGAGTTCCTTCACGACATGGTGTCCCACGGTGCCTGTGGCACCCGTCACGAGGATCATGAGAGGTTCTCCATCGGAATCGAGAATCGTTGTGTCTCGGAGACGGCCGCGGGATCGGGCTCCGGGAGCACGTCCACCGGGATCTCCTCCAGGCGCGTGCCGGCCTCCTCGAGACGCGCGAGCAGTTCCGGAACGAGGCTCCGGGATCGCCGCACGGCGCGAAGAGCCGCTTCGAACCGATCGTCTCGGCGGACCGCCACGCTGGAGAACGGATCCCGCACGGAGGACCGCCGCAGCAGCCGCAGCCCCCACCCGAGGAGCGTCTCCCCGGCGCGGCGAAGGAAGGCCCGCGCGTCGCGCGAGCCGGCGCCGCGCACACCGGCGACGGCGCCGCACGCGCCCTCGAGCCGCTGGAGCGCGTCCGTCAGGAAGCGGGCGTCGAGCGCGTCGCCCCGCAGAAGGACGATGGCGCGGCCCCGCGCGCCGCGCAGGCCCGCCCGCCACGCGTCGGCGCGCGCCGCGACGGGCTCCGCGAGGAACCGCACGGGCGGGCTGACGCGCGAGAGGGCGCGCACGGCTTCGGACGCGCGGTCGTCGCGCGCCACGACGACCACCTCGTAGCCCTCGAGCCCGGCGGCGCGGCACACCTCGAGGACGCGACGCAGGGAGCGGGCCGCGCCGTCCGCGCCGCGCGCCAGGAGGACGAAGGACACGACGGGCTCGCGCGCCGCCGCGGTGCCGTAGGGGCCGCGGCCGGCGACGCGCTGCACACCGGCGTCGCGGGAACGGGCGCGAGCGCGGCGCCGTCCGGGCCATCGCGCGAACGCGAGCCACGCGTTGCGCTCGCGCGCCGTGCGCGCGATGCGCCGCCAGTCGCCTCCGCAGGAGGCGCGCACGAGGCGCAGCCAGTCGCTCCGCGAGAAGACGCGCGCGCCGTCGTACCGGTGGCGGTCGAGGTAGTGCGCGAACCGGGCGAGGGCCGCGATGCGCAGCGACGGCGGGAGCGGTCCCGGCTCGACGCGCGCGCGGTCGAGGTCGACGAGGAGACAGCGCCTCGGCTCCGTCTCCGTGACGAGGAGATTCCGCGGGTGCAGGTCGCGATGCTCGATCCCCGCTTCGAAGGCGGCGCGCACGACCCGCCCCGCCGCATCCACGAGGGAACGGTGGTCGCCCTCCTCGGCGCGAGGATCGGCGAGCGCTTCCAGGAGGTCGACGGCTCCGCGTTCCGCCACCGTGAGCACGAAGTGGCGATGCAGCCCGAGACCCGCGGCCGTCACCACGGCGGCGACGGGCTCCACGACGGGCACTCCCCGTGCGCGCGCCGCCGCGAGCGCCGCGATCTCGCGCAGGGAGCGAGTGCGATCGAAGGTGCTCTCCTTCAGCAGGAGTCTCGGGATGCCGCCGCGCCGGTGGAGCCGCAGCACGAGGTCCTCGCCGCCGAGCGTCAGATCGAAGGTCGCGCCGCGCCCGCCTCTCCGGGGCCGCGCTCCCTCGAGGAGCTGGGACGGCCTCCCGAGACCGGCCTCCATCAGGCGCTCGCGCCGCGCGCCGTCCACGAGCACGGTGATGGCGCCGCTCGACTCGAGCACGAAGCCGGGGGGAGGAATGGATTCCATGGGGTGCGGGCGCGGCCGTTCATTGTCCCGACTCGAAATGGCGTCAGGCACCTTTTTCGGCCCCTCGCCGCCGAGAATGGCCGCGCCCTCCGATGCGCTCCGCCCTCGTCGTCCGCCTCTCGTCGCTCGGCGACGTTCTCTTCGGTCTCGCCGTCGTCGAGAGGCTGAAGCGCGCGAAGCCCGAGGCGCGCATCTCCTTCCTCGTGGAGGACCGCTTCGCGGCCGTCCCGCGCGCGCATCGTGGCGTCGACGAGGTGATCGTCTTCCCGCGGCGCCGCGGGCTCGGCGCCGTCGCGCGCCACCTCGCGGCGCTGCGCCGGAGGCGCTTCGATGCCGTGATCGACCTGCAGGGGAACGCGAAGTCGGCGCTGCACCTCGCCATGCTCCGCGGGTCGCGGCGCATCGGCTTCGCACCGGGCGCGGGCGCGGGACGCGAGGGAAGCCACCTGCTCGTCGACGACACCGTCGTGCCGCCGGCGGCGGCGCATCACCGCGTCGACCGGTTCCTCTCCCTGCTCGCGCCCCTGGACATCCTCACGCACCGCGAGAACCCGGCTCCCCTCGTCGTGGACGCCGCGGAGCGCGCCGCCGCCGAGGCGGTCGCCGCGATGCCGCGCGAGGGACCGCTCGTCGTCCTCCATCCCGGGACATCGGCCTTCGGCACGTTCAAGCGATGGCCGCCGGAGCGATTCGCCGCCGTCGCGCGCTCGCTCGCCGCCGATCGTGGCGCCCTCTGCCTCGTGTCGGGCGGACCCGGCGAGGAGCCGCTCGTCGCGGAGGTGGTCGAAGCATCCTCGGGCGCCGCGCGCGCGCTCGGGCCCGTGCCCTCGCTCCTCGCCCTCGCGGCCGTGCTCGGCGAGGCCGATCTCGTCGTCGCCGCCGACACCGGTCCCCTCCATCTCGCGAATCGCATGGGCACGCCCGTGCTCGGGCTCTTCGGACCGAAGGACCCTTCGCGCTACGGCCCCGCCTACGAGCCGAGCGCCGTCGTCCGCCGCGACGACGTGCCCTGCTCACCCTGCACGCGGCGATGGTGCGAGGCGCCGGCCTGCATGACCGCCCTCGGCGCCGATCCCGTGATCGCCGCAGCGCACCGCCTGCTCGACGCGCGCCGCGAGCACGCCGCCGCCGCGGGCCGCCGGCGGTTCAGCGGCTGCTGAGGAATCGCGCGCCCGGGTCGCGGGCTTGCGCGGAGACGGCTTCGGGAGTGCGATGACCGGGTCGCCGGTCCCTCCCCGGTGGCACCGGAGGCTTCCATGCGCCACGACCTCGCGGCCCTTCTCGCAGCTCTCGCCGCTCTCGCTCCGGCGGCTGCGGCCCAGACGACGCAGCACCTGCTGCTTCCGCAGCCCTTCGGCGGCGCGACCTTCGGCTCCGACATCGCGAGCGCCGGCGACACGAACGCCGACGGTGTGCCCGACGTCATCGCGAGCGGCTACGACTTCTTCCTGGGCGGCGGCTTCGCGCGCGTCTACTCGGGCGTGGACGCCTCGGTGCTCTTCAGCGTCGTGACCGGCTTCGACCCCGAGATCCCGGGCGCCTTCCTGCCGGGCGCGTCGGTCGCGGGGATCGGCGACGTGAACGCCGATGGACACGACGACGTGCTCGTGGGCGCGCCGGAGGTGCACCCCGACTTCCCCGACCCGGGACACGCCGCGGTGGTCTCGGGAGCGACGGGCCTGAAGCTCTACCTCGTCGGAGGATTCCTCGGAGGACCATCCCAGGACCAGTTCGGCACCTCGTGCTCTCCGGCCGGCGACGTCGACCTCGACGGCGTGCCCGACTTCGCCGTCGGCGCGAAGAAGTCGAACGTCGTGCGCGTCTTCTCGGGAGCGAGCGGCGTCCTGCTGCACGCGATCCCGCCGCCCCCCGGCTCCGGCGCCTTCGGCGACGCCCTCGGGAACGCCACCGACCTCACGGGCGACGGCAAGCCCGATCTCCTCGTCGGCGCTCCCACGAGCTCCCTCGCCGGCTTCCCGGTCTCGACGGGCGCCGCCTACCTCGCCTCGGGGGCGGGCGGCGGGATCGTGCGCGTCTTCGTCGGCGGAGCCACGGGCGACAAGTTCGGCGCCGACGTCGCCCTCGTCGGCGACGCGAACGGCGACGGCATCGGCGACGTCGCGATCGGCGCGCCGGGCTCCGATCTGGGGAGCGCGGACTCGGGAGCCGTCAGCGTCCGCTCGTCCACGAACGGGCTCCCGATCTGGACGGCGACCGGCGTGACCCCGGGCGAGGAGCTCGGTGCCACGGTGTCCGCTATCGGGGATCTCGACGGCGACGGGCGCGTCGACACGCTGGCGGGCGCTCCGAAGGCGTTGGGCGCGCCCGGACTCGCCGGGGGTGCGCTCCGATGGCTCTCGGGTCTCGACGGGAGCGTCCTCGCCTCCTTCGCGAGCATCGTCCCGCAGGACTCCGTCGGCGCGCGCGCCGCGGGCATCGGAGACCTCGACGGCGACGGGCTCCCCGAGGCCGCGACGTTCCGGCACACGGCCTTCGGCGGATTCCCGAATCGCCGCGGCGTGATCCTCTCCGTCGTGCCCGGACTCCAGGAGTACGGCATCGGCACCCCGGGCTGCAGCGGCGTGCATCTCCTCGACGGGAACGGCGTCCCCGCCCTCGGGAACGCCGCGTTCCAGATCCTGTCGACGGCGGCGCCACTCAGCGACCGCGGCCTCCTCCTCGTGACGGACGTGCAGGACGTTCCCGGCTCCGACCCCTTCGGCATCGACGTCCTCCTCCACTCGAGCTTCGCGGGCGCAACGGAGGTGCTCGGTCTCGACATCCTGAGCGGCGCCTCCGGCATCGGCGTCGCCGCCGCGCCGATCCCCGCGAATCCGCTCCTCGTCGGCAGGCAGTTCTTCGCCTCGGTGCTCTGGGCCTGGGCCGGCGGCCCGTGCGTCCCCTCGCTCTACACCCTCAGCAGCTCCGTCGGGCTCGCGATCACGATCCAGCCCTGACGGGCTCGATGGCGAGACGGGCCCGCACCATGCTGACGAGCCTCTCCGGAGCACGGCGCGCCGCAGGCTTCATCGCGCTCTCCTCGATCGTCCTGCCGCTCCTGCGAGGCCTCGACCCGTCGCGAGCGCCGGTCGCCGCGGGAGACGCCGCCATCGACTTCCAGCGCGACGTGCGGCCGCTCCTCTCGGACCGCTGCTTCCTCTGCCACGGCCCCGACGCCGAGCGGCGTCAGGCGGATCTCCGGCTCGACACGAAGGAGAGCGCCACGGCCGACCGGCAGGGCTCGCGGGCCGTCGTCCCCGGCGATCCCGCGGCGAGCGCGCTCCTGGCGCGCATCGAGAGCGACGACCCGGACTTCCGCATGCCGCCTCCCGATTCCGGGCGCACGCCGCTCTCGACGCGAGAGAAGGAGCTGATGCGACGCTGGGTCGCGTCGGGAGCTCCCTACGCGACGCACTGGGCCTTCGAGCCGCCGCGGCGCGCGGCGCTGCCCGACGTGCGAGACGCCGCATGGTGCCGCGACCCGATCGATCGCTTCGTCCGAGCGCGCCTCGAGGCCGAGGGGATCGCGCCGAGCCCCGAGGCCGACCTCGAGACGCTCGCGCGGCGCGCCGCGCTCGACCTGACGGGGATCCCTCCGGAGCCCGAGGAGATCGACACGCTCCTCGCCGATGCGGCGCCCGACGCCTTCGATCGCTTCGTCGACCGTCTCCTCGCGAGCCCGCGCCACGCCGAGCGCATGGCCGCCGACTGGCTCGACCTCGCGCGCTATGCCGACACCTACGGCTACCAGGCGGACGTCCACCGCCGCGTCTGGCCCTGGCGCGACTGGGTGATCCACGCCTTCGACGCGAACCTCCCCTGGGACGAGTTCCTCACGTGGCAGCTCGCGGGCGACCTGCTGCCGGGCGCCACGCGCGAGCAGCGGCTCGCGACCGCCTTCAACCGTCTCCATCGCATGACGAACGAGGGCGGCAGCGTGGAGGAGGAGTTCCGCGTGGAGTCGGTGATCGACCGCGTGAACACCTTCGGCACGGCGATGCTCGGTCTCACGGTGGAGTGCGCGCGCTGTCACGACCACAAGTACGACCCGATCCCGCAGGAGGACTACTACGGCCTCTTCGCGTTCTTCGACGACATCGACGAGTCGGGCCTCTACTCGCACTTCACGAGCGCGACGCCGACGCCGACGCTCGCGCTGCCGACGGAGGAGCAGGAGGCGGCGATCGCGGCCAAGCGCGCCGCCGTCGCGCGGGCCGAGGGCGCGCTGCGGGATCTCGCCGCCGAGCGCCGAGGCGCCTTCGAGGCGTGGCTCGCGTCGGAGGAGAGCCGTGGCGCGGCGATGCCCGGTCCCGCCGCCCACTATCCCCTCGACGCGATCGAGGACGGGAAGCTCGCGAACGCGGTCGATGCCACGAAGCCGGGCACGGCCGCCGCGGGCGTCGCGCTCGTCGAGGGACACGCCGGGAGCGCGCTCCGCTTCCCCGGCGACGACGCGGCGCAGTTCCCCGGCGTCGCCGAGTTCGCGCACTTCGATCCCTTCGCCTTCTCCTTCTGGATGCGCACGCCGAGCCGGAAGGAGCGCGCCGTCGTGCTGCGACGATCCCGCGCCTGGACCGACGCGGGGAGCCAGGGCTATCAGGTGCTCTTCGAGGAGGGGCGGCTCTCCTGGTCGCTCGTCCACTTCTGGCCCGGCAACGCGGCGAGCATCCGCACGCGAGCGGAGATCCCCGCCGGGCGCTGGGTGCTCGTCACGGTCACGCACGACGGCTCGGGACGCGCCGCGGGCCTCCGCATCGACCTCGACGGAGCTCCCGCGGCGACCGAGGTCGTGCGCGACGGACTTTGGAAGCCGATCACCGGCGGCGATCCGGGCGCCCTCGCTCTGGGAGAGCGCTTCCGCGACGTCGGCCTCGAGGGAGGCGAGGTCGACGACCTCCGGGTCTTCGACCGCTGCCTCTCCCCGCTCGAGTCGGCGGAGCTCTTCGCGCCGTCGATCGCCCCGGCGATCGACGCGGCCCGCGCCGGGAGCGACGCAGCCGCTCGCGACGCGGTCTTCGCCTTCTGGCTCGGCGCGCTCGACCCAGCGGCGCGGGAGCGTCGCGAGGTGCTGCGCGAGGCGCGCCGCGTCCTCGCCGCGACCCTCGCCGGCGTCGAGGAGATCATGGTGATGGAGGAGCTCCCCGAGCCGCGCGCCGCCTTCGTGCTGGAGCGCGGGCGCTACGACCTCCCCGACCGCTCGCGCACCGTCGCCGCGCACACGCCGTCGGCGCTGCCGCCAATGGCCGAGGGGCTCCCGCGCAACCGTCTCGGCCTCGCCCGCTGGCTCACGGATCCGGCACACCCGCTCGCCGCGCGCGTCGTCGTGAACCGGCTCTGGACGATCGCCTTCGGGCGCGGTCTCGTCGAAACGGCGGAGGACTTCGGGAGCCAGGGCGACGTGCCGGCGCACCGCGATCTCCTCGACACGCTCGCGCGCGACTTCGTCGAGAGCGGCTGGGACGGCAAGGCGATGCTGCGTCGCCTCGTCGGTTCCGCCACGTGGCGCCAGTCGTCGCGCCCACGCGCGGACCTCGAGGAGCGCGACCCGGGGAACCGCCTCCTCGCGCGCGGTCCCGCGAAGCGCCTCACGGCGGAGATGCTCCGCGACCAGGCGCTCCACGCCTCGGGGCTGCTGGTCGAGAAGCGCGGCGGCCCGAGCGTGAAACCCTGGCAGCCGCCGGGGCTCTGGGAGATCGGCTGGGGCGGCGCCTACGTGCCCGACGAGGGCGAGGGCGCGCACCGCCGCAGCCTCTACACCTACTGGCGCCGCACGGTGCCGCCGCCGGCGATGGTCCTCTTCGACGCGGCGAAGCGCGAGGTGTGCGTGGCGCGCCGGCCGAGCACCAGCACGCCGCTGCAGGTGCTCGTGCTCCTGAACGATCCGCAGTTCGTGGAGACGGCCCGCGCGCTCGCGGCCCGCGAGCTCGCGCCGCCCGGCCGGTCGGCCCGCGAGCGGATCGCCGGACTGTTCCGCAGGCTCACGGGCCGGCGGCCCGGGGAGAGCGAGAGCGCGGCGCTGGAATCGCTCCTCGCGGCCCAGGAGTCGGAGCTGCGCGCCGAGCCGGCGCGGGCCGACGCGCTCCTCGCCGTCGGGAGCGCACCGGTGCCTCCCGGCGCCGACCGCGTGGCCGTCGCCGCGCTCGCCGTCGTCGCGTCGACGATCCTCGCGAGCGACGCCGCGGTGATGGCGCGATGAGGCCCGAGCCGGTCCGCCGCGATCCGTTGCTCCTCGCGCGCCGCGCGTTCCTCGGGCGGTCGGCCCTCGCGCTCGGCTCCGCCGCTTTCGGAGGGATCCTCGCGCGCTCGGCCTCGGCGGCGCCGTCGGAGATCGGCGGCCTGCTCCGCGCGCCGCACTTCGCGGCGCGGGCGAAGCGAGTCATCTACCTCTTCCAGTCGGGCGGCCCGTCGCAGATCGAGACCTTCGACCACAAGCCGCTGCTCCGGGAGCGCAACGGGGAGCCGATCCCGGACTCGGTGCGCCGAGGCCAGCGCTTGACGGGCATGAGCGGGAACCAGTCGCTGCTCCCGCTCGCGGGCTCGCTCTACGCGTTCCGGAGACACGGGCGGAGCGGCGCGTGGGTGAGCGAGCTGCTCCCCCACACGGCGCGCGTCGTCGACGAGCTCTGCATCGTGAAGACGATGTTCACCGAGGCGATCAACCACGACCCGGCGATCACCTTCTTCTGCACGGGCGCGGAGATGGCGGGGCGTCCTTCGATGGGGTCGTGGCTCTCCTACGGCCTCGGCAGCTCGAACGAGAACCTTCCCACCTTCGTCGTGATGTGCACGAAGAAGCCCGCCGACCAGCCGCTCTACGCGCGTCTCTGGGGGAGCGGATTCCTCCCGAGCGAGCACCAGGGCGTGCAGCTCCTCCCGGGCGCGGATCCGGTGATCGACCTCGCGAGCCCCGAGGGGATCTCCCTCGACGCGCGCCGGCGCATGCGCGACACGATCGCGGCACTCGCGCACGCGCAGCACGCCCGGGAGGGCGATCCGGAGATCCTCTCGCGCCTCGCGCAGGCGGAGATGGCCTTCCGCATGCAGACCTCCGTCCCCGAGGCGACGGACCTGTCGGACGAGCCCGACGAGGTCTTCGACCTCTACGGCCCGGGCTCGCGCGAGCCCGGCACCTACGCGCGGAACTGCCTCCTCGCGCGCCGCCTCGCGGAGCGCGGCGTGCGCTTCGTGCAGCTCCTGCATCCCGGGTGGGACCACCACGGGAACCTCCCCTCGGGGATCCGCACGCTCTGCGGCGAGACCGACCGGGCGACGGCCGCCCTCTTGATCGACCTGCGCCGCCGCGGCCTCCTCGACGACACGCTCGTCGTCTGGGGAGGCGAGTTCGGCCGCACGGCCTACTCCCAGGGGAAGCTCACGGCCGACGACTTCGGCCGCGACCACCACCCGCGCTGCTTCACGATGTGGCTCGCCGGCGGCGGCGTGAAGGCGGGCACGAGCTGGGGAGAGACCGACGACTTCTCCTACAACATCGCCGACCCCGCGCGCGACGGCGTGCACGTGCACGACCTCCACGCGACAATGCTCCACCTCCTCGGCATCGAGCACGAGCGGCTGACGCACCGATTCCAGGGGCGCGACTTCCGGCTCACGGACGTGACGGGTCGCGTCGTGCGGGAGATCCTCGCGTAGCAGGCCGCCTCAGCGGCGCCGCGTCCAGGGGAAGCGCTGCGGCTCGAGCTTCACGTCGCCGGAGTAGGACTGCCAGTGCTGCACGAAGTGGTCGCCGTCCACGAGTTCGAGCGTCAGCTCGCCCATGTAGGCCGCGTCGGTGGGCTTCAGGTCGCTCACGGAATCGCTCGCGAAGGCGATCCGATTCCCGTCGACGCTCGTGGCGCGCATGCGCGGCTGGTTGCCGCTCGCGCAGTAGTGGGTCATCACGAGCGCGTTCCCGTCGAGGTGGTAGACGTTCGTCATCTCGTGCGGTGCGCCGGGGAACATGATCTCGCGCACGACGGAGCCGCCGGAGCTCACGCGGAACTCCGTGACGCCCGGCTCCCCTTCCGGCGCGGGCATCTCCCAGGTTCCCTCGAGCGACTTCACGGCGTCGAGGAGCGTCGCGCGCTTCGACGCATCGAGGTCGGACACGATGCGCGGCGAGGACGACTGGCAGGAGAGGGCGACGACGGAGAGCGCGAGAACGGCGACGAGCGTGCGAGCCATGGGGGATCCTGATCCTCGAGGGCGTGGGAGCGCGGCAGCGTAGCAGGCTCGGCGGGAGCGGCCGAGACGGCCGGGGCGCGCCGGCGCTTCGGCGTGCGCGCGCGCGTTCCTCTCGCTCCGCGGAGGCAGGCGCGGCGTCAGCCGCCCCGCACGCGCTCGAAGCGGAGCCCCTCGGCGCGCGGATCGTTCACGGTGATGCCGGACGCAGCGCCGTCGTCGCTCCGGTCGAAGACGAGGATCGTCCTCGCGCCATCGGTGAAGGCATTCGGCTGCAGCGGGACGAGGGGCTCGGGGAAGAGCCGGCGGCCGGCCTGGGCCGGCAGACCTACGACGAGGCCGCCGTCCTCCAGGACCACGTCGTAGACCGCGTCGAGCTCCTCGCTGCGGTAGCGGCCGAGGAAGGGCGCCGCGCCTGCGGCCTCGAGCGGCGCGAGAGCGGGATACACCGTCGGCGCGTCACGCCCTTCGGTGTGGAACTCGAGCCGCCGCGGGCCCGCAGAGTCCGCCTCGCGCAGGACGATCCTCCGCGGCGCGCCGGGGAAGCCGTCCACGCGGAGACTCCCGCCGGACTCGGGAACGAGGTCGAAGACGCCCCACCCGTCGCGGCTCATGAACGTCGCCGTCGGGCGTCCGCCGCGGGCGCCGATCTCGAACACGATGCCCGTCTCCGCGCGGCGATAGCGTCCGGCGAATCGATCCCACGAGGAGGGCGCCGACTCGGGGGCGCGGATCGGCGGGTCGGGCACCGCGCTCTCGGGCGCGAGCGGAGCGTGCTCCGCGAGGTAGAGATCGGCCACGGCGAATGCGAGGCGCGTCGGATCGGCGTCGGCGTCGCGGAGATTGCCGAGGACGATCACCGTGAGCCGGTCCTCGGGGAACCGGAGGATCTCGGCGGCGTGTCCGGGAGCGTTCCCCGAGTGGTGGACGACGGCGTGTCCGCGGTGAACGTCGGGGACGAGCCCGGCACCCTCCCCGGTGCTCCGCCCGTCGGGCGTCGTGCCGGGCGCGAGCAGCCGATCGAGGAGCGCGCGGTCGCCGACGGTCGGCTCGAAGAAGTTCCGGTCCCAGCGCACGAGGTCCTCGACGGTCGCGAAGAGGCCGCCGGGCCCGACGTGCGTGTAGCTCCGCTCCCGGAGCGCGAAGCCTCCGTCGGGTCGGCGCACGTGGCCCCGCGCTCGTCCGGCGATCAGGTTCTGCGCGTCGTCGACGAAGCGGCTCCGATCCATACCGAGCGGTCGGAAGATGCGCCGCGCGGTGAAGTCCGCGAAGGTCTCTCCGGAGACGCGCTCGACGATGCGCGCGAGGAGCCAGTAGCCCGAGTTGCAGTAGGAGAAGCGCTCGCCCGGCGGGAAGCTCGTCGCCCGCTGGCGCCGGATCAGGTCGAGGATCTCCTCCGGCGAGAGGAAGTCCTCGGGCCGCGCGCCACGCAGGAACGCGAGCGTGAAGAAATCGCGAATCCCGCTCGTGTGATGGAGGAGCTGGTCGACGGTGACGGGGCGCTCGTAGGCGGGCATCTCGGGGAGATGCGTTCGGATGTCGTCGTCGAGGGAGAGGCGACCGTCCCGCTCGAGGAGCAGCATGGCGAACGCCGTGAACTGCTTCGCAACGGAGCCCACGTAGAGCACCGACCGGGGCGTGAGGGGCACCCCCTGCTCGAGATCGGCCCGGCCGTAGCCGGCCGCGTGGACGAGCGCGCCGTCCCGGACGACGCCCACGGCGAAGCCCGGAGAGTCGTCGCGGCTCCACGGCGCGAAGAGCGCGTCGACGCGCGCCGCGGTCACGTCGGCGACTGGCCGCTCGCCGGGTCGATCTCGGGTCGGCGCGCACGCGGCGAGCAGCGCGAGCGCGCCGAGGGTCCACGTCGGCCGACGTGCTCGTGTGCTCACGGCGCCGCGATCTCACGCGCGGAGTAGCCCTGCGCCTCGAGGCTCGCGGCGAGCGCCGCGCCGTCGAGAGACGACCAGGAATCGGCGCAATGCACCACGAGCTCCTGCGCGTGCTGATCGACCTGGACGGCCCAGACCTCATCGCTCCCGATCAGCCGCTCCGCCACGTGCGTCAGGCAGTTGGCGCACGCGAGCCCCTCGACGGCCAGGCCGATCCTCGTCGCGCCGAAGCTCTTCCTCTCGTCGTCGGGTCCGACGCGCATGGTGCGCCGCTCGACGGATCCGTCGGGACGCATCAGGAGGCGCTTCACCAGCGTGAAGCGCGGGCCGACGATGACGGCCGGCCGATCGGGAGCCTCGTGCGCGCGGCAGAGTGCGCAACGGCCGGCCGTTCTCGCGGTCGAGATCGGAGTCGCCGGAGCGATGGGCGCGGTCTCGGTCCGTGGCGCGGCGCATGCGGTGGCGAACGCGAGACCGAGGATCACGACGGGGCGAGTGGGAAGGTTCATGGGTCGCTACGGGCGCGCTCTCCGCGCAAGAAGGGCTTCGAATCCATCCGCTCCAGCCGGACCGTACGAGTGGGTCTCCCGCACGCGGCCTCGCGAGAGGTCATCGGCTCTCGATCTCCCGCGCCGAAACGCCCTGGCCCTCGAGGCGCGCGACGATCGTCGCTCCGTCGAGCGCGCTCCATGGACGGAGCCGCGTCTCGATCTCCCCCGAGTCGAGGTCGACGTGCACGCTGACGACGTCGTCCAACGCGAGGGGCCCCGCAGCGGCGTGCGTCATGCAGTCGGGACACGCGAGCCCATCGACGGAGAATCGAATCGTCCGTTCCCCGGGAGGCGCGATCCGTCCGGGTGGGGTGCGGCTCGCCGTGATGGAGAGCGCACCCGCCTCGGAGACGCTCGACGGCGGGGTCTTGGTGAGCGTCACCTGACGCCAGCCCGCGACGGAGCACTGTCCGAGCCCGCCTCGTTCACGGCAGCGCGCGCAGGGGTCTTCCGCCCCGGAGCTCGAGACCGCCTCCGCGCGCGCCGCCGCGATCGTCTCCGTCGCGCGCGTCTTCGCCGCGTCGAGGTGCTCCTTCGAGGGCGGGGTCGCGATCGACGGAGCGGCACCTACGCGCGCCATGGCCGCGTGGAGCTCCGTCGCGAGCGCCGCGCCCGTGAAGCGGCGCGCGGGGTCCGCCACCCGATCCGAGGAGAGCTGATGCGCCCAGGAAGCGGGCATCGGCGGCCCGCCGGTCCAGCGCGCGCCGGCGGGATAGAAGAGGTAGAGGTCCCAAGCCGGAGGCCGGCGCAGAAGACCCTCGGCGAACGCGCGCCCGGCCACCTGCGCCGGATCGTGGTACTGCGTCACGCGCGGGTCGTCGAAGAGCCGCGAGGCGCGCGCCGCCGCCGCCGCGTCGTCGCTCGGCAGCACGTCGATCCAGACGACGTGGAAGGAGATCGGCGCGCCTTCGTAGGAGCGCACCAGTGCCTCCGCGACGCTCACGGCGCCGGCGACGCAGGCGCCTCAGGTGGGCGAGAGCAGCGTCACGAAGCGCGGCATCGCGGCGTCCCGGTCGAAGCGCTCCGCGAGCGGCGCGACGGACTCGGCGAGCGAGACGATCGGCGCGGGCGACCCGGGACCGGACGCGGCCCGTGGCGCGGCGCACGCGGGCGCGAGAGCGAGAGCGACGAGCGCCCAGCGGCGCGAAGAAGTCTTCATGGCACGAGACCTCCAGCATCGGCCCGGGAGCCGGTCGGGACCCGACCCCTTCGGTCGAGATGGTTCCGACACGAGACCGTTCCGTCATTAGACTCGGTGCTCCATTCGACTCCAACGACGGGAGGCTCTCGCCATGAACACCCGACTCCCCCTGGGTTTCGCCACGCTCGCTCTCCTCGCCGCGCCCGCGCTCGCGCAGATCACCACGGGCGACGTCCAGTCGATCGTCGGCCCGCCGCAGGCGCCGATCGGCTGCCCGGTCTCGATCTCCATCTCGAACGACTCGAACCAGGGCTTCTGGATGGGCGTCTGCCCCTGGCAGGTGCTGAAGGGCAGCACGCCCGTGTTCAGCCCGATCTGCATCCAGATCGCGAAGCTGCTCTCCCCCGGCGAGACCTTCTCGACGGAATGGCACCAGAACGACGACTTCGGGAATCCGGTGCCTCCCGGCAAGTACACCGTCCGCGTGTTCCTGCCGACGGGCATCCAGCAGGACCACTTGGTCCAGATCGGCGGCACCGACGCCGGCATGGCGGCCCTCGGCATTCCGAAGATCGGGACGACGCGCAACTACCAGCTCTGCTCGCCGCTCGATCCCAACGGCTTCTACCTCGTGCTCGCGTCGGGCTCCAACACGACCGGGATCCCCACCTGCGGCGGCACCGTGCCGCTCGATGCGGACGACATCCTGCTCACCTCCGTGAGCGACCCGACGATCTTCCAGAACAGCTTCGGCAACCTCGACGGGAACGGCCGCAGCGACGCCATGGCGCTCGCGATCCCGCCGCTGCCGTCGCTCGTGGGGCTCGATCTGGTCTTCGCCTTCATCGTGATCGACTTCACCGATCCGTTCTGCGGCATCCGCCGCATCTCGGCGCCGCTGAAGCTGCAGATCTCGTAGGGGCGGAACCGCCGCGGGCGTTCCACGCCGCTCGGCGTGGAACCCCCCGGCGCCGGGGAGGATTGCAAGGAGAGCGATGACCTCCGAGCCCTCCGCCGCCGCCCCGTCGCTCGCCTTCGCGGTCTCGACCGCCGGCGCGGACTCGGGCGCCGCGGAGAGTGGCGCGTCGAAGACGGCGGCCGCCGCTGCCCGCGAGGCGGAACTCGTCGCGCGTGCACGCACCGACTCGCGGGCCTTCGCGGAGCTCTATCGCGCCCACTACGCGGCCATCGGCCGCTACCTGCTGCGACGGACGGGCGACGCGCACGCGACGGAGGACCTCCTGAGCGAGGTCTTCCTGTCGGCTCTGCGCGGGATCCATCGATACCGCTCGCGCGGCGCCCCCTTCCGCGCCTGGCTCTACCGCATCGCCACGAACGCCGCGAACCGCTGGTCGCGGCGCACGCCGCGCGCGTCGGCGCTCGAGACGGCGGCCCACGTGGCCGACCCGAGCGCCGACGGACGCGCTCCGTCGGTCACCGCCGAGCAGCGCGACGCGCTCCGCGCGATGCGTCTCCTCTCGCCCAGGCACCAGGCGGTGCTGGCGCTCCACTACGTGGAGGGGCTCGCCATCTCCGAGATCGCCGCGGTGCTCCGCTGCCCGGAAGGGAGCGTGAAGTCGCGCCTCTCCCGCGCGCGCGCCGCCCTCGCGAAGCACCTCGATTCCCCGCACTGAAGGACTCGAACCATGCACGACCCGATCGACGACTCGCTCCGTTCCCTGCGCTCCCTCCACTGGGAGCGTCCCGACCACCAGCAGCTCTTGGAGGCTCGACTGATGCAGCAGCATTCCTCTCCTCGCGGGCCCATCGCCCGTCTCTTCGCGCGCGCGCCGCTCGCGGCCGCGTTCCTTCTCCTCGCCACGGGAGTCGCCCTCGCCAGCGGTGTCGCCGCGTTCACGAATTGGATCGTCACGGCGACGCCCGTGAGCGACACCGAGACGCACTTCCTCATCCAGGACGAGAAGGGCAACGTCGTCGTGGACGAGGTGCTGCCGAGCGACACGGGGTTCTTCGCCCTGGAGGACGATGCCGACGGCACGCCGGGAATGCTGATCGGGGTCCGGCCGCTCGAGAGCGCGCCCGGCGTTCCCGAGGCCTTCCCGGCACCGAAGGCGCCCAAGAGGCAGAAGAAGTAGGCGCGGGGCGCCCCGTGCGGTCCACCGCCGCTTCCCTCGTCTTCCTCGCCGCGTCGGCGCTCGCCGGCGCGGCGTGGGGCTACTTCCGCGCCGAGCGCGGCCCTGCGTCCCGCCCCTCGGCGCGATCGGCGGAAGAGATCCTCGCGGAGCACCGCGCGGTGAAGACGCCGCGCAACTCGTTCGGGATGACGAAGGAGGAGTTCGAGACGAAGCTCGGCGCCGGCGTCGCGCGCCAGGGCGCGCTCGCGAGCGAGCTCCTCGCGGGTCACCCGGAGCATCCGGAGGTGCCTCGCCTGATGCAGACCCGGTGGGCCGGGCTCGTGAACTTCTTCGAGCGTCCCGAGGAGGTCCTGCGCGAGGCCGGCGCCGTGATCGAGTCCGGGAAGCCGCCGGCGCTCGTGCCGATCGCGCGACTCGCCGTCGCGAACGCGAGCCTCGCCGCCGCGTCGCTCCCGACCGAGGTGCGCGTGCGCCGCGTCGAGGAGGCGCTCGCCGCGAATGGCGGCGACGTCGCGAGCGCCGCGTACCTGCTGTCGGAGCTGGCGACGCGCTACGTCGCCGAGCCGGAGCGCCAGCGGGCGCTGCTGGAGCGCGCGCGGAGCGGCTCCGCCGACATGCGGAGCGCCTCCCAGATCGGCGAGTACCTCGCGCTCCACCGCGGTCTCGGCGAGACGCTCGCGCTCTCGTTCCGCGACGCACGCTCGGGCGCCGACGTTTCCCTCGAGTCGCTGCGCGGGAGACCCGTCCTCGTCTACGTGGCCGCCCTCGACCGCGAGGCGGAAGAGCCCATGGCGCGCGCTCTCGCCGGACTCGCGCCGCGCCTCGCGGCGGCGCGCGCCGCCGTCGTGACGGTGCCCCTCGGCCTCCGGCAGACCGAGGCCGCGCGCCTCGTCGAGATCGCCGACCGGCTCGGCGTCCCGGGGAGTCTCTTCGCGGAGACGACTCCGCTCACGGAGACCTGGGCCTGGAAGCTCGGCGCGCGCGGCACGCCGCTCTTCCTGCTGCTCGACGAGGAGGGGCGCCTGCGCGCCGTCTCCGCGCGCGCGGCGCCCCTGGTGGAGCTTCTCGAGTCGCCTCGCTGAGACTCACGGCGCCTGCACGACGATCTCGAGACCGTCGGAGGTGCTGAGGCCGAAGGCCGACGGAGTGCACGAGAGCCACGCCCAGAGGGACTGCGCGTAGTAGGTGCGGCCGACGAGCAGCGGGTCGTTCGGGATCGGCACCGAGACCGAGCCGTGGCCGGCCGCGTCGCTGAGCATGTCGAGCGGGATCAGCTCCGTCGCGGCGAGCAGGTCGACGTGAAGCTGCACGTCGATCCCGAAGGGATCGCTCCCGGCGAGGTCCTGCAGGTCGGTCACCAGGCCGAGGCCGAGCGTGCTCGGCGGCACGCGGTCCGTGAGGAGCACGAACGTCGACGCGTTCTGCTTCGGCGCCTCGTTCGCGTCCATGCGCTGGGGACCCTCGCAGCCGGGCGTGCCGCTGCCGTAGTTCGCGAGACCCGCCGGACGCATCGTGCGCGCCGAGATCCGGTAGGACGCGTGGGCGCCGTCGGTGTAGGCCGCCGCCGCCAGCAGCGCGCGGCCGTTGCCGAGGCTCGCGGCATCGGGCGTCACCTCGTAGTCCTCGCCGTTCCAGAGCGCGAAGCCCTGACCGTCGACGAGCACTCCGCCCTCGGTCACGCGCACGCCGTAGACGTCGGGCTCGTAGTCGTAGAACCAGACGTTGTTCTGGTAGGTCTGGTAGGAGACGACGTACTCGGCGCCGGTCCAGACGACGGACGGCCGCGACTGGCCGCGGGGATCGCCGCCCGTGAGGTTGAGCGTGCCGCCCGTGACGGTCCCGTTCGGGAGGATCCGCCGCGCGAAGACGTCGGCGTTCGTCCAGTTGCTGCCGCTCTGGGCGACGACGAGGGCGCTCGTGCCGGAGCTCGCCACGTCGACGATGCCCCAGTCCTGGATGTTCATCAGCATCACGGACTGGGACGACGCCACGACGCCCGTCGGCTCGACGAAGCTCACGACCACGTCCGACTGGTTCTCGTCGTGGGTCCAGTGCCGCTCCGTCACGACGAGCCACCGCCCGCCGAGCGTCACGACGCGGGCCCGCGTCGCGAAGGACGAGCCGATCCCGATGGCCGGATCGTCGAGCACCACGCCGTCGATCCCGTGCACGCGCGCGCCATAGGAGAAGACGTACTGCGGATTGAACGGGGCGCGCAGACCCGTCACGAGGAAGTCGTCGCCGAGCGCCGCCACGTCGGCGCCGCCGCCGAGCAGAACGGGGATCGGCGACGCGTCGAGGAAGGTGCCGTCGGGCAGCATGCGCCGCGCGAAGATCCGCCCCTGCGTGCTGTCGGACCAGGTCACGAGGTAGACGGAGCCGTTCCAGGCGGCGCCGCCGGCGAAGAGCGAGAGATGGCTCGCCGACGCCACGACGATCGGCTCCGGATCGAGGGGCACGCCGAAGGCGTCGACGCGCTGCGCCAGCACACGCGTGCCGTTCCCCGCCTCGGCGCGGTAGGTGACGAGGTATTGGTCGGGCCCGGCCGTGACGCGCGGGCTGCGCAGCGACTCGGAGCCGGTCGTGTAGACGCGCTCCGTGCCGAGGACGCCGGAAGCGGTGAACGACACGCCGAAGACGTCCTGCGAGGAGTAGCGGTAGTCGGACCAGGCGAAGAGCGCTCCGCCCGCCGGGAGCGGACCGAGCTCGACCGTGTACAGATTGTTCGGCGCGTTCTCGGGGACGAGGATGCCGCCCGGATCGAGGACGACGCCCGTCCGGCTCACGCGCGCGACGCGCGCCGCCTGCGTGCCCGTCGTGAGCCAGGAGACGACCCACTGATTGCCGTCCCACGTGACGGCGGGGTTCGAGGGCGACACGCCGCCGACGACGCCCGAGACGGCGATCGGCGGGAGGCCGAAGCCGCTCAGCCCCGGGTCGTACATCGAGCCGACGACCTCCGTCGTGAAGTTCGGGTTCTGCCGCACCCAGGCGACGAAGTAGGCGCTGCCGCTCGACGCGATCGCTCCGGTCGTCGACTGGAGGAGCACCGGCGCGGGATCGATCGCCTGGAGCTGCGGCGTGAATCGCCGCGCCCGCATGCCGCTGTCGGACCAGGTGAAGAGGTACTGGCCCTGCGTGTAGGAGGCCTCGAGGCCGAACACGATGTAGTAGCTCGCGGGGAACACGACGACGCCGGCCGGATCGAGGATGGCGCCTCCGGCGGAGATCCGCTTCGCGGAGACGCCGTTGTTCCCGGCGCTGTAGCCCGTGTAGAGCACGGCCCAGCCCTGGCCGTCGCTCGCGGCGGCGAATCCGCCGCCCGTCGAGTCGGCGCTGACGACGATCGGCGCCGCGTCGAGCACCTGCCCCTGCGGCGACACGCGGAGCGCCGCCACCTGATAGGCGAAGTAGCCGCTCCCCGGGTCGTACTGGTTCGAGTAGACGACGAGGAAGTTCGTCCCGTTCCAGACGACCTGGGGCGACGTCTGCGTGCCGGGGTCCTTCGTGATGGGGAACGGCAGCGGATCGAGCGGCGATCCGCTGGCGTCGAGACGCACGGCGAAGAGGTCGCTGTCGCCCGCGCGGCGGTCCTCATAGACGAGGAGCGTGATGCCGCCGCCCGCGGCGAGCGCGGGGGTCTGCTGCGTTCCCGTCGCGGGGCCCACGACGGGGCTGCCGGGGAGGAACGCGGCGGGCGCGAGGTTCGGAGCCTGCGCGGTCGCTCCCGCGGCGAGGCCGGCGAGAGCGAGGATGGGGAGGAAGGGGCGCAACGTCGTGGCAAGAGGGTGGGCTTCCATGGGAGACACCGAAGGGGGACCAGGGCAGGAGAAGGGCAACCGTCGTTCCGCCCGCAACGCCCGCTTTCCCGTCGTCGGGGCCGCGGAAGTGGGCCGCGGCGCGCCGCGGAGCGGCCGTGCGCTGGATCGGCGCGCGCCGTCCGATTCGCGGACGGCGCGGCCGCGCAATCCGGACGCGCGCGAAGCGCGGATCAGGGCGCCTGCACGACGATCTCGAGACCGTCGGACGCGCTGAGGCCGAAGGCCGATGGCGCGCACGAGAGCCACGCCCAGAGGGACTGCGCGAAGTAGGTGCGTCCGACGAGCAGCGGGTCGTTCGGGATCGGAACCGAGACCGCGCCGTTCCCCGCCGCGTCGCTGAACATGTCGAGCGGGATCAGCTCCGTCGCCGCAAGGAGATCGACGTGCAGGCGCACGTCGATCCCGAAGGGATCGCTCCCGGCGAGGTCCTGCAGGTCGGTCACGAGGCCGAGTCCCAGCGTGCTCGGCGGGACCCGATCGCAGAGCAGCGTGAACGTCGCCGCGCTCTGCTTCGGCGCCTCGCTCGCGTCCATGCGCTGCGGGCCGTCGCATCCAGGCGTGCCGCTGCCGTAGTTGGCGAGGCCCGCCGGACGCATCGTGCGCGCGGCGATCCGGAACGACGCGTGGGCGCCGTCGGTGTAGGCCGACGCCGCGAGGAGCGCGCGGCCGTTGCCGAGGCTCGCGGCATCGGGTGTGAGCTCGTACTCGTCGGTCGCGAAGACCGGGAAGCCGAACGGATCGAGGAGCGCGCCGGACTCGGCGATGCGGACGCCGTAGACGTCGGGCTCGACGTCGGAGAGCGCCACGTTGGCCTGGATCGTCTGGTAGGTCGCGACGTACTCGGCGCCGGTCCAGACGACGGAGGCGCGCGTCTGGCCGCGGGGATCGCCAGCCGTCACGTTCGCGCTCGGCGCCGGCATCGACCCGTTCGGGAGGATGCGGCGGACCCAGATGTCGGCATTGTTCCAGTTGCTCCCGCTCTGGCCGATGACGAGGGCGCTCGTCCCCGAGCTCGCCACGTCGATGCTGCCCCAGTCCTGGATGTTGAGGAGCATGACCAGCACCGGCGCGGAGACGGCTCCGTTCACGTCGACGAAGTTCGCCGTCACGTCCGTGAGGTGCTGGTCGTGGTTCCAGTGGCGCTCCGTCACGACGAGCCAGCGCCCGCCCAGCGTCACGACGCGGGCGCGCGTCGAGTAGATCCCGACGATCGTGAACGCCGGATCGTCGAGGACCTGGCCGTCGCTTCCGCGCACGCGCGCTCCCTGGGAGAGCACGCTCTGCAGCATGGGCGAGCGAAGACCAGTCACGAGAAAGTCGCCGCCGAGGGCCGCCACGTCGGCGCTCCCGCCGACCATCACGGAGATCGGCGTCGCGTCGAGGAAGGTGCCGTCGGGCAGCATCCGCCGCGCGAAGACCCTCCCCTGGGAGCTGTCGGTGAACGTGACGAGGTACACGGAGCCGTTCCACGCCGCGCCGCCGGCGAAGAGGGAGAGGTGGCCCGCCGACGCCACCTCGATCGGCTCGGGATCGAGCGGCACGCCGAAGGCGTCGACGCGCTGCGCGAGCACGCGCGAGGCGTTCGCCGCCTCCGCGCGGAAGGTGACGAGGTACTGATCGGGACCGGGCGTGACGCGCGGGCTCCTCAGCGACTCCGAGCCGGTGCTGTAGAGGCGCTCGGCGCCCGGCGCGCCCGAGGGAGTGAAGGAGAAGCCGAAGACGTCCTGCGCCGCATGCCGGTAGTCGGACCAGGCGAAGAGCGCCCCACCGCCGGAGAGCGCGCCGAGGGCCGGCGTGAAGAAGGCGTTCGGGTTCGCGTCCGGCAGCACGACGCCTCCCGGGTCGAGCACCGCGAGCGCCGCGCTCACGCGCGCGAGGCGGACCACCTGCACGCCGCCCGTGTACCAGGACACGATCCACTGCGAGCCGTCCCAGACGACGGAGGGGCTCGCGGGCGTGACGCCCGGAACGACGCCGGAGACCTGGATCGGCGGCAGACCGAATCCGCCGAGGCCCGGGTCGTAGACCGACGCGACGATCTCGATCGTGAAGTTCGGGTTCGTGCGCTCCCACGCCACGAGGTAGGCGCTGCCGCTCGAGGCGATGCCGCCCGGGATCGCCTGCAGGACCACGGGCGCCGGATCGATCGGCTGGAGCAGCGTGTCGAAGCGCCGGGCGCGCATGCTCCCGTCCCTCCACGTGAAGAGGTACTGGCCCGACGTGTGGCTCGCGGCCAGATCGCTGAGGTAGGCGCCCGACGCGACGAGGACGCCGGCGGGATCGAGGACGAGACCGGAGGCGGAGACGCGGCGCGCGAGCGTCGGGTAGCCCGAGGAGCTCGGACCGAGGGTGAGCACGACCCAGTCGTCTCCGTTGCTCGCGACCGCGAAGTTCGTGGCGGATGCTCCCGACTCCACGACGATCGGCGCCGCGTCGAGGACCTGACCCAGCGGCGAGACCCGCAGCGCGGCGACCTGCTCGACGATCGCGCCGCTCGGGAGCAGAACCTGGTGGAGGTGGACCGCGAGCCAGTGGGAGCCGTTCCAGGCGACGCGCGCGCTGCGCTGCAGACCCGGCGCCTTCGCGACGGGGAACGGGATCGCGTCGATCGCGGCGCCGCTCCCGTCGAGCCTCGTGCCGTAGAGGTCGCTCTCGCCGTCGCGCTGGTCCTCGAAGACGAGGAGCGCCGAGCCGTCGCCGGGCGCGAGCGCCGGCGACTGCTGCGTGCCGGCGGCGGGACCCAGGACGGGGCTGCCGGGCAGGAAGGCCGCCGGGCCGAGGGTCGGCGCCTGCGCCGTGGCGAAGCCGCCGACGGCGCACAGGGCGACGAGCGCGAACGGGAGCAAGGACGTCGTGGCAAGGGGCGGACGATGCATGGGCACGGTGCGATGGGACTGCCGCTCCTCCAGGCAATCGCTGTTCCTCGCTCGATCTCGGGATCCTCGGTGACGAAAGCGCTTCCGATGTGCCTTGCCGCGCCGCGCGGCGACGCGAACGTGGATCGCCGCGCCTCGCGTCCGCTCCTCGGATCGCGGCACGGCCGGAATCCGAACGCTCGCGCGGCGCTCCGCCGCGTCCCCTCGCCGTGGGAGGATCCCTGGCGTCGACTCCGGCGATCGTCCACGTTGCCCCTCTACCCCCACGAGGAACCATGACCATCGTCGCCATCGTGTATCACTCCGGCTACGGCCACACGGCGCAGCTCGCGAAGGCCGTCCATCGCGGAGCAGCGTCCGTGTCGGGAACGACGGCTCGTCTCTACACCGCCGAGGAAGGCATCGCGAAGATCGACGAGCTCGACGGCGCCGACGCGATCCTCTTCGGGACGCCCACCTACATGGGAGGGCCCGCAGGCGCCTTCAAGGCCTTCGCGGACGCGAGCTCCAAGAAGTGGATGAAGCGCGCGTGGAAGGACAAGCTCGCCGGCGGCTTCACGAACTCCGGGAGCCTGAGCGGCGACAAGCAGGGAACGCTCCTCTACCTCGCGACCCTCGCCATGCAGCACGGCATGGTGTGGGTCGGACAGGGCGAGATGCCTGGCTACGGACCCGGGAAGACCGGCGACCCCGAGTCCGTGAACCGGCTCGGCAGCTACATCGGTGCGATGTCGCAGTCGGACCAGGCGCCGCCCGAGGTCGCGCCTCCGGCAGGCGACCTGAAGACGGGCGAGCTCTACGGAAAGCGCGTCGCCGAGGCGGCGGCACGCTGGACGCGCGGCGCGCGCTGACGGGCGAGAGCCGGGAGCCCGCGCTCGCCGGGGATCCATCGGCGCTGGACCGACGGCCGGAGGCCGGCGCTCCGTTGACGCCCATGGGGAGCGTGGGTCCAATTGCCGCCCGCTGGCTCGGACACCTGAGGTCCGATTCCGAGACCGCGAGCGCGTCCGTTGCCGGAGGTGCGCGTCATGGGAATCGAGATGCCGCGTCGGCCGCGCGCGTGGAGCGCGGTCGGGTTCCTGCCGTTCCTTGTCCTCGCGGCGCCGCCTCCCCAGGGCGCCTGCCCGATCCAGTCGATCCGCACTTCGGTCGAGATCAACGTGGGGGAGGGAGTCTCGCCGCCACCGGGCGTGGGCGGAGGCACGAATCACTTCGAGCCGTCGATCCGATTCGACAAGGCGAACTGCGCGCTCGTCGTGAGCCTGAAATCTCCGACAGCCTTCATCGATCTGCCGCCCGGACAGATGCAAGACGTCAAGCCGGTCATCAAGAAGCACTCGATCGTCTACGGGACGGAGAAGCAGATCCCGGGCGTGTCCCTGCCCTCGCCCCCGTTCGGACCCCACACGAACCTCTGGGTGAAGCCCGAGGGCACCTCCGGACCCTCGGCCGGCGCCGTCTCGAGCGTGTCGCTCCCGAACAATCCGGCGCTCGTGAACAAGACCTACTTCGTGCAGGTCCTCATCGAGTACGAGTACGTCTATCGTTCCGGGACGGGGCCGAAGGTCCACAGCGCGGCGGCGATCGCCGACGTGCTCGCCGTGAAGCTCCTGCCGTAGCCGCGCTTCACGGAGCGCGCACCGCCTCCCCCTCCGTCGCGACGATCACGCGCCCCGTCCCTCGCTCCACGAGCACGAGGCGCGCGCGCTGCGCAAGGACGGGGATCCCCATGCGGTGGCCGTCGACGGAGACCTCGCGCACGGCGTCGGCGGGCGTCTCGTTCACGCAAACGACGAGCGCTGCCTTCGGCGCGAGGAGGACGCGGGCCGCGACGCGCGTCTCGGTGGGATGCGTCTCGACGCCGGACGCCGCGAGGGCCTCGCCGTAGAGCGCGACCAGCGGCTCTTCCTCGCTCGCGAACTCGAGGGGGAGCGGCTCGTGCCAGACGCGCTCCCCCGCCGCCGTGCGCGCCGGTCCGTCGCCACGGCGCAGCCACTCGGGACGGTTGCCCTCGAAGGTCGCCCACGCGCCCCCGCCCACCGGCTCGCGCACGGCGACGGCCCGACCTGCCCCGGCGACGCCGAGCTCCGCGAGCGCCGGCGAGATCTCTCCGTAGGTGTCGCCCTCCACGACGCCCGTGAAGAGCACGCGCGTTCCCGCGCGCGACGCCGCGAGGAGCGCCTCGGAGGCGGCGCCGTCGAGCATCTCGGCGCAGGGCACGATCACGAGCTTCGCCGCGCGCAGTCGCTCCGCCGTGATCCGCAAGTCGGAGAGCGCGGTCGGCACGACGCCGAAGCGCTCGGCGAGGACGCGCACGGTGCGCGTCACGGCGTCCATCCCGTGGGGCCTTCCCGCGAACATGCGCGTGTGCGGGAGCACGACGACGACGGGATCGGGCTCGAAGTCGTCGAGCCAGGGCGCCGCCTCGCGGAAGAACGCGGCGAAGGTGCGCAGCACGGCGAGCTCCGGCTTCGCGGTGCCGTCGGGGCGGAAGAGGCCGATCACCGACTCGTTGTCGATCGGCATGTAGGGGTTCACGTTCCACGCCCACTGCACGACGCCGGCGCCGCGGCCGAGGAACGCGTAGGCGCTCTTGCGCTCCAGCAGTGCCGCCGCGTCGTCGGGAGAGCGCCAGGGGTTGCCATCGAGGTCCTCGAGACGCATGAGCCCCGTCTCCGAGTGAAGGTTCGGCGCCTCGGGCACCTTCGTCACGACGGAGTCCCAGAGGAGATCGCCGTTGTTCCACCAGGTGTGCACCGACGTGTAGTCGACGGAATCGAAGTGGAGCTGCTGCGCTGGCCGCGTCCAGGTGCCGCCCTCGTCCTGGCCGAGCGTCACCAGCGCGTCCCCCGCCGTCGCGCGCAGCGTCTCGCGGAGCTCGGCGGCCCAGCGCGCGACGACGTCGTTGCTGAAACGCGTGAAGTCGGCGGCCTTTCGCGGACGGCGCTGCTCGCGGATCGGACGATGCGAGAGGTCCTCGGGCGACGGCAGCGCGAGCGGATCCTCGCTCGCGTCGCGCCAGAGATCGCGCAGACGGAGCGGATCGGCGCCGTGCCGCGCGAGCACCCAGCGCGTCCAGGCGCGCTTCTCCCAGGCGTCGCCGATGGGACGGTTCTGCCAGAGGAACTCCGGCGGCGCGTAGGAGGGCTCGTTGATGAGATCGAAGTGCACCCAGCCGTTGCCGCGGAAGCGGCGCGCGACGGCGGAGAGGAGCGCCTTCTGGCCCTCCAGGGCGCGCGGGTCGAGGTAGGGGTTGCTGCCCCCGTGCGCCGGCGGAAGGAACGCGAAGAAGGTGAAGCAGACGACGATGTCGTGCTTCGCCGCGATCGCCACGTAGGCGTCGAGGGCGCGCAGCACGCCCTCGTCGAGGGCGCCGGGATCGACCATCGCGCGCTGCCAGCCGGTCCAGATCCCCGTGCGCACGAAGTTCATCCCGTGGCGCGCCATCTCGGCGAAGTCGCGGTCCCAGACGAGCGGGTTCGGCTCGAAGAGGAACTTCCGGTGCACGTCGGACGCCATGTAGGTGGTGCCGACGACGGGGAAGACGGCGCCGTCCTTCCGGAGCCAGTCGCGCGAGACGGTGACGCGCGGGGTGCCCTCGACCTGCGCGCCGTCGAGCCAGACGATGCCCGTCTCGACGCCGCGCGGGCTCGCGGCCGCGCCGGGCACGTCGATGCGCACGGACGCGAGGGCCGCTCGCCCGCGCTCCGCGTCCCGAGCCGGGGCCGCGAAGGAGATCTCACCGGCGCGCGCCGTGGCGGGACCCGTGAGCGCGACCAGCGCTTCCTGCGGACCCATGGGTGCGCCCCACGTCACGCGCGCGCGGTCGGGCGCCTCCTCGCCGCTGCGCAGGAAGGGACGCCGCACGACGATCCGGAGCGGCACCACCTCCGAGGCGCCGGCGTCGGGTGATCTCCGCGCCGCCGCGTGGACCGGCCGCGCGTCGACCTCGATCGCTCCCTGGAGCGCACGCTCGACGATGGCGCGAATCGTCGGCGCGTCGAGACGCGCGTTCGACGGCGCGAGCACCCAGCGCGCGCCCGCGCGCGGGCCGCGCAGCCAGTCGATCTCGAGGAGCGGGCACGCGAAGGGGACGAGGTCGGTGCCGAGGATGTGCACGAGCGGACGCACGACGCCGTCGCGCGGGCCCGCCGTGCCGTCCTCGTTCGGGAAGTCGCGCACCGTCGCGAGGCGGATCGTGAGCGCATAGGCGATCGTCGCGCGCGGGAACGCGGGGCCGGCCCATTCGCTCGCCGCGACCGGGCGCATCTCGCGGCTCCCGGCGGCGAGCGCCTCGGCAGGGCCGATCTGCAGCGCCTGCGCGAAGGTCGGCTGGCGCGGCCCGGGGACCCATCGGCCCTTCCCGGGATCCCGTGCGTCGGCCTCCCAGCGCACGGGCTGGTGGAGCGGCGCGCCGCCGAGGGCGACGAGGCCGCCTCCGTTCTCGAGGAACTTCCGGATCGACGGCCACGCGTCGAGCGGGAACGCGCTGCCGTGGGGCAGCACGAGCAGGTCGTACTTCGCGAGCTTCAGATCCTTCGCGAGCGCCGTGGCCGACGCGAGCGTGTCGACGGGGAGCCCCGCCAGCGCCTCGTCGAGAATCGCCGCGGGGATCTCCGGCGCGTCCACCGTCGGGAATCCCTCGGCGCGGAAGACCGCGACGCGCGGCGGGCGCGACGGATCGCGCGCGTCGGGCGTCTCGAGCGGCGGAACGCCGCCGGGGGACGGAGCCGGATCCTGCGCCGGTCGGGCGCTCGACGCGGCGAACGCTGCGAGCAGTGCGAAGAGCGGAAGCGCCAAGGGGACGTCCCGGGAATGGGAGCCCCCTTTTTCGTTCTCGCGCGCTGCGCGCGCGAGAACGAAAAAGGGGGCTCCCATTCCCGGCCCTCGACCCTTGGCCGCACCCCGCTCGCTCGCCCTGCGCGCGACCCTCGCGGTCGCGTTCTTCGCCGCGTTCTACGCGCTGGCGCTCGGCATCGCCGGGTTCCTGATCCTGCTGATCTGGTGGGACGTGACGAGCGCCCGCCGCGTGCACGGCCGCCTCGTGCTCGCCTGCGCCCTCGGCGCCGGCACGATCCTCTGGTCGGTCTTCCCGCGCCGCGCGAAGTTCGTCGCTCCGGGACCGCGCCTCGAGCGCTCGCGCCACCCGCGGCTCTTCGCGGCGATCGACGACGTCGCGCGCGAGACGGGCCAGGCGGCCCCCGTCGAGGTCTACGCGACGCTCGACGTGAACGCGGCGGTGCAGTCCGTCGGCGGATTCCTCGGCACCGGCAGCCGCCGCGTCCTGATCCTCGGCCTTCCGCTCCTGAGCGGCCTCACGGTGGCGCAGCTCCGCGCCGTGCTCGCGCACGAGTTCGGGCACTTCCACGCCGGCGACACGCGCCTCGGCCCCTGGATCCACCGCACGGGCACCGCGGTCGTGCGCACGGTGGCGAACCTCTCGAAGACCGGGTTCTTCCTGCATCGGCCCTTCCACTGGTTCGGGATCGCCTTCTTCCGCGTGAGCCACGGCGTCTCGCGCGCGCAGGAGCTCTCCGCCGACGCGCTCTCCGCGCAAGTGGCGGGCGCCGCGACGGCGGCGTCGGCGCTCCGATCGTTCCAGCGCGCCTCCTTCGCGTTCCCCCTCTACCTCCGCGACGAACTCCTGCCGGCGCTGAACGCGGGCTTCGCGCCGCCCTTCGGCGAGGGCTTCCGCCGGTTCCTCCGCGCGAGACCCGTCGCGCGCGCTTGCGACGAGGCCCTGCGCGCGGCCCTCGCGTCGAACGCGACCGACCCCTTCGACACGCATCCGCCGATCGCGGCGCGTCTCGCGGCCCTCGGCACGCAGGGACCGGACGACGCCGACCCGGCCGCGCCCCGGGCCGAGACGCTCCTCGGTGATGTCGCCGCGCTCGAGGCCGACCTCGTCGCGTCGGCGACGGAGAACGAGTCGACGCGGCGGCTGCCGCGCATCGGCTGGGACGAGATCGTCGATCGCGTGCTCGTCGCACGCTGGGACGCGTGGGTCGCGAAGGCCGGCGACCTCCTCGGCGGCGCGCGCATCGCCGACCTGCCGCTCCCGAGCGCCCGGCTCGCCGAGCTGGGCGCCCGCATCGCCGATCCGGCCGCGCCGACCGACGCCCGCGAGGGCGCCGGCGCGCACCTGCTCTTCGGCGCCGTCGCGCGGGCGCTCCGAGGCGCGGGCTGGACGCTCCGCAACGAGCCCGGCGAGTCCATCGTGGCGGAGCGGGGAGGCCACAGCCTCGCTCTCCAGGAGGAGCTCGCCGCCGTCCAGACGGGCGCCGTCTCGCCGGAGGCGTGGCGCGCCCGCTGCGAAGCGTTCGCGATCGCGGGCGTCGTGCTCGTTCCCGCCGTTGCGTAGCATGGTCGGTCCGGATCCCGTCTCATGCGCGCGGCCCGGCGCTCCGCCGACACCCGAGGAGAAAAGCGCGCATCCAGCGATCTCCCCGCCCCGTATGGCGAGCCCCGTGTCCGGCCCAACGCCCACCCGCAGACCCTCGTCCGCTCCCGAGTCCGCAGCCGCCGACGGAGACCCTCGGGACGGCTCCTACCAGGGGGTCGTGCGATCGGTCTACGCGGCGGCCGCGACCGACCCCGATCCGTCGCTCTGCTGCGTCGAGGGAACGGTGTGGCAGCTCCCGGGACTCGAAGTCCCGGCGGCGATGCTCGAGATGAACTACGGCTGCGGCTCGACGGTCCACCCCTCGGACCTCGCCGGAGACCGTCCCGTCCTCTACGTCGGCGTGGGAGGCGGCCTCGAGGCGCTCCAGTTCGCCTACTTCCGACGCCGTCCCGGTGGCGTGATCGCCGTCGATCCCGTGGCCGAGATGCGCGAAGCCGCGGCGCGCAACCTCGCCGAGGCGGCGCGGAGCAATCCCTGGTTCCGTCCCGAGTTCGTCTCGATCGTGGACGGCACCGCGGACGCGCTGCCCGTCGAGGACGGGTCCGTCGGCGTCGTAGCGCAGAACTGCCTCTTCAACGTCTTCGTCGGCGGAGACCTGCGGAGGGCACTCGCCGAGGTGCACCGCGTTCTCGGGCCCGGCGGCCGCTTCTCGACGAGCGACCCCGTGACGACGGCGCCGCTGCCGGAGGCGCTCCGGCGCAACGCGACGCTGCGGGCGCGCTGCGTGTCGGGGTGCATCACGACGGAGGAGTACCTCGCGGCGCTCGGCGAAGCGGGATTCCGCCAGCTCGTCGTGAGGGCGAAGCATCCCTACCGCCTCCTGCTCCCCTCGGAGTTCCCGGAGCTCGCGCAGGCGACGATGCTCGAGAGCCTCGAGGTCGTGGCCCACAAGGTGGGAACGCCGGAGATGGCCGTGGAGATCTACAGCGGGAGGAGCGCGATCTTCACCGGCAGCGGCACGCACGCGGTCCGCGCCTTCACCTTCACCTCCGGCACGCCGGTGCCGGTCTCCGATCGCCTCGCCGCCGAACTCGCGGCGCGCGCGGACTTCCGGGTGACGCCGCCGAGCTGGCACGCACGGGGCGTCGGGTGCTGCTGAGGCGGCCCCCGATCGCCGCCCCCGGCTCGCGCAGGAGACCGCGCCCGTGACGACGCTCGCGCGACCGCAGACCCTCACGAGCCAGTGCATGGCGGAGGCGGCGGGCACGTTCCTCCTCGTATTCCTCGGCGTCGGCGCCGTTCACGCGGCCGTTCTCACGGAATCACAGAGCGGCGTCTGGCAGGTGGCGGTCGTCTGGGCGATCGCCATCGCCATCGCGATCCATGCGACGGGAGCCGTGAGCGGCGCGCACATCAACCCGGCCATCACCGCCGCCTTCGCCGTCTTCGGCGGATTCCCCGCGCGCAAGGTCGTGCCCTACTGGGGAGCCCAGCTCGCGGGCGCCTTCGCCGCCGCGGCCCTCCTCCACCTGCTCTTCGGCGGGTTCCTCGCGGACTTCGAGGAGGCGCGCGGCATCGTGCGCGGAGCGCCGGGCAGCGAGCTCTCCGCCATGTGCTACGGCGAGTACTTCCCCAATCCCTCCCTCGGCGCCGCGGCCGCCGCCGTCGGCGAGGGCCGCGCGTTCCTCGCCGAGATGGCGGGCACGGCGGTGCTCGCCTTCGTCGTATTCGCCGTCTCCGACCGCGCGAACGCGAGCGCGCCCGGCGGCGCGACCGGACCAGCGATCATCGGCCTCACGGTCGCCGCGCTCATCAGCGTGATCGCGCCGATCACGCAGGCGGGCTTCAATCCGGCGCGCGACTTCGGACCGCGGCTCTTCGCGTTCCTCGCCGGATGGGGCGAGGTCGCGATCCCGGGGCCGCGCGGCGGCTTCCTCACGGTCTACGTCCTCGGCCCCATCGGCGGCGCGCTCCTCGGCGCCGGGGCCTATCGCTTCCTCGTGCGGCCCGGCCTCGCTTCGGGCGACGCGCGCACCTGACGCCCACGCACCCATGACCATCGCTGCGCTCCTGCTGCTCCTCGCCCCGGCGCTCGCCGCGCGCGGCGACGGCGTGCCCCTCGATCCCGCTCTCGCCTACCGCGCCGAGATGCGGAGCCCCGTCACCTGGGACGTGGAGCTCACCTTCGTCGTGACGCCGCCCCACGGCACGAAGACGCTGCGGGTCTGGGTGCCCGTGCCTCCGACGGACTCGGCGCAGACGATCGAGGGGAGCGCCTTCGAGACCTACCCCGATGCCGTCGCGCCGCGCATCGAGACGGAGCCGGTCTTCGGCAACACCTTCGCGTCCTTCGAGTGGTCGAGCCCCAAGGGCGCGCAGATGATCCGCCATCGCTTCCGCGCGACGACGCACGAGCTGCGGTTCGGCGTCGAGCCGGGGAAGGCCGCCGTCCCCGCCTCCTGGCCCGAGGCCTTCGCCCCCTACCTTCGGAGCGAGTCGCAGGCCGTCGTGATCGGCGACGAGGTGAAGCGCATCACGGCGCCCTGGTCGGAGGCAGCGTCGCGCGACTCCGTGGAGGCCGTGCGCAGCGTGCTCGACTGGGTGGACGCGAACCTGCGCTACGACCACGCGTCGGCGTCGCTCCGGGCGAGCTCCACCTGGGCTCTCGAGAAGCGCACGGGCCACTGCTCCGACTACCACGGGCTCTGCTCCGCGATGACGCGATCGCTCGGGCTCCCGGCGCGGGTCACCTACGGCATCCACACGTTCCCCAAGGACTCGCCCTCGCACTGCAAGGCGGAGGTGTTCCTCCCGAGCCACGGCTGGGTGAGCTTCGACGTGTCGGAGACGCAGAAGCTCTGCGAGAGGATCGCGAAGGACGGCGGCATCGGGCCGGAGGAGCGCGCGGCGCGCATCGGCGCGGCGAAGCGCCGGCTCGCCGGGGGCTTCCGCGACAACACCTGGATCCTCCAGACGCGCGGCACCGACTACGAGCTCGCTCCGAAGGCGAGCCGGCGCGTGCCCGTGGTGCGCACGCTCTGGGCCGAGGCCGACGGCGTGCCGCTCCCGGAGCCCGATCCGGGCGACGCGACGAGGCGGGAGTTCGCATGGATGACGCTCCATCGGTTCCGCTCCGACCGCCCGGTGCCCTACCCTTTCACCGACGTGACGACGCTCCTCTCGGAGAAGTGACACCCATGGACCACGCAGCGGATCGAGACTCCCGGGCACGCTTCCTCGTGATCGGCGGGTTCCTCGGCGCCGGGAAGACCACGGCGCTCCTTCGCCTCGCGCGCGATCTCCACGCGCGGGGCAAGCGCGTCGGTCTCATCACGAACGACCAGGCGGCCCATCTCGTGGACACGGGGACGCTGCGCGTGCAGGGCTTCCGCGTCGAGGAGGTGGCGGGCGCCTGCTTCTGCTGCAAGTTCGACGAGCTGGCGGAGTGCGCCGAGAAGCTCCGCGCCGAGGAGCGGCCCGACGTCCTGCTGGGCGAGCCCGTCGGGAGCTGCACCGACCTCGCGGCGACGGTGGTGCAGCCGCTGCGCAAGCTCTATGGCGACCGCTACGACGTGGCTCCCTACTCGGTGCTCGTCGACCCGGCGCGCGCGCGGCAGATCGTCCTGCAGAAGGGCTTCGGAGGCTTCAGCTCGAAGGTCGCCTACATCTTCCTGAAGCAGCTCGAGGAGGCGGACGTGATCTGCCTCAACAAGGTCGACCTGCTCTCGCCGACGGAGCGCGAGGAGATCGTCTCGGCGCTGCGGAACGAGTTCCGGAACGCGCGCGTGCTCGCGATCTCGGGCCTGACGGGAGAGGGCTTCTCGGCGTGGATGGAGATCGTCGCCGCGGGCGGCCCCTCGGGACGCAACATCGTGGAGGTCGACTACGACGTCTACGCCGAGGGCGAAGCCGAACTCGGCTGGCTGAACGCCACCTACGACCTCTCCGCCGGCGCTCCCTTCGACGCCGACGCGGTCGCGCGAGACGTCGTCGCGCGCATCGCCGAACGGCTGCAGTCCGAAGGGGCCGAGACGGCCCACCTGAAGGCGATGGTGGAGACGGACGCCGGAACGGCCGTGGCCAACTTCGTCGGGGCCGGCGGCGACGCGCGGCTCTCCCAGAGGAGCGGCGCGGCCGCGAGCCGCGGATGCCTCACCGTGAACGCGCGGGTCCACCTCGATCCCGCGCGCCTGCGTGCGCTCGCCGAGGAGGAGGTCTCCGCGTCGGCGCGCGGTGCGGGATTCGCGGCCGCGGCGACCGACGCGTTGCACTTCCGGCCGGGACGGCCGGTGCCGACGCACCGATACTCGCGCGCCGAGGCCTGACCACCGCCGCGCGGCGAACCGTCAGCCGCCCGCCTTCGCCTCCTCGGGCTTCCTCTCGGCGGGCGCCTCCTCCTTCGCCTCGTCGGGCTTGGCGGCGCCGAGATCCTTCGGCCGCTCGTCGGCCATCGCGACCTCGTAGCCGAGGTGGAAGCAGAGCTTCGCGCTGCGCGCGATCTTGTCGCCGTCGATCTTGTCGGCGGTGTCGCCGGGACGGTGGTAGTCCTCGTGCTCTCCGTTGCAGAGGAACATCGACGGGATGCCCTTGCGCGCGAAGTTGTAGTGGTCGCTGCGCGTCCAGTACTTGTCGCCGCTCGGCATGTCGGGGAACCCGTAGGTCGGACCGAGGTCGAGGGCCGCCGCCGCGAGCGTGTTGAACTGCTTGTTGCTCCTGCTCGGCGTCATGAGCATGTACTCGGGGCGGTCCTTCCCGTTCAGCTTCGTGCGTCCGACCATGTCGGTGTTCAGGTTCGCCACGAGCGCGCCGGACTCCGGCTTCCAGGAATCGACGAAGAACTGGGAGCCCCAGAGACCGCGCTCCTCGCCCGAGACCCAGAGGAAGACGACGCTGCGCCGGGGTGCGCCGCTCGCCGCGTAGGCCTTCGCCACCTCCAGCAGCGCCGACGTGCCCGAGGCGTTGTCGTCGGCTCCGGGATGCAGCTCGCCCCCCTGGAGGCCGACGTGGTCGTAGTGGGCCGAGTGGACGATGAACTCCGACGCGAGCGCCGGATCGCTCCCGCGGATCACGCCGACGACGTTCGCGGGGCGGATCTCCTCCGCGACCGTCGTCCATCGGAGGCTCACGCGCTGGCCCACGAGCGCCGCGGCCGCGTCCGCCGAGGGGAGCATCACGACCGGCGGGTTGTTGCCCCGGCCGCCGCGTCGGTTGGACGTGCCCTCGCCGCTTCCGTACTGCTTGCTGCCGCCGGAGCGCATGGCGACGGAGCGGTCGAAGAGGGCCTTGTAGTCCTTCGCGTCGACGCCCTCGCCAGGGGCGATCAGGAGACCCGTCGCGCCGGCCTCGCGCGCGAGCCGCACGATGTCGCGGTAGAAGCCGAAGGAGTTGCGCGCCGGGATCGTCGGCACTCGCAGGAGGACGAAGGCGCCCTTCGCTTCCGCGGGCAGCACCGGTGCCGCCACGTCTTCGCCCTTCGCCTCTTCACCCTCCGCCGGCGTGGGCGCCGCGTGGTGGGTGCCTCCGTCGACGACGAGGACGGGGTCCTTCACCTCCAGGGGGTCGGCGAATCCGAGGATCGCCATCTCGCGATTCGCGGCGAGGCGACGCGGCTCGCCGGCTTCGCCATGAACCAGCAGCCCCGACGCGTCGTCGAGCTTGCGGACGGTGACGGGGTAGCGCTGGAAGTAGCTGCGCGCCTTCTCGCCCTCGTCCCCGAAGGGCTCGACGCCGATCGCCTTCAGGTGGGTCGCCAGGTACTCCGCCGCCTTCTCGCAGCCCGGCTCGCCCGTGTCGCGTCCACCGAACTCCGGCGACGCGAGGACCTCCACCTGGTGCAGCGCGTCCGCGGCCTTGATCGCCGCGAGTCCCTTCGCGATCGCGGGCTTCGTGTCGCGGTCGCCTCCGAGGGCGGGAACGAGGAGAAGGAGTCCAGGGAGCGCGAGCGCGAGTCGATGGAGCATGGGACGTCGGAAGGAGGTGGGCGAGGTCTCCATGGTGTAGCGGGAGACCGGCACGTCGTGGGAGACGGAATCCGGCGGCCAACCCGGTCGAGGCCCGCGCCGTTCGCTTTCGCGGAGGCGCGCGTTCTCCCAGTCGAGTTCCCCATGCTCGATCCACCACTCGGGACTCGGAGGTTTGCCATGCGTCTTCACACTCTCCCCCTCGTTCTGTCTTTCTCCTTCCTCTCCTCCGCCGCCCTCGCCGCCCCCGATCGCGACGATCGTCCCCGGAAGCCGGCCGTGAACGCGGAGATCACGCACGTCGAGCTCGCCTCGGCCTCGGAGGCCGGAGTCGAGTACGAAGTCGCCGGCACGCTCGCCGCGAACACGAGCGCTCAGCTCGGGATCCTCTACTCGAGCGACCGGGCCCGCTGGATCGAAGTCGGCGCGACCGTCCGCGGCAACTCGAAGGGCGAGTTCTTCGGCGGCGTCGGCACCCACTCGGGGCCGAAGGCCCTCGCGGTCGTCCTCCTCGATCGCGGCACGATCCTCGACATGCAGCCGATCGCGGACCTGATGGTGACGCCGCCGGGAATCTTCTGGATGAAGGTGCGCGGAGGATTCGACGTGCTCCGCGCCGCGGGCCACGACGCGAGTCGGCCCGGACACGGCGGGCGCTCGCTCCGCGAGGCGCGGGAGGCGCGGCGCACGGGCCGATGAGACGCCCGTCGCCCGAACGGGGCCCGGAGGTGGAAGCCTCCGGGCCCCGAGCAATTCCAGGGAGCGCGCGCCAGAATCGGACTGCACGCGCGACGCAGCTCGGGAGGCTCCGCGTGCGACGCACCGCATGCCCTCGACGATCCTCCAGGCCCTGGCCGCGGCGCTCCTCGCCGCTTCGGCAGGAGATCCTCCCCTCGGCGACCTCGTCGAGCGCTTCTGGAGCGCGTCGAGCCCGAGTGCACGCGCCGAGGTGGCGGGCTGGATCGTCGCGAGCGGCGCGAGCGTCGAGGAGGTGCTCGCCGCGCTGCGTCGAGGCCGCTCCTACTCCGCCGAAGCGGAGCGTGGGCGACTCCTCCGGGAGCGCACGGGCACGAACGGGCTGCGCCACCCCTACATGATCCTCGTGCCGGAGGACTACACCCCGGCGAAGAGCTGGCCCGTGCGCCTCGACCTCCACGGCGGCATGGGAGCGAAGGAATGGAAGGCGCTCGACGGCGCATGGTCGCCCGGCTGGCGTTCGGCGCGCGAGCAGATCGTCGTCGTGCCGGCGGGCTGGTGGGACTCGATGTGGTGGGAGTGGAGCCAGGTCGAGAACCTCGAGGCGATCCTGCGCGAGGTGCAGGCGACGTGGAACGTGGACGAGAATCGCGTCGTCGCCTACGGAGGCTCCGATGGCGGCGCGGCGCTCTTCTTCCTCGCGATGCGGCAGCCCGACCGATTCGCCGGCTACGCCGGTCACGTGGCGCCACCCGACCGGCTCGTCCGCCGCGACTTCCGTCCCGACGGCCAGCTCCACGTCTCCAACCTCGCGCGACAGCGCTTCCACCTCGGCTATGGCGAGCTCGACGAGAAGGTCCCGCTCCGATTCCTCGAGAAGTACATGGCGCTCTTCGAGCGGGCCGGCGCGCTGCTCGACTGGTACGTCCTTCCGAGACAGGGCCACTCCTTGAGCCTTCCCTCGGAGCGGGAGCGCGACCTGGGGCGCTTCCTCTGGAAGACGAAGCGCGATCCGCACCCCGACCGGATCGGCTGGGCGACGGAGCGGACGGACCGCTACGCGCGGCGATCCTGGCTCGTGATCGATGCGCTCGCTCCCGCGGCTCCCGGCCACGACGTCGACGAGACGAATCTCCTGCCGCGCTGGGGAACTCCGATCCAGCTCCAGGGGCCGACCGTTCCTCGCGTCCCCTGGGGAAGCGTGGACCTCGAGCGCGAGGGCAATCGGGTCCGCGCGACCACGCGCCGCGTGCGGCGCTTCACGCTGCTCCTCTCGCCCGACGCGTTCGACTTCTCGCGCCCCGTCGTCGTCGAGGTGAACGGACGCACCGTGCACGACGGTCTCGTCGAGCCCTCCGTGGCGACGCTCCTCGAGTGGTCCGCCGTGGACGACGACCGAACACGGCTCTTCACCGCGAAGATCGCGGTCGAGCCCTGACGCGGGCGGCCCTCGGCGCCTACGCGACGACGGCCGGGAGCGACTTGTCGCGCGCCTTGTCGAAGGCCCGCTGCACGCGCGCGAAGAGCTGCTCGCGGCGCTCCTCGCTCTGGAGCGCGGCCGTGGAGAGTCCGCCCGTCAAGACCAGCGGGTCGCCCACGACGTCGCGGAGCTTGCGCTTCACGACGCTCGCCGCGATGCGCTCGAGCATGATCTTCGCGCCGTCGGGGAGCGTGTTCGGGAGGATGAAGAGGAACGTGTTCACGCCGAATCGAGCGAGCGTGTCGGTGTCGCGGATCTCGTTCAGGAAGATGCCGGCGAGGTCCAAGAGGGCAGGCGTCGCACACTCTCCCTCGAATCCGACCAGCGCGATCGAGAGCGGCAGGCCGAAGCGCGTCGCGCGCTTGAACTCCACGTCGAAGGCGAAGGCGCCGTAGCTCGAGGAGTAGAGCCGCGTCTCGGGATCGGCGATCGCTTCGAGCAGAGCCGGATCGTGAGGATGGGCGATCTGGCGGAGGACGCGCGCCTTGAAGGAGTCGCTGCGCGCCGCGTCGGGCTCGCGCGAGGCGAGCAGATCGTCCGTCGCTCCGAGGTTCGTCTTGGGACGCAGGAGCGCCTTGATCTGGTCGGGCTCGACGGGGAGCTGGAGCACCGTCTCGGCTCCCGCGAAGCGCACCAGCGCCTGGAGTCCGCTGTCGAGCGACGAGGCGTGCGGGTGGAGCAGCGCGATCCGCACGCGCGACCGCATCCGCAGCCGGCGCATCACCTCGTAGGGATTCGCCGGCGCGTAGTTCGCGTCGACGAGGACGAGGCGCGCGCCCGTGGCGATCGACTCGTCGAGCTTCGCCTCGCTCTCGACGGCCGAGGCGCCCGGCACCGTCGACTTCACCGTGATGCGCAGGATCGTGTCGGTCGTGAGGACGACGACGGGTGCTCCCTGATCGACGGGCCGCGCCGGAGCGAGTCTCCCCGCGCCCCGCTTCGCGGCACGCGCCGTGACGGGCGCCCGCAGCGGCGCCGCCTTCGCGGGTTTCTTGGCCTTCGGGCGCACCTTGGCGCGCGCCGGCTTCGCCTTGGCCGGACGCACCGGCTTGCGCGGCTTCGCGGCGGGCACCTTGCGTGCCGCCTTCTTGGCCTTGGGAGCTGCGGCCTTCCGGGATCCTGCCGACTTCTTCGCCTTCATGGGGAAGCCTCTCGCATGGCCTCGTCCGACATCTCGAGGTTCGCGTACGCGTTCTGGACGTCGTCGTTGTCCTCGAGTTCCTCGAGGAGCGTGATGACCTTCTTCCCGATCTCCGCATCGACCGGGATCGTGAGCGTGGGCTCGTAGACGAGCTCGGCGCTCGAAAGCGCGACGCCGAGCTTCTCGAGGGCACCGCGCACCTGGGTGAACTGCGTGGGGTCGCCGACGATGGCGAATTCGCGCTCGCCCTCGACCCGCAGATCCTCCGCGCCCGACTCGAGCGTGCACTCGAGGAGCTTCTCCTCGCCCAGCTCGGGGTTGGAGACTCGGTAGATCGCCTTGCGCGCGAACATGCGCGCGACGCTCCCTTGGGCGCCGAGGTTGCCGCCCCGCGACTCGAAGGTCTTCTTCATCTCGGGCGCGGTGCGATGGCGGTTGTCCGTGAGCGCCTCCACCAGCACCGCCACGCCTCCGGGCGCGTAGCCCTCGTAGACGACCTCCTCGAATTCGTTCCCCCCGAGCTCGCCCGTCCCCTTCTTGATGGCGCGCTCGATCGTGTCCTTCGGCATGTTCACGGCGCGCGCCTTCTCCACGGCGTACTGGAGCTTCAGGTTGTCGCTCAGGTTCCCGCCGCCCTGGCGCGCCGCCGACGTGATGAGGCGCGAGTACTTGGAGAAGATCTTGCCCCGCTTGGCGTCGATCGCCGCCTTGCGGTGCTTGATGTTGTGCCAGGGAGAGTGGCCGGCCATTGAGCTTTGGGCGCGGTGGAGCCATGGAGGCGATGCAACCGTCGTCGATCCTCGGGGCGGGGAACGGGCGACGAACCAGGGTATCGAAGGGAGCCTCCCCCTTCATGCGGCGGACCGGCGAGGAGCCAGCCGCCGTGCTCTGCGAGACTCGACCGTCCGGTCGATCAGCGCTTCGAGAACTGCACCGACCGGCGCGCGCCGCGCTTGCCGTACTTCTTGCGCTCCTTCATCCGGCTGTCGCGCGTGAGCATGCCCGCCGCACGCAAAGCCGGTTCGTAGACCGGGTTGTGCTTCTTCAAGGCGCGGGCGATGCCGAGGGCGATCGCGCCCGCCTGGCCCGTGGGACCGCCGCCCAGGACCGACGCGTTGACGTCGAACTGGTCGAGCGCCGTCGCCGCCACCAGGGGCGCCCGGACCGCGCGCCGCGTCTCGTCCGTGCAGAAGAACGAGTCGAACGGCTTCGAGTTGACCAGGATGGTCCCGGTGCCGGCGAGGAGACGAACCCGCGCGATCGCCGTCTTTCGGCGACCCGTTCCGCGGGAGAGAGTGGCGTCGGCCATCGTGCGCGAGCCTTCTTGGAGGATTCAGCGGGGAATGCGTCGTGCGGGGTCGGAATGCGTGGCGGGAACGAGCAGGCTCAGCAGGCGAGCTCGACCGGCTTCTGGGCCTGGTGCGGGTGCTCGGTCCCGCGAACGACCTTCAGCTTCGTCAGCATCTGCTTCCCGAGCTTCGACTTCGGGAGCATGCGCCGCACCGCGAGGCGCACGACGTGCTCGGGCTTCTCCTCCTTCCAACGCTCCAGCGCGATCGTCCGCTGGCCGCCGGGGTAGAGCGAGTAGGTCTGGTAGGTCTTCTTCTCGCTCTTGCCGCCGGTCACGACCAGGTTCTCGGCATTCGTGATGATCACGAAGTCGCCCGTGTCGAGGTGCGGCGTGTAGTTCGGCCGATGCTTCCCCATGAGGATCTCGGCGACGCGCATGGCGAGGCGGCCCAGGGGGTAGCGAGACGCATCGACGACGTGCCACTCACGGGTCACGTCGCTCGGCGTCATCATCGTGGTGCGCTGCAGCGGCATCGGCGTTTCGTCGGGGTCTGTCCCGAAATGGGCCGAAGAGGCTACGGGTCGCCCGCGGTGGCGTCAACGAGGAGGCGTCACGAGGAGGAGCACGCCGCGTGCGGGATCCCAGCGAGCGGCCCCGCCGCCACCGAGGGCGAGCGCCGCGGCGCCGCAGAGCGACCGGAGGACGGCGCTCGGCGCCTCCGAGGGCGCGAGGGTCCGGAGCCCTTCGGTCGGCTCCTCGGGCGCCTCGGGCGAGGCGAGCAGCACCGGCCCGGGCGACTCCCAGGCGGCGGCGCCCGGCCCCAGACGACGCAGGATCGGCCGTCCGCCGAGCGGATAGGCGACCGCGCCCGCGGCGGGCCCGGCGGCGAGCGGCGACGCCGGACCCGCCGGCGCGCCGCCCCGGAGCTCCAGGTCGGGACCGCCCGGGCTCGCGACGCGAACGCGCGACTCGGTGCGGCTCCCGAGGGCGCTCACGGCGCTCGAGCCCGCCGCGGCCACGACGACGACGACGGCGACGACGGTCCAGGGTCTGCGGCCGAGGGCCGCCGCCAGGGCGGCGAGCACGACGGCCGACGCGAAGGCGAGGCGCAGCGGGCCGCTCGAGGAGCCGAAGAGGTCGCCGGGGACGAGACGATCGGCAGGGAGGGCGGCGCCGAGGAGCACGGGCGTCGCCGCCGAGCGGCGCGGGAGCGGTCTGCCCGGATCGGCGTGCGGCGGCCAGGGACCTCCGCGCTCGGACCAGGGCGCGAAGCCTTCGGGAGGAGGCGCCCCCGCCACGGCGCCGCCCCGGAGCGTCCTTCCCGCGAGCCGCTCCGCCGGGAGGCCTTCGGCGGCGACGCCGGCGAAGCCGTCGAGGGCGAGCGTGTCGACGAGTTCCGGAACGCGGTCGATCGCCATCACGTCGGGGAGCCCGCAGCCGAAGGTGTCGGAGGCGCGCTCCGCCTCGGCGAGGCTCCCGACGCAGAGGACGACCTGGCGGCTCGGCCCCGGCTCGACGCGCGCGCGCGAAGAGCCGAAGGACACGTCGATCCCCCTTTCGTCGGCGCGCCAGACGGCGGCCACGAGGTCGCGCGCGGCGCCCGCCGCGAGCGCGAGCGGAAGCTCCGTGACGCTGCCCCCCGCCGTCGCGAGACGCAGCGTCCCCGAGACCGCTCCGCCCGGTGCCGAGACGCGGACGCGGACCGCGGCGTAGCCCGGCGCCGGGGAGCCGGGAGGGAACGCCTCGGCCGCGAGCTCGACGCCCGTGGCCTGCAGCGCGGCGAGGAGCCAGCCCGCGAGGGCGATCACGGCGTCCTCCGTTCGCGGCGCGCGACGGCGCCGACGCCGAGCGCGACGGCGGCCGCCGATGCGAGGAGCGCGAGGTCTCCGCGCGCTGCGGCGACCGTCGGTGAGAGCGCCGCGAGCTCCGTCACGAACGGCGGCGGCGCGCCGCCGGAGCGGCCAATGCGCACGGCCTCCTCGAGGAACGGCGGCAGGAGCGCCGCGAGGGCGGCCCACGCGCCGGCCGCTGGCGGCGGCAGTGCACGGGCGCAGCCCGCACCAGCTGGTGATGATCTCGGACCTCACGCGTTCGCTGCGCGAGGAAG
>CAZJHD010000033.1:0-45733 GCA_964545855.1 uncultured Planctomycetales bacterium
GAAAGGGGTCTGACCCCATTCCCGGGCCCCTCAGAACGCGCGCGCGCGGGCCTGGATGAACGAATAGAAGAAGACCGCGTTCGGGTCGCGGGCGACGCGCGCGAGCTCGGACTTCATGCCCTCCACGACGTCGGCGGGAACGCGCCCGTCTCCGACCAGCTCCGGCGCGCCGCTCAGCAGCAGCTCCGTCCAGTAGCCGAGGAACTCGGCGCGCTCGCCGGGCGCGCGGTTGTCGAGGTGGAAGGTCTTCACCAGCGTCTCGATGTCGCGATAGCCGACGGCCTGCAGGAGATTCCCGAGCTTCGCGCCGACGAAGGGGTCGCCGCCCAGCTCGATCTGGCGGTCGTTGAAGGCCATCCAGTAGCGGAGCGTGTTCGGGCTGTAGGGATCGATGAAGAACGTCGCGTTCAGCACCTCGCTCACGACGACCGGCGATCCCGGGATGAGCACGCGCCGCAGCTCGCTCAGCACGAGGGACGGGTCGGGAACGTGCTCGAGCACCCAGCAGATGAACCCCGAGTCGAAGGAGTCGCTCGGGAAGTCGAGCCGGGACGCGTCGCCCTGCACGAGCGAGTAGCGCCCCTTCGCCCAGGGCACGGTCTCGAGGTACTTCCGCGCGCGCGCGATCTGCGTCTCGCTGCGCTCGATGCAGGTGAGGCGGATCTCCGGGAGCCGACGCAGGAGGATCTCGCTCTGGGCGCCGACGCCGCTCCCCACCTCGATCAGGTTGCGACGCCGCAGGAACGGCAGCCCCTCGTGGACCATCGGCTCCAGGAAGCGCGCCTGACGATAGAGACGGTCCTGCTCCTCGCTGGAGTAGCCGTGGAGATAGCCCTCCGGCACCTCGCCCTTCGCGGCATCGGGCTCAGCGGGCACCGAGCACCTCCGGCGTCGCGAGCCACACGAGATCGTTCGGGCCGTCGCTGTCCTTCTCGCCGACGTCGACGCGCGCGATCGCGCCCTTCTTGAAGTGGATCGCGAGCTGCAGCCCCGAGATCCAGCGGCCGAGCGTGAGGCCCATCCCGGGCTCGTGGCCGACGAGCGCGAGACGCGCCTCGGCGCGCGCGCGGACGCGCTGCAGCAGGCGCGCCGGAGCCATCGGCGGGTCGAGCTCTCCCCAGACCTCGCACGACACGTCGAGCGCCCTGGCGAGGATGTCGCCGGTCTCCCGCGCGCGCACGAGCGGGCTCGTGAGCACGATCTCGATCTTGGGGTCGATGCGACGCAGCTGCTTGCCGATCGTCGCGAGCTCCGCGCGTCCGGCGTCCGTGAGCGCGCGGTCGGAGTCGCCGCCGTGGCGCGCGGGGTCGTAGTCGTCGGCCTTCCCGTGACGGATCAGATAGACGCGTTTCACACGACGCAGACTACCAGCGTCGGCGGCGCGTCCCACGGGCGCGCGGGAGACGTCGCGCGCGCGTTCCCGGGCGGCGCCTTCGAGCTGCGCGGCGATCCTTGGAGCCGAGGCCTTGCCGGGCGGGGCACGGATCTCGCTCGGAGTCCCACGCCCTGCTCCCGGGCTGTGTCCTCCGGCGCCGTCGCCGCCCCTCCATGGATCGAGCCGACTCTCGACCTGCAGCCCCGCGCTCGCGCGAGGCCGTCCAGTCGACGCTCCGGAGCCTCCGCCACCTCGTCGGAGGCACGCCGCTCGTCGCGATCCGATGCCGGCTCGACGGCCGCGACCGGACGGTCTACGCGAAGCTCGAGTCGCTCAACTTCACGGGGAGCATCAAGGACCGCATGGCCCTCCAGATCCTGCGGGAGGCCTACGACGACGGCGCGATCGAGCCCGGCGACACCATCGCGGAGGCGAGCAGCGGGAACACGGGGATCTCCTTCGCGGCGCTCGGCCGCGCCCTCGGTCATCCCGTACGAGTCTTCCTGCCCGACTGGATGAGCCGCGAGCGCGTGGCGGTGATCCGCAGCCTCGGTGCGACGCTCGTTCCGGTGTCGGCCGCGGAGGGAGGCTTCCAGGGGTCCATCGATCGCGCGTGCGACCTGGCGCGCCGCGAGCCCCACGTGTTCCTGCCGCGGCAGTTCGAGAGTCTCGCCAACGTGCGCGCGCACCTGCAGACCACGGGTCCCGAGATCCGCGAGCAGCTCCGCTTCCTCGGGAAGCGTCCAACGGCCTTCGTCGCGGGAGTCGGTACCGGAGGCACCGTGATGGGAGTAGGCGCCGACTTGCGAAGCGCCTTCGGCGACGTGGCGGTGCATCCCCTCGAGCCCGCCTCGTCGCCGACGCTCCGCACGGGGCACAAGGTCGGGACCCATCGGATCCAGGGGATCGGCGACGAATTCGTGCCGGCGATCGTCGACCTCGCGTGGCTCGACGAGATCGTCGACGTCGCCGACGGCGATGCCATCGCGATGGCGCGCCGTCTCGCCTCGGAGCTGGGGCTCGCCGTCGGGATCAGCTCGGGGGCGAACTTCCTCGGGGCGCTCGACGTCGCGTGCCGTCAGGGCTCCGGCGCCGTCGTCGCGACGGTCTTCGCCGACAGCAACAAGAAGTACCTGAGCACGGCGCTGTTCGCGGAGGGCGCGCCGGAGCCATCGCCCTTCGCCGATCGCGTGGAGCTGCTCGGCTTCGACGCCGTCGGACGCGGCTGTGGCACTTGTCTCCCGGCGCGGAGCTGACGCGGGCCGTCGTCAGCGGCGGGCGATGGCGACCAGCTCGGGCGACTCCGCCGTGAGCGGCTCCTCGTCGTAGCCGCCGAAGAAGGTCCACTCCGTGAATCCCGCGCGGCCGAGGGCGTCGGCGAGCTCCTCGGGCGGCGTCCAGCGCACCCAGGTCTCCGACCGGTGCGAGCGCGCGACCTCCCCGCGGGCGTCGAGCTCCTGGTACTCGACGAGGGAGCGCTGCGTGCGCGTCTCCCGGTCGAGCGTCCTCGTGTCCCAGAGACGGATGGGAAGGCCCGTGACCGGATGCTTCACCTCGATCTCCATCTCCCTCGCGCCGTCGGCCTGGGCCCAGAATTCGGCGCGCGGGAGCGAGAGGTGGAGCGCGAGCCGGCCGCCCGGCTCCAGGTGCTCCCGGATGCGCTGCAGCGTCGCGACGCGGCTCGCGTCGTCGAGGGCGTGGGCGAAGGAGTTGAAGGCGCAGATCGCGAGCGTGTAGCGGCGGCCCATCGCGAAGCTCTTCATGTCGCCGCGCACGAGCTTCGGCGAGAAGCCGGCGGCGTCGGCCTTGCGGCGCGCGCGCTCCAGCATCGGCGCGTGGAGGTCGACGCCGTCGGCGTCGATGCCGGCGGCGAGGAGTCGCAGGAGGATACGACCCGTTCCGCAGCCGACCTCGAGCACCGGCCCTCGCGCCTCGCGCGCGAGGGCGAGCCAGCACGGCACGTCGAACTCGAGTGCGTCGAAGACCGCGTCGTACAGCTCGCCGTCGTCGAACGGCGTCGCGCCCGTGCTGCCTGGGGCCATGGCCGCGGATCCTACGCACGAGCGCGCCCGCGATCGAGCGCGCAGGCTCGGGCTCCTTCGAGCGGGCGCGGGGGCTCGGTGTCTCAGCGGCTCTCGCGGCGCGGCGTCGCGTCCGCGTCGAGGCGGCGAAGGATCTCCTCGATCCGCTCCTCGAGCTTCGAGAGCCGTGCCGCGATCTCGCCGAGACGGCTGTCGTCCTCCTGGAATTCGTTCTTCGCGGGAGACCTGCGGCTCGTGCTCCACCGGCCGTCCTCGAAGAGGAACCCGATCGTCGGCACCTCGGCGAGGTAGGGCACGGAGCTCTTCGTCTTCGCGCTCTCCTTGGCCGCTTCGCGCGCCGCCTCCTTGGCCTTCGCGACGGCGGCCTGCGTCAGCGCCTGCAGGAGGAGCGGTTCGGAGACGGTTCGGGCGGCCGCTGCGGACCCGAGCGCGGTGAGGACTTCGTCCGTGGCGGTGTTGGCGTTCAGCCGGCGCCAGGCGCCGGAGAGGCCGTCGTCGCGAAGGGTGGCGACGAGGGAGGCCTCGCCGAGGCACACGCGCATCGTCCGCGCCTCACCGCGGCGCATCAGCTCGAGCGCGACCTCGTCGCCCGGCGAGCAGCCGGCGAGGCATTCCCGGATGGCGTCCACCGACGCCGCGCCGCCGCCGATCCCGGTGATCACGTCGTGCAGGCGGACGCCCGCGACCTCCGCTGGGCCGCCGTCGTCGAGCCCCGTCACGACGGAGGACTTCGCCGCCTCGACGCCGAGCTGCGCGGCGAGAGCCTCCGGCACCTCGCCCAGGTGGACGCCCATCTGCGCGCGGCGCGCGGGGGACGTCGCCCGCAGCTCGATGCGGCCATCGTCGGTCTTCGCGATCCGCACGACGGCGCCCCCACGCTCGTCGAGGATCGTGACGTCCTCTCCGTCGACGCGGACCCGCTCGGCCGAGAGCACCACGCCGCCACGCGTGATGGACAGGCGGCCGTCGGCGCCGGTCTCGACGCGGTAGGTGCCGCCAGTCCCGTCGGAGAGCGTGAGAGTCCGGCCGATGATTCGGACGTCCTGGTCCTGACGAGGCGCCGGCGGCGGGGCGAGCGTCGGAATCGCGAGCAGCAGCGAGAGCGTCGTCGAGAGCATGGAATCTCCGGGCGGTCGGCCGAGGAAGGGGAGCGAAGCGATGGTCGGAGGGACGGCGTGCCCGCGCTCAGAGGCGCGTGGCGGAGGCGAGCCAGGCGAGGTCGACGGGCGTCGGGACGGGCCTGCCCAGGTCGTCGATGCCGACCTCGAAGAGCCCGTCGAGCGTCTCGCGCTCGAGGATGGGCTGCAGGTAGAGCACCTCGACGCGGCCCGACGGATCGCGCCGCGTCTCGAGGAGGATGCGCGGGAGCTCCGTCGCGAGCGCCGGCACCGGCGACGGAGACGCGGGCGCGGCGGGCGCGCCGTCGGGAATCAGCGCCACGGCCGCGAGCACGGCCGCCGCGATCCAGCCGGCCCAGGGGAAGACCCGGGGAATCAGCGCCGCGGCGCGCGCGCGCGCAGGCGTCTCGGCACTCGCCTCGACGCTGGCGGCGATCGTCTCGAGACCGATCGCGGCGCGCGCGAGCGCGCCCTGATCGCGCAGAGCGGCGACGAGGGCGCGGTCGAGCGCCGGATCCTCTCCGCGACGTCGCTCGATCGCGTCCCAGTCGGCGTCGTCCGCCGTCAGCGAGACGGCGCGGTGGATGAGGAGGTCGTCGTGCTCGATCTTCATGGGCGGGTCGTTCGTGTCTCGAGAGCGTTCGCGCCCTCGCGCAGCAGGCGCCGCGCGCGCGCGAGGCGTGTTTCGATGGTGGTGACCGGGACGCCGAGGGTCTCGGCCACCTCGGCCTGCGAGAGCCCGCGGACCGCCTGCAGGAGGAGCGGCTCGCGGTAGGCGGAGGGAAGCGCGCGCAGTCGCTCCATCAGGCGCTCGAGCGACTCCCGCGCGTGGCGCGCGGCGGACTCGTCGCGCGCCGCGGGCAGCGCCGCGTCCGCGTCGCCCAGGGGGCGCAGGGCGCGCCGGCGCGCCGACTCGCGTCGGCCCGCCGAGCGCGCGACGTTCCATGCGACGACGCGGAGCCACGGACGGAAGCGATCGGTCTCGCGCAGCGTCGCGATGCGCTGCACGAGGCCGACGGCCACCTCCTGGAGGAGGTCCTCCAGGTCGGCGCCCGACGGAGCGTGGGCGAGCAGGGTCGCGGCCACCCAGCCGCGATGCGCGCGCCAGAGCGCGCCCACCGCCTCGGGGTCGCCGGACCGCGCGCGCTCGATCAGCGCCGGGTTCGGATCGTCCATGGACGAGGATCAGAGACGCGGCACGGCGGCCGATCCGTCACGAAATGGGGCCCGACCCCATTTCGATCTCAGGGCGCGATCGTGACGCGGAGGCCGTTCGAGAGGACGAAGGTCGTCGTCGAGGGCTCGAAGGCGAGCCACTGGAGCGGGTACTTGTTGCCGATGATCGCGGGGGTGGGCGGCACGGCGACCGTGAAGGCGACGCGCCCCTGCGCGTCGAAGACCCAGGCCGGGTCGAGCAGGAAGCCCGAGGTCGCCACGTCGATCACGAAGGAGCCGGGGTTGCCTCCGATCAGAAGCGACAGGGGGATCTCCGACGGGTTGTCATCGGAGTAGCCGAGCGTGAAGGCCTGGCCCGGCGGACCGCAGGCGGCGAAGAAGGAGGCCGTTCCGGCGGAGACCGACACCGGACTCGTCGCCGCGAGCCGACCCGAGTTCGGGTACGCAACGCTGTCGAACGGGACCGCCGCCGCCGTCGTCAGGACGCGGGAGGCCTTCGTCGTGGGGCCGTCGTGGGTGGCGTCCTTCGGCGTCACCTCGCAGACGACGAGCGCGCCCGGCGGCGCCACGTGATGCGCGAGCACGTCGGAGCGCGCGGCGTTCACCACGTCGCGCACGACGGCGCCGTTCGCACGCCAGAGGAATCGGTGCGAGACGACGTCGAAGTCGGGATCGTCGGAGAGGACCGGCGACGTGACGCGGCAGACGAGGGGGTCGTTGACCGTGGCGACGGCCGGCTCGAGCACCGCCGTGATCGGGCGCGGAGCGGAGTTCGTCCCGGGCACGACGACGTCGACCACTTCGAATGGCACGTTCGCGACCTCGACGCCCTGGAGTTCGTGATGGAGCCGGTAGGTGCCGTTCACGTCGAAGGGGCTTGGGAACGGCATGAACCACTGGATCCAGAGCCAGTCGGAGGAGATTGGCTGCGGGTTGCCGAGGGAGAAGGGCGTCCCGGAGTCGAAGGCGACGGATCCGTTCGGCTTCTCGATCCAGGTGCGGACGGTGCCGTTCGCAGGGAGGTTGCCGTAGCGGAACCAGTAGTAGATGGCGAAAGAGTTCTTCGCGATCTGGCCGATCCGCGGGAACGGATTGAGCGGCGGGTTCGGATAGCCCTGGCTCGGTGCGTCGAAGAGGCCGATGTCGGTGCAGTAGGGCGTCGTCGGAAAGAGAACTGGATTCGCCCAGAGATTCGGATTCGGGTTGCAGGGGCCGGCGAAGGGCTCGACGGGCACGCCGTTCAGGTCGATGCCGAAGTGGAGATGGGGTCCGCTGCTGTTGCCGCTCGATCCCACGAGTCCGATCTGCTGCCCCGATTTCACCGGCTGGCCGACGGTCACCGCGACGCTGTTCTTCTTCAGGTGGAAGTACCAGGTGACCCACCCGCCCCCGTGGTCGATGGCAACCACGTTGCTCGGCTGGCCGACGGGGACCGTCTCCATGTCGAAGTAGCCGTCGATGGCGACGATCACCGTGCCGTCGAGCGCGGCGTAGACCGGCACGCCGATCGTCTGGTATTCGAAGGTGGGCACGTGCGCGTCGATGCCCGCGTGCGTGTTGTAGGTGAACGAGCCGCACAGGTAGTCGAGGATCCCGAAGGTGGGATCGAGGTCGACGAAGTTCCGGACGTAGAGGTCCTCGTAGAGCCAGCCCGACATGGGGAAGAAGGGGAGTGGCGGCGCCGAGGCGTCGGCAGTGCCCGTCGTGCTCACGGGGCCGAAGGCGCTCTCGTAGGCGGCGAGCGCCGCGTCGATGGCGGCCTGGTCGGCGGGCGAGGGGCCATCGGGCGCATTGCGCTCAGCGAGCGACCCGCCGCCGAACCGAACGCCGGCGCCGGCGGGAGGCGACGCCGATTGCGCGAGGAGAATGGGAGCGACGAGCGAGGGAGCGAGGACCGACGCGACGACGAGCGGGAGTCTCATGGGGCGATTCCCAGCCGAGGGGGACTTCCGTTGTAACCGGACTCTCCAAGTCGAGGGAGTAACTGACCCGCGACGTAGGATCGCGCTCCCAGGAATCAGCGGAGCAGAACTTGGCCGAAGCGAACGCGAGCACGCGCGACCCCGTTTGCGGAATGAAGGTCGATCCGGCGACGGCACGCTTCCATTCGGAGCGCGGGGGCACGCGCTACGCGTTCTGTGCGGCGCGCTGCAAGGAGCGCTTCGACGCCGAGCCCGCTCGCTGGCTCGCACCGCGAGAGGCCGATCCGATGGAGATGCTCGCGGCGGGAGGCGGAGCGAAGCATGCTCCTTCGACGCAGAGCGCGCCGCCGGTTGGTGCGGTCTGGACTTGCCCGATGCACCCCGAAGTGCGAAGCCCGCGTCCGGGGAGCTGCCCGATCTGCGGCATGGCGCTCGAGGCCTCGCTCACGACGGTGGAGTCGGGCCCGAATCCCGAGGAGACCGACTTGCGGCGGCGTTTCTGGATCGGCCTCGCGCTCACGGCGCCGGTCACGGCGCTGGCGATGCTGCCGATGGTGCCGGGCCTCGGCCTCCATGAGTGGCTCCACGCGCGCGTCTCGGAGCGGACGCTGCAGTGGGTGCAGCTCGCGCTCTCGGGTCCCGTCGTCTTCGGCGTGGCGGCGCCCTTCTTCCGGCGCGGTTTCGCCGGCGTGCCCCACGGCAACTTCAACATGTTCACGCTGATCGTCCTCGGCGTGAGCGTGTCGTGGATCTACTCGGCCGTCGCGACGGCGGCGCCGAGTCTCTTCCCGGAGACGCTCCGCCCCGAGGGCGCCGTCGGCGTCTACTACGACACGGCGGCGGCGATCACGGTGCTCGTGCTGCTGGGCCAATGGCTCGAGGTGCGCGCCCGCGGCAGCGCGTCGAAGGCGATCCGCGGCCTCCTGGAGCTGCGGCCCGTTACGGCCCATCGTCTCGAGGGCGGCCACGAGACCGACGTGCAGCTCGACGCCGTGCGCGTCGGCGACCGTCTGCGCGTGCGGCCCGGCGAGAAGGTGCCCGTCGACGGGACGCTCGAGGAGGGCGAGTCGGCGATCGACGAGAGCGCCGTCACGGGCGAGCCGATCCCCGTCGACAAGGCGCCCGGCGACGCCGTCACCGGCGGCACCCTCAACACCTCGGGCTCCTTCGTGATGACGGCGCGGCGCGTCGGCGCCGAGACGCTGCTCGCGCGCATCGTGTCGGCCGTCGAGGAGGCGCAGAAGACGCGTGCGCCGATCGCGAAGCTCGCCGATCGCGTGACGCAATGGTTCGTGCCGGCCGTCGTGCTCGCCGCCGTGGCGACCTTCGCCGGCTGGATGCTCTGGGGCCCCGAGCCGCGGGTCGTCTACGGCCTCGTGAGCAGCGTGGCGGTGCTCATCTTCGCCTGTCCTTGCGCGCTCGGTCTCGCGACGCCGACGGCCCTCGTCGTCGGCAGCGGCACGGCGGCGCGCTCGGGGATCCTGCTGCGCGACGCCGAGGCGCTGGAGCGCGCCGAGAAGCTCGACGTCCTCTTCGTCGACAAGACGGGGACGCTCACGGAGGGGAAGCCGAGCCTCGTCGAGGTGCTGCCGGCCGAGGGCGTGTCGGCCGACGACCTCCTCGCGCGCGCCGCCGCCGTGGAGTCGTCGAGCGAGCATCCGCTCGCGCGCGCCGTCGTCGCCGCGGCGAAGGAGAAGGGGATCGCGGTTCCCTCGGCGAGCGGCTTCCGGTCGACCACGGGGAAGGGCGCCGAGGCCAAGGTCGGCGACAAGGTCGTGCGCGTCGGCCGCCGCGAGTTCGCCGGAGTCGACGGAGCGTCCTTCAACGCGTTGGACGACGGCGCGCGCCGTCTCGCCGAGGAGGGCGCCACGGTGATCCACGTGGGCGAAGGCGCACGGCCCCTCGGTCTCCTCGCCCTCGCCGACCCCATCAAGCCGACCACGCCACGGGCCCTCGCGACGCTGCGCGCGGCAGGGCTGCGGGTCGTGATGGTGACGGGCGACGCCGAGCGGACGGCGCGCGCCGTCGCGCGGCGCCTCGGGATCGAGGAGGTGCATGCGGGCGTCCTCCCCGAGCGGAAGCTCGAGCTCGTGGCGGAGGCGCAGTCGAAGGGGCACGTCGTCGCCATGGCGGGCGACGGGATCAACGACGCGCCGGCTCTCGCGCGAGCCGACGTCGGCATCGCCATGGGCACCGGCACCGACGTGGCCATGGAGAGCGCGCCCATCGTCCTCGTGAAGGGAGATCTGCGTCTCGTCGCGCGCGCCCTCCAGCTCTCGCGGCGGACCCTGCGCACCATCCGGCAGAACCTCTTCTGGGCCTTCGCCTACAACACGGCCGGACTCCCGATCGCGGCGGGCCTCGGCGCCGCGGGCGCGGCGCTCCTCGGCCACGACCGCCCGCTCGCCTGGCTCGTGAGCCCGCTCTGGGCCGCGGCCGCCATGGTGCTCTCGAGCCTCTTCGTCCTCGGCAACAGCCTGCGCCTGCGGCGGGCGTGAATCCCATGAGCCCCGACTCGATCCCCATCCCCGATCTCCTCGACCAATACGACGCGGGGCCCGCTGCCTTTGCTCGGGCCGTGGCCGCGGTGCCCGCCGAGCTGCTGCACCGGAAGCCCGGGCCCGGCAAGTGGAGCGTGCTCGAGATGGCGGCGCACCTCGCCGACACGGAGATCGTCCACTCGGAGCGGATCCGCCGCACCCTCGCCGAGGAGGAGCCGCAGATCCTCGCCTTCGACCAGGACCAGTGGGCCGCGAGCCTCGGCGCCGTGGCGGAGCCCGATCTCGACGTCGCGCTCGATGCGATGGCGGCACTCCGCCGATCCACGTCGAGGCTGCTGCGCGCGGCGCCGGCCGCCGCCTTCGCGCGGAAGGCGCGCCACTCGGAAGCCGGCGTCATCACGCTCCGCTCGATCGTCGAGCAGGCGGCGCGCCACCCGTTCCTCCACGTCGCGCAGGTCGCGCGCACGCTGGCGGCGCTGCGGGGGCGACGGGCCGTTCTTCCGGCGCAGTAGCCCCGCCGCTACTTCCCGCGCACGACCCGCACGCTCTCCTGCACGACCCAGCGGTCGTCCGCCGACGCGTCGAGCGGCACGAGGCGGTACTCGGCGCCGGCGACCATGCTCGGGAGATCGGCCGGCTCGATGCGCAGGTAGAAGTCGGCGAGGCCGCGCTCGGGGTCGATCCAGCCTCCGCGCGTCGCCACGACGGGCACGTCGGGGCGGCCCTCGGCGCGCAGGACGAACTCCTTCTTCGTCGCGAAGTAGCAGCGGAGGATCGCGTCGCGCGAGGCGCCGGGCCGGCCCTCGGCGACGTGGACGACGAGGTGGCCCGCGGTCTGCGGGTCGTCGAGCCGCATCGACACGCGCGGCGGGTCGTCCTGCTCGTGGTACCAGTAGACGCGGTCGACGGTGAGCGTCGTGATCTCGCCCTCGGGGCGCGGGTTGTCGAGCTTCGCGTGGGCGCCGAAGAGGTCCGAGAGCGCGATGCACGAGTAGGGATTCGAGCCGCCGAACAGCGACGCGAAGGAAGGATGCTCCGTGCGCCTCCCCCAGCCGGAGAGCTTCGCCTCGGCGTGGTCGCGGTAGGTGTTCACGTGGACCATCAGGCCGAGCACCTCCGCGTCGAGGACGTTCTGGCCGAGCCGGTCGTAGTTGAGCCGCCGCCAGCGGCCGCCGACCCGGACCTCGTTGAAGGTGTGGGACGCCCAGGAGCTCCCGAGCTTCGCGACGCTCGTCGCGAGGTGCGCGCGGACGCGATGGTTCGTGAGGCGCGTCCTCACGAGATCGACCTCGCGCGCGTCGGACGCGTCGACGACGGGCACGCAGATGACGGTCCGTGTCGGGATGCCGACGGCGCGCAGGCAGGTCTGCAGGTAGATCGCCGAGGAAGTGCAGGAGCCGCGGCTCTTCGTGCGGAACATCCCCTTGCCGTAGAGCTCGCGGTCGAGCTGCTCCTGCAGCGTGCGCCCCCGCGCCGTCGCGTCGGCGCGCAGGCGCGCCTCGACGTCGGGCAGGAGCCGGAGGCCCCGCTCGTCGAAATCGAGCGCGAACACGGTGAAGCTGTCCTCGAACTCCACGCGCCGCATGCACCAGGCGGAGACGCGCTCGACGACCTCCTTGTCGGTGAGCTCGCCGACGCGGATCCCGTCGGCGGCCAGCGCCGCGAGGATCTCCTTCGCCATCTCGGCGTCCCAGTTCGACGCGATCCCCGGGCGGAGCCACTCCTCCATCGCGCGGGCCTTCGCGCGCCAGTCGCGCGTTCCCTCGATCTTCGTCCCGACGTCGTTGAGCGGATACACCACGACCTCCACCTCGAGCACTCCGTCGCGATCCTGCAGAACCCGCGCGTCCTGATAGTCGTCGTTCATCGACGCCGCGTCGTAGGGCGCGAGCACGTGGAGGATCGCGCGCACGGAGTAGGCGAACTCACGTCGCTCTTCCCACTCGCCATCGGGGATCCCGTCGCCGTCGCTGTCGGCCTTCGTCGGGTCGGTTCCGTACTTGTGGATCTCCTGGAAGTCGGAGAGCCCGTCGCGATCGGCGTCGCGGTCGCCGGTCTGCGCTGGCGAGGCGGCGGCGAGAAGCAGCGCGAAGACGGCGGTCTTCATGGTCGTTCGCAGGCTCGGTGCGCGTGGGACCCGGGAATGGGGTCAGACCCCTTTTCTCGCGCTCTCCTCTCGCGGCGCGCGCGCCGCGAGAGGAGAGCGCGAGAAAAGGGGTCTGACCCCATTCCCGGGTCTACTGGCCGCAGACACAGAGCGCGAGGCCGTTGGAGAAGGCGAGGACGCTCCGTGTGCCGAAGGCGACCGCACCCGCCTGCGCCCAGATGCGCAGACCTTCCAGCGCCGGGTGATCGGGGATCGGGACGCAGGTGCTGGCGCCGCCCTCGCCCGAGGTCACGAGCGGAAGGACGATGGCATCGGCGAGCGAGACGAGGAGATCGTCGTCGCCGGAGTCCTCCTCCGACGCGGGCGCGAAGCCGAGGACGAGGAAGCCCGTGCTCCCCGCGAGCTCTCCCGCGACGGAGAGATGCAGCATGCGTCCCACGGCGGGCGCGCTGGCGGCTTGCAGGGAGAGCATCGACCCGCGGCTCCCCCGGTCGATCGTCTCGGCGCCGCAGACTCGGAAGGGGACGCGCGGCGACTTCGATCGGTTGCCCGCCGGATCCCACGCCTCGACCCAGTACTCGACGTCGGCGCCGACGAGGCCGCCGAGCATCGGCGGCAGGTCGAGGACGCTCCGGTGGATCTGCCCGCCCACGTGCGGCATGGGTCGGCTCCAGCTCGTCCAGCCCGTCCGCGCGCGCACGCTCACGCCGAGCTCGGCGCCGACCCAGCTCGTGCCGTCGTCCCACACGGAGTCCTGGATCCGGGCGCGGCGCGACAGACCGTCGCGCAGGACGGCGAGGGGCACCGTGCTCGGCGCCGCCCCGACGCGGGCGATCACGGGCGCGTGCGTGTCGGCGGGGCCGCGGTTGCGGTAGTAGCGCGGCTCGAAGGGCTGCCCCTCGCCCTGGGCGGTGACGGCGTCGTAGCGGCCGTCGCCGACGAAGTCGGCGAGGTCGACGTCGAGGGACGCGTCTCGAACCGATCCGAAGGCGCCGGGCACGAAGACGAAGGCCCCGACGCCGAGCGTGGCCGACCGATTCAGGAAGAGCTTCTCGGGGCCGCCCTCGCGGCCCAGCGACGCGACCACCGCGTCGGGGAAGCCGTCGTCGTCGGCGTCGACGAAGGCGATCTCGTTGTCGTCGTCGCCGTAGGGGCCGAGGAACGGGCTCGGCGCGGGCGCGAAGGCGAGACGACCCGTGTCGGAGAACTCGTTCACGATCGCGTGGTGGTGCCGCGGCGAGCCGAGATCGAGGATCACGCCGTCGACGTCGTCGTCGCCGTCGAGATCGGTCCACTCGCTCTCGTAGGTGTTCGCGCCGCCGCGGCGCGACGTGGCGGCCAGCGGGAGGAGATCGGGCAGCCGCGTGAAGTGCGCCGTGCCGTCGTTGCGGTAGACCTGCGTCTCGGGCGACTTCCCGTCGACGATCAGGTCGAGGTCGAGATCGCCGTCGAGGTCGACGAGCTTCGCGTTCTGGGCCCCGATCTTGGGGACGGCGTCGATCCATTCGGCCCGCTCGGTGAAACGGCCCGTGCCGTCGTTGATCAGGAGGCGGGGCTTCGCGCCCGGAGGACGGAAGGGGCTCTCGCCCGCGTCGACGAAGACGAGATCGAGGTCGCCGTCGTCGTCGAGGTCGCCCCAGGCGACGTCGAAGGAGAAGAGCTCCATCGGCGGGAGACGTTCGCTCTCCTCCACGAAGCGCCGCGTCGCGGGGTCCTTCACGAAGAGACGCGGCCGGGCGCGGAACGCCGGCGCGAACACGACGTCCTGACGGCCGTCGCCGTCCACGTCGACGGCCGCCGCGCTCTTCGCATGCATCGCGAAGCCGGCGGGGAAGAGCTCCGACGTGCGGTCGGCGAAGACCGGGAGCCCGCCGCGCAGGCCCTCGTGCGTCAGGAGCAGGGGCGGCACGGGATCGCCGCTCTCGAGCCCCATGTCGCCGGGACGCTGGAATCCCTGGCAGCGCGCGAAGAGGAGGTCGAGGCGGCCGTCCTCGTTCGAGTCGAAGATGGTGACCGTCTCCATCCAGATGCCGCCCCCGGGAAGGATCCCGGGCACCTCCTGGAACTGCGCTTCCTGCGGAGGAGCGGCAGGAGTGCCCTGCGGGAGAGCCCGAGGAAGCCCGACGAGACCGATGAGGAGACAGGTCGCGACGAGGGTCATCCCCACGCGCTGAGTGGTGTTCGCCATGGGAGCGGCTGCGGTCCGCTTCCCGCGATTGTCCGCGCCGATCCAAACGGTGCCAGGCACCTTTTCCGGCGGGTCCGCGACGCGAGCGGCGGGCCCGACGACGCGGCTGCGCGTCGTCATTTCGACCGGAACCGCCGGCGCCTCAGCCCGATCGCCGCGGCAACGCCAGAGCGAGACCGAGCAGCGCCCAGGCGGACGCCCAGAAGAGCGGCGCCGGCACGACCACATGATCGAGGAGGAGGTCGGGCAGGAGCGCCGCCGCCGCGACGCCGAGGAGCGACGCGATGCCGAGCGCCCGCGCCACGGTGAGGTCGGCGAGGATGCCGAGGGCGAGGGCCTGCAGGACGATCGCGGCGGCCGCCAGCGGGAGGAACGACGCGGTGAACGCCTCCGGTCCGTGCTGCGAGCGCTCGGCGTAGAACGAGAGGGCCGCCACGAGGCCGGCGACGAGGAGGAACGCGCCCGCGAGCGATTCGGCCGCCGTGAGCACGAGGCGCGTGCCGGGCCGTCGCGACGCGAGGCAGAAGCCGTGGGTCGCGACGACGAGGATCGCCGCCGCCGTGCAGATTCCCATCGTCGCGACGGAGCCGCCGTGTGCCGGCAGGTCGACCACGAAGGCGCCCGGGTCGGCGAGCGGGATGCGCACCGCGGGCCGCGCGACGAGCGCCGCGACGGCGGACCAGGTGCCCGCGCAGAGCCGGAAGCCGATCGAAGCGCCGCGGAGGCTCCCGACGCCGCCGGCGAGCGCGGCGACGGACAGCGCGAGCAGCACCCACTCGGGCGGCGCGGGATCCGGGAGGAGCGCTGCCGCCGGAGGGAGCTCGATCGTTTCGGCGAGCGCGAGCGACGAGGCGAGGAGGCCGAGCATGCCCGTCACGACGGTGACGAGGCCGACGGCGATCCGGAGCGCATGCGCGAAGGCGTGGTCGCCTCGGCCGGCCGCGCTGGGCTCCTCGGCCGTCTCCTCGTCCGCGGGCGGCTTCTCCAGGAGCCCCTCGGTCACGCCGGTGCGGCCGCCTCGACCTCGCGCACGACCCGGTAGAGCGTGTCGCGCTCCACGGGGCGGCGCCCCGCTTCGACGATGAGCTGCACGAGGTCGTCGCGGCCGAGGCCCTGGGGCGTGTCGGCGCCGGCGTCGTGATAGATGTGCTCCTCCTGCACCGTGCCGTCGAGATCGTCGGCGCCGAAGGAGAGGCCGAGCTGCGCCGTGACGAGGCCGAGCTGCACCCAGTAGGACTTCACGTGCGGGATCGAATCGAGGACGAGGCGCGCGACCGCGATCTCGCGCAGGTCGGCCGCCGCCGTCGGTGCCGGGATCTCGTGGAGATCGCTGTTCTCCGGATGGAACGAGAGCGCGATGAAGGTCTGGAAGCCGCCCGTCTCGTCCTGGAGTCCGCGCAGCCGGAGCAGGTGGTCGGCCTTCTCCTCGGGCGTCTCCACGTGGCCGTAGAGCATCGTGCAGTTGCTCTTGAGCCCGGCGCGGTGCGCGGCGCGCGCGATCTCGAGCCAGCGCGCGGCGCCGATCTTCAGCGGGAAGAGCAGGCGGTGGACGCGCTCCGCGAAGATCTCGGCGCCGCCGCCCGGGAGCGAGCCGAGGCCGGCCTCCTTCAGGTCGGCGAAGACCGCGTCGAGCGGCTTCTTCGCCACCTTCGCGATCTGCTCGATCTCCACCATCGTGAAGGCCTTCACGTGGATGTCGGGACGCGCTTCCTTCACGGCGCGCACGAGATCGAGGTAGTAGGAGTAGGGGAGCTTCGGGTCGATGCCGGCGACCATGTGCACCTCGGTCACCGGCTGATCGAGCGTCGCGCGGATCTTCGCGGCGGCCTGCTCCGGCGTGAGCCCGTAGGCGCCGGCCTGCCCGGGGAGTCTCTGGAACGCGCAGAAGCGGCAGAGCTTGTTGCAGACGTTCGTGTAGTTGACGTGCTGGTTGACGTTGAAGTACGCGCGGTCGCCGTGGATCTGCTCGCGGCGCCAGTTGGCCAGCGCGCCGACGGCGTTGAGGTCGGGATGGCCGTAGAGCGCGACGGCGTCGTCCGCGTCGAGGCGCGTTCCGTCGAAGACCTTCGCGGCGATGCGCGCGAGACCGGCGCGCGCGGCGATCGCCTCCACGCGCGACCGGGGGACGAGCGGGCGGACGGCCATCGGCCCTCAGTCTCCGTCCTTGCCGGTGGGCCGCGCCGCCAGCACCGCGTCGGCGACGAGCGTCGCCGCGGCGAGCAGCGTCTCGAGCTCGGCGGGCGAGAACTCCCGCGCCTCGGCCGCGCCGATGCCGAAGGAGCCGGCGAGCCGTCCGTCGCTCGCGAGCATCGGCACGCAGACCGAGCCGCGGAGACCCGTCGCCTTCGCGCCCGGGCGCGCGACGCCGCCCGCGTTGTCGGTCTGCAGGTCGCAGGTGAACACGGGCGCGCGGCGCTCGGCGGCGACGCCCGCCATCCCCTTGCCCACGGGCACCGTGCGCACGGCGTCGAGGACCGGCTGCGGGATCCCGTCGCTCCAGGCCGCGAGCCGCAGCGTCGCGCCGTCCGCCTCGAGGACGTGGATCGTGCCGCCCTGCGCGCCCGCCTCGCGGATCGCGAGCGCGAGCACGTCGCGGAGCGGCGGCGCGGCGCCCCGCGCGCGGCGCAGGATCTCGCGGAGGGACGGGAGGAGCGCGTCCATGGGCGGTGCAGTCTAGTCACCTCTCCGCGGCGCCGGGAACCGCCGCGCCGGGCTCCGGCCGTACGATGCGGGGGATGACGGCCACGGACGCTCTCCTCCTGGTCGCGCTCGCCATGGGGCCGGGGATGATCCTGCTGCACGGGGTCTACGTCGCCGACCGCTACGCGAAGGAGCCGGTGAAGAACCTCCTGCGGTACCTGATCGCGGGAGCGGCCGTCGCCGTGCCGGCGGCGCTCGTCGAGATCGGGTGCCTGCGCATCCTCGGGATCGAGGCGCTCGACGATCCGGCGCTCTCGTGGGTCGCGCTGAGCGTCGTTGCGTTCCTCGTCGTCGCCCTCGTCGAGGAGCTCGGCAAGCGCCTCATGCTCCACGTCTGCGCGCGGAAGGACCCGCACGTCGACGAGCCCTTCGACTGGATCGTCTACTCCGTCGCCATCGCGCTCGGCTTCGCGACCATCGAGAACGTCGTCTACGTGCTTGAGGGAGGCGCGGCGGTGGCGCTCGCGCGGGCCTTCACGGCCGTGCCGGCGCATGCGCTGAACGCGACGCTCATGGGCGACCGTCTCGCGCGCGCCGAGCGCGAGGAGGGCGCGCGCGCGACGAGGCAGCGCGCGCTCGCCGTCCTCGAGCCGACGGCGTGGCACGGCGCCTACGACCTCATCGCCTTCGGCGGCGCGCGCGCCGTCTCGGGGAGCGACGGCGCGGGCCTCGCGGCGCTGCCCTTCTGGGGCGCGCTCGCGACGCTCCTCGTGGCGCAGTGGTGGATCGCGCTGCGGCGCGTGCATGCGCAGCAGATCGCGAGCGAGGAGTCGCACTTCGCGCTGCCGCGCTGGATGCGCGTCCCGCGCCTGCCGTTGACCCGGCGGCGCGGCCGTCGCGCAGAGCCGGCGGAGAGAGGACGCGAGGTGGAAGGAGGTGACCAGGACGCCGCACCGAGCGGGTGACCATGCGCGGCGGCGTTCCCAGCTCGGGCGTGCCGTCTACGGGCCGAGGATCGGGATCGCGAGCCCGTTGGAGCTGCTGAGGCCGAAGGGGAGGCGCGCGGAGCAGGAAGCCGGCCAGATCCAGACGCACTGCGCGAAGTAGGTGCGGCCGACGAGGGCGGCGTCGGCAGGGATCGGGACGAGGAGCGAGCCCTTGCCGAGAGCGTCGCTCGCGAGGTCGAAGGCGAGGAGCTCCGTGGAGGCGAGGAGGTCGACGTGGAGGAGGAGGCCGAGGCCGAAGGGATCGGAGCCGGCGAGGTCCTTCGCGTCGCCGACGAGCAAGAGGCCGAGAGAGCTCTGCGGCGCCGCGGTGCAGTGGAGACGGAACGCCGGCGCGCCGATCGTCGCGAATCCGCTCGCCTGGAGCGCCTGCGGTCCTGTGCAGCCGGCAGTTCCCGCGCCGAAGGGCCAGGGGGCGATCGAGGGGCGCAGCTTCACGACGAAGGCGTCCGTCTTCCCCCCGAAGCCGGGAGAGGGAGAGGGATCGCTCGGGGAGAACGAGCCGGGAGTCGTCGGGAAGAAGGAGGAGTTGGTGTAGCCGGTCACGTAGATGGAGCCGCCGGGGGCGAGGGCGATGCCGTTCGCGCGCTCAGTTGTGTCGGCCGCACCACCGACGAAGCTGCCATAGAGGAGCGATCCGCCGTCGGGATGAACGGCGGCGAGGAAGCCATCGATCGTCCCGCCTGGAGGCAACGGAAGGAATGAGCCCTGCGTGACGGGGAAAGTGGACGACGACTGGGTGGCGCCCGTGACCCAGGCGACGCCCTGCTCGTCGATCGCGAGGTCGTTCAGCTCGTCGTAGCCCCCGCCGCCGATGAACGTGGCGTAGAGGAGCGACGAGCCGCTCGCGTCGAGCTTGGCGACGAAGCCATCGTGCAGCGTGCCTCCGTACGTCGTGTCGAACGCGCCGGCCGTGACCGGGAAGCCGGGTCCGCCGGCCCAGCCGGCCACGTAGGCGCAGCCCTGCGCGTCGACGGTGATGGCGCGGCCTCCCTCGTCGAAGATGTAGTCGAGGCTCGATCCGAGGAAGGTCGAGTAGACGAGGGAGCTGCCGGTCGCGTCGAGCTTCGTCACGAAGCCGTCCTCGGCGCCGCCGTTGGGGAAGACCGTCTGGAGGGCGCCGGGCGTCACGGGGAAGGTCGGGTCCCCCGTCGTGCCGGTCACGTAGGCGGAGCCTTGATCGTCCAAGGCGATCGCCCAGGCCGTGTCTCTCATCCCGGGGAGCACGGGCCCGCCGAGGAGCGTGGAGTAGACGAGGCTTCCGCCGTTGGGTGCAAGCTTCGTCACGAAGGCATCCCAGTTGGTCGCCGTCGACTTGTAGGCGCCCGGAGTCGTGGGGAAGACCATCGTGTCGCGGGCCGAGCCGCATGCGTAGGCGTTTCCGAACGGATCGACGACCACGCCGCCCGTGAAGGCCCACCCTCCGAGGAACGTCGAGTAGAGAAGGGCCGCGCCCGAGGGCGCGATCCTCGCCAACGTCGGCGTTGGCACGAATCCCAGGTTGGGCCCCGATGCACTCGGATTGAACGCTCCCAATGTCACGGGATAGCCCAGCTCACCGATGCCAGCGACCACGGCGTCGCCCGCAGGGCCGAGGGCGATGTCGGCGCTCACAGAGTGCACGAGCACCGCGGAGTAGACGAGGGTGCTGCCGTTGGGCGTGAGCTTCGCCACGAACGTCCCCCCGAGCCAGGAGACCGGGAGGAACGTTGTCGGGAAGCCGGGGTAGGCCATGTTTCCCGCCACGTAGGCCGACCCGGCAGCATCGACGGCGATCGCTTCGCCGAAGTCGTTGTTCTGGCCGCCGATGTAGGTCCCGTACTCGAGCTGCGGGTCGATCCGGAGGAGGCCGTCGCGCGCGTCACCGCTCGTCTCGAAGCCGAAGCGGTCGGCGCCGAGGAGCTGGAATCGGACGGGCACGGCTCGCCTCGGCGCACCCTCCGTCTCGACCCAGGCGCGCGGCGGCGACTGCAGCAGAGCACCAGACGGGCTCTCGATCCGAAGGCTCCCGTCGGCGTCGATCGAGAGCGATTCGGCCCCCTCGAGTCGCAGCGAGAGGGACGCGAGGTCGGCGCCCGGCGCGAGGAGGAGGTCGTACTCGAGGATCCCCTGGCGGCCGTGGATCTCGAGGTCGGTCCCCGGACGCACGCCCTCGACGCGCACGGCGCCCCAGACGGGGAGCTCCGTCCGCCATCGATCGGGCGCGGCGCCGAGGAACCGATGCTCGCGCCAGGGACGCGGCTCGATTCCCCGCGGCGCGGCCTCCGATGAGGCCCCCTCGACGACGAGGCGGAGCGCCGCCGTCGAGGGGAAGCCGGAGGTCTCGGCCGCGGGCGCCGCCAGGACGAAGCCCTCCGCCGTCACGAAGAGGCCGAGCCCGCCCTCCCGAAGCACGAACGGCGCCGGCGATCCCGGGCCCTCGCTCCCCTCGACGAAGCCGCCCGGCGCGCGGGAGATCTGCGCGTGGGAGATCTGCGCGCGGGCGAGCGGCGCGTCGCCGGCTCCCTCCGCGGGCGCAGGCTCGGGCGCGCCGAGGAGGAGCAGGAGCGCGAGGAGCGTCATGGCATCGTCTCGAAGCGGTCAGACGGGGATCTGGACGAATTCGCCGACGGAGGGGACCCCGTTCGGCCCCACGACGAAGAGCATGTACCAGCCGGGAGGCGCGAGCCCCCGACGGCCGGTGGGGATCCCCTCGACGGAGAGGACGTAGTCGGGATGGGTGCTCGTCTGGATCGACCACTTCATTTCGACGTAGCGCTGCTCGAAGTCCGTTGCGTGGGTCGAGGAGCCGCCGCGGATCAGGACGACGCGCGTGTTGGCCGTCGTGATCGCGTCGTTCGACGTGACATTGAACTGGTAGGTCCCGCCGTAGGGGATCTCCCTCGGCTGCGTCGCGGGGAGCGAGACCAGCGGCCGCGGCCCCTGGAAGAGATACCTGGGGCTGTAGATCTCGCAGGAGCGGTCGGGGGGGACGCCCGTGTAGCCCTCCACGGGCGTCGCCTCGTCCGGGCCGGCGACACCGCCGACGACGAAGATCCGGCCGTCGCGGAGGAGGAGCGCGCAGGAGTGCTCGATCCGAGGGACGGTCATGGCGGCGAGGTTGCTCGGAGCCGTTTGTTGCGCGCCGACGGGTGCCGGCGTGAAGCTCTCCGCGGCGTAGACGGGGACGGCGTAGTGGATCGGCCCACCGCCGGGATCGGCGTAGTTGATCGTGTCGTTCGTCGCCCCGCCGAGGATCACGATGTCTCCCGTGGGCGTCACGATCGAGCTCGACCAGACGCGGGGCAACTGCATGTCGGTCTTCTCGAGCCACTCGCCCGTCAGCAGATTCGAGCACTCGTAGATCTTCGTGAGCGCCGTCGCCGTCGGCGCCGCGGGGTTGGAGCCGCCGATGGAGTAGACGCGCTCCATCGGAAGGCTGGGGGTTGCGAGGTCCGGATGCCTCACCATCACGACCGTGTTGTTGAAGTACCACTCGCTCGGCGGCCCCGGGGGGTTGAGGCCCGTCACCTGCTCGTGGATCTCCAGCCGGTCCGCCGGGCTGGCGAAAGGCCCGCTCCGATAGGTGTAGGAGGCCGCGGGATTCGCCTGGCTCGTTCCGCGGCAGTCGTTCGCTACGAAGATCGTCGCCTGGGACACGCCCGGCAGGTCGGCCCCCGAGGAGACCATCCTCGGGAAGTAGTCGAACTCGTAGAAGCCGACTCCACCGAGAGTCACGGGGCTGCCGTTCTTGTCGACCAGCGTGGGCACGAAGGGGTTCCACTGCACCGGGTTCAGCGGATCGAGCACCTGCCAGTTCGAGATCTTGTTCCCGACGCAGGTGTGTCCTCCGGCCCGACCGCCGGCCACGACGACCCGCCCCAGGGCGTCGATCATCCCTGAGGGATAGAAGGAGCCCTGAGCGATGCTCGGAAGCGAGGCGAACCAGGCGAGCGGCGTCTGCTGCGGATCCGGATTCGGGTCGAAGAAGTAGCACTTCCTCGGCGGAGCCATGCAGTCTGCGCCGCCGAAGACGACGAGCTTCCCCTGCGGCGAGGTGACGACGCCGCTGCAGAAGATGTCGCTCGTGACGACGTTCGGGTCGACGTCGATCGTCGTGACGCGGGGCGGAACGACCTCGGGGTTCACGATCCAGACCCGATGTGTCTTCGCCGTGATGGGAACGTTGTTGCATCCGTGCGGCGGCGCCACCCCCTGCTCGCTGAAGAGCACGACCTTCCCCACGTGCGGGCCGTCGCCGGTCTGCGGCCAGGCCGCGTCGGGGCGCGGCGGAAGGAGGATCGCGTGGCCGACCTCGTCGTAGGCGTGATGAACGCTGCCGGCGGGCACGCAGCCCAACGTGACCTGGCTGAGCTCGTAGGGGCCCGCCCACTGTCCGAACTGCGCAGGGTCGAGAGAGATCTGCGGCGCCGCCCGGAGCGCAGGTGTCAGCGCGGCGATCGCGGCGGCAGCCGCGGCGACGAGAGCGCGAGCGCTCGAGCTCGAATGGGTCGTGGCCATCCAGCCTCGGACCTGGGACTTCGACAGATTGCGTCGAGTCATGACTCCTCTCCGCGCGGCCGCCGAACAGGCCGGAGCCTCCGGCGAAGGCTTCCGCGCGGAAGCAGCGTAGGCGTCGATCCGCGAATGCCGCAATGGGCGATTCCGCCTCGCGAGCAGCCCGGTCCATGGCCGGATCGGTCGTACGCGGCGGCACGTCGCCGGATTCGCACCGTTCCCCGGAACGACCGCGGCTCCGCCGTCCCGTGAGGACGACGGAGCCGCTCGTGAGAGAAAGCGGCTCGGGCGAGCCGCGCCCCGCGCCCAGGGCACTGCGCTCAGGGCACGTAGAGCTCCGCCGTGCCGGGGTCGATGGCGCCGACGTCGTTCGCGCCGCCGATGAGGATCACGCGCTCGCCGTCGGGTGTGCGCACGGCGCCGTGGGCGGCGCGCACCTCCGACATCGACGGCATCGGGAGCCAGACGTTGCCCGTCGTGAGGAGCGCGCAGGTGGCGAGCGTGATCGGAGCCACGGTGCTGCTCACCGTGCCCGTCACGCCGCCGGCCACGAGCACGGTGCCGTCGGGCATGAGCGTCGCCGAATGGGTGTAGCGGGCCGTCCCCATGTTGGGTCCGTTCTGCCACGTGTTGGTCGCGTTGTCGTAGACCGACACGTCCGGCAGCGCCGACGCGCTGAGCGCGATGAGGTTCGCGTTGAGACCGCCGCTCACGAGGACGCGGCCGTTCGCGAGACGCACCGCCGTCGAGATCGCACGCCCGCTGCCGCCCATGGAGGCCGTCGCGTTCCACAGGTTCGTGACTGGGTTGTAGCGCGACGCGCTCGTGAGGAACGTCGGGATGCCGAGGAACCCGGGCTGCACGCCGCCGGCGATGAGCACGCGGCCGTCGGGGAGGATCTGCGTGATGTGGGCCGTGCGCGCGCCGCCGCCCATGCCGGGGAGGTTCGCCCAGAGTCCCGTCGTCGGGTTGTAGACCTCGGCCGTGTTGGTGGCGCTGCTCACGGCGGCGAGGAGCTGCGCGACGGGGTCGGCGCCGGAGACGTTCGTCGACCCGCCCGTCACGATCACGCGCCCGTCGTTCAGGAGCGCCGCGCCGTGGAGCGCGCGTCCCGTGGCCATGCTGTTCACGACGGAGAACGTGCCCGTGGCCGGATCGAAGATCTCGCAGGAGTTGGTCACGGCCCCGACCGCATCCAGACCGCCGGTGATGAGCACGCGCCCGTCGAGCATCCGCACGGCGGCGGAGACGGCGCGCGGGAGCGCCTGGTTCGTCGTGAGGGAGAAGGTGGACGTGCGGTAGTCGTAGACCTCGGACATGCCGTTCGGGGTGCCGCCGATGGCGTTCCCGCCGCCCGTCACGAGCACGTTGCCGTTCGTGAGCTGGACGACGTTCGCGTAGGCATGCGGCGAGAGCGGCGGCATGTGCGTCGGCGTCGTGAATCCGTGGCCGCCGACGATCACCGTGACGACGTTGCTCTTCTGATCGAGGAAGGACGTCGGGCCCGGCGCGGTCCAGGCCTGGCTGAAGACCGTCGCGCCGACGGCCGACGTGGAGAGCGTCGAGAGGTCGAGCACGCCGATCGGGTTCGTGTAGGGCGCCGACTGGAGGAAGGCCGGGTAGCTGAACATCGTAATGTCCTGGTCCCAGAAGCCCGGCTCGCCCGGCAGGAACGTGCCGACGGCGAGAGGGCCCGTCGTGTCGGCGAACGTGACGATCACGAACTGTCCCGGGGTCACGGGGCCCGCGAGCGTCGCCGTGAGATCGTCGCCGGCGACCCCGCCGGCGATGTCGAGCGTGATCTGCGCGGCCGCGGGTGCGGAGGCGAGCGCCAGCAGGGCGGGGGCGAGGAGCGCGATGGAGCGAAGGGATCGGATCATGGTGGGGCGACCGGCGCCGGTACGGGGTGGCGGAAGCTCGGGGGCAGTGCGGTGAGGTGGACGGGACGGGGAAGCCTACCGCCCGCCCCGAAAACGCGCGCTCCCCGGGCGCGACCCGGCCGGCCGGATCAGCGGCCGATCCGGCTCCCCAGGAGCGGCCGGCCGCGCTCGAGGGTGCGGAGGGACGCCTGCACGGCGGCCTCGCGCGACGACGTTCCGCCAGCCCCGACCCAGGGGAAGCGGGCGCCGGCCGGCAGCGGGCCGCGCGCGTCGATCACGTCGTAGAAGAAGTTGCGGCGGCGCGGCGCGAAGCCCGCCTCCTCGATCTGCCGCTCGATCTCCGCGAGCGTCGTGAGCTCGTGGCAGCCGGCGGCCGAGACGACGTTCTCCTCCATCATCCCGCCGCCGAAGTCGTTCACGCCGAAGCGGAGCGAGAGCTGCGCCCCCGCGATGCCCTGCGTCACGTAGCTCGCCTGGAGGTTCGGCACGTTGTCGAGGAAGAGGCGCGCGACGGAGACGGTGCGGAAGTAGTCGTCGGGGGTGGTCTTCCGCGGGCGCAGCTCGGCGCCGCGCGGCGTCCCCTCGGGCTGGAAGTTCCAGCAGGCGAAGGCCGTGAAGCCGCCGTGCTCGTCCTGGAGGTCGCGCAGGCGCTGCAGGTGCTCGACGCGCTCCTCGAGGGTCTCCACGTGGCCGTACATCATCGTGGCCGTCGTGCGGAGCCCGCGCCGGTGCGCCTGCCGCATCACCTCGAGCCACTCGCCGCTCGTGCACTTCTTCGGCGCGATCGCACGGCGCACCCGGTCCACCAGGATCTCGGCGCCGCCGCCGGGAATCGAATCGAGGCCGGCGTCGCGCAGGCGGTCGATGACGGTGCCCGGGTCGGTCCTCTCCAGCTTCGCCAGGTGGTCGACCTCCGGCGGCGACAGGGCGTGGAGATGGAGCGCCGGGTAGCGCGCCTTCAGGTCGCGCAGGAGGTCGGCGTACCACGAGACCTTCAGGTAGGGGTGGTGGCCTCCCTGCATCAGGACGAGCACGCCGCCGAGGGCGAGGAGCTCGTCGATCTTGGCGTAGATCGTCTCCCGCGGCAGGACGTACTCGCCCTCGGCGCCGGGCCGGCGGTAGAACGCGCAGAACCCGCAGTCCGTGATGCAGACGTTCGTCGGGTTGATGTTCCGGTCGACGATGTAGGTGACCATCGGCGCCCCGTGGAGCCGCCAGCGCGCGGCGTCCGCGAGCGACCCGAGCGTCGCCAGGTCTGCGTCCCGCAAGAGGATGAGCGCGTCGGCGGCCGACAGCCTCTCGCCGGAGGCGGCGCGGTCGACGGCGCGGTCGAGCTCGGCGTGCGATTTGTTCGACATGGCTCCCGCTCGCGGGGGCGCGCAGATCCTATGCGCCCCCGCGAGCCACTTCAGGCTCCGGCGGATCCTCTGGCGCCCGCCGTTCCCTCCCCCGAGGACCGACCCCCGCATGTTGGAAACCCTCCGCCACTCCTTCCCCCTGATCCTCCTCGCCGCCGTCTCGCCCGCGGCAGGCCTGGCTTCGACGATCCCCGCAGGGCCGATCTCCCATGGAGCGGCTTCGGCAGGGGACGAGCGCCGCGACGAGCCCCGGGGCGAGACGCCGTCGATCGAGGCGGAGATCCTCCGGACGCTGCGGGAGAACGGGGTCATCAGCGAGGTGCAGTTCCGCGATCTCACGGCGCTCGCCGACAAGCTGCGGCGCGAGCGGTCGGAGACCCACAACGACCTCGACCGCGAGATCCGGCGTCTCTCCGAGGTGCTGCAGGAGCGGGCCCAGTCGGCGCCGGCGCCGAACGGGACGGCGGCGACGGTCTACTTCCGCGACGGCTTCCGCTTCCGCACCGACGACGGGAAGTTCGAGCTGCATCCGTGGTTCGTCGTGCGCGAGCGCTTCACGTTCCTGAACCCCGGCAGCCGCCCCGGCCTCGCGGGCGAGGACACGGCCTCTTTCGAGACGCGTCCGGCGCGCCTCTGGTTCGACGGTCACATCGGGACGGAAGACCTCACGTACCTGCTGATGATCGACACGGCGTCGGCGGCGGGGATCCTGCGCGACGCCTGGTTCGACTATCGCTTCGACGACGCGTTCCACCTGCGCGCCGGCCAGCAGAAGCGGCTCGTCAGCCGCCAGGGCTTCACCTACGCGCCGCGCACGGCGCTCGTGGACAAGTCGGCGGCGGCGTACTTCTTCCAGGGAGTCGACTTCGATCCGGGTCTCACGGCCTGGGGTGAGGTCCTCGACCGAGTCGTCGAATGGCGCGCCGGCGTCTTCAACGGCGAGGGGGCGAACAACGGCGCGACGACGACGAGCATCGGGCCCGCGTCGGGCGGACTCACGCCCGTGAACTCGAACAACAACGACTCGTCGGGTCTCGAGGCGATCGCGCGCCTCACGGTGAATCCGATGGGCCCGTTCCCGTACGCCGAGGGCGACTACGGGAAGACGCCCGATCCCAAGCTCTCCTTCGGCGCATGGCTCTCGCACAACCCGGAGCGCAATCCGGGCGGCGTCGCGCCGATGAAGACCAAGGCGGAGATCTACACCTGGGGCGTCGACGCGGCCTTCAAGTGGATGGGCCTCTACGCCACGGCCGAGGTCTACCAGCGGAAGACCGATCGCTACTCCTCGGCGATGTTCGACACGATCGACAACGGATACATGGTGCAGGCGGGGCACTTCTTCGGCTCCGAGACGCCGAACCGAGGCTTCGAGGGAATTCTCCGGTGGTCCGTCGTCGACATCGACGGCGCGAACCTGATGCCCGGCGCCACCGGCGAGGTCCACGACGCGACGGCGGGACTCAACTACCTGTTCAACGGCCACAGGCTGAAGATCCAGTCGGCCTACACGCTGCGAACGGAAGGGCGGATCAACGCGCACTCCATCACGGATCACATCTTCCAGCTGCAGCTGCAGGTCGTGTTCTGAGGACGGGGCGCACGCACGCAGCGCGGGGAAGGGAGATCGTCGGACGCGCGCCCTTCGCGCGTAACGCGGGGGAGCCGGGCGCGGGTCGGGGGAGTGGGCAGCCGGAGTCCGAGCTGTCTCCGTCGGCGTTCGCGCCGGCGCGCCGGTCTCTTCCCGGCCCCTCCTCGAGAGGCTTCGTGCCATGACCCGCACTCGCCCGCGCTCTCTGTCGATCGCCGTTGCTCGCCTCGTGCTCTTCGCGTCCGGCGCGGCGAGCGCGATCGCGGCGCCCACGCCGCTCCGCGGCGATGAGTCTCCGGTCGCCGAGGAGACGACGGCCCTCTCGGGCGCCGACCGCGCGGGCCTTCGCGCGGCCTGGGAAGACGCACGGCACGCGGTCGTCGCCGCCGACGGGGGATTCGTCGCGCGGAGCCCCGGGCAGCGCTGGACGACGCGCTTCGACGGTCGAGGCTCCACGACGACGCCCGACTCCGGGAGCTGGTCCTGGGGGCTCGAGCTCGCGCGCTTCGGGCGAGAGGGGCTCGATCGATCGGTGGTCGCTCCGCTGGGGGCTCGCGCCGAGGCGGCGCGCGTGACCTACCACTGGGGCGCGGGGATCGACGAGTGGTACGTGAACGACCGGCGTGGCCTCGAGCACGGCTTCACGGTCCGCGTGCGCCCGGCGGGCGAGGGTCCGCTCACCGTGACGCTCGCGGTGCGCGGCGGCCTGCGCCCCGTGACCGACGCGATGGGCCGAGGCGCGCGCTTCGTGGACGGCGCGGGGAACGCCGTCGTCACCTACTCCGGCCTCCGCGTCTTCGACGCGCTCGGCCGGGATCTCCCGGCGCGCATCGACGGGTCGACGGGCGAGATCCTCTGCACCGCCGACGACGCGGGCGCCGTGTATCCGGTCACGATCGACCCCATCGCCCAGCAGGCCTACCTGAAGGCGTCGAACAGCGAGAGTGGCGACTCCTTCGGGCGGGTGGTCGCGATCTCCGGGAACACGGCCGTCGTGGGAGTCCCCGACGAGGACAGCAGCGCGACGGGCGTGAACGGGAACCAGACGAGCAATGGCGCGACGGATGCGGGCGCGGTCTACGTCTTCGTGCGGAGCGGAGGCGCGTGGAGCCAGCAGGCGTACCTGAAGGCGTCGAACACCCAGTCGGGGGACCGTTTCGGAGGCGCGGTGGCGATCTCGGGCGACACGATCGTGGCCGGCGCCCTCGGGGAGGACAGCAACGCGACGGGCGTGGATGGCAATCAGGCCAACAACGGCGCCTTCCAGTCGGGCGCCGCCTACGTCTTCGTGCGGATCGCAGGCGTCTGGAGCCAGCAGGCCAATCTGAAGGCGTCGAACACGTTCGAGGGCGACGGCTTCGGCGAGGCCGTCGCCATCTCGGGAGACACCGTGGTCGTCACCGCTCTGCACGAGGACAGCAACGCGACGGGCGTGAACGGCAACCAGGCCAACAACAGCGCGACGAGCGCCGGAGCGGCCTACGTCTTCGTGCGGAGCGGGGAGCCTGGAGCCAGCAGGCATACCTGAAGGCGTCCAACACCGAGGCCTTCGACGGATTCGGCTCCTCGGTCGCGATCTCCGGAGACACAATCGTGGTGGGGGCGTGGCCCGAATCGAGCAATGCCACCGCCGTGAACGGGAACCAGGCGAACAACAGCGCCACCTCGGCCGGCGCCGCCTACGTCTTCGTGCGGAGCGGGACGACCTGGAGCCAGGAGGCGTACCTCAAGGCTTCCAACACGGGCTCGAACGATCGCTTCAGCTCCTCCCTCGGAATGTCCGGAGACACGATCGTTGCGGGAGCTCATCTGGAGGACAGCAGCGCCACTGGCGTGAACGGGAATCAGGCGAGCAACTCCCTGTTCAACGCGGGCGCCGCCTACGTATTCGTCCGGAGCGGCACGACCTGGAGTCAGCAGGCCTACCTGAAAGCGTCGAACCCGGACCTCTCCGACGAGTTCGGCACCGCCGTCGCCGTGTCGGGCGACGTCATCGTGGTGTCGGCCCCCAACGAGGACAGCAGCGCGACGGGCGTGAACGGCGATCCGTCGAACAATGCCACGACGGAATCGGGCGCGGCCTATGTCTTCGTTCGCAGCGGAACGACGTGGAGCCAGCTCGCCTATCTCAAGGCCTCGAACACGGGGACGATCGATCTCTTCGGCGACGACTTCGTCGGAGTGTCGGGCGATCTCGTGATCGTCGGCGCCCGGGGCGAGGACAGCAACGCGACGGGCGTGAACGGCGACGGGAGCGACGACAGCGTGATCCTCTCGGGCGCTGCCTACCTGTTCGACCTCGACCTCTCGATCGGCGTCTCCTCCTACGGCACGGGGAGCCCCGGCTGCGCGGGCACGCACACGCTCGGCGTGAATCACGCACCGATGCTCGGCTCGCCGAGCTTCGCGATCACCTGCGACAACGCCCCGCCGTCGTCGCTCGGGCTCGGACTCGTCACCGATGCACAGGACCTCGCCGGCTCCGACCCCTTCGGCATCGGCGTCCTCCTGCACGCCGACTTCTTCCTCGCGACGGAAGTCCTCAGCTTCGACTTCGTGAGCGACGCCTCGGGGAACGCGGAGACGATCGGCACCGGCATCGCGAACGACCCGCCGCTCATCGGCAAGACCTACTACGCCATGGCGCTCTGGGCGTGGACGACCTGCGCGCTGCCGCCCTTCGGTCTCAGCACGTCGCGCGGCCTCGCGATCACAGTGCTCGCGCCGTAGCGACCAGCGTCCCGGGAATGGGGTCAGACCCCTTTCCCGGGACACACGCACGCTGCGCGGGCCGTTGCGCGCACGGGAGAGTCCGGCTGCAATGATCCACCCGTGCGCGCAGCCCGCGCGTCGCGGAGGCCGGCTTCGCGCCGGGAGGTCGCCATGGGTCGCAACGGTTCGTTGCTTCGTTTCGCCCTGGGAGTGGGAGTGCTCGCGGCGGTCGCCGCCGTCACCACGGCGGGAGCCGGCGGCGGGCCCGCCGCGCAGGAGGCCTACCTGAAGGCCTCGAACACGGGAGGTGGCGACCTCTTCGGACAGGCCGTCGCCGCATCGGGGAACACGCTCGTCGTCGGCGCCTGGGGCGAGGACAGCAGCGCCACGGGAGTGAACGGCGACGGGAGCGACAACGCGAACATCTGGTCGGGTGCCGCCTACGTCTTCGTGCGCGCCCCGACGGGCTGGATCCAGCAGGCCTACCTCAAGGCCTCCAACGCGGGGAAGTTCGACGAGTTCGGCCGGACCGTGGCGATCTCCGGCGACACGGTCGTGATCGGCGCGTCGCGGGAGGACAGCCGCGCGACGGGCGTGAACGGCAACCAGCTCGACGACCAGGCGCCCGACGCCGGCGCCGCCTACGTCTTCGTGCGGAGCGGGAGCGTCTGGAGCCAGCAGGCCTATCTCAAGGCGTCGAACACGCAGGCGGGCGATCGCTTCGGGACGGCGGTCGCGATCTCCGGCGACACGATCGTGGTGGGTGCGACCGGCGAGGACAGCAACGCGACGGGAGTGAACGGCGCCCAGGACAACAACTCCAAGCTGAACTCCGGCGCGGCCTACGTCTTCGTTCGCAACGGCATGACCTGGAGCCAGGAGGCCTACGTGAAGGCCTCGAGCACGGTCGACGGCGCCCAGTTCGGCATGAGCGCCGCTGCTTCCGGCAACACGATCGTCGTCGCCTCGGCGCAGGGGAGCTTCTACGTCCTCGCGCGGACCGCGGGTGTCTGGGCGCATCAGGCGCTGCTGCAGTCGCCGGGAGCCGGCGGCTTCGACGGCTTCGGCACGGCCGTCGCGATCTCGGGGAACACGATCGTCCTCGGGGCGCGCGGCGACGCCAGCGCCTCGCCCGGCGTGGGCGGCGACCCGACGGACCAATCGATGCCCGGCGCCGGCGCGGCCCGCGTCTTCGTCCGGACGGGGACGACGTGGAGCCAGCAGGCCTACCTGAAGGCCGCGAGCCCGGCGCAGGACGACTGGTTCGGCAGCTCCGTCGGCGTCTCGGGCGATCTCGTGGCCGTCGGCGCGATGCGGCAGGACGGAGGCTCGGGGGCCGTGCCCGACTCCGGCGCCGTGCATCTCTTCCGGCGGCAGGGGACCACCTGGAGCCCCTACGCGATGCTCGAGCCGGCGGTGCTCGGCGCGCAGGACGGCTGCGGCGTTGCCGTCGCCGTCTCGGGGGATCGCGTCCTCGCCGGCGGGCACGGCGAGGACGGCGCCGCCACCGGCATCGACGGCGACGCGAGCAGCAACGGCGCTCCCGAGTCGGGCGCAGCGTGGCTGTTCGACGCCGGCATCAATCCGGGAGTCGCAGCCTTCGGAACGGGCACGCCCGGTTGTCTCGGTCCGCACGCGCTCGGTGTGAACCACGCGCCGATGGCGAACTCTCCGGGCTTCCAGGTCACCTGCGACCAAGCGCCGCCGTCGGCCGTCGGCGTCTGCTTCGTCGGCGACGTGCCCGACCTCGCGGGGAGCGACTCCCTCGGGATCGGCGTGCTGCTGCACGTGAATCTCCACGCCTCCTTCGACGTGCTCGCCCTCGCGATCGAGAGCGACGCGGCGGGGAACGCGCACACGATCGGCTCCGGCATCCCCGACCGCGCCGCCTTCGTCGGCAGGACCTTCTACGCGCAGGCGCTCTGGCGCTGGGATCATTGCCTGCTTCCGCCGTTCAACCTGAGCACGTCGAAGGGCCTCGCGATCACGATCCTGGTGCCGTAGCGGACCGGATTCCGCGCGCGGGCGGCTGGCGGGATTCTCGGGCTGCGCAGTAGCTTCCATGGCCGCGGCTCGCTCCGCGGGCGACGGGAGTCGCACCGGGGGATCGACGGGCCGCGAGAGATCGCGTGTGCTCGGCTCCGCTCGCCGGAGGCATTCCATGCTGCGATTCGCCGTCGTGCTGCGTCTCGTCCTCGCGCTCCTCGCATCGGCAGTGGCATCGGCAGGTCCAACGGGCGCGCACGTCGGACGAGGGGATCTCCGCGTCGCAGGCCCGGAGGGCCGGACGCTGCTGCAGTCCGGACCGCGCGAGAGCGTCCCCGAATCGCTCCCGGCCGGAGACTGGGCGGGCATCCGCGCGGCCTACGAGGCGGGGCGCCACGCGGCGTTCGCCGTCGAAGGCGGCTGGCGCGCGAGGAACCCCGGCCAGCAGTGGGCGACGGTCTTCGACGGCCGGGGCTTCACCGTCGAGCCCGACGCCGGCGGCTGGAGCTGGGGGCTCGAGCTCGTGAGCCATGGCGCGGGCGGCGAGGAGCGCGCCGTCGCGGAGCCGCGCGCCGCGGCGGCCGAAGGATCGCGCGTCTCCTACGCGTGGGACGCGGACCTCACCGAGTGGTACGTGAACGACCGGCGCGGCCTGGAGCACGGCTACACGGTCGGCGCGCGGCCCGGCGAGGGCGACGGCCCGCTCACGCTCCTGCTCTCCGTCCGCGGCGGTCTCGCGCCCGTCGTCTCGGAAGACGGCCGCGACGTCCGCTTCGTCGACGGCGGAGGAGGCGCCGCGCTCGTCTACGACGGCCTCACGGTCCTCGACGCGGACGGCCGCGCGCTCGCGGCCCGCTGGGAGGTCGCGGCCGGCGGCCTGCGGCTCGCGGTCGACGAACGCGACGCCCGCTACCCGCTCACGATCGACCCGATCGCGCAGCAGGCCTACCTGAAGCAGTCGAACACGACTCCGTCGGACAACTTCGGTGCTTCGGTGTCGGTCTCCGGAGACACGGTCGTGGTCGGAGCGCCCGGCGAGAACAGCTCGGCCACCGGGGTGGATGGCGATCCCTTCGCACAGACCCTGGTGTCCGCCGGCGCCGCCTACGTCTTCGTACGCCGAGGAGGAGTCTGGAGCCAGCAGGCCTATCTCAAGGCGTCGAACACGGAATCGGGAGACTTGTTCGGCGAAGCCGTCGCGATCTCCGGCGACACGATCGTGGTCGGCGCGAAGGACGAGGACAGCGGCTCTGGCGACCCGAGCGACAACACGCAGAAGAGCGCCGGTGCCGTCTACGTCTTCTCGCGCGACGGCTCGACGTGGAGTCCGCAGGCCTATCTGAAGTCGCCGAATCCGGAGCTGGACGATCGTTTCGGCTTCTCGGTTGCGGTCTCCGCCGACACGATCGTGGTCGGCGTTCCGCTGGAGGACGGAGGCGCGACGGGCGGCTCCGTCTTCGTCTTCGCAAGAAGCGGAGCGACCTGGAGCCAGCAGGGCCTCCTGAAGGCCACCCAGGGGGCGCTCGGCGACAACTTCGGATGGTCCGTCGCCGTGTCGGGAAGCACGGTCGTGGTCGGCGCTCGAGGGGAGGACAGTGCTGCGACGGGAGTGAATGGGGACGAGACGGACGACAGCGCTTCGGGAGCCGGGGCGGCCTTCGTCTTCGTCCGGAGCGGGACGACCTGGAGCCAGCAGGCGTACTTGAAGGCCTCGAACACTCAAGCGGCAGACGCGTTCGGCGCGTCGGTCGCGGTCTCCGGAGAGACGATCGTCGTCGGCGCGGATTTCGAGGACGGCAGCGCGACGGGGGTGAACGGCCTCCAGAGCGACGACAGCGCTGGGAACTCCGGTGCGGCCTACGTGTTCGTGCGCAACGGGACGACCTGGAGCCAGCAGGCGTACCTGAAGGCCTCGAACACGGACGCGAACGATCGATTCGGAGCCACGGTGGCGGTGTCGGGGGACACGGTCGCGGTGGGAGCTCCCCTCGAGAGGAGCGCCGCCACCGGGGTGAACGGGGACGAGAGCGACAACAGCGCCGTGAGCGCGGGCGCGGCCTACGTCTTCCGGCGTACGGCAGCGAGCTGGAGCCAGCAGGCCTATCTGAAGGCCTCGAACACGAATGGATTCGACAGCTTCGGGTCCTCGGTGGCCGCATCGGGCGACGTGGTGCTGATCGGCGCGAAGTTCGAGCAGAGCGCCGCGACCGGCGTGAACGGCAACCAGGGCGACAACAGCGCCGTGAATGCGGGCGCGGCCTACGTCCTCGATCTCGACAACGATCCCGGCACCTCCTCCTACGGCACGGGCACGCCGGGCTGCGCGGGCGAGCACACGCTCGACGTGAGCCACGCGCCGATGATCGGCTCGCCGAACTTCAAGATCACCTGCGACAACGCGCCGCCGTCGTCGCTCGGCCTCTGCCTCATCACGGACGCGCAGGAGGTCGGCGGGAGCGATCCCTTCGGTGTCGGCGTCCTCCTCCACGTCGATCTCCTGACGGCGACGGAGATCCTCGCCTTCGACATCGAGAGCGACGCCTCCGGATACGCCGAGACGGTCGACACCTCCATCCCCAATCGCGTCGAGCTGATCGGCAAGACCTACTACGCGCAGGCGCTCTGGTCCTGGGCGGGCGTCTGCTCATTGCCGCCCCACGACCTCAGCACGTCGAAGGGTCTCGCGATCACGATCCTCGTGCCCTGAGCTACGACTCGCGTGCCTGAGCCCGCCGCACGACGACTCTCCGAACGGGCATCGTTGGGCTGCGGGCGCAGCCCGCGACGAGCTACCGCAACGCGGCCGCGACTTCGCCGGCGAGGGCGATCAAGAAACTGCTCGGCGTGCGCAGCGCCTCGATCGCCGCGAGCATGCGCTCCTCGGCGTGGCGAGCGTCTCCTGGCGCTCCCGCGCGCACCGTCGCGAGGGCGAGGAAGGCGAGCGTGACGGCGGGCTCCTCCGGTGTGTCGCAGAACTGCGTGAGTTCCGGGCGCGCGAGGATCGCGACGGCGCCCGCGAAGTCGCCGGTGCGGTAGCGCGCGACGCCGAGGGCCCGCACGAAGTCCTTCGCATCGGCCGCGCGTCGCACGGCCTCCTCCGCGCGCCGGAGCGCACGGACGTAGGCCCCTGGCTCCGCTCCGGCATGGGCGACGACGCCCCATGCCTGGTTGGTGAGCTTCCTCGGGTCGTCGCGCAGCGCGCCCGCGATCTCGCGCGCGGCCGCGCGGACGCCGTCGTCGACGCCGGGCGACGTCTCGACGCGCGCGCGGACGTCGGCGGCGAGCGCGCAGTCGTCCAGGAGCCGCTCGACCCATGTCTCCGCTTCGCGCCAGTCTTCGGCCGAGGCGAGTCCGAACTCGAGACGCTCATCGGCCGACAGCGGCCGGGCGGCCAGACGCCGTCCCGCCTCCGCGGCGTCGAGCGGCCAGATCCGCACGCCGCCGCGTCCGGCGACCGAGGCGAGCGTCCGGTCGCCCTCGAGGAACATCACGTCGGAGACGATGTCCTCGTGACCGCGCAGCGCCGCTTCGAGCTCACCCGTGGCGCCGTTCCAGAGGCGCACCTGCCGGTCGCCGCCGCCCGTCGCGATCCACCGGCCGTCGTCGCTCGCGCGAATCGTCCGGACGACGTCGCCGTGACCGGGCAGCAGGAGGAGCCTCTCCCCCGAGGCCGAATCCCAGACCGCCGCTGTGTGGTCGTGGCTCGCCGTGAGGAGCCGCGAGCCGGTCGAGTCGAAGCGCACGCACGCGACCTGCGCCGCGTGGGCCTGCACGACGCGGAGGCACTCGCCCGTGGCTGCATCGAAGACGCGAACCTCGCCGAGCCGGTCGCCCGTCGCGACCCGCGACCCGTCCGGCGAGAAGTCGCAGGAGCCGAGCCCGTCGCGGTGTCCCTCGAACCGCAGCGGCTCCGCGTCGCGATCCAGGCTCCACAGCGTTCCGACGCGGCTCGCGCCCACCACGAGGAGCGTGCGTCCATCGGGCGCGAACGCGATGCCCGAGACCCTCTCGACCCGCGCGTCGAAGGAGCGTTGGAGACGCCCGGCCTCGTCGAAGATGCGGATCGTTCCATCGAAGGCGCCGAGGGCTGCCTGGCCCGATTCCGGATGGATGACGACGATCGTCACGGGGGATCCGACGGGACCGAACTGCGTCCTGGGGGACGACGATCGCCAGTCGAACAGGCGTCCGATTCCGTCGTGGGCAGCCGTCGTGAGGCCGCCGCCGTCGGGAGTGAAGTAGCAGCGGGTCATCTTCCCCGCGTGCTCTCGATCGGGAGACAGAACGAGGGAGGCTGGCGTTCTCCACACGCGAACCTCGCCGGACGCGGACGCGAGCCGCTCCCCGTCGGGTCGAAAGGAGAGCGATCGGACCGAGGAGCGATGTCCCGTCAGAGTCGACAGGACTTCTCCCGTGGCGGCGTTCCACACGTGGATCGCGCGGTCGTCGCCCGCTGTCGCGATGCGCCGGCCGTCCGGGCTCCAGGCCGCATCCCGCAGCAGGCGATCGTGCCCGCGGAGACGCACGAGCAGCTCGCCCGACTCCGTGTCGAACACTCGAACGTCGTGGTCGCGTGATCCGACCAGCACGCGGCCCCCGTCGGGGCTCCACTCCACGATCTCCGTCATCGACAGCGGCCTTCCGTCCTCGAGGAAGGTTCGGACGAGCGTGCCGCCGTCCGCGAGCCAGAGCCTCGCGGGCCCGAGGGTCTCCGTCGTGACGATGCGATCGCCGGCGGGGGACAGCTGTGCGTCCACCGGGGTCGCGTCGTGCGTCAGGATCGTGATGCATCGGCCGTCGCTCGCGTCCCAGAGCCGCACCGTGCGATCGGACGAGCGCGTCAGAACGCGGTCTCCCGCCGCGCTCCAGGTGGCCTCGCCGATCTCCCGCGCGTGTCCCGTGAGCTCGGTGATCGTCGAGCCGTCGGCGGCGCTCCGGATCCGCGCGATGCCCGAACGGCCCCAGGACAGGATGCGATCGCCCGAGGGAGAGAACGCGGCGCCGGCGAGAACGATCGGCTCGTCCTGGATACGCCTCAGGAGCGTGCCGCTCGGGAGCGCCCAGAGCGCGATCGTTCCTTCGGAGGAGGCCGTCAGCGCCGACGACTCGTCGGGCGCGAGGTCGAGGGTCGCGATGCGCGTGTCGTGCGCCTGGACCCAGAATCGTTCCGCGCCCGATTCGGCGTCGACCGCCAGCAGCCCGCCGTCGCCTCCGGCCGTGAGGAGGAGCGTCCCATCGCGCGAGAATCGGATCGCCGAGGTGCCCCCGAAGTGGCCGCGGACGCGCAGCACCTCCTCATGGGCCGCGAGCGCCGCGTAGGCGGCGTTCCGCGCGATGAACGAGGGCGTCCGATCGTGGGCCTCGAGGGCGAGCCGCAGGGCGAGCGGCGGGTCGGTCGCGAGGTGGCTCGACGACAGGGCCGCGAGCCGGAGGCCGTCGGTTCGGCGGTGCTGCGCTTCGAGAGCGACGAGCGAGGCGTGCTGCTGCAAGCCGTACGCGAGGGGACCACCGACCACCACCAGGGCCGACAGCACGCTCCCCGTGGCGAGCGCGGGGTTCCTCTGGGCCCACCGCTTCGCGCGGAGCCAAGGCCCGGGGCGCCGCGCTTCGATCGGTCTCCGCGTGAGGACGTTCTCGAGGTCGCGGGCGAAGTCGGCCGCGCTCCCGTAGCGGCGGCGCGGATCGAGCTCCATCGCCGTCGCGCAGACGGTCTCGAGCTCCCACGAGACCGCCGGGTTGCGGGACCGCACGCGGGGCGGCTTGCCGTGCAGGATCGCGCGGCGCAGCGCCTCGGCCGAGGTCTCGGCGAAGGGGAGGGCGAGACAGAGGAGCTCGTAGAGGGTGACGCCGAGTCCGTAGACGTCCGTGGACGGTCCCGCCTCGCCGCGGGCCGAATCGATCTGCTCCGGAGCCAGGTACGGAAGCGATCCCAGCTCGACCCCCGAGCGCGTCATCGGATCCGTGCCCTCGGCGCGGGCGAGTCCGAAGTCGACGAGCAGGACGTGCCCGGAGGGCGTGACCATGAGGTTGCTGGGCTTCACGTCCCGATGCACGACGCCCTTGCGATGCGCGTGCTCGAGTGCCTCCGCCGCCTGGCGCAGGAGGCGGCAGCAGGCCTCGGCCCAGGATCCCTCGAAGACGTAGCCGGAGCCGCTGCTGGACGGCGAGCCCGCGCGGGCGCTGGACTCGGCCGCGATCGCGCGCGCCGCGTCGGCGCCCGTGAGATCGGCGGGAGGACGGGAGCGCACGGCGGCGATCACCTGCGCGAGCGAGCAGCCCTCCACGAGCTCCATGACGAAGTAGGGCATCCCGTCCTGCTCGCCGACGGCGTGGATCGGGACGATCCCCGGATGGCGCAGGCGCGCCACGGCCTCGATCTCGCGCCGGAAGCGCTCGCGCGCGACGTCGAACAGCATGTGCTCGGGGCGGACCGCCTTCAGGGCGACGCGGCGGCCGAGGGCGCGGTGCTCGGCGAGGAAGACGACACCCATGCCGCCCTCTCCGAGCTTCTCCAGGAGGTCGTACTCGCCGAGCCCCCGGCGGGCGTTCGGCGCCGCCGCCGCCGATTCCGCGAGCAGACCCGCGTTCCGCAGCGCGCCGAGACGTGCACGGACGGCGGCCGCGTCCGCGCGATGCGCGTCGCAGAAGGCGTCGAGCCCCGGCTGGCCGCGCTCCTCGAAGGCCTCGAGCGCGCGTTCCACGAGGTCCGCGAGGCGAGTGTTCGCCGCGTCGAGATCGCCCTGCACCGTCTCAGGTCTCGGCGGGGAGATCGAGGAAGACGGAGAGCTCCGCGAGGGCGCGGCGCAGGCGCGCGCGGATCGCGACGTCGGTCTCGCCCGTGCGCTCGGCGATCTCCGCCGACGTGAGGCCAGCGACCCGCGCCAGGAGGATCACCTCGCGCTTCTCCTCGGGCAGGCGCGCGAAGGCCCGCTCGATGCGCTCGATGCCTTCGCGCTCGCCGAGAACCCGGCTCGGAGTCGCGATCGTCGCGTAGGCGGCCCGAACCTCCTCCGATGCGGCATCGACGGGGATCTCACGTTCGGCGGTGCGCCGCTCGGCGCGGTAGTACTGGACGCGATCGGCGATCTTCCGCGCCGCGGCGGTGAAGAGCCACGCGCGGAACTGAGCCGCGCCGCGGTACTCGAGGCGACCCATGCCCTCGAGGACCTCACGGCAGACGGACTGGACGAGATCGGAGCTCGACTCGCGGCTGCGAAGCAGAGGGCCCGAGCGCAGGCGGATGTAGGCCTGGAGCCGCGGTACGTTCTCCTGGAGCAGCGCCTCGATCGCAGCGGCGTCGCCGCGCGAGGCACGCTCCACGAGATCGCTCGACGCGTCGTCCATGGATGGAGCATACGACGCTCCGCCCGAGGGCCGCAGCCACCCACCGCGCGACGGGCTACGGGATGAGGATCGTGATCGCGAGTCCCCTCGACGTGCTCAGGTCGTAGGGCGGCAGCGAGCACGAGCTCCAGGCCCAGAGCGCCATGGCGTAGTAGGTCTTGCCGACGAGGGGCGGGTAGTTCGCGATGCCCGTCCCCAGGGTCACGGCGTTGCCCGCCGGGTCGCTCACGAAGTCGAAGCCGAGGACCTCCACCGCCGTGAGGAGATCGACGTGGAGCAGGACGCCGAGGCCGAAGGGATCGGATCCCAGGAGGTCCTGGGAGTCGGACACGAGTCCGAGTCCGAGCGACGAGGGCGGCGCGTTGTCGCACGTGATGGCGAAGCCGAGGGAGCCCAGCATCGGCGCCTGATTCACGCCGAGCGTCTGCGTGCCCGCGCAGCCGGGACTCCCCGTGCCGTAGCTCGCGGTGCCCGGATCGTTGTCGAGGTCGAAGGCGTAGGCGGCGCCCGCCTGGACGGCGCTGTTGTCCGCCTGGTTCGCATTCACGCCCGAGGCGCTGCTGGTCTCGTGCCTCGCTCCGACGACGACCAGGTCGCCGGAGATCGCCACGGACGCGCCGAACTGGTCGTTCGCTCCGGTGTTCGACGCCTTGAGGTAGGCCTGGGGGCTCCAGGTCGCTCCCGTGCGCAGGAACGTGTAGGCCGCACCGGACGCCGACGCGGTGTTGTTGTTGGGACCGTTCACGCCCGTGGCGCTGCTGTCCTCGAGATTCGCCCCGACCACGATGCTGTTGCCCGACACGGCCACGGAGAAGCCGAACTGATCGTTCGGCCCCGTGTTCGAGGCCTTGAGGTAGGCCTGCTGGCTCCACGTCGAACCGTTGCGGGCGAACACGTAGGCCGCGCCCGCGAGAGCGGAGATGTTGCTGCTCTGATTGCCGTTCACGCCCGTGGCATTGCTCGCCTCGCTCCACGCGCCCACGACGACGGTGTCGCCCGAGATCGCGATGGTCCGTCCGAACTGATCGCCGGGTCCCGTGTTGGACGCCTTGAGGTAGGCCTGCTGGCTCCAGGCGAGGCCGCTCCGCACGAAGACGTAGGCCGCGCCGGAGCCCTGCGCGTCGTCGTTGAGCTGGTTCCCGTCGACGCCGGTGGCGCTGCTGTCCTCCGAGTAGGCGCCCACCGCGATCGTGTCGCCGGAGATGGCCACGGACTCGCCGAAGGTGTCGGAGAAGCCGGTGTTCGAGGCCTTCAAGTACGCCTGCTGGCCCCAGCTCCCACCGTTGCGCACGAAGACGAAGGCTGCGCCGGCGCCTGCAGCGAGGTTGTTGAACGGGTCGCCGTTCACTCCCGTGGCGTTGCTGTCCTCGCCGTGGGCGCCGACGACCGCCGTGTCGCCCGACACCGCGACGGCGATCCCGAACACGTCGTTCACCTGCGTGTTCGGGGCCTTCAAGTAGGCCTGCTGGCTCCACGTCGTGCCGCTCCGCACGAAGACATAGGCGGCGCCGGCTCCCGGCATGGCATCGTTGGAAGGATCGCCGTTCACTCCCGTGGCATTGCTCTGCTCGAAGGGGCTGCCGACGACGATCGTGTCGCCCGAGATCGCCACCGCGTATCCGAAGTTGTCCCCCGCGTCCGCGTTCGACGGCTTCAGGTAGGCCTGCTGGCTCCACGTCGCGCCGTTGCGCACGAAGACGTAGGCCGCGCCGGCGATGGACGCGCTGTTGTCGCTCCCGTTGCCGTCGACGGTCGTGGCGTTGCTGTCCTCGTAGGGGGCTCCCACGACGACCGTGTTGCCGGAGGCTGCGATCGAGAAGGCGAAGCTGTCCGAAGCGTCCGTGTTGGACGCCTTGAGGTAGGCCTGCTGCGCGATGGGGTCGATGACGATCGGGTAGCGCGCGCCCGCGTCATCGACGCGGAGCCGGAGGCCGGCGCCGTGGGTCTCGAAGCGCGCCGGGAGCGGCCTGCGGTCCGCATCGAGGACCGTGAGGCCCAGGTAGTTCACCGAGGGAGCGCCGCCGCCGTCGGCGAACCGCACGTCGCGGCCGTCGTCGGAGACGCGAGCGACGAGACCTCCGCGGATGCCGAGGTCGAGCGTGAGCGCGCCCTCCCCGGAGACGGGGCGCGACCGCACCGTGAAGCCGTGCTCGAGACCTCGACGATCGTTGACGTACCACTCCGTGAGCACTGTGTCCCAGTCGTAGGAGACCCTCGGTCCCTCCGCGCGCACCGCACCCGGCTTCGTGGCGCTCCGCAGATCGTCGCCGGCGCCGAACCGAAGGAGCTCGAGCCCCCACGTCCAGCCGCCCGCGTCGGGCGCCGTCGTGAATCCGAGCCCGTCGAAGTGGGTCGTCCACTGCTGGCGAGGATTGCGTGCCCGGTGCCCTCCCTCGACGGCGATCGCCGAATGCCGGCTGGCGTCGTAGGCCGCGCGAAGGCTCGCGGCGTCGGAGAGCGATGGACGGACCGGTCGCTCCGGGCGCGTCTCCGCGGCAACGCCCATCGGGACGATCGGATCGGCCGTGACGCCGACCGACGCGGCGAGGAGCAAGGAGAGCAGGGTGCGCGACATGGGCGGGAACGAGCAGTGCATCGGGTGGAGTGCGGTGGGGATGTGCGTGGGGACGATGTGTGGCGTCAGGGGATGCTGATCCGGAGTCCCTGCGAGGAGCTGAGCCCGTAGGGCGATGGAGTGCACTGGGTCGCGGGCCAGGCGGAGATGGTCTGTGCGTAGAAGCTGCGGCCGTGGAGGAGCGCGTTGTTCGGGATCGGGAGGGGAGCCTGCGAGCGCCCGGCCGCATCCGTCGGCAGATCGAACGTCACGATCTCCGTCGACGTCAGCAGGTCGACGTGGAGGATCACGCCGATCCCGAAGGGGTCCTGTCCGAAGACGAGGTCCACGTCCGCGACGATTCCGAGGGAGAGGCTCGACGCCGGTCCCTTCGTGAGCGAGATGCGGAAGTTCGGCGTGTCGACCTTCGGGGTCACGTTCCCCCAGACGACCTCGGGGCCGAGGCAGCCGATCGTGCCGATGCCGAAGGCCGACAGTCCGGTCGGTGTCGAGCGCCACACCTCGACGTGTCCGGCGCTCGGACCATTCAGGTCGTTCGAGGCCGCGCCCGCGATCCAGTCGCCGACGCCGTCGCCGTCGACGTCGCCGAGCGCGGCGAGCGCCGCACCGTAGAGATCACCGATCGCGTTGCCGCTCACCTCGTGGAGCGCGAGACCGTCGGCGCCGGAGTGGATGCGCACCTCGCCGGCCGCGCCGACGCCGTCCACCGCGCCCGCCGCGAAGTCGCCGAAGCCGTCGCGGTTCTGATCGCCGAGGAACGCGACCGAGACTCCGAGGTCGTCGAAGGCTGCCTTCCCCTGGACGCTGCTCAGCAGCGAGCCGTTCGTTCCGCGGAAGACCAGCACCGCGCCCTGGTTCTGGAGCGAGAACGCGGACTTCCGGAGAGCGCCGACGATCTGATCGGGCACGCCATCCTGGTCCACGTCGCCGGCCGCGAGGGAACGCCCGAGCGCGAGGGAGCCGCTCGAGGTGAGCGTGCGGATCAGGCTGCCGGTCTTGCCCGACCAGATCCGGACGTGGCCGGCGCCGCTCGCGCCGCCGGGTCCTCCGGCGGCGATGTCGACGAAGCCGTCGAGGTTCACGTCCCCCGCGAGCACGAGGGCCTGTCCGAGGCGCTCGTCGTCCACGCTCCCCAGGAAGGAGAGGAGCTCGAGGCCCGACGTGCCGGAGTAGACCTTCACCTGTCCCACGTCCGTCGCGATGGCGTTGCGGCCGGGAGCCGCGACCGCGTAGTCGGAGCGACCGTCGGCGTTCACGTCGGCGCCGCCCGCGACCGCTTCCCCGAAGCGGTCCAGGCTGCTCGCGCCGAAGTAGCTCCGGAGCGTGCTCCCGCTGCTCCCCGAGATCACGAAGGCCGCTCCCTCGATGATGATGCTGAGCGTGCCGTGCCGGGGTGCTCCGACGATCAGGTCCGGGACGCCGTCGTTGTCGACGTCTCCCGCGGGCGAGAGCGACGCGCCGTAGTCCGCGCCGGACTGGTTCCCGCCCTTGGAGAGGAGCAGGCTCGCGCTCGATCCGCTGCGGATGCGCACCAAGCCCCCGTCGGACGCGGAGCCGTCGTCGTCCGGCGCGCCGATGGCGAAGTCCGCACGCCCGTCGCCGTTCACGTCGCCGATCGCCGAGACGGCCGCGCCGTAGCCGACGCCGCTCTTCTTGCCGAGGATCGTGGTCACCGTCGAGGTCCCGGGACCGAGCACCACGTGCCCCAGGGTCCACGTCGTGCCTCCGCCCGGCGCTCCCACGGCGAGCACGTTGTAGTTGGTGGGGGCCGGAAACGTCGTCGTCACGGTGCGCGCGTAGGCGATCGACTGCCCGAAGTTCGAGTTCGCGGCCGAGCCGTACCACGTCCGCAGGGTCGCTCCGGAGTTGGCGTCCACCACGCGGACGGAGCCGCCGTCGACGTAGGGCCCGGGAACGAACGCGCCCGGCGCACCGATCGCGATCTCGGGGTTCTTCTGCTCCCACGTCTGGGTCGACATGTTCCAGTCGCTGCCGGATCCCGCGTGGGACAGGCTCGCCCCGAAGTGCGCGTTGGCCATGGGGCCGGCGAGCGACCACGAGAGAGCGCCGCTCGGGAGGAACGCGTCGACGCGACCCTCGTCCACGCCCGCGCCGTCGGAGTCGGGCGAGCCGACGCAGAGGAGCCCGAAGGGGAACCCGAGGGAGCTCGTGACCGAGCCGCCCAGCACGGACCAGCCGAAGTGGGAGTTCGCGCCGGACCCCGAGAGGGTCCTCAGGACCGCGCCCGTGAGGCCGCTCACGACGTAGGCCCTGCCCGCGTTCGCGGTGACTCCGACGTTCGCCCAGGGCGCGCCGACCAGGATGTCGGAGATTCCGTTGCCGTCGAGATCACCGCCGTCGGAGACGGCCCAGCCCGCCGAGTCTCCGGTGGCGAGCCCGTTGAAGCTCGCGAGGATGTTCCAGGTGGACGACGAGATCGCGCGCACGCGGCCTGCGTTCGTGAGACCCGCCGGGTCGTAGTAGGGCGAGCCCACGGCGAGGTCGGCCTTGCCGTCGGCGTTGATGTCCTTCAGGCGCGCGAGCGCGTGGCCGAACTGCTCGCCCGCTTGCGAGCCGTAGAGCGTGTGGAGGTGAGCCCCGGTCGCTCCGTCGTAGAAGTACACGGCGCCCGCGTCGATGCCGTTCGTGTCGTCGCCCGGTGCGCCCACGGCGACCTCGCCGATCTGGTCTCCGGTCCGATCCCCGATGCCCGCGACGGCCCAGCCGAATCGTGCGCCCGCCGCGGGTCCGAGCAGCTCCGCGATCAGCACTCCTCCCGTCGACCGGATCTCGGCGCGGCCGGCATCGGTGCCCGCCGTGTCGTCGAGGGGGGCGCCGATCACGAGGACGTCGACGCCGAAGATGGTGCCCGTCTCCTTGGGGACGTGCGCGATGGCGGAGCCGAAGCGGCCCGTGGTGGATCCGCCGTAGAGGTCGTGGACCTGGACCTGCGCGATGGCGGGCGTGACGAGCAGAACTGCGGCGAGGAGCGTGCGGAGTCGGGGCATGGGTGGAGCGGAGGAAGGTGGCCAGCTCGTGGATCCAGCCCCGCTCGACGGCCGTGACGCCAGAATCGCGTGGCTCCGCCGGCGGGCCGTTCTCTCGCGGGCCGAGGCGCCTCGGCCGCCACCGTGGCACCCTGGCTGACCCGGATCGGCCCCGGGCGGCAACCCCTCGGTATGGACCGAGAGATCGAATCCCTCCTCCAGCACCGCGCCTTCCTCCACCGCATCGCCCGGGGCCTCCTCGGCGACGACGCGCTCGCGGAGGACGTGGTGCAGCAGACGTGGGTGGCGGCCCTCGCGCGGCCCGCGGCGCCGGCGGTGTCGTGGAGCGCGTGGCTCGGCGGCGTCGCGCGCAATCTCGCGAAGCAGACGGCGCGCACGCGGCGGCGGAGCGACGCGCGCGAAGCGGCGTCGGCCCGCGACGAGAGCCTCCCTTCGAGCGACGAGATCGCGCACCGCGAGCAGATGCGCCGGCGCGTCGTCGACGCGGTGCTCGCGCTGCCGGAGCCCTCTCGCGAGACCATCCTCCTGCGCTTCTACGAAGGGCTTCCGCCCCGGGAGATCGCGCGGCGGCTCGGCGTGCCCGTCGAGACGGTGCGCACGCGCGCGAGGCGCGGCGTGGAGCAGCTCCGCGCGCGGCTCGACGCGGCGCACGGCGGCGACCGCTCGGCCTGGAGCGCCTTGCTCGCGCCGATGGCGGCGGCGCCGGCGG
>CAZJHD010000034.1:0-43858 GCA_964545855.1 uncultured Planctomycetales bacterium
GGGGATTCGGTCTTCCTGGGCGGCGGCGCGGGAGACGCGCCGGCCCACGGCGTCGGCGTGCCGCACGCCGAGCTGACGGTCGCGGGCGCCGCCGAGGTCTCCGCCGCCGGCGCCGCGCGCGGCCTCCACGTGACGCTCTCCCTCGCGCACCTCGACCCGGTGCAGCTCGCGCTCCACGACGCCTACGCGCTGCGGGTCGAGGACGCATCCGGAGCCGTCGCCGTGCGCCTCGTCACGCGCGATCTGCACCTCGACGCGGAGGCGCGCGCCTCGGCGATCCTGCCGCCCCTCGGACCCGGCGCGCGCGCCGTCGTCCTGGAGGGCGAGCGCGACGGGCACTGGACCGACCTCGCGCGGTTCGCGATCGACGTGCGCTGAGGGCGGCCCCGCCGCGCCGGCGGTATCCTCGGCGGCACCCCGTCGCGCTCCGGAACCCCCAAGGGGCCGGAGGAGGACCCATGTCGTGCCGCCGCGTGCTCGCCGCCGTCGTCCCGCTCCTCTCGTTCGCGGCCGCCGCTCTCGCCCAGGGCGCCTACGTCCACTACGAGAGCCCCCAGGTGCGGCCGATCGCGATCACGCCCGACGGCACGCGGCTGCTCGCCGTGCACACGGCCGACGCACGCCTGTCGGTCTTCGATCTGGCGCAGCCCTCGAGCCCGAAGCTGCTGGCGGAGATCCCCGTCGGGATCGAGCCCGTCTCGGTGCGCGCGCGCACGAACGACGAGGCCTGGGTGGTGAACCACACCTCCGACAGCGTGAGCGTGGTCTCGCTCTCCCAGGGGATCGTCACGGCCACGATCCGCGTGAAGGACGAGCCCTGCGACGTCGTCTTCGCCGGCTCGCCCGTGCGCGCCTACGTGACGGCCTCGCGGTCGAACGAGGTGCGCGTCTTCGACGTGACGACCTACGCCCTCGTCGCGACGATCCCGGTCTTCGGCGAGAACCCGCGCGCGCTCGCCGCGAGCGCCGACGGCACGAAGGTGTTCGCCGCCTTCGCGCTCTCCGGGAATCGCACGACGATCGTGCCGGAGGACGTGGCGCCGCCGCAGCCGCCGCCCACGAACCCGGCGCTCCCGGCGCCGCCCTCGGCGGGGCTGATCGTCGACGCCACGGATCCGGCCTGGTCGAGCCAGATCAAGTACACGGTGCCGGACAACGACGTCGTCGAGATCACGACGTCGACGAACACGGTGTCGCGGTACTTCCCGCGCGTCGGCACGCACAACACGGGGATCGCCGTGCGGCCCGGGACCGGCGACCTCTTCGTCGCGAACACGGACGCGCGGAACCTCGTGCGCTTCGAAACGGCGCTCCGAGGCCATCTCGTCGACCACCGCGTCTCCAGGGTCGCGATCGGCAACGGCGCCGTGACGGCCTTCGACCTGAACCCCGGCGTCGACTACGGGCTGCTCCCGAACCCGACGGCCCTCGCGAACGCGATCGCCCAGCCGATGGACGTGGTCTTCGATCCGTCCGGGAGCCACCTCTGGATCGCCGCCTTCGGGAGCGACCGCGTGGCGAAGGTGGACGCGAGCGGGAACGTCCTCGCGCGGATCGAGATCGGCCCGGCCTCGGGCACGCAGGTGGACGCGAAGACGAAGCGCGGGCCGCGTGGCCTCGCGCTCCTCGCGTCGGCGAGCCGTCTCTACGTGCTGAACCGCCTCACGAGCACGATCACCGTCGTCGACACGTCGATCGGCGCGAAGCTCCAGGAGATCCCCGTCGGCGCCCACGATCCCACGCCGGCCGTCGTCCGCGACGGGCGCGGCTTCCTCTACGACACGAAGCTCTCCGGCAACGGGCTCAACTCCTGCGCCGTGTGCCACTACGACGGCGACGTGGATCTCCTCGCGTGGGACCTCGGGAATCCCGGCGGCAGCATGCAGGCCGTCTCCGATCCGGCGGGGCTCTTCGGCGTGCACCAGATGCACCCGATGAAGGGCCCCATGACGACGCAGTCGCTGAAGGGGCTCGACCCGGCGCACGACCCGCTCCACTGGCGCGGCGACCGGTCCGACTTCACGCAGTTCAATCCCGCCTTCGATTCGCTGCTCGGAGGGTCGCAGCTCGCCTTCGACGACATGGTCGCCTTCCGTGACTTCGTCGAGACGATGAAGCTCGAGCCGAACCCCAACCAGAACCTCGACCGCACGCTGCCGACGTCGGTCGCGGGCGGCAATCCGCAGACGGGGCAGACCACCTACATGACGTTCCAGTTCCAGCCGCTCCTCACGTGCAACACCTGCCACGTGTCGACGACGGGGGGCCAGGCCGCCGCGATCTTCCCCGGCTCGGTCCTGCTGGAGCCGCAGCCCTTCAACGTGCCGCAGCTCCGCAACGCCTACCAGAAGACGGGGCTCAACAAGGCGAACGGCGCGCAGTCGCGCGGCGGCTTCGGGTTCCTCCACGACGGCTCGAAGCAGAGCGTGCAGGAGTTCCTGCTGAGCCCCGTGTTCGGGTCGATCGGCGGCAACACGACGCAGAAGAACAACCTGAACGCCTTCCTCATGTGCTTCGACACGGGGACGGCGCCGGCCGTCGGCTTCGAGCGCACGGTGACGCAGGCGAACGCGAACCAGGCCGCCGTCAACACCGACGTGACGCTGCTGCAGAGCCAGGCGGCGGCCGGCAACGTCGACGTGATCGGGAAGGGGAGGATCGACGGCGTGTTCCGCGGGCTGCGGTATTTGCCGGCGCAGAGCCACTACACGACGGACACGACGGGGGTGGGGCCCTTCACCTGGACGCAGCTCAAGAACAAGGCGCAGGCGGGGACGGCGACGTTCACGCTCATGGGCGTGCCGCCCGGCAGCGGCCTGCGGATGGGCGTCGACCGCGACCTCGACGGCGTGCTCGACGGCGACGAGCCGGCGCCGGTGCCGCTCGCGAGCTTCGGTGCGTCGACGCCCGCCTGCGCCGGAGGCCTCGTACTCGGGACGAACACGCCGCCGACCATCGGCAACGCGCTCTTCGCCTTCACCTGCACGAACGTCCAGTCGAGCACCCTCGCGCTCGTCCTGGTGGGGAACCAGCAGGACCTCGCGGGCACGCCTTTCTTCGGCACGAACCTCCACGTCTCGCTCGCGTCGACGGAGCTCCTCGGCATCGACCTGTTCGGCGCGCCGAGCGGCTTCGGCATCGGCCCCGCGCCGATCCCGAACAACCCGCTCCTCGTCGGCGCGGTCTACCACGCGCAGGTCATCTCGCTCGCCGCCTGCGCTCCCTTCGGCATCGCGGCGTCCCAGGGCCTCACGCTGACGGTCGGCGCGCCGTGACGGCGTAGGTCCCGGGAATGGGGTCAGACCCCTTTCCCGGACCCGTTCCCTGAAGAGGCGCCCGCTCCCCGTCAGGCGCCGTCGCGCAGCGCGCGGGCACGCTCCTCCAGGAACGCGCGCTCCGGCGTCGTGCGCGCTTCGGCCGCGGCGCGCGTGTAGGCCGCCGCCGCCTCCTCCCGCCGGCCGAGGCGGCGCAGCAGGTCGGCGCGCGTCGCCTCGAGGTAGGGGTAGCCGTCGAGGTCGCCCGAGGCGGCGAGCCGCTCCACGAGCCGCAGGCCCTCCCCGGGTCCGTGCGCCATGCCGACGGCGACGGCGCGGTTCAGCTCCACCACCGGCGACGGCTGCGCCTCCCGCAACGCGTCGTAGAGCGCGACGATGCGCGGCCAGTCGGTCTCCTCGGCGCGCGCGGCGCGCGCGTGGCACGCGACGATCTCCGCCTGCAGACCGTAGGGCCCCGGCGCGCCGAGCCGCGCGGCCTCGGCGAGGAGCGCGAGCCCCTCGTCGATGCCTTCGCGGCTCCAGGCCGCGCGGTCCTGCTCCTCCAGCGGCCGCAGGCGGCCCCTCTCGTCGCGTCGCGCCCCCGCGCGCGCCTCGTGGAGACGCATGAGCGCGAGGAGGCCGAGCGCCTCGGGCTCCGCCGGCAGGAGTTCCACGAGGACCCGCGCGAGCCGCAGCGCGTCGGCGCAGAGGTCGCGACGCACGAGGTCGTCGCCGGAGCTCGCCGCGTAGCCTTCGTTGAAGACGAGGTAGAGGACCGCCAGCACGTCCGGCAGACGTTGTGCGCGCTCCGCGCCCGAGGGCGTGCGGAAGGGGATGCCCGCGTCGCGGATCTTCCGCTTCGCGCGCACCAGGCGCTGCGCCATCGCTTCCTCGGCGACGAGGAACGCGCGCGCCACCTCGCCCGTCGTGAGTCCGCCGAGGGTGTTCAGCGTGAGCGCCACGCGCGCCTCGGGCGCGACGGCCGGGTGGCAGCAGGTGAAGAGGAGGTCGAGGCGCCGGTCGATGCCGTCGCCGTCGTCGGGCGGCTCCTCGCCGAGGGGGATCGTGCGGGCCATGGTGCCGAGGGCGTCTCGGTGCAGTGCGTGGCGCCGCGCCGCGTCGACGAGGCAGCGCTGTGCCGTCGTCGTGAGCCAGGCGGCGGGCCGGCTCGGCTCGCCGTCGCGCGGCCACCGCTCGAGCGCGACGGCGAAGGCGTCCTGCAGTGCCTCCTCGGCGAGCTCGAGGTCGCGCCCCGCCCGATGCACGAGGCCCGCGAGGATGCGGCCGCGCTCGGCGCGGAACACGGCCTCGAGGGCTTGGCGCATGGGAGGAGGCGACGCGGGCGCCGCCGCGCGCGTCACGCGCGGGGCGGCAGGAAGTCGGCCATCTCCCACACGGGGCGGACCTCGACGGCGCCGAAGGTCGCCGCCGGGATCCGCTTCGCCCAGGAGATCGCCTCGTCGAGGTCGGGCACGTCGATCAAGTAGAAGCCGCCCACCTGCTCCTTCGCCTCGGCGAAGGGGCCGTCGGTGACGAGCGTCTTCCCGCCGCGGATCCGCACCGTCGTCGACTGGGCGACGGGCCGCAGACGCGCCGCGGCCTGCGCGGCGCCGGCCGCGTGGACCGCATCGTGGAACTCCATGTGCTCGCGCATGTGCGCGTCGCTCTCCGACGGCGACATGCATTCGAAGCGCGCCTCTTCGGCATGGATGAGGATCAAGTAGCGCATGGGTGCCTCAGCGCGCCGCGCGCTCGAGCGCGAAGCGGACGGTGTCGATCTCCTTCCCCTCGTCCCGCAGAGACCAGGTGACCGTGAGATGGTCGGCGTCGGGCATCTGGAAGAGGGCCGAATGCATGTGGCGCTCGTCCTCCGACTTCACGCTCGATCCGCTGGCGCAGGAGAAGGCGACCGACGTCGCGTCGGCCGGCGACGCGGCGCGCATGTGCGGGCGGTTCCCGAGGACGCAGTAGTGCGTGAGAACGAGGCTCTCTCCGTCGAGGTAGTAGGCCGTGATCATCTCCTTCGGCGTGCCCGGGAAGATCGTCTCGAGGACCGTGGAGCCGCCGGCCGTCACGCGGTAGACGTGAGTCGCCTTCTCCTCTCCCGCGGGCTTCCACGCGCCGGCGAGCGCCTTCAGCGAGTCGAAGGCCGCGCGCGCGGTGGCGGGAGAGGCGGGTGCGGCCGTCGCTTCGGACGCGCAGCAGGCGGCGTCGGGGGACGCGGCCGAGGAGAGGCAGGGAACGAGGGCCGCGAGGAGGCCCGCGGCGGCGAGAGAGACGGTGAGCTTCGGCATGGGAGGACTCCGGGCCGGACGACCATCGTCCGCGCCGGGACCGACGACGGTCGGCGCTCCGGCGATTCGACAGGAAAACCCGGCCCGGGACCTTCCCTCCTACCGGGAGACGCGGTTCGACGGGCGGTCGCTGCCGCTCCGAGCGCCCGCGCGCAGCTCTTCGATCTGCTCCTCGAGGGCGCGGATGCGCGCCTCGAGCTCCAGGGAACGCGGACTCTCGGCGCTGCGCACGCCCGTGCCGCCGACCGCCGTGGTGGCTCCGCCGCCGGCGGGCGACACGGCTGCGCCGCCTCCCGTCGACCGCGCGCGCGGCGCGAGTTCGCGGTCGCGCTTCGCCCGCGTCGTCGTGAGACGGTCGAGATCGGCCTCGGCCCGGTGGATCTCCTCCGCCACGTCCTCGATGGCATGGTCGATCTCCGCGTTGCGCTTGCGGAGGCGATCCATGCTCCCCGGATCGTCGGAGTGGTGAGCCGGCTCCCTCGACGCATGCAGCTCCCGCTGATGCATGTGCAGCGACTCGATCTTCTCCCGGAGATCCATCTCGTCGCGGCGGAGCCTCTCGAATTCGTCCCGCACCCGCAGCGCATCCGACCGGACCGCGGCGGCCCGATCCCGCTCGAGGCGCGCCTTCTCGTGGACCTCGTAGGCGCCGCGGCTCCGCTCGGCGCTCCGCGCGCGCAGCTCCGCCGTGCGCCGGAGCGCCCGGTGCATCCAGTCGCGTGCCTCGCCGTCGAACTCACGCAGCCTCCCGTCGACGAACCAGATGTGCTCGACGGAGCCGCCGGGACCCTGGGAGATCTCCAGGCGCAGCCGCCGCCCGTCGCGCTCCTCCTCGAAGGTCGCCCAGTCGCCGGCGGCGAGGCCCCGCAGGGAGGCTCCGTCGGCATCGACCTGCGCGTGGCTCGGGAGCGACATGCTGAAGGAGGCGCCGTCGTCGTCGGTGGTGCTGGAGAACGTGCGCGCACGTCGCGACGGAGCCGTGAGGGGATCCTGCGAGGGCACCGGGGCCATGGGCGGCATCGGCGCGAAGTCCCACGACGGGAGCGGCGGAATCGCGGGGATCGCCTCCGGCGCGAGGTCGCTCGGCACGGCGCGCGTCGGGATTCCCTGGAGCCCGGGAGCCGCGGGAGCGAGCGCCCCCGGCGGCGCGGCCGGAAGGGGCGGCGTCGGCATCGTCCGCCAGACGGGAGGCGACGGCGGAGCCGGCGTGGCCGCGCCCCCCGGCTCCTGAGCCGCGGCCTGGCGGGCGCCGAGCGCGGCGAGCGCGACGACGAGGAGACCGAGCCCCACGAGGAGCGGAGCGGCGGCGGTGCCCTTGCGGGCGGAGGACGGCGAAGCGTGCAGGATCGACATGAGCCTCTTCTCCAGGGACGAACGGTGGACCATCGCGAGCGCCGTCGCCGGAGCGGGAGCTCCGCCGGCGAGGCCGCGCGCGATGGCGAGCAGGTGATCGGCGTACGAGCTGGGGCGCATCCCGGCGGCGACGACTCCCTCGTCGCAGGCGCGCTCGCGCTCGAGTTCGAGACGGCGGAGGGCGAGCCACGCGAGCGGCAGCGCCCAGTAGAGAGCGCACGCGACGCGGGCGAGCATCAGGAGCACCCAGTCGGCGCGGCGCACGTGGAGCAGCTCGTGGAGCAGCACGACGCGACGGCGCTCCGCGCTCCAGGCCTCGGCGCCCTCCGGGAGCACGACGACCGGCCGGACCCAGCCCCAGGTGCCGGGCGCGTTCGCCTCGCGGCTCACGAGGATCCGCACCGGCCGGCGGATCCCGAGGTCGCGCGCGATGGACGCCGCGAGTCCGCTCCAGCCGTCGCTCGAGAGCGACGTCGCCCGTCGCGCGAGCCGGGCCGTGCGGAGCCAGCTCATCGCGATGCGCAGCAGCAGCGCGAGCGCGACGGCCGCCCACGCGGCGAGCAGGAGCCCGGCGACGCTGAGCGCGTCCAGGGGAGCGCCGCGCTCCGCGAGCGACTCGGACGGAGCGATCCCGCCGAGGGAGGCGAGACCGGGGAGCGCGAGGGACTCCGAGGTCTCGAGGACGAAGGCGGGCTCGGACACGGCGATGCCCTCCTCGGCGTCGACCACGGCGCCGACGCTCGCGATCGCGTCGTCGACGGGCGCGCTCCGGAGCGACTCGCTGCCGGCGGGCGTCGTCGCCGCCGCGTGCTGCGGCCAGCGCGGAAGGATGTCCCAGGAGGGGACGATCGCCGCGAGCGCCGGCAGGGCGAGCGCCCCCAGGAGCGCGATGCACCAGAGGTGCCGGCGCGCCGACGCCTCGTGGCGGCGGAGCAGCGTCGCGAGCGCGAGCGCGAGGAGCAGGAGCGCCGCCGTCCGCGCGTGCGACTCGAGGAGCCATGCGCCGGCGCTCCAGGGATCGAAGCCGTCCATCACCGTCCCTCCCTCCGTGCCTCCTCGATGCGCTTCGCGATCCGCCCGAGCTCCTCCTCCGAGAGCGACTGCGACTTCAGGTCGAGCAGCGCCGTCACGGCGTCCTCGGCGGAGCCGCCGAAGAAGGTGCGCAGGAGGTGCGCGAGCGCCGACTTGCGCGCCTTGTCGCGCGCGAGCCTCGGCGTGTAGACGTAGCGCGGCCCGTCCTGGCGGTGCTGGAGGTGGCCCTTCTCCACGAGCACGCGGAGCAGACCGCGGATCGCGGAGTTGCTCGGCGGGTCGGCGATCGCCTCGCGGACGTCGGCCGCCGTCGCTTCGCCGCGCGCATAGAGGACGTCCATGATCTGGCGTTCGCGGCGGCTGAGCGGAGGGGGCGACGGGTGCGGCACGGGGAGGGACTCCGGATCGGGGGCGACGGGCCGTGAAGATGCTAAAAAACCGACACTGTGTCAAGGATTTGGCAGGACGTGCTCCGAAGGCCATCCCCTTCGCGGCGCCGGATACGCTGCGCGCCCCGTCCTGTCGAACTCCTCGCGCACCGGCTCCCGTGCTCGCAACCGCGCTCGTCCTCGCCCTTCTCGTCCCGCCGCAGGATCTCGACGCGCCGCCCGCCGGCGATGGCCTCCCGGGCCTCGTGCTGCGCATCGAGGGCGCCCGCGCCGGAGCCTCCGTCACGACCACCGCGCCCCGCGTCGGCGGCACGTGGGACGCCGGCACGTCGCCCCATCCGTCCGTCGGCGCCGAGGCCTTCCGCCTCCACTGGACGGGCGCGCTCGAGATCCCGCGCTCGGCGACCTACCGCTTCTCCGCCGCCGTGCGCGGCCGCTTCCGCCTGAGCCTCGGCGGCCACGTGGTCCTCGGCGACGAGGCGGCGGACGCGCACGCGGGAGCGGGGATCGAGACCGTCGTCCTCGTGAGCGACCCGATGCCGCTCGAGCCCGGTCCGCTCGCGCTCGAGGCCTCCTTCGAGAAGAGCGCCGCCGACGCGCGCGTGCAGCTCCTCTGGGAGTCGGAGGACTTCGCCCGCGTGCCGGTGCCGGCGGCGGCGCTCCGCCACGCGCGCGCCGAGGAGAGCGACGCGCTCCGCGCCGAGCGATCCCACGCCGCGGGGCGCTTCGCCTTCGAGAACCTGCGGTGCGGCTCCTGCCACGCGCGCGGCGACGCCGCGCCGCCGCCGGCGGCGCCCGATCTCGCGAGGATCGGCGCGCGCACGAACGAGCGCTGGCTCTTCCAGTGGCTCGAGTCGCCCTCGCGGTTCCGCCCCGGCACCGACATGCCCGACGTCTTCGCGCCGGGCGCGTCGACGGCGCGCGAGCGGGCCGACGTGGCGCGCTTCCTCGCGAGCCTCGGCGCCGGCGAGCGCGGCCCCGTGAAGGGGAAGGCGCATGGCGGCGCGCACGCGCCGAACGCGACGCGCGGCGGCGATCTCTTCGCGCAGCGAGGCTGCATCGCCTGCCACGACGCGCCGGGCGCCGCCCTCGAGGGCGATCCCGAGATCGGCCGCGAGATCGTGCGGCTCGGGCCGCTCGGCTCGAAGTTCGAGCTCGACGCGCTCGCGAACTTCCTCTTCGACCCGCTGCCGGCGCATCCGGCGGGGGCGATGCCGTCGTTCCAGCTCGGGCACGAGGAGGCCCTCGACCTCGCGGCCTTCCTCGTCGGGCCGCGCGACCCGGCCTTCGAGCAGCCGCTCCCGCCGCTCGCGGCGGGGCGCACGCGCGAGGCGAGCGTCGACGAGGGGCGGAAGCTCGTGGCCGAGCGAGGCTGCCTCGCGTGCCACACGATCGGGAGCGAGCCGCGCGTGTTCCCGCCGGCCCCGGCGCTCGACGGCGGTCTCGCCGCCGTCGATCCGATCCGCGGCCTCGGCTGCGTTTCGGCGACGCCCGTTGCGGCGCCTGCGCCGCGCTACGGCGCGCTCCTCGCGCGCGACGCGTCCCAGGCGCTCGCCTTCGCGGCCCAGCCGGCGCGCGCGGCGGCGGCGGAGGCGCCGGCCTTCGAGGCGGCGCGTGCGATCGAGCGCTTCCGTTGCCTCCAGTGCCACGGGCGCGACGGCGCCGAGGCGCCGCTGCGCGACCGTCAGCTCGCGCTCATGGAGGGCGAGCGCGCGAGCCGGCTGGAGCAGGTGGGTCCGCCCGATCTCACGGGCGTCGGCGGGAAGCTCCGCCCCGAGTGGCTGCGGGCGCTCTTCGTCGACCGCACGCGCGCTCGGCCCTGGCTCGATGCCCGCATGCCGCACTTCGGCGCCGAGGAGGTGAGTGCGCTCGCCACGGGATTCGCGGCGCTCGACGGCGAGGAGCTCGTGTCGACGGCGATCGCGGCGCGCGAGGGAGCGGACGCGGAGGCGAGCGTCGGCCTCGTGGGCCGCGACCTGATCGGGAAGACCGGCTTCGCGTGCACCGCGTGCCACGACCTCGCCGGCGCCGAGGCGCAGGTGGCCTTCGTCGATGCGCGCGGTCCCGACCTCGTTCTCACGCCGGAGCGCATCCGGCCCGAGTGGTTCCGTGCGTGGCTCGTCGATCCGCAGGCGCTGGTCACCGACACGAAGATGCCGACGTTCTTCCCGAACGGGCGGAGCACGCTCGCCGGCCGGCACGGCCTCGACACGGAGGGGCAGATCCGCGCGCTCCGGGACTACCTCGCCCTCGGGAAGAAGGCGCCGCTGCCGGAGGGGCTCCGCGGCAGCGGTGGCTTCAGCTTCGTGCCGGCGACGGCGCCGGAATGGATCCGCACGCCCTTCGACGACGCGCCGCGCTCCATCACCGTGGGGTTCCCGGGCGGAGTCTCGCTGCAGTGGGACGCCGAGCGCGCGATCCTGCGGCGCGTCTGGAGCGGTGGATTCCTCCGCATGGACGGCACGCAATGGACGGGAGCGCACGGCCCGTACCCGAAGCCCGAGGGGAAGACGCTCTGGACCGCGACGGAGGACGCGTTCCCCTGGTCGTTCCCGATGCGGAGCGCGGGCGATGGCGCGCCGGCGGATCCGCCGGCGGAGCGTGCCCTCGCGGGGGCGCCCGTCTCCGTGCGGACCCTCGGGCTGTCGACGAAGGGAGGAACGCCCGGCTTCGTCGCGTCGGCGTCGCTCGGTGGCGAGAGCGCGGTGCGCATCGAGGAGCGCTTCGTCGGAGCCATGGCTCGCGAGGGAGCCGCCATCGGCGGCGTGCGTCTCGACCGCCACGTGCGGCTCGCCGGTCTTCCGGCGGAGCGCGAGGCGTGGCTGCGCCTCGACGGGGCGGCGGAGGAGTTCCATCTCCTCGGCGCGCCGGCCGGGAGCTCCGTCGTGCGCGGCGAGGGCGGCGCGTGGCTGCGCGTGCCGGCCGCGCCCACGGTGCGCGACCTCGCGTTCGTCGTGTCGCGGTCCTTCGGCGGCGCGGCGCTCGGCGATGCGCCGCTGCCGGAGCCCTGGTCGGGCGCGGCGGCGACGCCCGATCCGCTCGCGCGCGCGCCGCTCACGAAGTGGTTCCACGAGGGCGAGCATCCCGAGGGCGACCATCCCTTCGCCCGCGAGGAGGAGCACTGGGAGATCGAGCGGCTTCCGATTCCCGAGGGGATCGTGCTGCAGGGGGGCGGGATCGGCTTCCTGCCGGACGGGTCGCTTGCCATCTGCACGCGGCGCGGCGAGGTGTGGATCGTCGAGAACGCGACGGGAGCGCCGGCCGAGTTCCGCTGGCGGCGCTTCGCGCGCGGGCTCCACGAGCCGCTCGGGCTCGCGGTCGTGGGCGGCACGATCCACGTGCTGCAGAAGCCCGAGCTCACGCGTCTCCACGACTCGGACGGCGACGGCGAGGCCGACTGGTACGAGACGGTGTCGTCGGACTGGGGGCTCTCCACCAACTTCCACGAGTTCGCCTTCGGCCTCGAGGCGATGCCCGACGGGAGCTTCTTCGGGACGCTCGGCCTCGCCATCAAGCCCGGCGGCGCCACGCGCGAGAAGCAGGAGTTCGCGCGCGGAGGCGCCTTCCGGATCCATCCCGACGGCCGCTTCGAGGTGATGGCGCTCGGTCTGCGCACGCCGAACGGCACCGGCATCGATGCGCGTGGGCGCGTCTACTACACCGACAACCAGGGCGACTACATCCCCGCCTGCAAGCTCCAGCTCGTGCAGCAGGGCGAGTTCTACGGCCAGCGCTTCGCGTTGCCGGACCGCGAGGCGAAGGTCGAGTACGTGCCGGCGACCGTGTGGCTCCCCTTCGGGAAGGTGAGCCATTCGGCGTCGGACGTTCTGCTGGAGGATCGCGGCGGACGGTTCGGGCCCTTCGATGGGCAGCTCCTCGTCGCCGACTTCACCAACTCCCATCTGCTGCGCGTCCAGCTCGACACCGTGAAGGGCCGCGAGCAGGGCTGCGTCTGGATCCTGCGGGGCGGCTTCGGCTCCGGGCTCCAGCGGATGGCCTGGGGCCCCGACGACCGGCTCTACACCGTGCAGACGACGGGCGGCTGGGGCGCCGTCGGCAGCAGCCTCTTCGCCTTCGAGCGCGTGCGGTACACGGGCGTCGAACCCTTCGAGATGCGCACGTGCAAGCTCGTGCCGGGGGGCTTCGAGATCACGTTCACGCAGCCGCTCGACGCGTCGCTCGAGGTGACGACACGCGCCGCGAGCCTCGAGCAGTTCCGCTACCACTACTGGGCGACCTACGGCTCGCCGCAGATCGACCGCGAGGCCGTGCCCGTGACGGCGATCGAGGTCTCGTCCGACCGCCGCACGCTCGTCGTGAAGGTGGAGGGCCTGAAGCGCGACCGCATCGTCGAGATCAAGCTGCGGGGGCTGCGGTCGGCCGGCGGCGAGGAGCTCCTGCACCCGGAGTGCTGGTACACGGTGAACGAGCTGGCGGAGTAGGCGTCGCGTCAGCGCTTGCGCGCGCGAAGGAGCTGCTCCGCGAGGTCGGAGATCGACCAGTCCTCGACGATCCGCCCGCCGCGGAAGCGGCTCACGACGAGATCGCGCCAGACGACGCGGCGGCCCGTGGCGGGGAACCCGGCGTAGGCGCCGCGCTGGACGCCACGGAGCGTCCGTTGCCAGGCGACGCGGTCCTTCCCCGCGAGGAGGATCTCGACCTCCACCTCCAGATCCGGGAACCCGCGCCGGAGCGCGCGGAGGAACCGGCGCACTCCGTCGGGACCGGCGGCGAAGTCTCCGCGCGTCCCGTGCGCGACGAAGTCCGGGGCGAAGAACGTGTCGGCGGCGTCGAGGTCGTTCCGGTCGAAGAGCGCCTCGTGCGCCGCGCGGATCCGGGAGGCGGGGGACGGGGGCATGGGTCGGTCGTCGTTCGCGAGCGCGCGTGGCGGTGCGTGGGTCAGGAGACCTGCCAGAGCCCCTGCTCGATCCCGCCGAGGAAGTAGATGGCGATCGTCCCGTGACCCGGAAGGTCCATCGACTCGATGGCGATGGTGGCGCCCTGCTTCGCGGCCTCCTTCACGGCGCCCGCGAGGTCGGTCACGCGGAGGTAGGTGCGCACGATCGGTTTCTCCTGGGCGTGCATCGGCGCGCGGATTCCGCAGAGCGAGCCGCCGGGAAGCGTCGCCACGCGCGCGTTCCCGAGTTCCGGCGTCGCGGCGCCGAAGCGCCAGCCGTGGCTCTTGGCGTAGAGCCGGCAGGTCGCCTCCACGTCGGGCGTGACGATCTCGAGGTAGTGGACGGAGTGTTCGGGAACGGGCATTCGAGCGACTCCTTCGCGGAGTGGGTTCCAGGAGGGGAAGCTCCGCGGAGAGGAGCTCCGAGTCTCAGCCGCCGACGACCACATGGAAGCCGCCGTTGGCCATCCGCTTCATGTCGAAGGGCATCTTCACCTCCCCGCCCTTCTTGGACATCTCCTCGAAGACCTTCGCGTTCACGCGGTCGCGGTGCGCCCTCGATCGATACACGATGAAGGAGAAGACGGCGGTCTCGCCGCGCTTCAGCTTCAGCAGGCGAGGGAACGGCATTCCGCAATGCACGGCCAGGTCGTCGCCGATGCACTCCTTGTAGTCGAGCGCGCCATGCTTCCTCCACAGGCGCTCCCCGAGGCGCGCCAGGCGGAGATAGGCCTTCAGGTTCTTCGTGGGGACGGGAAGGACGTAGCCGTCGACGTAGCGCATGGAGCACCGGGTCAGGGGGGGCGAGGATTGGACCATCCCGCCACCGGATCGTCTCTCCCATCTTCGCCGCCGGCGTCGCGAATCCGCCGAGGAGCGCCCGATTCCGCCACGCGGAGACGATCGTGGACGGAGATCATGGACGCGATGAGCGAGCACACGGTGACGGTCGAGTGGCGGCGGAACGGCGCTCGATTCACGGACAACCGGTACAGCCGCGCGCATGCCTGGAGCTTCGACGGCGGCGTCGAGATCGGCGCCTCGGCGTCGCCCAAAGTCGTGCCGCTCCCGTTCTCCGTCGAGGAAGCCGTCGACCCGGAGGAAGCGTTCGTCGCGGCGCTGTCGAGCTGCCACATGCTCTGGTTCCTCTCGATCGCGGCCCGGCGCGGGTTCGTCGTGGAGCGGTACCGCGACGAGGCGATCGGCGTGATGGAGAAGAACGGCGATGGGGTCCTCGCCATCACGCGGGTGTGCCTTCGGCCGCGGGTCGCCTTCGCGCGCGGCGGGGTGCCCTCGCCGTCCGAGCACGACGCGATGCATCACGAGGCGCACGCGCAGTGCTTCCTCGCCCGATCCGTGCGGTCCGACGTGCGTTGCGAGCCGGCCGTCGAGACCGCGTAGCCGCGGACCCCGCTCCTTCGAGTCCGCCTACTTCGACGGCGAGAGAACGCCCGCGATCATGAGCCCGCCCAGGACGACGAGGCCCGTGCCGAGGGCCCCGTAGAGGATTCGCGCGCCTCCCCGGCCGAGCATGCTCACGAAGATGCGGGCCTTCCGGTGGTTCATGAACCACTCGAAGTCGAAGGTCGCGCCCGCGATCGCGAAGAGCCCGATTCCCACGAAGAACCAACCCATCGTCGCACCTCGGCTCGAGGCCTGTCGCTCGGGGGAAGACCCGGCGCGATGCGCGGACGCTATCCGCGTCAGCGGCTCGATTCGAGCCGATCGGCCTCGGCGCTCGCGTCGACGCGGTCCGCGTGGGTCCCTGGCCTCGGGGGAGCGAGTAGTCCAGCGCGCCCATCCGGCGGCGGCCGGCGGCCCGGTGGACAGGGACTCGGAGGTCGGGAGTTCGGTCGCCGATCGGCGGCGCTTGCACCGAGATGGGCGCGACGCGCGACTTGTGCGCCGCCCTTCCTTCTCTCCCTCCCCCGGTGCCGCCATGACGACTCGACCTCCGCTTCCGGCGTCGTGCCTCCTTCGGGTGCTCGTTCCCTGCGTCGCGATCGCGCTCCTCGCGCCCGAGACGCCCGCGCAGGAGTTCGTGTGGAGCCACACGCCGTCGCAGCCGCCCTTCAACCGGGGGCTCGGTCACGCTCTCCTGGCTCTGCCGGACCTCGACGGCGACGGCCTCGCGGACCTTGCGGTGGCCGATCCCCTCTCGAGCCTCGGCGGCGAGGTCCAGCTCCGGAGCTCGGCGACGGGCGCGCTTCTGCGGACGATCACGGGACCGGGCGTCGCGATCGAGCTGGGCGCCGCCCTCGCGACGGTTCCCGATCGCGACGGCGACGGCCGCGACGACCTCGCGATCGGCGCGCCGGGCGCGAATGCTGGTGCGGGCGAGGTGCGGATCCATTCCACGGCAACGGGCGCGCTCCTCGCGACGATCGGTCCGGGAGCGCCCGGCGCGCGGCTGGGGACGGCGCTTGCGCGAACCGGAGACGCGAACGGCGACGGTGTCGACGACCTTCTCGCCGGAGCGCCCCGTGCTGCGGGTGGCACGGGCGAGGTGTGGCGGCTCTCGGGAGCAACGCTCGCCCCGATTGGCATCGTCCACGGCGTCTTCGCGGCCGAGTTCGGAGGAGTTCTCGCCGCTGCGGACGATCTCGACGGCGACGGAGTCGGCGACTGGCTCGCAGGTCTGCCGAAGCAGTCTCCGGCGAGCGCCTCCGGTGCGGGAGAGATCCGCGCTCACTCGGGTGCGACCGGCGGACAGCATTGGAGCGTCCCGCACCCGACGCCCGGCGCGCGGCTCGGCGCGGCCGCGCTCGGCTTCGACGATCTCGACGGCGACGGCGTCGGCGACGTCCTCGTCGGAGCGCCCGGGACGACGCTCCATGACGTTGGCTTCGTCTACGCGCTCTCGGGTGCGAGCGGTGCGCTCCTCTTCGGTTCCACGTCTCCGACCGGCTTCTTCACGTTCGGCAACGGATCGCGCTTCGGAGAGTCGGTCGACCGCGTCGGAGACTGGGACGGCGACGGGACGGCGGATTTCGTCGCCGGGGCGCCGGGGGTGTACGACTGCGCCTTCATCTTCTGCAGCTCTCTGACTGGCGCGGCGCACGTCGTCTCCGGAGCGTCGGGAGCCGTGCTCGCAACTCTCCAAGGGGTTGCCGGAGACGTCGACACGGGGAGATCCGTGGCCGCCGTCTCCGATCTCGACGGCGACGGCCGGCTCGAGATCGCCGTCGGAAACGACAGCGGGAGCGTGCTCGGGAAGCAGCCCGGTGGGCTCGCGATGTTCCACGGGGGCGATGGCGTGAAGCTCTGGAGCGCCGCAGGAACGCCCGCGAACGGTCCGGCGTCCACCCAGGTGGTCTCTCTGGGCGACGTCGACGGGGACGGTGTGTCCGACGCGGTGTTCGCGCAGCAGGTGCCCGACGCGACGGCGGCCTCGGTCCTGCAGGTCGTGCGCGCTCTCTCGGGGCGCGATGGATCGCCGCTCTGGGAGTCGGTCGCCTTCTCCGTCGCGAGCTACTCCGAGAGCTACTTGCTCCCGCTCCCCGACGTCGATGGAGACGGCGTAGGCGAGCTGCAGGTCGTCCCATCGACCTACGAGTTCGACTTCGGGGGCGATCCCCCCGTCGTTCTGTCGGGCAGAACGGGATCGCTTCTGGCGACGCTTCCGGAGGGAGTGAGCCATGTCTTCGGCGACCTCGACCAGGACGGTTCGCCCGACTTCGCCGTTGCGGATCCCTTCGAGAACGTCGGAGGCATCGAGGCGGCAGGACTCGTCCGCGTGCGCTCGGGTCTCGGAGGGCCGGTGCTCTGGTCGCTCTCGGGGTCGACCTCGTACGAGCTCCTCGGCTGGGGCCTCGCCGCCTCCGGGGATCTCTCGGGAGACGGAGCGCCCGACCTCATCCTGGTGAGGAGCCCCCTGATCGGCGGAGCTCGCGAGGCGCGCGTGGAAGCGCGCGTCGGGTCCACGGGCGCGCTTCTCTGGTCGACGGTTGTGGCGAGTGCGGTCGGAGATCCCATCCCCTTCTTCGCGCTCGATCCCATCGTGTCGATCCCCGATGTCGATGGAGACGGCATCGACGACGTCGTCGCAGTGCTGAGCCAGTGGAACGGCACAACGCCTTGGCAGTCGATCCTTCGACTCTCGGGAGCGACCGGCGCGATCGGCCTCTCGATCGCTCTTCCCGGTTCGATTGCCGGCTCCTTCGGTCCGTTCACCTCCGTGGGGGACGCCGATGGCGACGGCGCGCGCGATCTCGCGAGGGTTCTGTACGGCACGCCTGGAGTTCTCGAGCTCTACTCGAGCGTCTCCGGCCTCCTCCTGTTCTCCGTGCCAGCCGCCGCGACGGCGGGCGCGGGACTCTCGGTGCCCGTCCGCGAGATCGGCGACGTGGATCTCGACGGCACCTCGGACCTCGTCCTGGGAGAGTTCTCCTCGGGGACGCTGGGCGGGGTCTACTCTCCGGTCGGCCGCCTCGTCGTCCGCTCCGGCCGCACCGGCGCCTGGATCGAGACCGTCGAGACCGGCGTTCCCTGGGACGGCTTCGGCGCGACGATCGCGCCCGCGGGCGACCTCGACGGCGACGGCCTCGCCGATCTCTTCGCGGGTCCCGGGACCGTGCGCGCCGTGTCGCTACGGCCGAAGGGGCTCTCCTTCTTCGGGACCGGGACGCCCTCCTGCCTCGGCGCGGCGACGCTGACGGCGAGCTCTCCGCTGCAGTCGAACCTCCCCGGGTTCGAATTCCGCGCCGACCACGCGCCGCCGCTCGCGCTCGGCGTGCTCGTCCTCTCGGAGTTCGGCGACCCGGCGGGGAGCGATCCCTTCGGCCTCGGCGTTCTCCTCCACGTCGACCTGCTCGCGTCGAGCTGGGCGTCGGCCCACGATCTCGTGAGCGACGCGAACGGCTTCGCGCGCGCGCCGATACCGCTCCCCGACATGAGCCCCTACGCCGGAATGTCGGCGACCGCCCAGGCGATCTGGTACTGGCCCGCCGCCGGAGCCGGCGCCTGCGGCGCCGCGCCCTACGGCCTCAGCACGTCGCGCGGGCTCGTGCTCACGGTGCAGTAGGAGGAGGAGGAAGCGCTCTCGAGATCGCGGCGCACGACCTCCCCGCCGCGATCGCCGGGGCCTTCTCCGGTCGTGAGGCCGGAGAGGGTCCCGGACCTCTACCCTCGCCGGCCTCGCGCCCGGCTACGTCGCGTCTCTCCGGAGGCGGAGCGCGCGCTGCTCGCCCTTCCGCGCCGGGAGCCGCAGCGCGTGGCGGACGAGCCACTTCCTCTCCTTCGTTGCCCCCGCGAGCCAGCGCTCGCAGGTCGCGTAGACGAGGCCGGGGTGGTCCTTCGCGAGATCGCCGAGATGGTTCGCGACGCTGCGCCGGACGTAGAGGCTCGCGTCGTCCTTCAGGCGGTCGAGGATCGGCAGTGCGGCCGTCGGATCGGCGTCGAGGGCCGCGACGCGCGCCGCCCACGGGAGCCTCGGGCGCGTGCCCTCCGAGCAGAGGCGGCGGACGTGGGCGCTCGGATCGCCGGTCCACTCGAGGAGACGCGCGAGAGTGCGATCCCGGTGCCGCGCGAGGAATGGGCGGATCGCGAACTCCGCCGTGAACCGTCGAGTGAGCGCGTGCTGCGCCTGCATCGAGACTTCGAACGGGTCGCGCCCGCGGTTGTGCGCGGGGTCGAGCCCGTACTCCGCGAGGAACCACCCGTGGGGGAGGTAGAAGAACTCCGCCAGTCCGAAGGACTCCGCCGAATCGAGCGGCGGCGTCATCGACGCGACCAGCACGTCGACGGCGCGCGCGTACTCGTCCGGCAGGAAGGTGCGCATCGCCGCCGCGAGGTGCCGCCCGCGCGCCATGAGCTCGAGCGCCTCCAGGCCGTCGAGCGCCTTCTCGCGGAACCGCGCGCCGTCGAAGCTCGCGTGGACGGAGGCGAGGTTCCCCGCGAGGCAATCCACGGCCTCGGCGCCCAGCAGGTGCTTCAGCGGAACGCCCTTCTGGATCGCGCGGGGAGCGGCGGGGATGCGGAGCATTGCGTGATCGGGGTCGACCGTGCCGCGGGGACCCGGAGTCTGGGGAAGGACTGCCCGGCGGCAATCGCCGTCCTGGAGCACCCGGCGCCGCCCCGCCTCTTTCCTCGGCGGCGGCTCTCCGCCACTCTCTTCGCCCCGCCGTCCCGACCTCCCCACCCGAAGCCCGCCTTCCGGAGCCCCGTGCCCGCCCAGCCTCCCGCCGCCGCCCTCATGGACAAGATCGTTTCGCTCTGCAAGCGGCGCGGCTTCGTCTTCCAGGCGAGCGAGATCTACGGGGGGCTCAACTCCTGCTGGGACTACGGGCCCCTCGGCGTCGAGCTGAAGCGCAACGTGCGCGAGGCCTGGTGGCGCGCGATGGTGCGCGAGCGCGACGACGTGGTGGGTCTCGACTCGGCGATCCTCCAGCATCCGCGCGTGTGGGAGGCGTCTGGGCACGTGGCGAACTTCTCCGATCCGCTGGTCGACTGCACGAAGTGCAAGAAGCGCTTCCGCGCGGACCACATCGGGGTGCCCTACCAGAACGCGCAGGGCGTCTGGTGCCACCCGGAGACGGCGGCGCCGATGACGGAGGAGGCGGCCCTCGCGACGCTCGCGGCGAGGAAGTGTCCCGAGTGCGAGAGCGCGCTCACGCCGCCGCGGCGCTTCAACCTGATGTTCCAGACGTTCCTCGGCGCGGTGGTGGAGGACGCGGCGCGCGTCTACCTCCGGCCCGAGACGGCGCAGGGCATCTTCACGAACTTCGTGAACGTGCTGAACGCGTCGCGGCGGAAGCCGCCCTTCGGCATCGCGCAGATCGGGAAGTCGTTCCGGAACGAGATCACGCCGGGCAACTTCGTCTTCCGCACGCGCGAGTTCGAGCAGGGGGAGATGGAGTTCTTCGTGCCGCCGGCGGACGGCGCGAAGTGGTTCGACTACTGGCGCAAGGAGCGCTTCGAGTGGTACCCGCGCTACGGGATCCGGCGCTCGCGGCTGCGGCTGCGCGACCACGCGAAGGACGAGCTCGCCCACTACTCGACGGGCTGCTCCGACGTGGAGTACCGCTACCCCTTCGGCTGGGGCGAGCTCGAGGGCATCGCGAACCGCACCGACTTCGACCTGAAGCAGCACACGGAGGCGAGCCGCAAGGACCTCTCGTTCTTCGACGAGGAGGCGAAGGTGCGCTACGTGCCCCACGTCATCGAGCCGGCGGCCGGCATCGACCGCGCCGCCATGACGTTCCTCGTCGACGCCTACGAGGAGACGGAAGTGAAGGGGGAGACGCGCGTCGTGCTCCACCTCCACCCGCGGATCGCGCCGATCACGGTCGCCGTCTTCCCGCTCGTCAAGAAGGAGGGCATGCCGGAGAAGGCGAAGGAGATCGAGCGCGCGCTGCGTGGGCCCTTCGCCACGGCCATCGAGGCGAACGCGTCGATCGGCAAGCGCTACGCCCGGCAGGACGAGATCGGCACTCCCTACTGCGTGACCGTCGACGGCGAGACCATGACCGACGACACGGTGACGCTCCGCGACCGCGACACGCTGGTGCAGGACCGCGTGAAGGTCTCGGAGCTCCGCGCGGCGATCGAGGCGAAGATCGCCGACTGGAAGCGCGCCGACGAGAGCGATTGAGGTGTCGGGTCTCCCGGGCGGATCGGTGGGGCGTCACGGCCGGTCGACCGGAGCGGAGTCGGCGCTACCTGCGTCGGTCTCGGGAGCCGGCCCTCCCGGCGCGAGCCGCCGGTGGTAGATCTCGCATCCCTTGCGGAATCGGTGCCGCACGGCGGAGACGCCGATTCCGAGGACGCGAGCGATCTCCTCGATCGGCGTCTCTTCGAACAGGCGGAGCCGCACCACCTCTCGAAGCTCTTCGGGAAGACCTTCGAGCGCGCGCTCCATGCGCCCCGCCTCCTCGCGGAGGCTCGCCAGCCGGCTGGGTGACGTCGTCTCGATCGGTCCGGCGAAGACCGAGCCACCGGTGCTTCCGGCGCCCCGGGAGGGCTCCAGGCTCGAGAAGGCGATCGTGCGGACCCCGGCGCCCCTGCGCGCCGCGCGCTCGTGGTCAGCGAGGTCGCGGATCCGATTCTCGGCAACCTGCAGCAGCCAGCGGCGGAAGGCGGGGACGCCCTGCCACTGGCAGCGGCCGCGATCCCGCCATGCGTGGAGGAGCGTCTCCTGCCAGACGTCTTCGGGGGAGGATCGCCGCCGCAGCTCGGCGCCCATGCGCTGGCCGATGACGATGAGGAGGGACGCGGGACCGACGGCCTCGATGAGCCGGTCCCAGATCAGGGGGGAGCTCGACGCGAGAGGGCATTCGCCCTCGGGAAGCGAGCTGGGGGTGGTCTGCACGCGCCGTCCTCGCGAGCCGATTGTCGCACGGGGACGGCGAGGGAACGGGCCGCATCGCGCCCAACTGCCCGTGGCAGTGGCAAAGGCTCCGCGTGTCTTCAGCGCGACGCCCAGGTCTCGTCGCTGGGCAGCCGCAGCACGATCGTCTCCCCGCGCGCGGCCGTCCCTCGGCCGATCAAGGTCTCCTCGGTCTCGGAGCTGGCGATCCAGAAGTACTCGCAGCCGTCCGCCAGGGTCGAGACGTCGGCCCATCCCTCGGCATCGGTGCGCAGCGCCGGGCAGCCCCGGTAGAACGGGTGGGGCGGTCCGGTCTCGATGGGCTGCACGTCGATTCCGGCGGCGGGCCGGCCGTCGGCGAAGGCAAGAAGGACGCGGGCGTCCGGGCGCCGAGGCGCCGCCACGTCGAGGTCGAGGTCGAGCACGGCGGCGTCGCGCCCGGCGGCGCGCCGCTCGGCGTAGGCGCTGCCGAAGACGCCCGCGTCGACCCACGCCGCCACCTCGTCGGTGAAGGGCATCTCGATCTCGTAGCGGCCTTCGGCGTCGGTTTTTCCCGAGAGCTGCGCGATCGCGCGTCCCTCGCGGGCCCCGCGGGGCTGCTCGTGGACGAACGCGGGATTGCCGGGCTCGCGCGACGAGCGCGGGAGCGGGGCCGCGCCGTCGAACACCGAGCGGGCCGCCACCGTGACGCGCACTCCCTCGAGCCGCGCTCCCGTGGGCCCGCGCACGACGCCCGCGATCACGGGCTTGCGCGGGAGATCGAGCACGACGACCGACACCTCGCCGCGCCGCAGCTCCACGCGCCGGAGGACCGGGACGCACCGACCGACCAGCGCCTCCACGACGACGTCGCCCTCGAGGAGGAGATCGAGCGTCCGCTGGATCGGCTGCAGAACGGTCTCCGGCTCGGCCTTCTGCTCGGTCTCCGGCTCGAAGCGCAGAGGCCACGACGAGTCGAAGGTCGCGCCGAGGAGCCCCCGATCGCGGAGCAGGTCGAGATAGACGTCCGGGCTCGAGTCCCGCTGGACGCGGAGCCGCTCGATCTCCCGGTCGTCGAGCGGAGCGCCCGCGGGGATCGGAGGCAGCTCGAGCGCGCGGAGCGAGCCGTCGCCCTCGACGCCCGGGCCCGGCCGGATCTCGACCAGAGCCCGGGAGTAGACGGGGAGGTCGAGCAGGATCTCCTCGGCCGAGCCGGCGGGTTGCTCCTCGATCTCGACGCGCAGCACGAGGCCTCCGAGGCTTTCGGGGAGCCGGCAGGCGACGGCGGGGGCGTCGCCGGCAGTGGTGCAGGGAAGCTCGCACGCTCCCGCCGCGTCGCTCGTCGCGGCCGCGTCCGTCCGGCCGGCTCCCTCCGCCTCGACGACCACTCCCGCGAGCGGAGCGCCGGTGACGCGATCGCGCAGCCGAAGGCGCACCGCGTCCGCTCGACCGCTCGCCTCCCTCGCCCCCGCCTCCTCTCGATCCAGGGAAGCGGGTGTCGCGCTCGCGGAGACGGGACTCTCGTGAGCGCGAGCGCCCTCTCCCTCCGTCCGCGGATCCGCGTCTGCGTGGGCGAGCGCGAGCAGGGCGGCGAGCAGAGCGGCGAGCGCCGCCGAGACCACGAGGGCCCTGCGCGCGCGGCGCCGGATCCTCGGAGCATGGGATCTCATGGCGGACCTCAGTTGCAGCCGGGGTTCACGACTCCGCCCTGGCTGCCGTCGCTTCCGTCGGCTCCGCCGGCGACACCGCTCCCCTTCACGCCCTTCGCGCCTCCGGTTCCGCCGATCAGCGTGGCCTGCGGGCAGAGCGCGATGCCGCCGGAGCCGCCCTTCTTGCCGTCGCCGCCGTTTCCGCCCGTTCCACCTGCGCCGGGTGCGCCGCCGTTGCCGCCGTCGCCGCCCTTGCCGCCAGTCGCGCTGAAGGTGTGCAGGGCGGGGTTGAAGGCCCACGTGTGGATGGCCGCGGGGCTCCCGGCGGTTCCGTTCCCGCCGTTCCCTCCCTTGCCGCCGACGCCGGTCCCGAAGGGAGCGCCGCCGACGCCTCCGACTCCTCCGTTCCCTCCGGCGCCTCCGACGACCGTCAGGGCGACGGTCTGGTTCACGAGGCCGTGGCCGAAGACCAGCGCCTGCACCTTTCCGCCGCGTCCCCCGCGCCCGCCGTCTCCCGCCGGGCCCCCGTCGATATCGCAGGGAAGCTGTGCCGGCCGAGGGCCCGAGCCTCCGGCGCCGCCCGCGCCTCCGGTGCCGCCGAATCCGGGCTTCGCAACGACGTTCAGGGGGAACCCCGGCGTCGCCGTGATCATGCCCGTGACCTGACCTCCCTTGCCGCCCTCGCCTCCCTTTCCTCCCTTGCCCGGCGTGGCAGTGGCGGCTCCTCCGACGCAGGAGCCAGGTCCTCCCTTCCCGCCGGCGCCGCCGACGCCGCCGTTGCCCGCGGTGCAGGTGATCAGCCCAGGCGGATTCAGGAGGTTCACCGAGATCGATTGGCCCTCTTTGCCGATCTTGCCCTCGCCTCCCGTTCCTCCAGTGACGGTCGAGTCCCTTCCGTTCGCGCCCGGGCCTCCGTCGGCTCCCGGGACGTCCAAGCAGCCCGCCGACAGAGGAGGTGCGAACGCGACCAGCGCCGCGGCGCAGGAGGCGAGCAGGATCCGTCCGAGGAGTCTCTGCGAGTCGAGTGCAGTCATGATCGTTCTCCGGATCGAAGGGGAGTCCCGAATCGGTCGTCCGATCGGAGCGACCCTGGGACGAGCCTCCGTGCGAGGCTCCACCGCGTCCGAGAGGGATCCACGTCGGCCGCGGTCGCGGGAAATCCACGCGCGGTCCGCGCGCTGCGCCGCTCGCCACGCGGGCCCCGCACGCGGACGGATTCCTCGCGACGCTCCGACTCGAAGCCTCCTCTCTCCTCTCCACTCTCCGGCTCGTGGCACCGCACCGCGACCGCCGCCTGGAGGCGCCGGCCGCGCGGCGCCGCGCGCCGCGAGCAGATCCCATGGACCACCTCGACGCCTCGACGACCGGTGCGCCGGGCGAGGACGCGCGCGCCGCGCGCGAGTCCGAGATCCTCGACGGAGCCTTCGAGGCCGCGCTCCGGCACTGGGCCGACGGGTCGCCCTTCGATCTCGACGCGGTCGCGTCGCGTCACCCCGAGCTCCGCTTCGCTCTCGAGGAGACGGTGCGTCTCGCGCGCGACGTGGCGGTCCGCCGGCCCCTCGTGACGGCCGAGCTGCCGGGCTTCGACGTGCTCGCGGAGCTCGGCCGCGGCGGGATGGGGACCGTCTACCGCGCGCGACAGCGGAGCCTCGGCCGCATCGTGGCGCTGAAGGTCCTTCCTCCGGCCATCACGGCGTCGCCCCGGGCCCGCAAGCGGCTTCTCGCGGAGGCGCGGGCTCTCGCCCGCGTGCGCCATCCCCACGTCGTTGCGGTGCATGAGGTCGTCGAGCAGGGAGACCTCTGTGCGTACGCAATGGAGTGGATCGAGGGGGCATCGCTCGCCGCGCTCCTCGACCATCTCCGGGGGAGGAGCGCGCCGCCGACCGTCGAGGCCGTGACGCTCTTCCTCGGTGGCGAGCCGAGGTCGGAGCCCGCCCCGACGAGCTTCGTCGTGCTCGTCTGCCGCCTCGCCCTCGCGCTCGCGCGGGCGCTCGGCGAGGTCCACCGCGCGGGGCTCCTTCACCGCGACGTCAAGCCGTCGAACGTCCTCCTTCGGCGCGACGGGACGCCCGTTCTCTCCGACTTCGGTCTCGCGCGAGACGTCTCCGAGCAGCACGAGACGAGACCAGGCGACTTCGTCGGCACCGCGCACTACGCCGCGCCCGAGCAGCTCCGGGGAGAGAGCGACCGCATCGACCCGCGCACCGACGTCTACGCGCTCGGCGTCACGCTCTACGAGATGATCTCGCTCCGGCTCCCGATCAGGGGCCGAAGCGCTGCGGAGATCCTCCGCTCGCTCGAGGAAGAGCAAACGATCCCGCTCCGGCTCGTCGCGCCGAGCTGTCCGAGGGACCTCGACACGATCGTCTCGACGGCGACCGCGCACGACCCTCTGCGCCGCTACGCGAGCGCCGACGCACTCGGCGACGATCTCGAGCGGCTGCTGCGGCTGCAGCCGATCCGCGCGCGGCCGGCGGGCGTGGCGACCCGCGCCGCCAAGTTCACGCGCCGGCACAGCGGCCGCATCCTTGCGGCGGCGCTCGGCGCCGCGGCCGTGCTGCCGCTCGTGGCGGTGCACGTCGCGCGCCTGGAGGGCCGCGCCGGCCGGCTCGAGCGCGCGGCGGAGGCGGTGCGCGAGGCGCGACTCGCGCTCCTCGATCCTGCACACGTGGAGCGCGTGTTCCTGACGCGCGAGCTCCAGGCTCCGCCGGGCCTGCGCGTCCTCTCCCCCGACGCGATGGCTCTCGCCGTCGCGCGCTACGACGAGGCGCTCCCGGTGCTCCCGTCGACGGGCGCGCTCCGGCGCGAGCGAGACGTCGTGGCTCTCGCGGCGTCCCTCGCGGGCGCCGTCTCGATCCCGGATTCGGCGGACGGACCGGTGCCCGGATGCCCCGTCACCTCGGAGGCGGCGCGCGGCCTCGCGCGCCTGCACCGGATCGATCGGATCGACGGCGCGGCGCTCGAGCGCGCGAGCCTCGACGACCGGCGCGCCCTCGGGCTCCTCGCCTTCCTCGCCGGCGACGTCGACCTCTGCAGCCGCGCCTGGGAGCCCTTCGATCTCGCGCACCCGACGGACCCGCTCGTGGACGCCGCGCTCGGCGAGTTGCACCTCGTCCTCGGCGCTCCGGCGATCGCCTATCCGAGGCTCCTGCGCGCGTGCGACGCGTTCCCCGAGGCGGGCTTCCTCGCGACGCGGCTCGCGCGCGCTGCGCTCGCGGTCGGAGACCGGGAGCAGGCCCGGCGCCATCTCGAAGGCGTATCGCGGCTGGCGTTCCAGGACCCCTTCGGCGGTCTCGCCTGTGTTCGTGCGGAACTCGCCGAGGCCGAGGGCCGGCTCGACGAGGCCCGGACGCTCCTCGAGGAATCGAGCAGGCTCGGCGATCCGCGCAGCCTCTTCGTCCTCGCGCGCGTGCACCTTCGGCTCGGGCACGCGCGCGAATCGCTTCGTGTGCTGGAGCGGCTCGTCTGGCGGCTCGCGCCTGTACGGCAGTACCGGCGCGCGCACGCGCAGGCAGCCGAGCGGTGGTGGCGCTCGCTCGGGCCGCTGCAGAAGTACGAGGAGGTCCTCCGAGCGGCGCGGGAGCGGAGCGACGAGACGAGCTTCCTCCGGGGAATGACGCTCTTCGGGGAGCTGCGCGGCCGAGGCACTCTCGAATCGACTCTCCGGTACTTGGACGAAGCCCGTGGGACCTTCGAGCACGCGGGCGAGCCCCACCCCGAGGGCGCCCTCCGGAGTCTCGCACTGACGCGGCGGCTCGTGCGGGAGGCCTGTGATTCGGGGCGGCGCGCCGGCGGCGCGAAACTGCGCATCGCCGCCGCGCTCTCGCTCGCGCTCGACGAAGCGGCGACCGCTGTGCTCGGCGCACGCGCGTGGCGCGGCGCCGTCGAGCTCCTCGACGCGGCGCCCGAGACGGAGATCTTCGGCGCCGCGGCGCGGGGACGGCGCCTCCTGCGGATCGATGGGTCCATGCCCTTCGATCACCTCGGGAGGTCGGTTGCCTCCGTGGCGACGGGCGAGCCCGGTCGGATCCGGGCGATCGCCTTCGGCGCCGATCAGTGGCGCGCGGGCCTCGCGGGCTTCGTCGGCGTTGCCTCGTGCGTCGACGGCTCCCCGCGCTGGACCGTGCGCGGCGACGCGAACCGGGAGGGGCTGCTCGGATCCATCGTTGCGGGAGTGGGCGACGTCGACGGCGACGGGCACGAGGATCTGGGGGTCGGCGCGCCCGTGCGCGTCGAACGCCGATTCGGCTGGGACGCGGGCGCGCAGCGCGAGGGCGGCGCATGGGTGCTCTCGGGAGCCGACGGCCGACTGCTCCACGGGATCGATGCCTCGGGAGACGCGGACTCGCACCGAGGCGCGTCGATCTCACGGCTCGGAGATGTCGACGGCGACGGGATTCCGGAGATCGCCGTCGGGGCTCCCTACGCCGACTCCGTGGCGCAGAACGCCGGGGTCGTTTCGATCCAACGCGGATCCGACGGCTCGACGCTGCGGGAGGTGCACGGGATGCGTGCGAGTGAGTTCGCGGGGAAGGCGATCACCGGACCGGGGGATGCCGACGCCGACGGGATCCCCGATCTCGCGCTCGCCGTCGTCCGCGTCGGAGGGTCGGACGTTCCGCTCGGCGCCGTGAGGATCCATTCCGGGCTCGACGGCACGATCCTGCGCGAGGTGGACGGCGGATCGACGGGCTCCTGGTTCGGCTGGAGCATCGCCGCGGCCGGGGACCTCGATGGAGATCGGGTCGGAGATCTTCTCGTCGGGAGCCCCTTCGAGAGAGACGAAGAGGGCGCGTCGTCGGGGTGCGTGCACGCGATCTCCGTGCGCACCGGCGCGACGCTCTGGCGCGTGCGGGGCGGTGCCGGCTCGCGGCTCGGGTGGTCGGTTGCGGGACTCGGAGACGTCGACGGCGACGGCGTCCCCGACGCCATCGCGGGAGCGCCCGGGAGCCCGCACCGATCCGATCGGGGCCGCGTGCTCGTCGTCTCGGGGCGCTCGGGGACCGTCGTCTCCTCCTTCGGGAGCGAGGGCACGCTCGGCTTCGGTTGGGCGGTGTCGCCGGCGGGAGACCTCGACGGAGACGGCCGCGACGACTGTCTCGTCGGCTCGCCCCACGCGTCGGCCGCGGGACCGAACTCGGGGCGGGTCGAGGCCTGGACGGCCGCGCCGTAGCGCGGCGGCCCCGGGTCGCGAGGAGGCTATCCTCCGCGGACACTGGCAACGCGCACGCCCGAGGCCATGACCGACCTGAAGACGCTCCTCGATCCGATCTCCCGCTTCGTGAAGGGGCTCGATCTGTCGAAGCCGCAGGCCGCCGAGGCGGCGCTCGCGAAGCAGTTCCCCGCGAAGTCGCCGGCCGTCGCCGCGATCGAGACGGCCGCGAAGGCGGCCCTCGCCGACGGCACGCTCTGCGACCGGGGCGAGCCGGGGATGCGCTTCTCGCGCTTCGCGAAGCCGAAGGACGATCCCGGCGGCTGCTCCATCGACGCCGTCTGCATGGCGGACGCGGCGGGCCCCGTGCACACGCACCTGAAGGGAGAGGTGTGCCTCTGCTTCCCGCTCGAGGGCACGCCGACCTTCGAGGGACGATCGGCCACCTGGATGGTGCTGCCCGTCGGCTCCCGCCACGTCCCCACGGTGAAGGGCGGGAAGATGCTGATCCTCTACTGGTGGCCCGAGGGGGCCGTCGACTGGAAGTAGCGCGGACTCCCGAGCTGCGAGCTCAGCCGCGGTCGCGCGCGACGTCGAAGCGCCGGAAGAGGAGCCCGCCGAGGGCGACGAGGACGCCCGAGACCGCCAGCACGCAGACGAATCCGAGGGCGACGGCGAGCGCCGTCGCCGTGCTCTTCTCGAGACCGAGGAACTCGTGGGCGAGGATCAGGGCGCCGACGACGGCGGCGACGGAGCTCACCACGACGCCGAGCACGAGCATGCGCAGGAGGAGCAGCACCACGGCGCGGCCCGCGTTCTGCAGGAAACCTTCCTGCCCGGGCACGAAGCGGATCGGCGCGTAGAGGAACACGGCGTTGTCGATCGCGAGCCAGAGGAAGGTCGCCGGCGGGAGCGCCGCGACGATCACGAAGACCCAGGGCTCGAAGGTCTGCAGGACGATCATGCGGATCACGACGGCCCCGGCGACGAGCATCGAGACGACGAGCGCCTGGGGGAGCACCGTCGCCAGGAAGATCTTCCGCGGTGACAGCGGGAACGACTTGATCGTCTCCATCTGGTCGAGGTCGTCGCGGAAGTCGAAGCGCAGGCCCATGGAGAGGTACATGGTGCCGAGCACGGCGACGAGCAGGGAGCTGCCGATGAAGCTCCCCGAGTCGGCCCTCGTCGACCGCGTGACGAAGGTGATGAAGATCGTGACGGTGAGGAGGATCGTCGCCGACGTCAGGAACGCGCTCCGCGCCTTGCGGGTGATCGACGCGGTCTTGCGCCACGCGATGGCGCCGAAGGGGCCGTGGCCGAAGAACCACGGCACGCGGGAGCCGGCGCCGCGCACGGCCTTGGCGGTGCTCGCCACGCCGCCGCCGCCGCGGCGCATGCGCTGGATGCGGCGCGCGATGTCGGAGGAGGTCTCGAGGCTGAGCTCCCGGAAGTCGATCTTGATGCGCGCGGTCAGCTCGAAGAGCAACACCCAAAGGGCGACGCAGATCCCGCCCCAGAGGAGGAAGTCGGCCGTCTCCGTCGCCGTGATCATCCGCACCCAGGGGCGCACCGGGATCGTGAGCGTTTCGAGCAGCGGGCTCGAGAGCGCGGCGCGGAACTCCTCCTCGACGCCGAGACGGCTCCCCACGCGCGACACGTTGCGGAGGATGAGGAACGCGAGGAACAGGCCGACGACCAGGCCGCCGGTGACGCTCGCCGCCTTGAAGAGCCACCGCGGGAGCCGCTGGAAGGCGCGGTTCTCGGCGTCGCCCGCCACGAGCGACATCGACTGGTTCACGATCGGGAGCGTCTGCGACGCGAGGAGGACTCCGGCGAAGGCGAATCCCGGATGCGGCATGTGCGAGAACGTGAAGACCGCGAGCAGGAGCGAGCCGACGAGGGAGCGCGCCATCATCACGACGAGGCGGTAGCGCACGACGTCGGCGCGGGAGACGGGGGCGCTCAGGAGGAGCTCGATCTCCTCCTTCGGCATGTAGAGCCCTCGGAGCCCGAGGGCCGAGAGCATCGACATGGCCGCGAAGAGGAGGCAGGAGACCCCCACGGCGGCCGGCAGCAGGTCGGGCGGGAGCGAGACGATCGACGTGCCCCCGTCGGTGCGCATCGACTGCGACCAGACGATGCTCGAGACCCAGAGCCCGATCACGCCGAAGCCGACGAGCGCGAAGAGGAACCCCGACGGCGTCTTCAGACGCCGCCCCTGCTTGCGGAAGAAGCCCGCGAATCGCTTGCGCGCCAGGTACCGCAGCGCGCGATGCGGGAGGATCACTCGGTGCGCCTCGACTCGGCCGCTGGGACGGAGGGCGGTGGGGAGCCGCCGGGCGGGAGGCCGTCGCGCGGGACGTCGGGCGTCTGGGCAGGAGCGGCGGCCGGCGCGGGAGCACGCGTGCCTTCGGTCGCCGCCAGGAAGATCTCCTCGAGGCTGCTCCCCTCGTGGGCTGTGATCGTGCTCCGCGCCTCGGCGAGCGTCCCCACGAAGACCTTGCGCCCCTTGTCGAGGATGAGGATGCGGTGCGCGAGTTCCTCGATGAGCACGAGGAGGTGGGACGAGAGGATGACGGCGGTTCCCTGCGCCGCGATGTCGCGGATCGCCTGCTTCGCGGAGCGGATCGCGCGCGGATCGAGGCCCGAGAGCGGCTCGTCCAGGAGGACGAGGCGCGGCTGCGCGAGCCACGCGCAGCAGAAGGCGACCTTCTGCCGCATGCCGCGGCTCAGCTCGCCTCCGAGGGCGTCGCGCTTGTCCACGAGCTCGAAGCGCGCGAGCAGGTCTTCCGCGCGCGCCTTCCATTCGGGCAGTCCGTAGAGCGCCGCCGTGAACTCGAAGTGCTCCCAGACCGTGAGGGAGTCGAAGGGCTGCGGGTCGTCGGGCACCCAGGCGAGGCAACGCTTCGCCGCCGCCTCGTCGGTCGTGATGTCGTGACCGCAGACGAGCACACGGCCCTGCTTCACCGGGAGCACGCCCACCGTGGATCGGAGCGTCGTCGTCTTGCCGGCGCCGTTCGGGCCGACGAGGCCGAGGATCTCGCCGCCGCGCACCTGGAAGCTCAAGTCGGCGACGGCCGGCTTCGACTCGTAGGCCTTCGTGAGGTGCTCGATCTGGAGGACGATCGAGGAGTCGGTCGGGAGCGAAGGCAGCGGCTGCAGCACGGGCGGGTCGGGTGGCTCGAAGAGCGTGCGAGGGTAACGGCGGCCTCGGAGACCGGAACACGGGATCTCGACCCGTCGCGCGCACACCCGGGAGTTCGGATCCGGGCTCGGGCCCCGCTCCCGTTCGGTCCCGGCGCTGCCGCGCGCACGCTAGGATCGAGCCGTCGTGACCCGCATCCTCCTCGACCGCAACTTCCGCTTCGAGACGGAGCTCGTTCTCGCGCCGGCGCCCGATCCGCAGGACGCCGAGGAGAACGACGCCGAGAACGGGCGGCTCGTGATGAGCCGCACGGCGGGCGCGGCGGCGATCCGGAGCTGCCGCGGGAACGCGAACTCCGTGGAGGCCCTGCGGCGGGCGTACGCGATGCGTCACCGCAACGCGCAGCTCGCGCGCATCAACGACGCGACGATCGTGGAGCGTCTCGCCGGGTCCGCGGCCTACGGCCACATCCACGTGGTGGCCGTGCAGAGGTCGCTCGCGAGCGGCATGGGGACGATCGATCCGCCGAAGCCGAAGCCCAAGCCGACGCCCCCGAAGCCGAAGCCGAAGAACGACCACTGGATCGAGTTCGTCGTCGAGGACAAGGCGAAGAACCGGATCGGCAAGCTCAAGTACGAGCTGATGCCGCCGAGCGGCGTGCTCAAGGGCGGCGAGCTGAACGAGCAGGGAAGCGTGAAGCTCGAGGGCAAGCCGGCGGGCACCTACGAGCTTCGGATCGGAACGGTGAACGCGGCGGGCTGGGAGATTCCGCCGGAGGAGCCGGCGAAGTAGCGCGCCGCGACGCTGCGCTACTTCTTGTCGCCGTCCTTCGGAGTCCGAGGCTCCGGCAGTGCCGGCACGTCGAACGTCAGCACGTTGCTCCGAAGGGGGCCCCAGTGCAGCGCGACGTGGTAGCGGCCGCCCGTGCGCGGGATCCTGAGATCCGTGTGCATCTCGAGGTTGATCCAGCCGCCGAGCCGGTTCTCCTCGGTCATCAGGGAGTCGGGATCGGGGGGCAGCGGCGGCTCCACGCGCTCGGGCGGACGGTCGGGAACGTCCATGGGAGCCGAGTAGACGAAGGCGCTGCCGTCACGAATGGCGATCGCGACGATGCGCCGCATGGGGTCCGGGTCGTCGAGGCTGTAGGAGCCGTGGAGCGGGATCCGGGTCGCGCCGTCCGCGGTGACGATCGGTTTCCCGGCGACGATCCGGAGACCTGCCTCGTTGGGCGTCTCCGGCGAGCCGGCGACCCTCTCCAGCCGTCCAGGCAAGGTTTCTCGGGATTCGGTCACGAGCAGTCTCCTCTCGGGGGAATCGGTTGGATCGGGCCGCGTCGCCTGCGCCTCATGGCTTGGCGTCCTTGCCCCGGGGTGCGTTCCAGTTGACATCGGAGCCGCGCAGGAGATTGCTGCGAAGAATGTCGACGCAAGGATCGCAGAACGTGCGGGTCCCGAGCGTCGAGTGGTGCATCGTGCAGTCATGGGAACCCGAAGGATCATACTTGCCTGCGACCGCGGGGACGTCCGGGTGCATGCAGTGCGTGCCTTTCCCGGGGTTCTTGAATCCATCGACGGTGGCCTCGCCCGTGTAGAAGAACTTGGTGTTCGTCTTCACCATGAGGACCTTGTGGCCGACCTCGTGGACCGTGATTCCCTCGGCCATGAGGGTCTTGTTCTGTGAGGGTGAGGTCCAGTTGCCCTCGTTCACGCTCCCCACGGGGATGAAGAGGAAGGGCGTTCCGCCGAAGGCCACGCCGACCTCCTGGAACTTGTTCACGACGAGCTTCACGGAGAGCTTGCTGCCGACTTTCAGGTCGATCCCGTTCAGATCCACCTTCACGCGCTTCTTCTTCGCGTCTCCCGAAACGGCGACGAGGGAGAGGAGGGACTGATTGATGTTGCCGGTCTTCTCCGAGTCGCCCTTGAGCGTGTACGTGATCGTCCCCGACTTGAACCAGTTGGCCGCGTCGTACGGCTGGAACGCCTGGTTGATCGTGAAGCTGAGAGTGTTCCCCGGCGCGGGCACCGAGGCCAGTGAGCCCGAGAGCTCCTGATCGAAGGGCAGCGCCGCCATGTGCCCCAGGAGGACGGCGATCTGGTTCGGCGACTTCAGCGCGGAGTAGCGATCTCCGAGGATCGTCTGGATCGCAGCGCTGTCGACGAGGGCCTTGTAGTCCACCATCTCGGGCTTCCCGAGGATCTGGAGGTAGATGAAGGAGCGCCGGAACTGCGCCACGACGTTGGCGAGGTCGAGCGCGGCCGAGGTCCCGCTCGGCGAGTCCTTCATCTGGAGAACCTGCGCGAAGACCTTCCGCCAGACCTCGAATTGTCCGGTCTCCTTCGCGCCGGTCATCGCGGCGTTCGTCGCGACCTTCGCCTTGAACTTGTCCCCTCCGCGAGTCGACAGGCGAAGGCGCGCCTTGGCGAGGCCGTTCGCGTCGGTCGTTGCCGTCGTCGTCTCCGCGATCGTTCCCGCGCCAACGGCCTCCATGCCCCCGCGGTCGTCGGCGGCGAGCTTCGTGTCGTCGAAGTTCCCCGGGTCGCGAACGACTTGGAAGTGCACGGTCCAGCCGGGCGCTCGAGGCGCGACATAGGCTTCGACCGTGATGAATCTCCCTCGAGGAGGCTTCGTCGAGTCGATGTTGACGAACTGCTTGGTGGGCGTCGTCGGATCGTCCTGCTCCGGCTCCACCCGGAAGATCCGCGGGGCGATCTTGAAGACGTGCGACTTGCCCGAGTCGAGCTCGATCGCCATCAGGCGGACCCTCGCTCCTCGGCGTACTTCGCGGAGCCCCACTTCACGCAGATCCAGCGGATCTTCGGGGCGTCGGAGACCCGGATGAACTCGCCGTCGCCTTGCGTGACCTTCGCTCCGAGCTGTGTCCACGGGCCCGGGTCGGTCTCGAAGGTGCCGTCGGCCTTCTTCGCGACTCCCCCCGGCTTGCTCGCCGTCCCCTCGAAGAGCTTGAGCGCCGTGAGCGGTTCGTCGTCCTTGTCCTTCGCGTCGTCGTCGATGGCCCAATGGACGTTGGAGGGCATCGCGAGTTCGCCCTTCGCGCCCGTGAGGAAGGGCGTGACGTCCTGCACCACGTTCGATGCTCCGTTCGCGGACACCTTCTCGCGCAGCCACTTCAGGAACGTGATCGGGTGGTAGTGCCAGTGCTGGTGGCTGCTCGGGAGCTTCGCGTGCGTCGCGATGTCCGCCGTGAGCCAGCCGTAGAGCTTCACGAGGTCGGTCGTCGCTTGGAGAGCCTCCTTCGAGAGGTAGCCCCAGTGGTTCCCCTTCGAGAGGTCCCAGGTGATCTGGTCGCTCCACTCGGAGACGTGCTTCGTCGCGCAGAGCCGCATCTTCGCGCGCTCGGGATGAGTCAGGAAGAAGGTGCGGATCTCCTCCGCCGTGATCATGCCGTCGGACTTCACGCTCACGCCGCCCCACCAGGTGTCCTGGATGAGGTTCTTGATGTCGAACTTCTCGTCGATGAAGTCGAGGAGCTTCGATTGGTCGACGAAGAGGTCCTTGTCGCCCGCCTTCTCCTCGATCTTCTCGATGCCGGCGAAGTCCGGGAAGCACTCCTCCGAGAAGATCTCGACGTGGACGTCGTCGCCCTCGGTGAGGCCGAGGATCTCGCCGGCGCCGATCGGGTGGGCGAGCTTCAGGACCTTCGCGCCATCGAGGTGCACGACCTGCCCGCCTCCGTTCTGCCGGACCTGCCAGAGCCAGCGGATGGGGAAGGCCTCGGCGGGGGTCAGGTCTCCCGCGAGGTGCATCACGAGCGAATAGAAGACCTTCTTCGCGTCGCCGATCTTCACCTCGTGGCGGACGAGGACGAAGTTGCGGCTGGGCAGCGCGCGCTTCGGGTCCTTCTTCCTCTCCGCTTCGAGCGCGTCGTCCACCTCCGGGCAGCGGGCCGCGACGATCACGCCGTCGGCGATGGCGTAGACGGCGCTCTTCTTCCCGGGCCGCAGGTGGATCCCGCCGTGCCAGGTGCGGTTCGACCCGATGGGGAAGTAGCCGCCTCTGCCCTTGCGCTCGTTCTGGTCGCAGTAGAGCGGAGCCTGGGCGGGATCGACGAGCGGGCCGATCGTCTCCGTGCTCGTCGCGAGCGCGCAGGGCCAGCGCGGGAACTCGCGCTGGAAGCGTGCGACGTGCATCTCCGGGACGATCGCGTACTTGTCGGTGCGGTCGCCGGCCTTGTAGCGGTACCAGCGCCCCTTCCCGTAGAGCTTCGCCTGGACCGACTCCGTGAGCTTGTAGTCCTCCACCTTGCTGCGGCCGACGCCCACGCCGTGGGTGTCGGTGTTCCCCTGGGCCGAGAGGATCTGGAAGACGACCTCGCCGTCCTTGTTCACGCGGACGTCGTGGATGAAGACGCCGTGGCCCTCGAACTTCTTGGGCGATCCGGCGGCGACGCCCTCCCACCAGATCTGCGCCACGTCACCGCGGCGGATGTTCTTCAGCTCCGCGATCGTGTTGTAGGTGCCGCCGTCGCCGACGGTCGCTTCGAGATGGGTGTGCGCGGCGCCGGCGCTGGCCTCGCGCTGACCCTCGTAGCTGTCGCTGCCGTTGTACTCCCCGTAGGGAACCCAGTAGACGTAGAACTCCTTGGGGAGCCGGTCGGCGGCCGGCAGCGACGAGTACTCCACTCCCTTCACGCGCTCGAGCTCCTTGTAGACGGCCGAGAGCGTCGAGCTCGAGCAGTCGACGCCGCCGATCACGGAGTTCTGCAGCGTGAGCCCGTTGAACCACATCTTGAAAGGGCGCTTCCCGAAGACGTACCCGTCGTCGCGGGAGTCGTCGCCGATCTCCACCATGCGCTCGAACAAGTGCTCGTAGTAGAGGAACACCGGGTCACTCCGAGATCTCGAAGGGAGCCAGATCGATCTCGAGCAGCGGGGACGTCGCGCTCACGCCGTAGGGATCGGGCGCCTTCAGGACGAACTGCGCGCCGAGCGCCGTGCCGGCACCGTCCGGGAGCGTCCAGTCGAGCTCGTGCTCGACCCCGTTCGAGCCGTCGTCGGAGACGAGGCGATTCTTCTGGATCTTCCCCTTCAGCTCCTTCACGGCCGCTCCGAGGAACGCCTTCCCGTCGCTCACGTGCACCGCGATCGCGATCTCGGTCCCCTCGGCGATCCACTGGGACTCGCCGAGGATCCGCACCTTCGATCCGTGGAACGCGCGCCCGGCGCTCCACCAGCCTCGGAGGATCGGCGGGAGCACGAGCACGTGCGTGTCGTCGGTGGCGCCGGACTTCGTGGCCATCGTCGGGCGTCCGCTCGACTCAGAGCGCGGCCGAAGTGGGCGCCGGGAGATCGCCATCGGGGATCCCCGGGATCGAGAACTGCACCTTGCCGGGCCGGATGTCCTCGATCAGGAGAACGCCGTTCGGATCGGCGACGACCTTCTTCGGGTCCTCCCCAAGAGTCCTCACGACGAGCACCGCGCCCGGGACGGGTGCTCCGGCATCGCTCTGGATCTCGATCCGGATGGAATGCACGACGAGGAGCTGGTGGGACACGGCGATGCGCGACTCGTGTTTCGCCGTGAAATCGAAGCGGGGCTTCGGGTCGGCGGGGTCGATGGCGGGTGGAGCCCACTTCACGCGCACGGTCGCGTCGCCTTCGGGGGAGCCCTCGAGCGTCGCCACGACGGCGTCTCCGGGGTGCTGGTGGATCTCGAACTTCACCTTGTCCTTCACCGGCACGGCGGGCGCCTCCACGTTGAGCTCCACCTCCTCGCCCGCCTTCGCCTTCGTCACGGACCAGCTCGCCTTCACGAGATCGGGGAGCTGCACGAAGGCCGTCTCCGACTTCAGCCACTTGCCGTCCACCTCCGCGCGGTAGACGAGGCCGATCTTCCCGCGGTCCTTCGGCTCGGGCGTGAACGTGAACTCCACTTCCACGCTGCCGTCGTCGGCCGTCTTCCCGTTCAGCGTCGCGATCGCCTGGTCCTCCTCCTCGAAGCCCTCACGGAAGACCAGGATCTTCGCCGCGGATCCGGCGGGGAACTCGCCCGTCTGCACCTTCAGCTTGACCTTCTTGCCGGGGAGGAGCGTGACGACCATCGAGCGCGGGTCGAGTTGGGATCGGAGTGACGGAGGGCCGAAGGAAGTGGGCGCCCCCATCCTGAGCGGGACGCACGGGGGAACCGAACCGCGCGGCTCGGCTCGCGGGACGCGACTGTGTCAGTTCCCGTTCCGCGGGTGCGGCGGGACCGCTGCGGGCGTTCGACGCTCCGCGCCGCGCACGGGAAGCTCCTCGATCGCCGGGAACTCGCCGCGCATCTTGCCGCCGGCCATCTTCAGGTTCAGCACGGCGTCGATCGTGCGCACGCGCTCCTGCATCGAGAGGGCCGTGAGCGTGACGTAGGGGATGCCCCAGAGCTCCAGGAAGAGCTTCACCATCCCGTCGATCGTGAGCACTTCCTCCCAGGTGAGGCCCGCGCGCACGCCGTCCTCGGCGATCAGCTCGCGGTGGGGGCGCACGAAGAAGACGACGCCCTCCGAGACGCTCTCCATGTACTGATCGAGGAGCGGGTCGCGGAAGACCTCGCCCATGTTCGTGGCGTGGTTCGCCATGTAGGCGAGGTTGCAGAAGGCGCGGTCGGAGACGAATCCAGTCTTCATCTTCCGCTCGGCCTCGATCTGCCGGCGGAACACCTCCCGCTGGTAGCGCGACACGGCGTCCACGTCGGATCGCAGCCGGTCGAGCGGGATCTCGAGCTCCGCGAGGATCGACCGCGCCACCTCCGAGATCATCGGCAGGCCGTAGTGGTCGCGGATGTAGCGCGCGAGAGTCGTCTTTCCGGTCGAATGGGCGCCGACGAGGTAGACGCGGAATTCGGGGAGGCCGTTCGAGGCGCCGTCCGAGTCGTGGATCGAGGTCATCGGGGAGTCCGCGGGGTTGCGAACGACGATATCGGAGGAGCGACGCGACGGCGCGTCTTTTCGTTCTGGCTGAGGCGCGGCGCGTCAGCGATCGGGGGCGAGCACGGTGATCGCGAGCTCGGGCCTGCAGAGGAAGCGCACGGGGAGGATGGAGGTGCCGATGCCGCGGCTCACGAAGAGCGGCACGCCGGCCTCCGCGTAGGCGCCCGCGACGAACCGGCCCGATCCCGGCGGTAGCCAGAGCGGCCCGAGGAAGGGGAGCCGCACCTGACCGCCGTGGGTGTGTCCCGCGAAGGCGAGCGCGCTGCCGCGGGGTGCATGACGCGCGAGACGCGGCGCGAGGGCATCGAAGGGTTCGGGCGTGTGGAGGAGCACCACGACGGCCGGGCCCTCGGGGACGTCCGCGAGCGCCCGCTCGAGGTCGGGCCGTCCGGCGAGGCCGTCGTCGAGGCCGACGACCCAGAGGTCGTCGCGGACGCGCGCGCTCTCGTTGCGGAGATGGCGTGCGCCGACGGAATCGAAGAAGGCGGCGGGCGCCTCGGCGCGCGACCAGTGTTCCCAGTTGCCGTCGACGATCCAGACGCCGAGGGGCGCGCGGATCTCCGAGAGGACGGGGCGCGCTGCCTCCCAGTCGCCGCCGTCGACGGTGTCGCCGGTGACGACGACGACGTCGGGCCGCGCATCGTGGAGCGCCGCGAGGAACGACCTCTCGACGCCGCCGAGGCCGCTCGTGTGGAGGTCGGTGACGTGGGCGATGCGCACCGCCGTGCGCACCGGCGCGAGTACGGTGCGCTCCGACGTGGCGATCCACCGGGGCTCGACGAGCCAGACCCACGCGACTCCGGCGAGGACGAGCCCGTAGACGATCCGTCGCGCGCGACGGAGCCACGTCCGGCGCGGCCTCGTGGCACCGCGGCCGATCGCGTCGGAGCCGTGCGCTTCGGCCGGAGCGTCGTCGAGCCTCACGCGATGGGATCCTATCGGCGCGCGGCGCGAGCCCCGGGAATGGGGTCAGACCCCTTTCTCGCGCTTCTCCCCCGCACGCCGCGCGCGGCGTGCGGGGGAGAAGCGAGAGAAAGGGGTCTGACCCCATTCCCGGGACCAGCACCCGGCGCGGTCCGCGGGTGGTCGCGGTGATCAGCTCCCGCGCAGCGCGCGGAGCTTGTCGATCGCGCGCAGCACGGTGCGCGATTCCTTCGGTCCCTCCGACATCGTCGCGGCCGCCGCGGGCTCGCCCTCGCCCACGGGGAGCGCGGCGGCGGGCTCGCGCGAAACATCGTCGCGGCTCGGCATCGGCTGCTCCGTGCGCATCGGCGCAGGCGCGAGGGCGCCGCTCTCCAGTCCCTTCACGATCAGGGCGAGCCGGTCCTCGATGGCGGAGAGGCGCTCGTCCATCGGAACACGGAGACGGCCCTCGAGCGCCGTCAGCTCCTCCGCGAGGCCCGAGAGCGCACCCTTCTCGAGCGGCTGCATGCGCTCGCGGATCCGTCCCTCCATCTCGGCCAGTGCGTCGTGCAGCTCCGACATCCCGTCGTGCAGCCGCGCGGCGCGCGTGTGCTCGTCGCGCGAGATCGCCTCGAGCGACTTCTGCAGCGGCGCCAGCTCTCCCGCGATCGATGCGCCGCCGCGGCCGCCCTTCGACTCGCGCTCCTTCGACAACTTGTCGATCCTCGCGCCGAGGCGATCGACGGAGCCGGCGAGACCGAGATTGGCGCGCTCCTGCTCCTTGAAGTTCGTTCCCATCTGCTCGACCTGCGTCCGGACGCGCTCGACGGCGTGCTCGACGGCGTCGAGCACGCTCACCACGCTCTGGATCGCGGGGGCGAGTCGCTCGGCGACGGCGTCGGCGTGCGTCGTGGACGGAGCCGCGCCGCCCGAGGGCCGAGCGAGAGTCTCGCGCACCATGCGCAGCTCGAGGGCGCGCCACTCGTGCTGGCGCTGGAGCCAGCCGAGGACCAGCAGGAACGCCGACCCTTGCAGGACCGTCGTGGGCCGGAGATCGGCGGGCATCCACTCGAGGACCTGTGGTGGCAGGACGCCCAGGGCGAGCACGACCCCCGTGACGAGCGTCAGGGTGCCGACGGCGAGGATCCCGGTGGATCGCCCGTGCGACGGACGCAGCGACGGCGCGTGCGCGCCTGCGTCGCCCATCGTCTCCGGGTCGGCGTCGTTCGCGGAGTCGTCCATCGTCTCGTCCATCCCCTCGATGTGCGGAGTCTCTTCGGTCTGCACGTCGCCGCTCGTCCTGGAGTCCATGTCCATTCCGGTAGACCTCGTTTCCCGGATGGGTATCGGCCGCGTGCGGGGCGCGACTTCAGTCGCCCGGTCTCGCTTCGCGATGATCGATGGGAGGCGCGATTCGACCGAGAAGGCAGATCGCGCGCGCCGTCAACAACGGAAAACGAATCGCGTCGCTCGAGTTCCGTCACGCCACCTTGCGGCGATTTCGCGCACCGGATAAGAACGCGACTCGCTTCGGTCGCATCGTCTCCGCGATGTCTCGCCGGCTCGAAGCGCGTGAGCGGATCTCACGAGTGACCCGACCGCTCGATTCCCGACGATCATGAGTCAACACGTCCTGAGAGGGATCTCCGTCTCCCCCGGCTTCGCGCTGGGGCCGGCTCGGATCCATGCCGCCACGAGCGAGGCCGCCGCCCGTCGCCTCGAGCCCGACGACGTCGCGGCCGAGGTGGAGCGATTCGAGGCCGCGCTCGCGCGCTCGGAGGATCAGCTTCGCCGCAACATCCGGTTCGCGACGGAGCGCGTCGGCGCACGGGACGCGCGCATCTTCGAGTCGCAGCTCCAGCTCCTGAGCGATGTAGAGATCCGCGACAGGGCACGCCGCAACATCCGCGAGCACCAGATCGACGCCGCCTCGGCCCTCGAGCGCGCGCTCGCGCACTTCGTGCGCCCCTACGAGTCGATGCTCCCGGCCGTGCGGCGCGACTTCATCCAGGAGGTGCGGTCCTCCTGGGGAATCGTCCTCGACGAGCTGCGCGGCCGCTCGCTGGCCCATGGCGATCTCCGCCGGGTCGTGCTCGTGACCGAGGAGCTCGCGCCCTGGTTCGCGACGCTCATCGAGCGGGGCACCGTCGCCGCGATCCTCGCCGAGGGCGGCGGCCGGTATTCCCACGGCGCGATCCTCGCGCGCTCCTTCGGAGTGCCGGCCGTCGTCGGGATCCGCGACCTCCTCCAGCGCGTCCACGACGGCTCGATGCTCGGCGTGAACGGAGACGACGGGACCGTGCTCGTCGAGCCGTCGGAGCCGGAGGCCAACGCTCTCGAGGCGCGAAGGATCGGGCGTGTCGAGCAGCGCCGCGAGCTGCAGGCGGCCGCCGTGCAGCCCGCCCGCACGCTCGACGGGGTGCGTGTCGACGTGATGGCGAACGTCGAGAGCCTTCGCGACCTCGACGGATTCGATCTCCGGACGATCGATGGCGTCGGTCTCTACCGGACGGAGTTCCTCTTCCTCGACCGGACGGCGTTCCCTTCGGAGGACGACCAGTACGAGCAGTATCGGCGCGCCCTCGATCGGCTGCCGGGGCGGCCCATCGTCTTCCGCACGCTCGACTCCGGCGGCGACAAGCCGCTGCCCTACTTCCAGACTCCGAAGGAGACGAATCCGGCCCTCGGCTGGAGAGGGCTCCGCATCTCCCTCGAGATGCCCGACATCTTCGTGCCCCAGCTCCGCGCCCTGCTGCGCGCGTCGGTGCATGGCGATGCGCGCATCCTCCTCCCGATGGTGACCTCGGTGGAGGAGGTGCGGGCCGTCCGCGCGCTCATCGACACGATCGTGGAGGATCTGCGCCGGTCGGGCACGCCGTTCCGATCGGACGTGCCCGTGGGCGCGATGGTCGAGATCCCGGCGGCGGCGCTCGCCGCCGACGCGCTCTGCGACGTGGTGGACTTCCTCAGCATCGGCACGAACGACCTCGTGCAGTACCTCCTCGGCGTCGACCGCGACAACGCCCGCGTCGGCGCGCTCTACGAGCCGTGCCATCCCGGCGTGATCCGCACCATCGGCGAAGTCGTCGCCACCGCGACGCGCCGCGGCCGGCCCGTCTCCCTGTGCGGCGAGCTCGCCAGCGACCCCCAGGTGACGCCTCTGCTGGTGGGGCTCGGTCTCCGGTCGCTCTCGATGGCGCCCGTGGCGCTCGCCTCCGTGAAGGCCGCGGTGCGCGGCACGCGAGCGGTCGACGCCGGAGCCTTCGCCGTGGAGGTGCAGCGCTGCCGGACCGCGACGGACGTCCGCGAGAGGATCGCGGGCTTCGAGACCGATCGGCGGCAGGTTGCGCGGGACGACGATCGGAGCGATCTCGCGAAGGAAGCGGGCGAGCGCGTCGATCCGCCCGCCGACGGCGGGGCCGCACGGCCATGACGCCTCCTCGGGACACGAGCGTGCGCACCACGTCTCCGGCACGCGGCCCCGCGCGCGTGCGCCGGTGTCGGCGCGGGCGCTGGTCGGTGGCCGAGCTCCGGAGGCTCGAGAGCGAGTTCGCGACGCGCGACGAAGCGTCGCTCGCGCGCATGCTGGGCCGGTCGGTGGAGAGCCTTCGGCGCATGGCCCGCTCGATCTTCGAGAAGCGCAACGTGCCCGGGACGCAGGCGGCCGCGCGGCGCGGCGAGCCGGCGGGAGGCCCGTGGACGCCCGAGGACCTCGATCGGCTGAAGCGGAGCCTCGGCTTCGCACCCGTTGCGACGATCGCGATCGTGCTCGCGCGGACGGAGGCGGCCGTGGAGTCGAAGATCGAGGAGCTCCGGCGATCGCGGATCGTCGCGCCGTGGTCGCGGGACGACCGCCGGCGCTTCAAGAGCCTCTTCGGCACGCGAGACGACCGCGACCTCGCGGCGATCTTCTCGCGCACCGTCGAGGAGGTGGAGGAACTCGCCGAGGAGCTGCAGCTCCGCAAGGACAAGGTGTACCTGCGCAAGTGCGCGTGCCGGCGCGGGAAGATCGACGTGCGCGGTCGACAGGCGGCGAGCCGAATGCCGCGCTGGCGACCCGCGGAGGTGGAGCGCCTGCAGGAGCTCTATGCGGACCACTCCAACCTCGAGATCGCCACGGCGCTCGGGCGGTCGGTGAAGAGCGTCGTGAGCAAGGCCCACGACCTCCGGCTGCGCAAGAGCCGCGAGCTCCTGGAGAGGGTCTCGCGACGCAACGTCGGGAGCCGCTACGCGAAGGCTGCGTCGGGCGCTGCGGCTGCGGCGGCGGCTCGATCCGTGTCCGAGGCCGACGCTCCGCGTCTCGAGGCCGAGGCGGCCGAACCGGCCGTGCGCGCGGAAGAGATCGCCCTCGTCGCCCCGTAGAGCGGAACGCCGCCTTCTCGCAGGACGCCGAAGAAGGCATTCGAGCTGCGCGCGGGCCTCGTCGCCCATGGCGTCGTTGCGCCGCCGCCGACGTATCTCCTCGGATACGGCAGCGACGACGCGCCTCGCCCTGAGCAACGAATCCTCGCGCTCGCTCCGCGAAGCCCTTCTTCGGCGCCTTGCTAGTCTCGACGTCCCGTGGCGGGCTCCGAGGTCGTG
>CAZJHD010000035.1:0-22633 GCA_964545855.1 uncultured Planctomycetales bacterium
ACCGCGCGCCCGTCGACGATCGTCACGGGCACGTTGCTCGGCTTCAGATCGCGGAGGACGATCCCCTACAGGTGCGCGTGCTGCACCGCGCGGCAGACCTCCTCGAAGAGCTCGAGCCGCTCCGCAGTCGGCAGCTTCTCCCGGTCGCAGTACTCCGTGATCGGGTCGCCGCGCACGAGATCCATCACGAAGTAGGGGCGACCGCTCGAGGTCGCGCCCGCGTCGAGGACGCGCGCGATGTGTGGGTGGTCCATCATCGCGAGCGCCTGGCGCTCCTGCTCGAAGCGGGCGACCACCTGCTTCGTGTCCATCCCGAGCTTGATGACCTTGAGCGCCACGCGCCGGCGCACCGGCGCCTCCTGCTCCGCCATGAAGACGACGCCGAAGCCGCCCTCGCCGATCGGCTCCAGCAGCTTGTAGGGGCCGATCCGCGTGCCGGGCCCCTCGGGGATCGGCTCGACCGGCGCCGCCGCGCCGTCCGTCGGCGGGTGCGCGCGGAGGAGCGACTCCACCTCCGCGCGCAGCGTCTCGTCGCCGCCGCACGCCTTCGCGAGGAACGCCTCGCGCTCGCCCGCCGGCCGCGCCGCGGCCTGCGCGAAGATCTCCTTGATCCGCTGCCAGCGGGGGTCGGTCATGGGCGTGAGGAGCCGGAAGGCTACGGCCGGGCGCCGCCGCCGGCCACGGGGCCAGCCGCGAGGCTGCAGGCCGCCTCCCCGAGCGACGCCCGCGCCGGGACGGGGCAACCCCGCCGTCAGATCCGCGTCCAGTGTGCGACGGGCCGGTCGAGGAACTCCTCGACCGCGATGCCGTCGCCGCCGACGAGAAGGGATCGGTGGGTCTTGAAGGCCGCGCGGAAGGCGGCCGTCCCGGAATGCGCGACCGGCGCCTTGCCGCTCTTCACCTCGATCGTCACGACGCGCTTTCCCTGCTGCGCGACGAAGTCGACTTCCTCGTTGCCGTCCCTCCAGGAGAAGAGCCGGATCTCTCCCGCCGCCGCGGCGCTCGCGAGGTGCGCGCCGACGGCCGACTCGACGAGCCGTCCCCAGAAATCCGAGTCGCGCCGCGTTGCCGGCGAACTTCTGCGGCCCGCAGAGCATCCCCGCTCCCGCCAGCAGATCGAGGCAGTGCGCGAGCGTCGCTGCCTGGGGACGCCGGAGGAGCTCTCCGGATCGACTCGATGCGTTGAGCAGTCTTGCTCAACACACCGAGCAGGACAGCGGCCCCCGCCCCTACGTCCCGGCGATCGTCATCAGCAGCGCCGGCGACGCGCTCAGCTGATAGGGCGGCAGGTTGCAGAACTGCCACGCCCACAGGATCTGCGCGGTGAAGGTCTTCCCGAGGAAGTGCGGGTCGTTCGGCACCGTCGCGTCGAAGGTGCCGAGCTGCGTGCCGCCGTCCTTCAGCACGTCGAAGGAGTACGCCTCCGTCGAGTTCAGCAGGTCGACGTAGACCGGCACGCCGATCCCGAAGTAGGGGCTTCCGGTCGTCTCGAGCACGTCGCCGATGAGGAGCAGCCCCGTCGTCGCCTCCACGGGCGCGTCGTGGTGGAAGATCGTCGACGTGCGCCCGAGCGACAGCACCGACGTGGATCCGATCGTGTTCGCGAAGCAGCCGGGCTTGCCGGCGCCGAAGGTCGACAGCTTCCCGTACTCGAGCCGGTAGAGATGCGCCGTGCCGCCGCCGATGCCGTCGTAGGCGCCGACGCACACGCGGTCGCCTTGGAGCGCGACGGCCCACCCGTAGTAGCCGCCGGTGCCGATCGGCTGGTTCAGCTGCGCCATCTGCGGCCACGTGCCGTTCGCCTGGCGTTCGAACACGTAGGCGCTCGACCCGAGGTACGTGACGTAGTTGCTCGACGCGCCGACGACGACGCGGTCGCCGTCGACGGCGACAGCCGTCCCGAACATGTCGCCCTCGGAGAGATCGGAGGAGACGAGCTTCGCCGCCTGCGTCCAGACTCCCGTCGGGCCGCGGTCGAAGACGTAGGCGCTCCCGAGGTCGCCGAAGGCCCAGCTCCCGACGACGCACCGCGCGCCGCGCAGCGCCACCGCCTCGCCGAACTGGAAGGCGGCGAGCGGATCGTTGGGCGCGAGCTTCTGCGCCAGCTGCCACGGGAGCAGCGGACTCGGCCGCTCGAAGACGTAGGCGGTGCCCGTGTCGCCGAGCGCCGTGTACGCCTGGGGCGCGCCGACGAGGAGGCGGCTGCCGTGCATCGACACGGAGAAGCCGAACCAGTCGCCCGGACCCGCATCGCCCACCGTGAGCTTCTGCGTCTCCCCCCAGACGCCCGCAACGCGCTCGAAGACGTAGGCGCTCCCCGAGTCGCTCCCTCCCGCGTGATCGTCGAGGAAACAGCCCCCGAGCGCCACGTCGCCGGAGAGCGACACGCTCCAGCCGAGGTTGTCGTTGTTGGCCTGATCGCTCGCGAGGAGGCGCGCCGCCTGCGTCCAGACGCCGCCGACCCGCTCGAAGACGTAGAGGGCGCCGCGGTTGTCGCTCGCGACGTTCAGTCCCCAGCCCGGCGCGCCGGCGACGATGCGATCGCCCTCGACCGAGACCGCCGTCCCGAGCCGGTCGCCGTTCCCCGGGTCGCCCGCCGTGAGCGTCGCCGTGAGCGTCCACGCGCCGCTCGGCTGCTGATCGAACACGAGGACGGCGCCCTCGTTGTTGCCCGGGAGGATGTCGTGGTAGGGCGCGCCCACGACGGCCCGTGTGCCGTCGATCGAGACGGAGAAGCCCGTGCTCGCCTGGTCCTCGAGGGGGCTGATCTGCAGACGCGCGAGCTCCACGGCGGGATTCGACTGCGCGGTGGCGGTCTGCGAGGCGAGGAGGAGCGCGAGGGCGGCGGCAGCGGGTCGGAGCATCGGACGCGGAGGAGGCGACGGGGGTGTGGGCCGAAGGAGACTCCTCCACGTGCGCGGCCCGGGGACGTCGGCTGCAATGGATTTCGCGGGGCGGCGCGGTGCCGCCATGCCTCACGCCTCGCGGAACTCCCGCGGCGCCGACTCCAGCTCCGCGAGGTCGAGCTCGAGCTTCGTGCGGCCGTCGTCGGCCAGCGCGCCGACCGTGAACGCGCCCCACGCGTCGAGCGCGAGCTCCGCGACGCCGCGCGGGCCGACCGTGACGACGGGCCGGTCGTGCTCGAACGAGTCGTGCAGGAAGAACTGCACCGTGCCGCGGAGCGGGTCGCGCTCGGGCTCGCGCGAGCGGACTCGCAAGCGCACGCGGTAGAACCCGCCGGAGCCGAGGGACTTCACGTCCGCCTCCAGCTCGCGCGTGCCGTTCACGGGCTTCCCGCCGAACTGCTCCTTCCAAGGGTCGTCCTCGCGGGGGCCGGGCTCCGGCGCGCCGCCCGCGCGGCGCGGGTCCTTCGACGGCGCGCTCGCGAGGTCCGACGCGGACGCGAGGCGGAGGTGGCGCGCACCGCCGGACGGACGCGCCGCGAGCGCCGCCGCCTGCGTGTCCTCCACGCGCTGCGCGAGACCGTCGATCTTCTGCGCCACCCTTCTCTCGAACTCCAGGCGATAGCTGCCGAACGAGAGGCTCTTCACGTCCCGCAGCAGGAGCAGCGCGCCCGCCACGCCGAGGTAGAGGAGCGTCGTCTCGTCGAGGGCGCGCGTCGCGTCGAGCGCGAAGAACCGCCAGACCGCGCCCGCGCCCGCGGCGACCGCGAGGACGACCAGCACCGCGGGGGCCACGCGCTCGCGCCAGAGATCCCTTCCGTCCTTCGGCTCGTTCTCCATGGGGTCACCGTGCCGGCGTTCCTCCTCGCTCGACCGGAGGCCTCGCCGGCGCGCGCGCCTCCGCGGCGCGGAGTCTGCCACCGGAAGCGGCGGCGCGCTCGTCGAGTTTCCACGCACCGTGCACACGCGGCGAGGCTCGGCGGCGTGCGGTAGAAGGGTCCGATGGAGACTGCCCTCGCCGCGTCCGCCGCCGACCGCTCCACCTGGGTGCGGCGGGCGCGGCGGCTCGCCTACGTCACCGTCGCCTACAACCTCGTCGAGGGCGCCGTGTCGATCGCCTTCGGCGCGGCCGACGAGTCGGTGGCGCTCCTCGGCTTCGGGGCCGACAGCCTGATCGAGGTGGGCTCCGCGGGTCTCGTCCTCTGGCGATTCGGCGACGGCGCGCGGACGGCGACGCCCGAGGGTGCGCGTCGCGACCGCCTCGCGAGCCGCGGCATCGGGTTCCTGTTCCTCGGTCTCGCCGCCGCCACCGCCGCCGGCGCCGCGGCGCGGCTCTGGGAGAAGGCGCCGCCCGAGACCGCCCTCGCCGGACTCGTCATCTCCGCCGTGAGCCTCTCGTTCATGTTCTTCCTCTGGGCCGCCAAGCTGCGCGCCGCGCGAGCCCTCGACAGCGCGACCCTCCGCGGCGACGCCGCCTGCAGCCTCGCCTGCATCCAGCTCTCCGCCGTGCTCTTCGCGGGGAGCGTCGCGTTCACCGTCGCGCCCGCGCTCTGGTGGGCCGACGCGGCGGCGGCCCTCGCGCTCGCGGCCCTCATCGCGCGCGAGGGCTGGGGGATCGCGCGGGCGAGCTTCCGCGCGGACGCCGGAGCCGGCTGCGGCTGCCCGGAGTGAGGCGGGGCGGCTCGCGCCGACGCTGCTCTACCACCGCGCGCGCGCCGGATAGTCGGGGATGCGCTCGCCGAGCACGACGTCGCGCACGACGAGCCACGTGCCGTCGTCGCCGCGGCGCGGCGTCGCGATGCCGCTCCCGCCGCGTCCGTGTTCGACCCGGCGAAGCGCGTCGGGATCGAGCCGCGGGTCGTCGATGAAGACGAGGTCGTCGATCCAGTAGGTGCAGCGGTCGGGCTCCAGCACGTGCAGGTGCACGTGCGCGGGGTCGCTCGCGCCCGGGTAGCCGCCGGGTCGGATCGTGTCGAAGGCGAAGCGGCCGTCGTCACCGGCGCGGGCCCAGCCGCGAAGGCGGCCGTGGCGGCGCGCGGCGAGGCCGGGCGCCGACGCGTCGGGCGGGTACCGCCCCTCGGCGTTCGTGTGGTAGGCGTAGACGATCGTGCCGGGCGCCGGCGTGCCGTCGCCGTGGCGCACCATGCCCGTGATCCGCATCGGCTCGCCCGGCTCGCCCGCCGGCGCGATCCGCGCGGTGGAGCCGGGGCGCGCGGGGAGACCCTCGAAGACCGCCTCGCACCCTTCGCAGGGACCGCCGACGATCGGCTCGCGCGTCGGCGCGGGCGCTGTGGGCGGCGCCGGCGGCGCGGGCGGGTCTCCGGCGGCCGAGCATCCTGCGAGTAGCGCGAGGAGGAGCGGCAGCGCGCGGGGAGCGAGAGGGCGGACGTGGCGGGTGCGGGGGCGGGTCATGGCGTCGCCTCGCGGAGGTCGCGGTCGATCGGCGGTCAGTCGGCGGTCGATCGGCTGCTGCATGTGCGGCGCGGCGCCGAGGCGTTAGCGCGCGGCGCTACGCGAGGCCGAACGACGCGGGGCGTGCCTCCACGAAGGTCGCGAGGCGTCGTTGCGGAGGCAATCCTTCAGCGCGTCGCGCGGGCTGCGATCGGGTGCGCCGTGTGGGCGCCTCCGGGCGTCTCACGCCCCGCGCGCGCCCAGGAACTTTCGGTAGCGCAGCTCGAGGAAGTCCGCGCGCGGCCGCTCCTCCGTGCGGCGCGGCAGAAGCAGGCGGCGCTCGTGGAAGCCCTGCAGCCCATGCACGAGCATCGGACCATCCTCCTCCTCCAGCACGTCGGGTCGCAGCTCGACGACGAAGTCGGGCCGGATGCCAAGGAGGTCTTGATCGAAGGCCGCGTGATGGAGCTTGCAGAGGGCGAGACCGTTCGTGACGGTCGGCGCGCCGAGGGGATCGGAGTCGGGGACGATGTGCGCGGCGTCGAGGAGGCGCTCGTGGCGGAGCTGGCAGAGCGCGCAACGCTCTCGGTAGGCGCGGAGCACGCGGACGCGGAAGGCGTCCTGATGGAGGCGCTTGCGGGTGGCGACGGTGATGTAGGCGCGGCGCGCCTCGGCGTTCTCGGCGACGATCTCGAGGCCCTTGCACACGAATTGCGCGTCGTCGACGGAGACGCGGAAGCGAAGAGCAGCGGGCTCGTCGCCGACGACGAAGACGGGCCAGGCAGCGACGTACTGGCCCTTCACGACGCCGTGGAAGTAGACGAGCGGCCGGCGCAGCTCCATCGCCCGCCGGAGGCGCACGTTCTCGTGGAAGCTCGGATCGGTGCCGCGATAGCGATAGAGGATCGTCTCGCCATCGGGAGCGAAGCCGTCCTCGTAGGGCCGCGCGCGCCCCGGCTCGATGGGCGCCGTCGTGATGGAGAGCGGCAGCTCGGGGAGGATCGCCGGCTTGAAGATCCCCTGCTGCCCCTTGAGGCGGACCTGCTGTCCCTCGAATTCGAAGCCGTCCTGTAGAACGCGCGCGGGCAGGACGTCCCCGTGGATCCGCGTCTGCTCGGCGAGGAACTCGAACGCCGCCAGGCGGACGCGCAGGTCCAGGTCTCTCGCCGTCACGGTGCGCGGATTCTAGAGCGGCGTGCTCGAGCCCGTCGCGCCGCAGCAGGGCGGACGGCATCCTGTCCCGTGAGAGCCCGCCGCCATGACCGCGACTCCCTTTGTCGTCCCGACGAACAAGGACTGGTTCGACTACCTGTCGGGCCAAGCCGTGAACGGCGTCGTCGACGAGGCGAACTTCTGGTCGCCGAAGGCCCTGCGGCCGATGAAGCACTTCCGTCCGGGTGATCCAGTCTTCCTCAAGCTGAAGGCGCCCCTGAACGCCATCGTGGGCTACGGCTTCTTTGCACACTTCTTCGTGCCCGAGCTCCAGGAGGCCTGGCAGCTCTTCGGCTGCAAGAATGGTTTCGAATCGGCGGAGGCCTTCTTCCGATTCATGTTCGAGGAGAAGGGACTCGATCCCCACAGCGAGAGCGCATATCGCGCGCCCGTCGCCTCGACCATCCTCAGCCACGTGCGTTTCTGGCCGCGGGAGCGATGGCTCCCGTGGGGCGAGGCGGAGGGCTGGAAGCGCAACGTGGTGCGCGGCGCGACGGAGGACGACCCCGCCAACGCCTCGCGCCTCTTGAACGAGATCGCCTACGACGCGCACGAGCCGCCGGAGGAACTCGCCGCGGGCGCGTTCCGACTCCTCGAAGGAGACGCGCGCCGGCGAGTCCTCGTGGAAACCGCGGCGCGGGAGGGGCAGGGCACGTTCCGCGCGCGGCTGCTCGACGCCTACGAGGGGCAGTGCGCGATCACGGGAGAGCACACGAAGCCCGTCCTCGACGCGGCGCACATCCAGCCGTACCGCGGGCCGCGCAGCAACCACGTGCAGAACGGTCTCGTGCTGACGAAGGAGTTCCACACGCTCTTCGACGCGGGGCTGGTGACGGTGACGCCGGACCACGTGGTGCGCGTGTCGAGCCGGATCCGCGAGGCATGGCACAACGGCCACCGCTACTACGCCTACGACAAGAAGCCTCTGGTCCACATCCCGCGCGCCGCGTCGCTCGCGCCGAGCCGCGACGCGCTCGCGTGGCACGCGCAGCAGGTCTTCGAGAAGGGCGCCTGACGCACGCCGCCGCGCCGCCCGCTACCGCGCCTTCGCCGATCCGGTCGCCGCGACGCGCACGTCGGCGCGCGCGACCTCGACGCCCGAAGCGTCCTCCGAGACGAGCCGGTGCTCCCCCGGCGGGAGCCACAGGACGGGCACGTCGGCGCCGGCGCGGATCTCGACCTGATCGACGGGGACGGCATTGGCCGGCTCGCTCGCGCGCTGCGCGCGCACGAGGAGGCGGCGCCTCGGCGGCACGAGCGAGCCGGGGATCTCGACCTCGACGCGCAGGCCGCCGAGGCGCAACCACTCGGGCCGTCCGCGGCGCAGCACGGTGCGCGGCGAGAAGACGGTCACGTCGTGGGCGCCGCGCCGCGCGCTCCAGAGGGCTCCTTTGCGTCGAAAGACCGTCGGCTCGGAGAATGCGTGGTGCTCGGCGGCGAAGCGGTAGACCGGATGCTCGCGCGCGGGGCCGCCGTGCTCGGTCATGACGGTCTGGTCGACGGTGAGCGGATCGATGCCGCTCAGGTCGCGGAGTTGCTGCGCCATCGTGGGCCGGCCGGCGACGGTGCCGGTCTCGTTCACGTGGCCGTAGCCCGCATGCACGACGAGCCGCGCTTCGGGCGCATCGCGCAGCACGCGCTCGAAGAGGTTCTTCGCCTGCTCGTGCTCGCGGTCGACGCCGCGACCGAACTCCTCGCTCTCGTAGGCGACGACGCGGAAGCCGAGCGTGAGCGCGGTGCGCACCAGGTCGCCGTAGAGCGGCTCGACGACGTAGGCTCCGCTCGCGGCCGTCGGGCACCCGCGCTCGGCGAGGCCGCGGTCGGACGCGTAGAGGGTCTCGGCGGCGAAGTGGGTGAAGCCGCGCGCGCGGAGGAGATGCAGCAGGCGCAACGTGAACGCGCGGTGCTGGGGCACGTGGTGCGCTTCGTTCACGAGGACGAGCCGCCGGTCGCGCGCCTCCTCGGCGACGGCGGCGAGCGCGTCGACGGGCTCGTATCCCTCGAGTGTGCGCGCCGCCGACGCGGGGATGGCCGGCGCGGACGCGGGCACCGACGCGGCCGCTCCTTCGGGATCTGCGCCGAGGTCGGAGTAGCGAAGGGCGTCGGCGACGTTGCCCGCGCGCGCGCTCGCGATGGAGAGCATGTCGGCGAGCATCTGCCGCGCGGGTCCGCCCTTGGCGAAGAGCTCGCCCTCCAGGGCGCGCAGCGCCTCGAGTTCGCTGAGGAGATTGCCCTTCTCGCGCGCCGCGCGCGTCCGGTCGTCGATGGCCCGCGCGGCGGCGTTCGCCTCGTCGAGCATCCGCCGCATCGCGTCGGCGTCGGTCGGAACGTCCTGGGCGATGGCGTCCGCGCCCGCGAAAGCGGAGGCGAAGAGAGCCAGGGCGGAAACAGATCGAGGGACACCCATGCGATCTCCGGAGAGAGGCCGCTCTCTACATCACCGGCGCGGGCTGGTTGGCGCGCGCGCGGATACGATCTTGGTCCCGGAGGCTCCCTCGATGCATCGGATTCCTCGCGCGCTCGCGTCCTTCGCGGTCCTCGGCGTCCTCGCTCCCTCGGCCCTCGCCCAGGGCGGTCCGCTCTTCCCCGGTGCGAGCTACGGGCCGCCGGGCTCGGCGGTCTTCACGGGCGACGTGACGGGCGACGGTCGCACCGATCTCCTCGCGGTCGCGCTGGGCCTCACGGGGATCCACTTGGTCCCGAGCCTCGGCGGAGGCGCCTTCGGAACGCCCGTCTTCCTCCCTTCGCCGCAGACGCGCTTCCTCGTGCTCGGCGACCTCGACCACGACGGCGACCTCGATCTCGTCTCGAGCGAGCTCTCGTCGAGCACGATGACGGTGCGCACGAACGACGGCTCGGGCGGCTTCGGCCACGGCACGAAGTACCAAGGCCTCGGCGCGCCGCGCGACCTGATCCTCGCGGACGTGAACGGCGACGCGAACCTCGACGTCCTCGTCGACGCCTTCACGACGAACAGCCTCCGCATCGCGTTCGGCGACGGCGCCGGAGGCTTCGGCCCGCCGTCGATCCTCCCGGCGCAGGACCTCTCCGCCTTCGCCGTGGCCGATCTGAACGGTGACACGTTCCTCGACCTCCTCCTCGCGATCGGCGGTCCGTTGCGGATCGAGGCGCGGCTTTGGAACGGCGCAGGAGGATTCGGCGCCGCGGCGGCGACGATCGCGACGGGCTTCGTGTCGAACCTCGCGTCGGCGGACATCGACAACGACGGCGCCGCGGACGCCCTCTGGACGGAGCTGCAGCTGGGGTCGGCGCGCGGCAACGGCTCCGGCGGCTTCTTCCCGAAGGCGACGTTCCCCTCGATCGTGAACTCCCAGCTCCTCGCCGTCACGGACGCCGACAGCGACGGGAACCCGGACGTGGTCCTCGCCGGTCCCGTGCAGACGCAGAGCGTCGGGGTGCTCCCGGGCCTCGGGAACGGCGGCTTCGGTCCGACGCAGGTGCACGGCGGCTTCTCGGCGAACGGCGCGGCGCTCGACGACCTCGACGGCGACGGGATCGCGGACCTCGCGATCGCCTCGGACGCGAGCCCCTGGCTTCGCGGCGACGGCGCCGGAGGCTTCGAGCGTCCGGTGGTCGTGATCATCGGCAGCAAGCCGCAGCGTGTCGCGGTGGCGGACCTCGACGAGGACGGCGCGCCCGACTTCGCGGCGGTGAACGCCGACAGCGTCGACATCTTCCAGCCGGGTCCCCGGGTGGTGACGCGCCGCGGCGACGGAGCCTTCGGGTTCTCGGGCGGAGGATCGCAGACGCTCGCAATGACTCCGCGCGGCCTCGCCGCCGCAGACGTGGACGGCGACGGCCGCCGCGAGCTCGTGGCGCTCGACGTCGGCATCGTCTTCTTCCCGCCGAACCTGCTCCTCGCCGTGATCCCGGTGGACGCGAGCGGCGTCCCGGGCACACCGGCGAGCTCGGGAAACGTCTCGGGAACGAATCTCCTGCCCACGGGGCTCTCGATGGTGGATCTCGACGGCGACGGTCGCGCGGACGCGGTCTGCCCCGACAGCGCCGCGGCGCGCTTCGCGGTGCTCTCCGGAATGGCGGGCGGCGCCTTCGGAGCGCCGATCTTCTGGCCGGCCTCCGGCGCCGCGACGGCCAGCGCGGATCCCGTCGTCGCCGACCTGACCGGCGACGGGCGCCCGGACGTGGCCTTCGCCTCGACCAGCGCGCAGCTCGTGACCGTGGTCCCGGGCCTCGGCGGCGGCGCCTTCGCCGCGCCGACCTCGATCCCGACGGCGCCCGGACCGGGACCCATCGCGGCGGGCGACCTCGACCGCAACGGCACGCTCGACCTCGCCGTCGCCCACTCGGCGGGCGGGATCACGCTCCTCGTGAACGGCGGAGGCGGCGCCTTCGCCGCGGGCTCGTCGCTCGCATCGCCGGCGCAGCCGACATCGCTCGCGATCGCCGACCTCGACGGCGACGGCCTCGCCGATCTGGCGCTCGCCGAGCGGACGAACGACGAGGTGGTCGTCTGGCTCGGCACCGGGGGAGGCGCCTTCGCGTCGCCCGTCGGCTACGGCGCCGGCGCCGATCCCGGCCACGTCCGCGTGGGCGACGCGGATCTCGACGGCCGGCCCGACCTCTTCGTCGCCGGCTGGAACGGCTCCGCCGTCTTCGTCTTGCCGAACCTGCGGAGCCTCCCCGCGGGCGCCGTGCCCTTCGGCACGGGCACGCCGGGCTGCGACGGTGTCCAAGCTCTCGGCGTCCATCCGGAGCCGAAGATCGGGACGCCCGACTTCGTCGTCACGTCGACGAACGCGCCGCCGCTCTCGCTCGGCCTCCTGATCGCCACCGACGTGGCCGACCTCGCGGGCTCCGATCCCTTCGGCATCGACACGATCCTCCACGTCGACCTGTTCGGCGCGATGGAGATCTACGCCTTCGATCTCTACAGCGACGCCTCGGGTACGGCCGTGGCGCTCGACCCGCTGCCGAACGACCCGCAGCTCGTCGGCCGGACCTTCGCGAAGCAGGCGATCTGGGTCTGGGCGGGCACCGCGACCTGCATGCCCTCCACCTTCGGCCTCAGTTCCTCGCGCGGGCTTCTGCTCACGATCGGCGCGTAGCGGAGCCGCCGTCAGCTCCGGCGCCGGTTGATCTCCTTGTAGAGAGCTCGCGTCACGAGCCGGCCGGCGAGCCACCGGCGGACGACGGAGGCCGGCGGGCGCCGATCGTTCTCCGGGTAGCCGTGCCAGAGCGCGTTGCCGTCGAAGTGGAAGCGGTAGACGCGCGTGCCGGCGATCGCCCAGAGAGACGGGAGCTTCTCGGCGCCGGAGGAGCGCATGAGGCTCAGCTGCTCGGGGCAGTGGAGGGCCTCCCGGAGCAGCGCCTGCGCGCGATCGAACGGGAGGTCCATCGGCGTGTCGGTCCCGCCGAAGGCGACGATCCCCGCGTGCGGCGCGGCATCGCGGTGCTTCGCGTGCCCGCCGTAGACGCGGCACGACGGGTCGTCGAGCTGGCGGCGCAGCGCGAGCCAGCGAGAATCGGTCGAGGACGAGTCGCTCTTGGCCATGGCGGCGGGGCGGGCGTCGCGCCCCGAAGGACCAGAGCGCGCCCGGTGCGAAAAGCGAACAGGACCTTCCGCCGGACCCGAGACCTTGACGCCGGGCGCCGCTTCCGTTCGCCTTCCGCCCTCGGCCGCCCTCGGCCGCCCTCGGCCCGTCCGCGGCTCGACCGCGCGGGCGGCCCTTTCGCGAAGGAACTCGCGCCGATCGGTCCTGTTCCCCGCCCGCCCCATGAACCGACTTCCCCGCTTCGTCGTCGGCGCGCTGCTCCTGCTGCCCGCCGTTGCGTTCGCCCAGGCCGCCGAGAAGGAGAAGACCGCGCCGCGCGGGAGCGAGCAGCCGCTCCTCGCGACCCTGGCGAAGGAGGCGGACGACGCGCTCCCGCACCTGAAGTCGAGCGAGGGCCCGGCCGCCTACTACCTCGCCTACACGATCACCGACACGACGTCGCTCTCGATCGGAGCGCGCCTGGGCGCGCTGCTGGGCGACGACCGCTCGCGCGCGCGCGTGCTCGACGTGGACCTCCGCGTCGGCGACCACGCCCTCGACAACACGCGGCAGATCCGAGGCGGGCGCGGCGGCGGCGGCTTCGGCCAGGCCTTCGGCGGCGCGACGGCGATCGGCCTCGACGACGAGCCGGCGGCGATCCGCCACGCGATCTGGCGCGCCACGAACGACGCGTTCCAGTCGGCGGTGGAGCGCTACCAGCGGGTCGTCGCGAACTCGAGGACGATGGTGGAGGAGACGGTCCCGACGGAAGACTTCTCCCACGAGACGCCGAGCGTCCACGAGGAGCCCGACGTCACGATCACGCTCGACCGCGCGGCCTGGGAGGAGCGCGTGCGGGCCGTCTCGGCGATGGCGCTCGAGCAGCCGCGGATCGAGTCGTCCAGCGTGTCGGTGGTGGCGACGGCGGAGAACCGAAGCATGGCGTCGAGCGAGGGGACGCGCCTGAAGACCGGCCGCAAGCTCCTGCGCGTCGTGCTGTCGGCCAGCGCGAAGGCCGACGACGGCATGGACATCCAGCAGAGCTTCCTCTTCAACTCGGCGACGGAGGAGCACCTGCCGAGCGAGGCGGAGATGCGCGCGGCGATGCAGAAGGTCTTCGAGCAGGTGCTCGCGCTCCGCGAGGCACCGTTGGTGGAGCCCTACACGGGCCCGGCGATCCTGCTGAACCGCGCGAGCGGCGTCTTCTTCCACGAGATCTTCGGCCACCGCATCGAGGGCCACCGCCAGAAGAACGTCGAGGAGGGGCAGACCTTCACGAAGATGATCGGCGAGCCGGTGCTGCCGTCGTTCCTCTCCGTGGTCGACGACCCGACGCTCGCGCGTCACGGCGAGGAAGACCTGCGCGGCTCCTACCGCTTCGACGACGAGGGCATCCCCGCGCAGCGCGTGACGCTCGTCGAGGACGGCGTCCTCCGCACCTTCCTCCTCTCGCGCTCGCCCGTGCCCGGCTTCGAGCGCTCGAACGGCCACGGCCGCCGCGAGCCCGGCCGCGACGCGGTGTCGCGCCAGGGCAACCTGATGGTGCTCTCGAAGAACGCGATGCCCTTCGCGAAGCTCCGCGAGCGGCTGGTGGCTCTCTGCAAGGAGCAGGGGAAGCCCTACGGCTTCCTCTTCGAGGACATCACGGGCGGCTTCACGACGACGTCGCGCGGCGGCCCCCAGGCCTTCAAGGTGGAGCCCGTCGTGGTCTACCGGATCTACGCCGACGGCCGGCCCGACGAGCTCGTGCGCGGCGTCGACATCGTCGGCACGCCGCTCTCCTGCTTCTCGCGCATCGTCGCGACGAGCGACGACACGGCGGTGTTCAACGGTACCTGCGGCGCGGAGTCGGGGTGGGTGCCGGTGTCGGCGATCTCGCCGAGCATCCTCGTGGAGCAGATCGAGATCGAGAAGAAGCAGCGCTCCCAGGACCGCCCGCCGCTGCTCGCGACGCCCGTCGGCCTCGAGCCGCCGAGCCCCGAGGAGGCGGCGGGCGGCGCCGAGGCGCGCGACGTGGTGGTGCGCGCGCTCCAGGACGAGCTCGCGCGCCACGGCACGCTGAAGCTCCCGGACCTCGACGCTCCCTACTTCGTCGAGTACGCCGTGACGGAGCGCGCGTCGCATGCGATCGCGGCGACCCTCGGCGCGATCGTGCGCTCGGAGCCCTCGCGGAGCCGCACGCTCCGCACCGACGTGCGCGTCGGCTCCTACGAGCTCGACAACACGAACTTCGCGGGCGGCGGAGGCGGCTTCGCGGGCTTCGGCGGCGGTGGCCGTCGGCCGGGCGGGCTCGGCGGAGGCGGCGGCGTCGCGCTCCCGCAGGAAGACGACTACACGGCGATCCGTCAGGCCGCCTGGCGCGCGACGGACGCCGCCTACAAGGACGCCGTCGAGACGCTCGCGCAGAAGATGGCGGCCCTCGGCGGTCGCGATGCGACGGAGCGGATCGCCGACTTCGCGCCGCGCGAGGCGTCGGTCGCGGTCGGAGAGAAGGCGGCGCTCGACTTCGACGCGCCGGCTTGGGAGGCACGCCTGCGGCGCGTCTCGGCGCGCTTCCGGAATCACCGCCAGGTGGTCGACTCCGGAGCCGATCTGCAGGTCTCCGCCGACACCGACTTCCTGGTGAACACCGAGGGCACGCGCGTGCGCGCGGGCGCGCAGCGCGCGACTCTCGTTCTGCGAGCGGAGGTGCAGGCCGAGGACGGCGAGCGGATCGCCGACCGCACGGCGCTCCTCGCGCGCAACGCGGCGGGGCTCCCGTCGGAGGAGCAGCTCGTGGCCGCCGTGGACGCGCTGGCGGAGCGCCTCGCGCGCGTCGCAGCGGCGAAGCGGCTCGAGTCGTACACGGGGCCGGTGCTCTTCGACGGCATCGCGGCGCCGCAGCTCTTCCAGGCGCTCCTCGCGCGCGGCGTCGCGGCGACGCCGGCGCCCGTGGGCGGCGGCCGGCGCCGGGCCGGCGGCGGCGACGGTCTCGACAAGCTCATGGGCAAGCGCCTGCTGCCGGAGTCGTTCCAGGTGTGGGACGACCCGCGGCCCGCCGACCTCGACGGCCAGCACCTCGCGGGTCACTACGCACTCGACGACGAGGGCGTGGCTCCCGAGCGCGTCGAGCTCGTGAAGAGCGGGAAGCTCGTCGGCATGGTGTCCTCGCGCACGCCGACGGAGCACGCGGCGTCGTCGAACGGCCACGGCCGCGGCGGACGCGCGACGATCGGCGCGATGTACGTGGAGGCGGCCGGCGGCCTCGACGAGGCGGCGCTGAAGCAGGCGCTCCTCGACGCGGCGAAGGAGCAGGGGCTGAAGTACGCGCTGCGAGTGAGCGCCCTTTCCGCCGGCGGACCGGGCGGGAACCTGCAGGCTCTCATCGCGCGCGCGCGGCGCGGCGGCGGGCGCGGAGCGGGCGGCGGGGGAGGCGGCGCCGGCGGCGGCCTCGCCGATCCGCTCGTGATCACCCGGATCTCCGTCGAGGACGGCCGCGAGGAGCCCGTGCGCTCCTGCGAGTTCGACTCGGTGACCGTCGCCGCGCTGCGCGACATCGTCGCGGCGGGGAACCGGCCCGTGATCTGGAACACGACGGGCGGGGCCGGCACGTCGGTGATCGCGCCGGCGGTGATCCTCGAGTCCGTCAGTCTCTACGGCATCGAGGAGGACGCGCCGAAGAAGCCCGTGCTCCCGCCGCCGGCGGAGAGGTAGCGGCGCGGCGAACTCGTCCCGCTCCGCGCGTCGACGGCCACGGGCAGTCAGGCCGCCGCAGCATCGGGAAGGACGGTGAACCCTTCCCGGCGTGCTGCGGCGGCGAGCCGCTCGTCGAGCGTGACGAACTCCCATCCCGCCGGTTCGTCGCGCGCCGCCACGAGCGCTGCTCCGAGCTGCAGAGAGTCGGCGGCTCGGAGCGGATGGACTCGGAGGAGCCGCTTGGCGCGCTGCTTGGCAGCTCGCGCGACGAAGAGCTTGTGCGCGGAGTCCCACAGTCCCTCGAAGCGGCGGTGCACGTCGTCGACCTCTCGACGCGAAAGAGCGTTCTCGCTCACGAGGCGCTCGAACGCCGAGCACACCTCCACGTCGCTGAAGGCCCAGGCGAGGATCTCCGGGTCCGCATCGTGCAGATGCCGCAACGCGCTCGAAGCGCCGTGCTCGATGAAGAGGGCAAAGAGCGCCGAGGAGTCCCAGTACCTCACCGCGCGTCGCGATCCTCGAGGAGCACCTTCACGGGATCGATGCGGCAGGGCACCGGAGGCGGCGCGAGCCATCGAGGATCGGGCGCATGCTCCGCGCGGGCCACGAGGCCTTCCCGAATCAGGATCTCGAGGCGGGACTCGACCTTCCCTTGGCGAGCCGAGATCCCCTCGATGCGCGCGATCGGAATCGATCGCTCCATGATCTCGACCGTCTCGCCTCTCTTGACGAGTCGGAGGTACTCGCTGAGGCGGTTCTTCAGGTCGGTGACGGAGACGCGTCGCATCGAGCTAGACCGGCGCGATCGAAAGTGCCCGTCAAGCGCGAGCTCTCCGAGGCCATAACGAACTGTATTTCAATGTGTTGTTGCGAGACGGAGGATCCGTGGGCCGAAGGACGCACGACTCATTCGTTCGGCGCGGCGAATGGAGGCCGCCTCCCCAGGCGGTTTCCGGTGATCTGGGCCATGGACGTGCCACCTGGACTTTCCGAATATGCTCGAAATTCGTCCACGATGAGATCGCATATCGACCGTTTTCGGTGGCTCTCCGTCCGGCTGCCACGCCCGGGAGACCGCAGGATCGTCGTCCTCACGGGGGCCCGCCAGACGGGCAAGACGACTCTGTCGCAGAGCGTCTATTCGGGCCTGCGGCGATGGAATCTCGACGACCTCGAGGTCCGATCCGCGGTGCGAGACGTGCCGACCGCGCGGTGGGCGAGCCTCGTCGGCGAATGCGTGATCGACGAGGCGCAGAAGGAGCCGACGGTCTTCGACAAGGTGAAAGCCGCCTTCGACGCGCGCGAGATCGGATTCTCGGTCCTCCTCGGCTCTTCGCGGATGCTCCTGCTCGATCGCGTTCGCGAATCGCTCGCGGGCCGTGCCTTCGTCTACGAGCTCTGGCCGCTCCTGGCGAGCGAGCTGCGGCAGGAGGCAGGAGTCGAGCCGCCACCGCCGCTCCTCGACCGGCTGCTGACGGCGGCGGGGCCCATCGACGGGATCCTGGACCGTGAGCCCGAGATCCTCCTGGGCGAGGAGGACACGGCGCGGCTCGAGGCGATCGAGCACCTCGCGGGCTGGGGCGGGATGCCGGAGCTGCTGCGCCTCGGTGACGGCGACCGCCGCGAATGGCTCCGGTCCTTTCAGCAGACGTTTCTCGAGCGCGACCTCGCCGACTTGACGCGGCTCGCCGACTTGGAGCCGTTCCGAGGGCTTCAGAGCCTCTGTGCACTGCGCACGGGACAGCTCCTCTCCTATGCGGAGCTCGCGCGCGACGCGGGCATCGCGCCTGCGACGGCGCGCAGGTACCTCACCTATCTCGACCTCTCCTACCAGGTCGTGCTGCTCCACCCGTTCCGCCGCAATCTCACGAGCTCCGTCGTAAAGACGCCGAAGCTCTACTGGATGGACCTCGGACTGCTGCGCCACGTCACGCACCAGTGGGGGGAGCTCACGGGGCCGCAGTTCGAGACGCTCGTCGTCGGCGAGATCCACAAGTGGCGGACGACCCGCGGACGCGACGTCGAGATGCGCTTCTATCGCACGCACGCGGGGCTCGAGGTGGACCTCCTCCTCCAGACGGGAGCGGGGTGGATCGGTCTCGAGATCAAGAACCGCCCGCGCGTCGATCGGACCGATGTGCGCGGACTGCGTGCGGTCGCGGCGGAGCTGGGCGCGGAGTGGCTCGGCGGCCTCGTCGTCTGCCGCGGCGGCCGACTGGAGCGCATCGACGAGGGCGCGCGCATCTGGTCGGTGCCGGTGCATCGGCTGCTCTGAACGGCTCCGGGGCGCGGTGGGCGTCTCGATCGCGCGGCCCGACGAGCCAGTCCCCCACCCGCGTCCATCGGGTTTTCGGACGTCACTGGGCGTCGCGATCCCCTCGATCCGAGCGATCAGGACCGATCGCTCGGCGATCTCGACCGACTCGCCCCTCCCGGACGAGCCGGAGGAGTCTGCGCCGCCGCCCTACTTCGCGGACGGAGTCCCGAGAGTCGGAACCGGAATCCCGAACAGCCGGTCGTTCGGCGCGCGCGCGTGGCACTCCATGCAGCTCGCGACGCGGCCAGCGCTCGTGACTTCGCCTTCGGGCGAGACGGTGCCGTAGATCCATCCCGCGTCGGTGTCGGCGGGAGCGCCGGCGGAGAGAGCGACCTTCGCCATCACGAAGAGATCGCGGCGCGCGCCGGTGCGGTAGGTCTTGCCGTCGCGCTCGGCGAAGGGGAGGAAGCCCATCGACGAGACCAGATCGTTCGATTCGTGGGTGTTCGGCCGTGGCACGGTGCCGGAGTCCACTTCCTCCGGCGCGTAGGACTCCTTCACCAGGATCAGCCCGCGGGGGGCCTCGAAAGAGCCGTCGGCCCGCGCGAACGAATGCGGGTACTCGATCGGTCCCATCCCGGGCGGGGCGATGCGCGGCACCACGTCCCGCTCGGCGTCGGTCACGTCGAGGTACGCCGTGGGGTCGCTCGCGTAGAGCGCGTAGAGCTTGCGTGCGTGCGCTCCGATCCCATTCGCCTGGGAAAGATCGACTCCGGCGAGCGGGGGTGGAATCAGGCAGCGCTCGGGCGCCCATCGGACTCGGGGCACGACGACGCCCCATGCGCGATAGCTCGTCGCGGCCTCGGCGACGCTCGGCTTCCAAGCGGCGCTCAGCGGCGCTCCCGCCGAATCGATTCCTCCAAGATCGCCGGACGTCGACGCGGAGCACCCGGCGAGAAGAACGACCCATGCGCCCGCAACGCCGATGCGCGCCCAGTGCGGCGTCGTCGGAGCCGAAAGACCCGGCATCGTCCTACCGACCCGTCGGAATCCCGAAGAGCCGGTCGCGCGGCGCGCGCGCGTGGCACTCCATGCAGCTCGCGACGCGGCCGGCGCTCGTGACCGTGCCCTCGGGCGAGACGGTGCCGTAGATCCAGCCCGCGTCGGTATTTTCGGGCGCGCCCGCGGCAAGTGCGACTTTCTCCATGACGAAGAGATCGCGCCGCGCGCCGATGCGGTAGAGCTTCCCGTCGCGCGTCGCGAAGGGGTAGGTGGTCTCTTCCACGTGTTGTTCTGGCGCCAGTAAGGCCATCAGGGAATGTTCCAGAGGTCCCGCGGCCGGCGCCGTCTCGACGGGCTCGTAGGACTCCTTGACGAGGGCGAAGCCCGGCGGCACTTCGGAAGGCCGCGGTGATCGCGCGCCGTCGGGCCCGGTCGGGACCTCCGCGTCGAAGACCGTTCCCGCGAACGCATCGGTGAAGCCGAGGTAGGCATCCGCATCGGATGCGTAGAGCAGGTAGAGCTTTCGTGCGTGGCCCCTGGATCCGGCCGCGCGGGAAGCGAAGAGCGGCCCTTTCTCCCAGTTGTCGGGCGCATCGCAGTCCAGCGGTGCCCACCGCGCGCCGACGGTGAGCGCTCCCCAAACTCGATACTCCGCCGCCGTGCGCGCAACGGCCGCGCGCCAATCCGTTGCGGGTCCTTCCGTCGTGAGCATCGTCTCGATGCGGGCCCCCGATGCGGTCGGCGACGGCGGAGAACCGACGTCCCGGGTCGTCGTCCCCATGCACGCGACGAGCGAGATCGGGAGGAGGAGACCCGCGCTCGGGAGGACTGCTCGCATGGCTCCAAGGGTATCGCTCCTTCGGCGAGCGGGGGGACGGCCTCCTCTACTTCGCGGCCGGCGCCTCCCCGGAAGGCCGCGGCAGCCCGAACAGCCGGTCGCGCGGCGCGCGCGCGTGGCACTCCATGCAGCTCGCGACGCGGCCGGCGCTCGTGACTTCGCCCTGGGGCGAGACGGTGCCGTAGATCCAGCCCGCGTCGGTGTCGTCGGGCGCGCCGGCGGCGAGTGCGACCTTCGCCATCACGAAGAGGTCTCGGCGCTCGCCGGTGCGGTAGGTCTTCCCGTCGCGCTCGGCGAAGGGGAGGAAGCCGGTCTCCTCGGCGAGCCTCCACTCCTCGCGCGATCCGCGCTTCGGCACGGCGGCGGCGTCGACGACCTCGGGTGCGTAGGACTCCTTCACGAGCGCGAAGCCGGCGGGGACCTCGGCGGGCCGCGGCGCCGCCGCGGAGGCGCGTCCCGTGTCTCCGCGGAAGGGGACGGCCTCTCCCGTCGGGTCGGTCACGTCGAGGTAGGCGGCGGCGTCGCTCGCGTAGAGCGCGTAGAGCTTGCGGCCGTGGCCGGCGCTTCCCGTCGCGATCGAGACGGCGGCGGCGGGCGGCGGCGGCGCGGAGCAGAGGTAGGGCGCCCAGCGGACGTGGGGCCCCACGGCGCCCCAGCTCCGGTACTCGGCGGCGGCGCGCGCGACGGCGTCGAGGTGCGTCGAGGAGTTCGCCGCGGGTGCGGCGCCGGCGGAAACCTCCCCCGAAGAAGCGCTCGTGCAGGAGGCGAGAACGAGGAGCAACGCGATGAACGGAGGTCTCATCCGGCCGAGGCTACCGGAGCGGCCGCACGCGTCGCGTAACGCGGGCGCAAAGGCCCGGGAGCGGCGGCGGCGCCGTTCCGGACTCCGGACGCGCCGGAGCGGCCGCGAGCCGCTGCGCCCCCGGGATCCACTCGCGCCGATCGCTCCGCACCCGCGTGGAACACTCGTCGGCCGCGCGGCGCGGCCGCGTCCGGCGCGCAGCCTGGCACGACGGTTGTCCTGTCTCCGGCACCGGACCGATGGATGCGCCCCCGCGCGCCGGTCCGTGGAGGTGTCCCGTGAGAAAGATCGCCCTCGCCGTCCTCGTCGCTTCCGCCGCCGCCCTCTCGGCCGTCGCCGTCTCGGCGGAGGATCGCCACCCGCCCGGCCTCGAGTCCGTGCCCTTCGAGGTGCTCTACGAGAGCCCCTTCGCGGCGTGGCACGCCGGGAAGGCGGACCTCGTGATCGACCGGCAGTCCTCCTTCGCATCGATCTGGAAGAAGGCGTCCCAGGGCTCCGCCTTCCAGCCGGCCGTCGACTTCGCGGACTCGCAGGTCCTCGCGTTCTTCCTCGGCGCGAAGCCGAGCAGCGGCTTCTCCGTGGAGGTCGCGGCCGTGGAGAGCGACGGCCAGAGGCTCCACGTGTGGGTGCTCGACGTGGAGCCCGCGCCGGACAACCCGGTGCATCCCGTCTGGTCGAGCCCGGTGCAAGTCGTGAAGATCCCGCGCCTCGGCCTGCCGATCGTCTTCCACCACCTGAAGATGGTGCAGGTGATCTGCGGCTGACGCAGCCACTTCGGCGCGAGGGTCTGCCGCTCTCGCGCCGCGAATCGTTCAGCGGGCGGCGCCCGCGCGCGCGTGCAGGAGCGACCACGCGAGACCGACGAGGCCGATCTGCGCCATCGATCCCGGCGCGAGGACCGGCGTCGCACCGATCATGGAGCGCGTGAAGAGATCCAGGCCCGCGAGGTCTTCGGTCATCTCGCGCTCGAACTCCGCGTTCCCCCAGAAATGGAGCGCGACGCCCAGGATTCCGGCGGCGACGAAGAGGACCATGAGGAGGAGCCATACACCCTCGGTCGCGCGGCTCGGCCGCAGGGCGTGGGCGAGGAGCACCGGCATTCCGGCGCCGAGGAGCGCGACCGGGATCCACTGCGTCGCGTACTCGAAGTGCTCGAGGAGGAGCAGCTCCACGAGCGTGCCGGGGATGCCGAGCGCCAGCGTCGCGAGGAGGATGCGACGCACGAGCTTCGCCGTGCGGCCCTCGTCCACGGAGTCCATCGTCGGCGCGGCCCGCGTCAGCGTTTCACTTGGCGGGGACGATGGGGACGATCACGACGTAGCGCTCGAGACGCGCCACTTCCTTCGCGTCGACGTACTTGCCGATCTCGCGGCGGAACTGCTCGAAGGACTTCCACGGGCGGTACTCCTCGAACTCGTGGGCCATCTTCTTGCCGACGCCGGGGATCGTCATGAAGTCGGCCTCGCTCGCCGTGTTGAGGTCGAGCGGGATGAAGACGTACTGCTCGAGACGCGCGACCTCCTTCTCGTCGACGTACTTGCCGATCTCGCGGCGGAACTGCGCGAACGACTTCCAGGGGCGGTACTCCGCGAACTCCCGCGCCATCTTCTTCCCGGCGCCGGGAATGAGCTGGATCTCGTCGGCCTTCGCGGTGTTGAGGTCGACGGCGATGAACATCTTCCCGTAGAGCTCCTTCCGCTTCTCGGCATCGAGGTGCTTGGCGAGCTCGGCGTCGAGCTTCGGCATGCCGAGGAAGGGCCGGCCGTCGAGGATCGTCTTCACGATCTCCTCGGTCATGTGCGGAAGGGCGGCGAGCTTCTCCTTCGACGCGACGTTGGGGTCGAGGAGCGTGTCGGACTTGCCGACCTGCGCGACGACGGCGCCGGTGAGGAGGAGGGCGAGGCAGGACGAGGCGAGGACGGCGGCCATTCTCATGGGGGGGGAGCCGCTCCGGGCGGCGGAAGGCCGCGCAGTCTCGCGGATGCTCGGGCAGCGCGCCATGCGCCGGGAATGGGGTCAGACCCCTCTACTCACGCGCTC
>CAZJHD010000035.1:22733-43778 GCA_964545855.1 uncultured Planctomycetales bacterium
CACGCGCTCGAACGTCCAGGACGGACCCGGCTCGTCGGCGCCGATGGAGGCGACGAGCTGCTTGCCCTCGAAGCGGTACTCGATGCGCTTCGGGCAGTCGTGCTGGGGGTTCTCGAAGAGGGCGAAAGTCTGCGAGGCGTTCTTCCGAGGGAAGGGCGTCGGCTTCGTTCCGGCTTCCGTGGTCGCGCACTCGTGCCCGCGAGAACGCGCACGCCGGAGAGCGCGAGGCCGTCACCGGGTCGTAATGCGAGCGGGCGGCGAGCGGATCATCCTTCGGGCGATGCACCTCTCCCGAGCAACACGCACTGGCTCGTCACGAGCCGCAGGAGGTTTCGCCATGTGGCATTCGAAGCTCGCTGGTTCTCTTCTCGTTCTCTCGCTGCCGGGCGCCTGGCTGGCGGCGGCGGCCCCGCCCGCACCGACGCCCGCGCTCGCGGCGGTGGCTCCCAACGTCTGCAAGGCGACGGCCATCAAGGCGCGCAACGCGGCGCGGCTCGAGGCCTTCGCCCAGTACCACGTCTCGATGGCGAATTGCCTCAACGACACGGAGGGAGACACGAAGGCCTGCAAGAAGGAAGCGCTCGCGGAGCTCAAGGAGGCTCTCCTGCTCGCGAACGAGCAGTACGCGGGGCGCCTCGAGGTCTGCGCGCTCCTCGGGCCCGGGCCCTACGACCCGCAGCTCGACGCGGGCGAGTTCTCGTCCGTCGTGAACAACGACTTCTTTCCGCTCGTCGTGAACCGGACCCTCGTCTATCGAAAGCAGACCGACGAAGGCCTCGAGGAGATCGTGGTGACGACGCTCGACGAGACGACCTCGATCGACGGCTTCCCCTGTGCCGTGGTGCGCGACGTCGTGACGCTCGACGGCGTCTGCGTCGAGGACACCATCGACTGGTATTCGCAGCGCGCGAACGGCGAAGTCTGGTACCTCGGCGAGATCGCCCAGAACTTCGAGGACGGGCTCCTCGCCGACCTCGGGGGCTCGTGGATGACGGGCAAGGACGGCGCGAAGCCGGGCGTCCTCATGCGCGCCGTGCCCGCGATCGACGACGTCTACCGCCAGGAGTTCCTCATCAACGAGGCTGAGGACATGGCGATCGTGGTCTCGACGAACGAGACGGTGACGGTGCCCGCGGGCACGTTCACCGGCTGCCTGCAGACCGAGGAGTGGACGCCCCTCGAGCCCGACTCGCGCGAGCGGAAGTTCTACGCGCCGGGGATCGGTCTCGTGAAGGAGGTGAAGGTCGACAGCGACGAGCCTCCGCTGGAGCTGATCGAGATCATCGGGTAGCGAGTGTTCGTGACGCGCCGCGTCCGGTCCCGCCCGGGCGCGAGCGCGCGTCACGGCTGGCGCCGCGTCGTACGGGGTCGCCGGCGAAGACGGATCCGTAGGGACGTGACGGCCAGTGCTCGTCCGTGCATGTGCGAAGGTGGCTTCCGCGGAATGCGCGGAGCGGAGTGCGGAAGCCAGTTGCGTGCGGCCGCTCAGGAGAGTCGGAGGCAATCCGCCGCGCGATGCCGCCTCGCGCTCGGGGATCGGATTTCTTCCAAGGATTCGCGCCCGTGCAGGATCCTTCTCGTCGCGAAGGAGCTGCGCCGCCACGGTGGCCCCGCAATCCGCTGGACGAGGTCCTCTCGGACGAGCGCAACCTGTCGTCGCCGTGATCGCGATGCGCGCCCAGCGTCACGCGTGCACTCCGCTCTCGATGGCGTGCGTCTCACTGCCCTGGTCCTCGTCCGGCGGCCCGTCCCCCCGAGTTCGGAGCCCACCCGTGCTCAGGATCTACTACGACGCGTGGCATCTCTCTCACATCTTCGGCGATACGGATGTCGAGGCGTTCCATGGCCTCGGCTACGCGCAGATGATGGACTTCCCGGTGACGACCCTCCTGAATCTCTGGGTCGGAACGGGGGAGTACGCGAAGGCCGTCGGGAGGGACGCGAACTCGCGCGCGAAGGACGTGAACGCGCTCCGCTGGGACATCCCCGCCATCGCGAAGGAACAGGAGAAGGCGATGGAGTCTCTTCCGTCCCAGAAGGAGTTCCGGAGCTATCTCAGAGCGTTCGTCTCGGGCATCGAGGCCGGGCGGCGTTGGTGGCGGGAGCGTCCCGGGATGATTCGTCGGCTGCCCTATCACCACACGACCTGGAGCGATCTCGCCGCGAATCCCGCGACCGGCGCGCCTCCGCTCGACGAGTTCACGCTTCGTCACCTGTTCGAGGACGGAGCCGGGGCGCCTCCCGGCGAATCGATGGAGATCGAGGTCCGCAACGTCCTGTGCCTCGAACTCCTGCGCAACCGCCCGGGTGCGGTGCAGTCGATCATCCAGGCCTCCAATGCCTGGCTCGTGGGCAAGAGTGCCCGGGCCACCGATGAAGTCGTCGCGCTCACCGACGTGCACGTCCAGGTGAACGACCTCTTCGGGAAAGGCTTCTTCACGCAAGTCTACGGCAGCAGCTACCGAGCGGCCGGGTGGGCGTTCGCCGGCTCGCCCTACGTCGCGCTCGGATTCAATCGCCGGCTCGCCTGGTCCATGACGGCGATCCCGCAGCCCACACCAGCGGTCACGAGCACGTGGTACGCCAAGTACCGCGAGCCGACGAAGAAGACCATCGTCGTCGATGGCGTGGATCAGGATCTCGTCGTCGAAAAGCACCCCTGGAAGTACTGGGACCCCGTGGAGAAGCGGGTGATGACGGCGGCCGCGGGGGCCCGCTTGGGAATCGAAACTGCCTTCGTGCCGGTGGAGCCCGGGTTCTCTCTGGGCCCGAAGCGCCGCTATCCGGTAGTCCCCTCCGTGCAGCAGGCGCTGCCCAAGGACCTGCCTCCCTTCGACATCCTGTTCCAGCAAACGTCGGCCTCGACGGCGGGAAGGGACTCGTCGGGCTCCTACGTGAACTCCGGGAGCCTCGCGGAGTTCTTCATCCAGCTCGGCCGCGCGACCCACGTCGGGTCCGGGCCCGGCGGCACCGACGAGGTGTTCGCCCTCGACATCCTCGCGATCGGCTCCGGCCAGAACACACTCGTCGCCGACGTGGACGGGAGCCTCCAATACGTCCGGCTCTCCCGCGTGCCGCGTCAAGGGCCGAAGGTGAGCCTCACGGAGGTCGATTCCGAGGGTCGCTATGCGTGGCAGAAGCCGATGGACGGGAGCGACAGCGGCTACCGATGGACCGGTTTCCACGGAGCCGCGGATCTACCGCACTCGACACTCGCTCCTGGCGCGGCCCTGCCCCGCGAGCAGCCGGTGTGGATCAACTGCAACGTTACGCCGAATCTCGTGGTCCCGAGCGACCTCTCGACCCAGATGTACCCGAGCTACATCTGGAACGGGAAGACCGTGAACAGCTGGCGCCAGAAGCGAGCCCGGTCGCTGTTCACGCCCACGGTCGCGGGCACGGTGTGGACCCCCTTGGAGAGCGAGACGCGCGCGGCGGACCAGTTCGACCAGCGCAGCCAGGATCTGTTCGGGTGGTTCTCCAAGGTGGCGGAGCTGTCGGGATCGCCGGACGCGAAGGAGTTCATCGATCTGCTGCAGGACCTGGCGAGTCAGGACGAGGGCGCTCACCTTTTTCCGATGTTCGACGCGGACCGCCTCTCCCAGACGATTCCCTACTTCGAGCTCCTCCTCGGCCACTACGAGCGCGAGTTGAAGCGGATCGATCCCCAGGGGAAGGCGCCGAAGCTCGGCTTCGATCCCGATCTGCTCCCGGCACCTCCCCCGAGCCCCATCGCCCTCGGCGAGCTCTTCGGCCCGAACTACGCGGCGATGCGGAACGCCCTCGAGATCGTGGCGACGAAGTGGTTCTTCTTCGTTCCTCCCAGCGGCTCGGGGCACAACACGAAGCTCTTCAACCACGCCTTGCCGGGCTACACCTTCGCCGGCTCGCCGACCCCGCAGCCCTGGTCGGCGTTCCCGCCCGACTGGCAGAACGGCGTCGTTCGCTGGGGGCACGCGAACATGGTCGTTCTGACGCCGCTGTTCCTTCCTCCCATCGGGGCGAGCGAGCCGGGCGGGACCGAGACCTTTGCGATCTACTTCAAGGCGGCCTTCTGTGTCTATCCGCCCTTCCCGCTGAAGAACCATGTGAAGGTATTCCCCATCGGAGGCACGCGGGACACGCTGCTCGCCGTCTACTCCGCCAAGTACCTGGCCTACTCCTCGCCGGTGCTCCTCGGTTCCTCCGATGGCTCGGGCTTCGTGCCGGAGGCCGTCACGGATCCCAAGCTCGCGGTCGGATACGACGACTACGCGGATGCCGTGCACCTTCACGATGGGCCGCTGCCGACGCCTCGAACGGGGACCGGTGCCGTCGCTCATTCCACGGTGCCGGTCCACTACTTCTTCGTCCCGCATCAGACGGGCTCCCGGACGGTCCTCGTCACGACGCTGCGGTCCGAGTCCGCGGGCGGACCGTCCGCCCGCTTCCTCGCGCTGATGGGAGCCACCGAAGTGACGGCGCCCATCGACGACTTCGTCGCGACCATGCCCGCGGGAGCGCCTCTCGGGAATCCCGAGAAGCACCACGCGCCGACGCAGAACTTCGTGGATCGCCGCTGGAAGACGTTCGAGGTCCGCGAGCGAGCCCTCGCTGCCGATCCGGCCACCAGGAGGCTCGACGTCCCGATCACCTGAGCGAGCTCCTCGCGGATTCGCGCAGCGAGAGGTCGTTGGGCGAGGGGCGCGCGAGCGCGTCGATCAAGGGCCCGCGATCGCGATGCGCAGCACCACGAACTCGGCGGGGCGGAGTGGCGCGAAGCCCACCTCGACCCAGAGGCGCCCGGACTCGAGGTCGACCTCCGTCATCGTGTCGCGGCCGCAGCGCACGAAGAACGATTCCGAATCGGCGCGGCCCGCGAAGGCGCCCTGGCGGAAGAGCGATCCGAGGAACGTCTCGACGCTCAGGCGTACGCGCGACCAGAGCGGCTCGCCGCCCGGCTCGAACACGGCCCAGAGGAGTCCGCGCTCGATGCTCGCGTGGAGGTGGAGCGCGAGGCGGCGGACAGGGAGGTACTTCCACTCCGAGGTCGTCGCGCCGGCGGCGAGCGTGCGCGCGCCCCAGACGACGGGCGCGCCGCGCACGATCCGAAGGGCGTTGACGCCGAGGGGCGCGAGCTCCTCCTGCGCGCGGTCGTCGACTTCGGACTCGAGACCCGCGGCTCCGCGGAGCACGGCGTCGTTCCCGGCCGGCGCCTTCCAGACGCCGCGCGCGGCGTCGATGCGCGCGATCACGCCGGCGGCGGCGCCGCTGGGCGAGAACGGTGTGCCATCGGCGCGAAGGGGACGCGGCGCGTAGATCGCCGTGTGCGCGGCCTCCGGCCCCGCGAGACCGAGGCTCTCGATGGCGCGGCGCGCCGAACCATTACGGGTGGCGAGGGCGTGGCGGAGCGTGCTCGGCGCGTCTACGAGGAGGATCGCGTGGTGGCGCACGCACCAGCCGGCGGCGGCGCGCAGCACCTGGGGAGGCACGTCGGCGTCCGCGGAGTCGGGGGGGATCACGAGGACGCTCACCACGTCGGCGTTGTCGAGCGCGTGGAGACCCGTCGACGCCTTCGGATCGCCGATCCAGTCGGCGGCTTCGAGCGATCGGCCGTCGGTGCCGCCCGTGAGATGCAGCGTCGTGGGAGCGACGGTGCGTGCTCCCTTCGGGAGCTCGCGCACGCGAACGCACGCGCTCTCCTCCGCGAGCGCGCGGTCGATGCGGCGCCGATCGTCGGCGAGCGTCACGTCCTCGATTCGCTCGCGCACGTCGCCGGCGGCGCCGTCCGTCGCGAGCAGGTGGAATCGGCCGTCCGCGGCGCCGAGTGCCGGCGTCTCGACCTCGACGCGGAGCCCGTTCCCCCAGGCGCCCGGAGAGGACGCCTCGAGCACGAGGCCCTGGGCCGTCACGGCGTGCGCCCGTTCGGCGCCCGGGGCGAGGCGCACGACGTGGGCACGGCGCCCGCCGTTCGCGAAGAAGTCGCGGAGGCTCTCGCCGAGAGGGAAGGCGGCGTCCACGGGGCCGAAGATCCGCTGCGCCTCGAGAACGCTCGTGACCTCGAGGGCGTCCTCCACGGGTCCTCGCGCCGAGCGCCCGACGAACGCCGCGATCGACGTCGGCGCCCCCTCGATGGGCGGAGGCCCGCCGGGGAGCTCGTCGACGAAGACGCCGGGGTACTGGGGAGGAGCGGTCACGGGCGCAGTGGGGCATTCTGCCGCGGCCGAGTGAGGCGCTATCGTGCTGGTCGCAGGCGTCTCGCGACTACCGCTCCGCGCACTTCGACGACGGCCGTCCGAACCGACACAGCGTTGACCACCGCGCGCGTCCCGCCGAGCATCGGCGCGCGCCGTGCGGTGTCCGGGCGGCGCCCTCCGGGGAGGTGACAATGGCTCTTCGACTGCTCGCCCTCTACGGATCGGTGCGCACGGAGCGGCAGGGGATCCGCGCCGCGCGGTTCGTCGTCGAGCAATGCCGACGCCGCGTCCACACGATCGATCTCGTGGACGCGGCCGCGCATCGGCTGCCGCTCCTCGACCGCTTGTACGAGGAGCACGCGCCGGGCAAGGCGCCTCCGGAACTCGAGACGATCGCGAAACTCGTGAAGGCCGCCGACGCCTACGTCGTCGTCTCGTGCGAGTGCAACCACATCGTTCCGCCGGGCCTCTCGAACCTCCTCGATCACTCCCTGGAGGAGTACTTCTGGAAGCCCTCGGCGATCGTCTGTTACTCGGCTGGCGCCTTCGGTGGCGAGCGCGTTGCGCTCGATGCTGGCGGAGATGGGGCTGTCGAGCATCCCCTCGGTTCTCCCCGTGCCCCGCGTGCAGGACACCTTCGACGTAGCGGGGCGCACCCGCGACGAGAGGTGGATCGCTCGCGCCGACACGTTCGTGACGGAGCTGGAGTGGTACGCCGAGGCCCTGTGCGACGCGCGGGTGAAGACGGACAAGTCGACGTGTCCCGAGCAGAGCCACTGCGACGCGACGGGGGCGGCGTCAGCAGCGGACGCGAGAAAATGAACGGCCGGTGATCCGGCCGTCTCGCTCACTTCCACGCCGGCATCCACGCGATCGGAAGCGTGCTCGCGAACTTTCCGTCGGGCTCCACGAAGAAGGGCCACCAGTAGGGGTCGCTCCGGTAGCGCGCGAGGACGGCGTCGGCCTTGGCGTGGGCCCCGGCCATGCGCAGCGCCCGGTAGCACCAGACGCCCAAGGGGTACTGGTCGGTGGTCCACTGCTTCGCGCCGTCGGCGAAGGAGACCGCGTGCGGCACGGCTCCGTCGACGGTGACCACGCGGGCGACGTTCTGGGCGATGCGCGTCGCTTGGTACCGGAGGCTCGCTCCGAGGGCGATCAGCGTCGGATCGCCCGTCTCCTGGAGCACGCGCGCGCATCGGTCCATCCCGGGCGCGCAGACCGCCTCCTGCCAGGGGATCCAGTAGGGCACGAGCCCGAGCTCGGCGACGGGGTGGTACGAGGCGTCGGTCGGCCAGAAGACCTTCGCGATCCCGGGCTCGACGATCTTCGGGATCACCGTGTCTCGGATCCACGCGACGATCGAGTCGGCGTCGTCGTCGTCGAAGAAGCCGTAGCGCGCCGCGTCGGCCACGAAGTCGAGCCCGCGGCCCACCTCGCGCGCGCTGTGGATCTCGGTCTGGAAGTAGGGCGTCCGCAGCATGCCGCCGAGCTGCCCGGCGAAGGCCCAGAGGAAGCCGCGCGCGATCTCGCGGTAGGGGCTCTCGGGCGGACCGGCGGCGAGCGCGGCGAGGAACTTCAACGAGTAGTGCTGGAGGTCGTGCCCGACGACGACGACTCCGTTCGGAGCGATCCAGCCCGTCGTGACCGGCTCGTCGAGCCCCGGCTGAGGGCACCAGTCCCAGGGACGGCCGAAGCCATGACGCAGGGCGTGGGGCTCGTCGACGTAGAAGATCGGCCGATGCCCCGAGTTGGAGAGGATCGCCTTCGCGACGTTGTGGTAGGCGCCGGACCCGAAACCCGGAAGCGCGTGGTCCTGCCTCCACCCGAAGTCCGACTGGCCACCCGTTTGCCCCGGATAGGCCGTACTTCCGTAGGCGAGCCAGAGCGGCGTGCCGGGCGCCACGCCGAAGCCGTCGACGAAGTCGCGGATGAGCGGGTTGAGATCGAAGTACGACGGCGGAACGACGCCCGCGGAGTGGGCGCGCGACGACGTGAACGAAGCGGTGGCGACGGCGCCGACGAGGAGTGCGCCGCCGACTCGAAGAAGCAGTCGGGACATGGTGCGCGTGGGGAGGCAGGCGCGATGAGGGTCGGGGATGGTCGGGAGATCGCCCCGCTCTCGCAAGGCCGAGATGCGCGACCGACCTTCCGCGGCCCCTTCGCCGGGAGCGCGCATCGAAGCGGCGCGCACTCTCGCTACCCTTCGCTTCCCATGACGACCACCGCCACGCCGCGCGTCGCGCCGGGCCTCGAAGACCTGGCCGTGAAGACCATCCAGTTCCTCGCCGTCGACGCCGTGGAGAAGGCGAAGTCCGGCCATCCGGGCACGCCGATGGGTGCGGCCGACATGGCCTTCGTGCTCTGGCACGAGTACCTGCGCTTCGATCCGAAGGACCCGAAGTGGCCCGCGCGCGACCGCTTCGTCCTCTCCTGCGGCCACGCGTGCATGCTCCAGTACGCGCTGCTCCACCTCTACGGCTTCGACTTGCCGATGGAGGAGATCCAGAAGTTCCGCCAGTGGGAGAGCCACACGCCGGGACACCCGGAGCCCGTCGAGACGCCGGGCGTCGAGATCGCGACGGGACCGCTGGGCCAGGGCGTCGGGAACGCCGTCGGCATGGCCATCGCCGCGCGGATGCTCGCGGCGCGGTTCGGGACGCCGGAGTTCCAGCCCTTCCCGCAGCGCGTGTGGGCGATCGTGAGCGACGGAGACCTCATGGAGGGCATCGCCGCCGAGGCGGCGTCGCTGGGCGGGCACCTCGGTCTCTCGAACCTCACGTTCCTCTACGACGACAACAAGATCACCATCGAGGGCGCGACGGATCTCGCCTTCAGCGAGGACGTGGGGAAGCGCTTCGAGGCCTACGGCTGGCACGTGCAGCGGATCGACGGCCACGACCGCGCCGCGATCCGCCGCGCGATCGACGCGGCGCTCGGCGTGAAGGATCGCCCCCAGATGATCGTCTGCCGAACCACCATCGCGCGCGGCGCGCCGACGAAGGCGGGCACCGCGAAGGCCCATGGCGAGCCGCTCGGCGCCGAGGAGGTGGCGGCCACGAAGAAGGCGCTGGGTTGGCCCAGCGAGCCGGCATTTCACGTGCCCGACGAGGTGAAGGCCTTCTTCGCGAAGCGCACAGCGGAGCTCGGGAAGGCGCGCGCCGCCTGGGCCGAGGCGGAGAAGACCTGGCGCGCGGCTCACGCCGATCTCGCGGCGCAGTGGGACGCGCTCGCGGGCCGGACCACGCCAGCGGATCTCGAGGCGCAGTGTCTCGCCGGAGTTCCCGCGAAGGCCGATGCGACGCGCAATCTCTCGAACGCGGTCCTGCAGAAGGCGGCCGCCTGCGTGCCGGCCCTCGCCGGAGGCTCCGCCGATCTGGAGCCCTCGACCAAGACGGCCATCAAGGGCTCGCCCTCGATCCGGCGGGGGGAGTTCGCCGGCCGCAACTTCCACTTCGGGATCCGCGAGCACGCCATGGGCGCGGTGATGAACGGCATGGCCGCCCACGGAGGGTTCATCCCCTATGGCGCCACGTTCCTCACGTTCTCCGACTACATGCGCCCGTCGATCCGGCTCGCGGCGCTCATGGGGCTGCAGGCGATCTACGTCTTCACGCACGACTCGGTCTTCCTCGGCGAGGATGGACCGACGCACCAGCCGATCGAGCACGTGGCGTCGCTGCGTCTGATCCCGAACCTCGTGACCTGGCGGCCCGCCGACGGCGTCGAAACGGCGCTGGCCTGGGCCGCGGCGCTTCGGCGCCAGGACGGCCCGTCGGCGCTCGTGCTGACGCGGCAGAAAGTTCCCGTGCTCGCGCGCGCGTCGGCGCTCGACGCGAAGTCCTTCGGCCGGGGCGGCTACGTGCTCGCCGACGCGACCGGCGGCAAGCCGAAGGTGGTGTTCCTGGCGACCGGCTCGGAGGTGGGGCTCGCCGTCGAGGCGAAGGCCGTCCTCGACGCGAAGGGGATCGCGACGCGCGTCGTGTCCGTGCCGTCGCTCGAGACGTTCGAGCGCCAGGACGCGTCCTACCGCGATGCCTGCGTTCCGCGCGACGCGCGCGCCGTCGCGATCGAGGCGGGCGTGCCCGACCCGTGGCATCGCCACGTGGGCCGCGACGGTCTCGTGATCGGCATCCGCCGCTTCGGCGCGTCGGCGCCGGCCGAGGTGATCGCGGAGAAGTTCGGATTCACGGCGCCGCAGGTGACGGCCGCCGTGGAGAAGCTTCTCCGCTGACGCTCCGTCGGGAGCGCGGGCGCGGACGGCGCGCTACTTCTTCTTCTCGGCCTTCGCCACGCGTACGTAGACGGCGCCCTTCGGTCCTTTGACCTCGGTGGCGGCGTAGCCGACGAGGTCTTCCTTCGCCGGACCCTTCGACACCTTGCCGGTGAGCGAGAACTTCGAGCCGTGGCAGGGGCACCGGAAGATCTTGTCGTCGGCGCGGAAGGAGACGGCGCAGGCCTTGTGCGTGCAGATGGCCGACACGGCGTACCACGCCTTCTTGTCCTCGGACTGCGCCACGAGCACCGTGTCCTTGCCGACCTTCACGAAGTGGCCGTTCGGCTCCTCCTTCGTCTTGATCTTGATGTCGGGCGGGTTCTTCGGATCGAGGACGTAGGAGCCGTCGGACTGCTCGCCGGGCTTCACTTCCTTCTTGTCCTTGTCCTTCTCCTTGTCCTCGGCCCCGCCCTCCAGCGTCTCGAGACCTAGCCCGTCGTTCTCGAAGGCGGCTCCGCTCTTCTCGAAGGCGGCCCCTCCCTTCTCGAATGCAGCACTGAGGATGGTGAAGGCCGATCCGGCGGCCCAGAGGAGGAAGAGGCGGCGTTCGAGCTCGGTCACGGCGCTGAGACGAGAGGAGAGTGGGGACGATCCGGAACGGACCCCTCCGGTTCTACGCCCAGGGGGGCCGCGCGCAAAGGGCGATCGGCCTCGGCGGTTCCGCGGCGGATCCGCGCGCGGAGGCGCGTCCTACTTCCAGCGCAGGACGACGACGGGGAGGCGGTAGGTCTCGGCCGTGGCGCCCGGCGCGCCCCACCGAACCTCCACGATCACCGGAAGGGCCATGGCCGTCGCGGAGACGTTCGTGGAGGTCGCCAGACCGTTCCCATCGAGGTCCCGCGGCATGCCGAACTCCATTCCGAGATCGGTGTCCGTCACGGTCTCGTCGATGATCACCCGGACGCGTCCCGCGGGAACGGCGCTCTCGAGGCCCGGCACGACGAAGGTCTCGCCCTGTGTTCCGGCGGGGCCCCACGTGGGATGGACGAGGTTGATCTCCGTGGTCCGGATCTCGTCGGCCTTGCTGAGGGCCGCCTCGACGGCGAGCGCCCGCAGCTCGGCCTTGTTGCTGCCGTTCCCCGCCGTGACGATGCTCGACACGATCATCGAGAAGCTCACGGCGAAGAGGACGACGGCCATCGTCACCTCGACGAGGGAGACTCCTCGCCGGCGGTCCCGGCCCGAAGCGATGCGGTGCGTCGTGCGCATGGAAGGAACGGCTAGCGGATGCGGAATCCGCGCTTGAGCGTCACCTTGCCGGTGTCCTGCAGCTTGAGGACGCCGTTCTGACGCGAGTCGTAGTTGAGCTGGAGGCCGATGCTGCCCGTGCCCGGGACGAGGATGCCCATGTCGGCCCCGATGAGTCCGCCGTTCAGCACGACCTGCCCCTTGTAGACGGAGCCCTTGGGAGCCAGCAGGAACGTCGCGTTGTTCGTGTAGAGCAGCGCGTCGATCTGCATGGGGCCGCCCGGGTGCGCGTTCTGCGTGGCGGTCCACATCTCCTTCAGCTTCGCGCCGTCGATCCAGCCGTTCGCCGGCAAGAGCGAGAGGACCGTCGCGTTCGCGAGCATCGGATTGCCCGGGAAGTACTTCGAGAGGCCGTTCGTGTTCCAGGAACTCGCGTGCTCGCTGCCGAGCCAGGTCTTCGTCGCTGCGCTGAAGTAGGTCTGCCCGCCGTTGAAGATGGGGACGGGGTCTCCTTGGTTCACCGCGTAGTAGCGCGGCTTGTGGTTCGGGTCGTAGAGCGGATTCACGACCTGCGTGTTGTTCTGCCCCGGTAGCGTCGGCCGCGTCTTCGTCCACTCCATCTGGTTGAAGAGCGACATCTCCGAGAGCGCGAAGTTGAACCCGCCGTTGGTGCTCCCCGTGATGAGAGGTCCACCGGGGCTCGCCGCGCTCGCGGACATGAAGTTGCCGACGAGGATGTTCCCGCCCGCCGCCACCGTGAGGCGGTTCGACTTGCCGTCGGCGCCCACGCCGTAGGTGCGCTTGCCGTTCGCGTCGACGCCGTCGTCGTACCGCACCGACCCGACGACGTAGATGTTGCCGCCCGCGATCAGCTCGCCCTCTCCCTTCACGACGCCCTCGATCACGATGTCGCCGTCGACGGCGATGCGCCCGTTCAGCACGAGGGGCTGGGCCGCCGTGCCGCGCAGGACGACGTTGCCCGAGACGGTGCCGGCGATCGTGGCCGCCGAGTCGGTCCAGGGAAGCCCGCCGCCCGCGTACTGGCCGCCGGTGGGCACGTGCGTCTTGAGGCCGCCCGAGATCGAGCCCGTGGCGTTGGTCGTGATGGAGGCGAACTCCGCCGGATCCACCTTCCGATTGCCGTTCTGGTCGGGGATCACCGGGGGGAAGGCCTCCGGGAGGATGCCGTCCGTCGATTCCACCTCGACCTTGGGGTAGTTGATGTAGAGGTTCTGGAGGGTCGGGAGCGGCGTGCCCGCAGCGGCCTGCAGGTTCACCGTCGTGAGGTTCCCGAAGGCGTCCTGGATCATCCTCCCTTGGGCGTCGATGGCCCCGCCCTTCACCGTCGTCGTCGCGAAGTTCGCGATGAGCGACCCGTTCTTGTCCATGAACGGTCCGCGCGTGTAGAGCGTCCCGCCGATGCGCGAATTCGCGGAGTTCGCGCGGATCTTGAACGACTCGAGCGTCCCGACGCGGACTCGGTCGAAGGTGCCCCACTTCGACGGGTCGGTGTTGTAGTAGCGCTCGGTGGAGTCCACCTCGGCGTGGCACATGATGCAGTTCACGTTGTTCGCGAGCATGCCGAAGCCGAAGCCCTTGAAGTCGTCGCCCGCGAAGTAGTAGAGGCGCTCGACCTCGCGCGAGGAGCGCTCCGTGTCGTTGTCGCCGAAGCTGACGCGCGCCTTCACGCGCAGCGCCGTCGCGGAGGCGCCGTCCTCGCGCACGATCGAGAGATCGTGCACGCGGGCATCGCCCACACGCGGTTTCGCGTTCCCGTCGAGCGTGAGCGGCACCTTCGAGAGGAGATCGTTCCAGGCGAGCTCGTGTGCGTCGAGCTTGCCGAGCAACTGGACCGCGCCCTTCGGAGCCTCGTTGCCGTAGTTCCCCCAGGTCCCGCCCACGGGCGGGCTCGACGGCGTCGCGAGCTTCGGGATGCCATATGCATTCAGGAACGTCTGGGCGGAGCCGATCGATCCGGGGACGCCGCCCTGGGCGGCGAGGTAGCCCTTCCAGATCTCGTGCATGGCGAGGTCGATGGCCGCGTCGCCGGCGGCGAGGAGCCGCTCGTCCTCGGCCTTCCGCGCGGCGCGGTCGGCGACGGTTCGCGCCGAGTCGACCAGGATCATCGTGATCATCCCCATGGCGATCACGACGATCACCACGGGAACCAGGACCGAGCCTCTCCGATTCCGAGAGAGGCGCGACGACGCGACGTTGTCCTTCTTCATTTGAGCTCTGCGAAGGCCATGGTGACGGGTCGGATCCGAGCAGCGGCGCGGTCCTTCGCGCGGGCGAGGCGGATCCGCACGCTCTCGCCGTTCAACGCGAAGAGCCGATCGTTGATGCCGTCTCCGTCGAAATCGCCGGCTGGATTGCCGCTCACGAGCAGGACGTTGGTTCGCGGCAGGGGCATCCGCGCGCCGAGGTCGGACATCTTCACGAGCCGACCCTCGTCGAAGGTGTCGGCGAGATCGCCGTCTCCGTTCAGGTCGAAACCCTCGGCGGCTTCGCTGCGCGTGCGCTCGAAGGAGAAGGAGACGGTGCACCACCCGCCGACGCGCGGACCCGTTCCGTCGTTGATCCCCCAGAGGACGTTGCCGTCGTCGTCGAGGATCGATCCGGTGATGGGATCGAACACCGGCAGGCTGTAGGTGATCGACGTGCCGTTCGCCGCCACGCTCTCGACGCGGGCGTTCGCCAGGTCGGCGCGCAACAGCGAGACCGCGTTCATGTGGGCGCGGAGGGACTCGATGCTGCTGGAGATCTGCGCCGACGCCTTCGTGAGGCGCATCTGAACCATGAAAGCTCCTCCCATCACCACCGTGAGGATGACCACCACGATCATCATCTCGACGATCGTGATGCCCGCTGCCGAGCGCCGCCGGCGCGGGGGAGGCGCCGACGATCCGGGTCGGCGGCCGGTGCGCGTGCGCATGGACGGTCCGTCGCTCAGGAGACGGGGACGTTGGCGGCTGGAGTGCTCGTGGTTTCGGGCGTGCGATCCCGCGCCGCCAGGCTCTTCAAGAGGCTCTCGGCGACGGCGACGTCACCCGCGCGCACGGACTCGAGGATCCGATCGAGCGACTCGAGGCGCATCGCGCGCTCCTCGCGCAGGGTCGAGGCGTGCTCCGTCAGCGCCTCCGAGAGGCTCTTCAGGTAGTCCTTCTTCCGAAGCCGCGTCCGCGACTCGAAGTTGCCGCGGTCCATCTCGCGCACGGCGCGCTCCAGGACGAAGGCGGGTCCGGCGACACGATGCGTCAGGACCAGGGTGATCCAGGTGAGGCTCGCGAAGGAGAACAGGAAGTACACCGCCGCGATCTGGATCGTCAGCGTGCTCACTTCCGTGGGGGTCAGGCCCACCAGCGCGTCGCTCTCGGGGAGCGTGACGGCTGCACCGATGAACGCGAACGAAGTGAGCGCGAGCACGCCGAGCACCATGTAGAGCACGGAGAATTGCATCCGTGCGTCGATCACGTACTTCCAGCGCCCGTGCTTCGACCCCTTCTTCTCCGACGTGGACACTTCCATGGACACCCTCCCGATCCAATCAACCGGGATCCCTATCGAAAGTCCAATCGGCTCTCCTTGAGAGCGCCCCCGGCCCCGAATCTCAGCCCGGAGCGACCCCCGCGGCCGCCGCGAGCTCCGAGTCGACGATCCACTCGAGGCTCCCGTGGACCGACTCCACGCGGGCGGCCGGCGGCAGCGGCTCCGTGCGCCCGAGGACGCGCCGGAGCGCGTCGCCCTTCGCGGCGCTCGTCGCCGTGAAGACGATCGCCCGGGCGGCCGCGAGCAGGGGGAGTGACATCGTGAGGCGGCGTGTCACGCCGGGGCCCGGCGCGGGGACGACGAGCCGATGAGTCTCTCCGAGCGCCGGGGAGTCGGGGAAGAGCGACGCCGTGTGGCCGTCGGAGCCGAGGCCGAGGTGAGCCAAGTCGAGGCGTGGCACGTCGCTCCCGGGCACGCCACAGGCACGACGCAGCGCGGAGGCGTACTCACGCGCGGCCTCGTCCGCGTCGGGCCGCTCCGCCTCCATCCGGTGGATCCGGGAGGGCTCGATGCGCAGGGACGCGAAGAGAGTCTCCCGCGCCATGCGGTAGTTGCTCTCGTGGTGATCGGGCGGGACGCCGCGCTCGTCGCCGAAGAAGAACACGACGCGGCTCCAGTCGAGGGAATCGCGCAGCGGCGGTGCGGCGAGCCGTGCGTAGGCAGCGCGCGGCGTCTGGCCTCCGGCGAGCGCCACGATCGCCGTGCCGCGCGCGGCGATCGCCTCCTTCACGATCTCGGCGAAGCGCCGAGCCGTGACGTCGGCGACCGCATCGGAATCGGCGGCGACATGGACCTTCGGCGGCGCCGGCGGCATGTCAGCGAGGCGCGAGGGCGAGTGAGATCGGGAGCGCGGCCTCGTAGCCGGCGTCGCGCGGCACCCGCACGAGCGCGGCCGAGAGAGCGAGGCCGTCCTCGAGCCTCGGAACGCGGAGGTCTCGAATGGGCGGCGACGTGCCTCCGATCCCGACGCGTGCCCGGATGCGGTCGGCGCCGGCGTCTCGCTCGAGGCGCACGCGACCGCCCGAGCTCGCGGCCTCGACCTCCAGGAGGGTGCCCGGCGCATCGTTCTCGGAACGCGCGACGAGCGTGATGCGCCGGACTCCGTCCGTGGAGGCGAGCTCCATCTCCGTGCGGGACGCCTTCGACTCGGGCCGCTTCCCCGAGAGCCGCCATCCGAGGCGCGACGCGAACCAGCCCGCCAGGTAGGCCGCCGAGAGGATCTCCCGGCCACCCTGCGACCGCGCGCGCCGGTCCGCATCGGGCGAGGCGGGTGCCGCGTAGTCGATGCGGAGGGTCTGGATCCCTTGCGCGAGACGGCGCGCGTCGGCTCCGTCGAAGGCGCAGGCGACGGCGTCGAACCAGGGCGCCATGCGGATCCACTCGAGGTCGTGGATCCCGAAGCCGGAGCCCCCGTGTCCCTCCTCCGCGGCGCGCGTCGCGCGGTGGTCGCGGGCGATGCGCGCGCAGAGGGCGAGGCCGCCGAAAGGATCCGAGAATCGCCGGGCATCGACGAGGAGCGCATCCGCGGCGATGGCGACCTGCGTGACCAGCTCGTGCGCGAGGAGCTTCTCGCAGGGGACCCAGAGGTAGGCAGGCACGTCGGGGACGAGGAGCGAGACGAACGCGGGCGCGACGACGCGGAGGCCGTCACCGCTCGCCGAGAGGATCACCTGCTCGTGGCACACGCGCTTCTGGTCGGCGCCGCCCATGGTGCACACGGCCGAGACCTGCGCCTCGAGGCGGGACTCCGTGCCGTGGACGTCGATGCGGCCGAGGATCGCGCGGCCCGGGTGTCGCAGGGACGCGTTCTCGACGACGGCGCGTACGTGATCGAACTGCTCGTCGTTCGAGCAAGGCGCGACGAGCGTCATGGAGCAGGCGCGCGTGACGGCGCCCTCTCCGCTCCGCGTCGACTCCTCGGCGGCGTCCTTCCAGAGGAGCTGGAGCTGCTGCTCGACGGCGCCGATGTCGAAGGTTCCTTCCGCCTGGTAGCGGCTCCCCTCGCCTGCGACCCGCTCCGCAACGGCCACGTCAGACTCTCCGCCAGCTCCGGCCTTCGCGGCCGATCAGATCGTCGGCGTTCCGCGGACCGAAGCCGCCGGCGTCGTAGCCGTCGACGCCTTCGGCGCCGAGCTCGTCCCATGCCTGGAGGATCGGCGTCATGAAGGTCCAGGCTGCTTCCACTTCGTCGGCGCGCGTGAAGAGCGTCGAGTCGCCGAGGATCGAGTCGAGGAGCAGACGCTCGTAGGCCTCGGGCGGCTCCACGCCGAAGGACGTGCCGTAGAGGAAGTCCATGCGCACTGGCTGCAGGGCCGGCGCCGCGCCGGGCACCTTCGAGGTGAAGCGCAGCGAGATGCCCTCGTCGGGCTGGATGCGGAGCGTCAGCACGTTCGCGTCGATGCGCGAGCCGGAGCTTCCCCGGAAGAGGAGATGGGGCGGCTCCTTGAACTGGATCGCGATCTCCGTCGCGCGGCGCGCGAGGCGCTTGCCCGAGCGCAGGAAGAAGGGAACGCCGGACCAGCGCCAGTTGTCGATGGAGCAGCGGATCGCGGCGAAGGTCTCCGTGGCGCTCCCCTTCGGCACGCCCTTCTCCTCGAGATAGCCGGGCACGGGCTTCCCGCCGATGGCGCCCGCCGTGTACTGCGCGCGCGCCGAGGCGTCGACCACCTCGTCGCCCCGGATCGGCCGGAGCGCGCGGAGCACCTTCACCTTCTCGTCGCGCACGGCGTTCGCGTCGAACGCGACGGGCGGCTCCATGCCGACCAGCGTGAGCAGCTGCAGAACGTGGTTCTGGATGATGTCGCGCGCGATCCCCGCCTTGTCGAAGTAGTCGGCGCGCGTCTCGACGCCCACGGTCTCGGAGACCGTGATCTGCACGTGATCGACGTACTTCTGATTCCAGATCGGCTCGAAGATCCCGTTGGCGAACCGGAAGACCAAGAGGTTCTGGACGGTCTCCTTCCCGAGGTAGTGGTCGATCCGATAGATCTGGTCCTCGCGGAGGACGCGCGTGAGCTCGGCGTTGAGAGCGCGTGCGCTGGCGAGGTCGACGCCGAAGGGCTTCTCGACGATCACGCGAGACCACGGCGAGGCCGTCGGCGAGACCAGGCCCGCCGCCGCGAGGTTCTCGACGACCGTCGAGATCTGCTCCGGCTGGATCGCGAGGTAGAAGAGCCGGTTCGCGGGCATGCCGCGCTGGCTCTCGAGCTCCTCGAGGGTCGTGCGCAGGCGCTCGTAGCCCGCCGCGTCTCCGAACTCGACGGGGCAGTAGGAGATTCCCTCGGCGAGCGCATCCCATTCACGTTCCGCGACGGGTCTCCGGCGCGAGAAGCTCGAGACGGCCTCCTTCATCTTCCCGCGGAACTCGCCGGAGTCGATGGGCCGGCGTGCCACGCCGACGATGGAGACGGGCGACGGCAGGAAGCCGTCGAGCGCGAGGTTGTAGAGCGCGGGGAGGAGCTTGCGCTTCGTGAGGTCGCCCGACGCTCCGAAGATCACGACGGAGCAGGGCTCGCCGTGCTGCATCGACACGCGTCCCTGGTCCCGGAACGGGTTCAGGAGATCGGTGGCTTCGACGGCGGGCGGCGCGCCACGGAGTTCGGGAGCCATGGCGCTACTTCGACTTCACCGCGTGTCCGCCGAACTGGTTCCTGAGCCCCGCGAGCACCTTCGCGGAGAACGACTCGTCCTGCCTCGAACGCAGGCGCGCGAGGAGAGCGAGCGTGATCACCGGCGCCGGGACGTCCTGGTCGATCGCCGTCTGCACGGTCCAGCGGCCCTCTCCCGAGTCGGCCACCCAGTCGTCGAGGCGCTCGAGCTTCCCGTCCTCCTCGAACATGCGCTCGGCGAGCTCCAGCAGCCACGATCGGACGACGCTTCCTTGGTTCCACAGGTGGCTGACGGCGCGGAGGTCGAGGTCGAAGGACGACTTCTCGAGGATCTCGAAGCCCTCCGCGTAGGACTGCATCATCCCGTACTCGATCCCGTTGTGGACCATCTTCACGAAGTGGCCCGATCCGGGACCGCCCACGTGCAGGTAGCCGTCGGGAGGCGCGAGCGTCGCGAGGGCGGGCTCGATGCGGGCGAAGTCGGCCTTCTCGCCGCCCACCATGAGGCAGTAGCCGACCTTCAGCCCCCAGATGCCTCCGCTCGTGCCGGCGTCGCACCAGCCGATGCCCTTCTCGCGGAGCTGCTTCGCGCGGCGCACGGAATCGCGCCAGTTGCAGTTCCCGCCGTCGATGACGAGATCGCCCTTGGCGAGGAGCGGAACGAGCTCGGCGAGCACGCCCTCGACGGCCGAGTCGGGAACCATGATCCACACGCAGCGGGGCGCCTTCAGCTTCGCCACCACGTCCTTCAGCGAGTCGGCGGCCACGGCGCCGCGGCTCGCCGCGTCGTCGATGGGGCCACGGGACCGATTCCAGACGACCACTCGGTGGTCCTTCGACTGGAGCAGCCGCGTGACCATGTTGAGGCCCATCTTTCCGAGACCGACGAAACCGAGGTCCATGGGATCTCCTGCGGTGATTCTCTGGACGGAGTAGCGGGGAGTGGGGTCGGCGAGTGTCGCCGGGGCGAGTGCTAGCGGCTCGACGCGAGCTGCTTGCGCTTCGTGTCGATGCCGGCGAGCAGGTCGGTGAACGACTGCGCGAAGGACTTGACGCCGTCTTCCACGAGCTTGCGGCACACGGCATCCATGTCGATGCCGGCCGCCGCGAGGCTGGCGACGCGCTCCCGTGTCGTCGCCGCCGTTCCCGGAAGCGTCTTCGCGACGACTCCGTGATCGTCGAAGGCCTCGATCGTGGCCGGAGGCATCGTGTTGACGGTGTTCGGCCCGATGAGCTGCTCGCAGTAGAGGACGTCGCGGTACTCCGGATTCTTCGTGCTCGTGCTGGCCCAGAGAGGACGCTGCACCTGCGCGCCCTTCGCCGCGAGCGCCTTGAAGCGCGCGGCCCCGAACATCTTGCGGAAGAGCCCGTAGGCGAGCCGGGCGTTCTCGATGGCGGCGAGCCCGCGCAGCGCGCGCAGCTTCTCGGCCTCGGCGGGGGACCCGGCTTTCTTCGCCTTCTCGTCGAGCTGCTTGTCGATGGCGGAGTCGACGCGGCTCACGAAGAAGCTCGCGACGGACGCGATCGTGTGGAGAGGCTTGCGGTTCTTCGCGCGCATCTGGAGACCCTCGATGTACGCGTCGATCACCTGCTCGTGGGCCTTCACGGAGAAGAGGAGCGTCACGTTGATGTTCAGGCCCGCCGCGATGGCGTCGCGGATCGCCGGAACGCCCTCCGGTGTCCCCGGGATCTTGATCATGACGTTGGGACGCGCGATCTCCGCGAAGAGCCGCTTCGCCTCGGCGAGCGTCGCCTCGCCGTCGTAGGCGAGATCGGGGGAGACCTCGAGGCTGACGTAGCCGTCGAGCCCCTTCGTCTCCTCGTAGGTGGGCTTCAGCACGTCGCAAGCTGCGCGGATGTCCTCGATCGCGAGCGACTCGTAGATCGCCTTCACGTCCGATCCCGACTTCGCCATCCGTTCGATCGCGCGGTCGTAGTGGGACGTCTCCGAGATCGCCTTCTGGAAGATCGTCGGATTCGAGGTGACGCCGCGGATGCCGCGCTTGCGGAGCTTCTCGAGCCCTCCGGAGGTGAGCAGGTCGCGCGAGATGTTGTCGAGCCAGACGCTCTGGCCTTGGTCGGCGAGCTGGAGGAGAGGCGAAGAGGACATGGGGAAGGCTCCAGTTGCGAGAGATCTTCGAGAAGGAATCGAGCGCGGAGCACCGGCGAAGCGGGACGACGCCGAGCCGGGGCATTCTAAATAGGAGTTCACGATTCGGAGAGGTTGCCGCGATCAGGCGGCCAACGCGGT
>CAZJHD010000036.1:0-43374 GCA_964545855.1 uncultured Planctomycetales bacterium
GGCGCCGGCGCCCACGAGCGTGTGGAGCTCGTCGATGAAGAGGACGATCGCCCCCTCGGCCGTCGTGACCTCCTTCAACACGGCCTTCAGGCGCTCCTCGAACTCGCCGCGGTACTTCGCGCCGGCGAGGAGCGCGCCGATGTCGAGCGCCATCACGCGCTTGCCCTTGAGCCCCTCGGGCACGTCGCCCTCGACGATGCGCCGCGCGAGACCCTCGGCGATCGCCGTTTTGCCGACGCCCGGCTCGCCGATGAGCACGGGATTGTTCTTCGTGCGCCGCGAGAGCACCTGGATCACGCGCCGGATCTCCTCGTCGCGGCCGATCACGGGATCGAGCTTCCCCTTGCGCGCGAGCTCGGTCAGGTCCTTCGCGTACTTGGAGAGCGCCTGGAACTTCGACTCGGCATCCTGATCGGTCACGCGGTGGGGGCCGCGCAGCTCCTCCACGCGCTTGCGCGCATCGGCCTTCTGGAAGCCCGCTGTCCTCAGCAGATCCGCGAGAGCGCCGCGCTTGCGGCCGATCATCGCGAGGAAGAGATGATCGACCGAGACGAACTCGTCCTTCATGTCGCGGGCGAGATCGAAGGCGGCTTCGAGCGTCTCCTTCAGCTCCGCCGAGAGATACACCTGGCCATCGCCGCCGCGCACGGTGGGCAGCTTTTCAACGAGCGCGCGCGCCGAAGCGAGGAGCCGCTCGGGATCGCCGCCCATGCGCCGCACGAGCGTCGGAACGAGACCTTCCGCCTGCTCCAGCAGAGCCACGAGCAAGTGCTCACACTCGAGGGCCTGGTGGCCCTTCGACTCGGCGAGCTTGCGAGCGGAATCGGCCGCCTCTTGGGCGCGGATGGTCAGTCGGTCGAGCTTCACGGGTACCTCCGAGAGGAGGCGTGCAGAAAGCAACGACGGTGCCGAGTTCGGGGCGCCCTGATGCGTTGGAATCCAACGACTTGGAGCGCCCTCGGCGCATCGGCTGCCAGGACGGCAGGTGCCCCCCGCGCCGCGCAGCCGCGTCCGTGGGAAACGAGCGGGGCCACCTCCGGCGATCGCCGGAAGCGGCCCCTGGAGTCACTACGCGCCGAAGCGCGCGTCCTCGATCAGTGGCAGACGCCCATGTTCGACCGGAGGATCTGGAGATCCGCCTCGTCGACCTTGCCGTCCTGGTTCAGGTCGGCGTCGGGATCCGACGTGCCGAACTTCGCCTTCAACAGCGTGCCGTCCGTCTCGTCGATCACGCCGTCCTTGTTGAGGTCGGCCGCGCAGTCGCCGAGGAGCCGGCCCTTCTCGACGGTGTCGGGCTCGATGTTGTCCCAGGCAGGACCGGAGTGCTGCGCCGGGTCGTAATTCGTCCGGCTGCGCGTGATCTCGAAGGAGCCGCCCGTCGTGTAGTTCTTCCAGGGAGAGTCCTGGATCTGGACCCAGTTGCCGTCCTCGTTCTCCTTGAACTCGAGGATTCGTCCCATGTTCACGACGAAGAGGTTGCAGGCGTCGTCGAACTGGAGGCTCGAAGGCATGTCGACCCCCGGCAGCTTCACGATGACCGGCTTCTCGTCGGCGTTGCCTGTGGGCGAGCCGAGCGGGAGCTGCAGGATTCCCGGCGAGTACTCGGCGGTGATCCAGAGCTTCGGGTTCGCGCACGGCGGGATCGCCATCGCGATCTGACCGTCCATCTCGAAGCCCTCGGGGAAGGACATCTGCATCGGATCGTTCTGGAGCCCCTTGTCGAAGCAGAGCACCTTCTTCTCGTTCGCCGCCAGCACGAAGAGCTGATCGGTCTCGTCGTTGTACAGCATCTTGTTCAGGTACATGCCCGGCGAGGAGGACGCCGCGGTTCCGAACTCGATGCGGTCCGGATCGAAGCAGATGATCTTGTCGTCGGTGAGGATGTAGACGCTGCGGTCGCGGCCGACGCAGACCTGCTTCGCGTCCGGGATCTCGGTGAGGGGCTGGGTCTCCTTCGAGAGCAGGTCCGTGAGGTTGAGCATCACCTTCCCCGTCGTCGGGTTCTGCGTCAGCACCCAGGCCGACGACTGATCCGTGTTCAGCGCCGCCGCGACGATCTGGTTCCCCTGGGGGAGGAACACCTCGAGGAGGTCGGAGTCGAGCTGGCCGATCGGCTTGAAGGACTTGTTCGGCAGCACGAGCTTCAGGATCACGTCGGGGCCCGTGTTGATGAACGTGAGCCCGAACTTCGGCCGGATGGTGAGGTAGGAGTCGACGTAGGCGTTCTTCTCCTTCGCGGCGTCGTAGTTGAGCGACGTCATGAGCCGGAGACCCGAGGGGAACGATCCGACGACGACCATCTGATTCGCCACGTTGTAGGACCTCGTGGTGAAGGCCGACTGGCTCAGCTTGTAGTTGGGATTCGAGCCGCTGTCGGGATCGTCGGCGGGGTCGCGCACCTGGAGCACCAGGCTGTTTCCGGCCGCTGCCGCCTTCACGAGCGTGACGGCGTGACCGCCGTCGCGGTCGAGGATCGGGATGCCGCCGATCTCGCCGACCTTCTCGTAGCGCCCATAGGCGAAGGCGACGATGCTTCCACCGATGGCGGACTGGCCGAGGTTCGACACCTTCGGCGCCCAGTTGCCGCCCGCGTAGTAGTGATTGACGGTGAACAGGCCGTAGGGCGCGACCCACGTCTTCGCCCCGTTGAACCAGCCGTTGCCGTTCGTCCCATTGCTCGCGCTCGTGTTCATGAGCGCGCCCATCACGGCGAGGTTCAAGGAGCCCGGGTTGTAGAAGCCGGGCAGCGCCCAGTAGCCGTTCCCCGGCGGGAGGAACGAGTAGCCGTGGTTCGCCGCGTAGATCATCAGGTTCAGCGTGCTCGTCGGCACGCAGTACATGGATCCGTCGCCGGCGAGGCCGAGGATGCCGCTGCCGGCCATGCGGCGCTGGTCGAGGTCGGGCATGTGCTTGACCTCGTAGACGAAGTTGCTGCTGCTGGCCCAGGCGGCGCTCTTCACGTCGAGCGTCGAGGGCGCGACGGCGAGCAGGCCCGCCGCGAGCAAGGAGAGGGAGGAGAGCATGGAGGAGTCCTCAGGAAGGAAGGAGGGACGATGGACCGGCGGGGGCGAAGCCGCCCGCCGAGGGATCCATCCGGGCCCCGATGGCTCTGTTTCATCGATTCCGCCGCCGACTCCGGCCGTGGGCCGCGTCGAGACTGGCCCCGATTCATTCACAGGGCCTCTCGCGCCCTCGAAGGGTGACCGGTCCGTCGCTCCGCGGTCCCTGGGTTGATGCACCAATTCGGGGCCAGTCTCGGCTGCGTCACTCAAGGCGGGAGGCCCCGGACGCCGACCTTCCGAGGGGCCCGAGAGGAGGGGGAGGGGCAGGGCGCCACCTCCGGAGGACTCGCGGAGACTCGATGGCATCCAGCACGTCCACTTCGTCGACCACGCCGCGAGAAACGCGGGTCCTGCTCGTCGACGACGAGCCCGAAGTGACGCGGGCGATCCAGGTCGCGCTCCGCAAGCAGCCCTTCTCCCTCGAGTGCGCCGACTCGGGCGCGCGCGCGCTCGAGCTCCTGGCCGCGCGGCCCTTCGACGCCGTCGTCTCCGACGAGCGCATGCCGGGAATGCCCGGCTCGGAGCTCCTCACCATCGTGCGCGAGCGCCATCCCGACACGGCTCGCATCATCCTCTCGGGGCAGGCGAGCGTCGAAGCCGCCGTGGCCGCCATCAACTCGGCGCAGATCTTCCGCTTCCTGATCAAGCCGTGCGCGGCCGAGGAGATCGCCCTCACCATCCGCGAGGCGCTCGCCGCCCGCGACGAGAAGCGCCGATTCGAAGCGTGGAGCGCCGCCCAGGCTTCTCAGCATGCCGAGTCCGTGTCGCGGATCTTCGAGCGGGCGCTCGCGTCGCTCTGGATCGGTCAGCAGCCGATCTTCGAGGCGCGCACGAACCGACTCTGCGGCTTCGAGGCGCTGCTCCGCAGCGACGATCCCGAGTTCGCCGAGCCTCCGTGCTTCTTCGCCTTGGCGCGTCGCCTCGGCCGAGCGGCGGAGGCGGGTCGTCACGTTCGCCTGCTCACGGCGGAGTCGATCGAGCGGGTGCCCACGAACGCGCTGGTGTTCGTGAACGTGAATCCGGAGGAGCTCGCGGACGAACGCCTGCTCGATGGACGCGACGAGATCGCGCGCTTCGCGAGTCGAGTCGTCCTCGAGATCACCGAGCGCGAATCGCTCACGTCGCAGACGAATCTCGTCGGCGTCGTGGGAAGGCTCCGTGAGCAGGGCTTCCGCATCGCGCTCGACGACCTGGGGGCCGGCTACAGCGGATTGACGAGCCTCGCCCTCGTGCTGCCCGATCTCGTGAAGTTCGACATGGATCTCGTGCGCGGCATCGACCTCTCGCCGACGAAGCGAACGCTGGTCGCATCGCTGGTGGCGATGTGCAGCAAGCTCGGCATTCGAACGCTCGCCGAGGGGGTCGAGTCGCCGAGCGAGCGCGACACCCTCGAGTCCCTGGGATGCGATTTCCTCCAGGGGTTCCTCCTTGGGCGCCCGAGCCGGACGTTCTCGACGGCCCCGATTTCGGGAGAGCCTGCATGCGTGGATTCCAACTTCATCCGGAGAGTCTGAAGATGCTCACTGAAACGCTTCTCTCGGTGCGCCGTGGATCGTCCCATGCCTCCGACGAGCGCCGCGCCGTCGCCGAGATTCGCCAGCGGATCCACCGCGCGGACGAGCGCGTCGTCCTGTTCTTCTGCTCTCCGACGTACGACCTTCCGAAGCTCGCCGCCGAGCTGCGCGCGGCCTTCGATGCGCCCTGCATCGGGTGCACGACCGCGGGCGAGCTCGGACCCGAGGGCTTCTCGTCGAAGGGCATCTCCGCCGTGAGCCTCTCGGGCGATTTGAGCGTCCGCTGTCACGGCATCGACCTCGCGACCTGCGAGTCGGACGCCGTGCGCATCGCCGAGAGCGTGGGTGAGGAGCTCCGTCCGGACGCGCAGGCGAAGGCCTTCGGCTTCCTCCTGGTGGATGGACTCTCCCTCATGGAGGAGCGGCTCACGTCCGCGCTCTATCAGGCGCTCCCCCAGGTGCCGCTCGTCGGCGGATCGGCCGGCGACGACCTCTCGTTCCGCAAGACACACGTCTTCGTCGACGGGGAGTTCAGGAGCAACGCGGCAGTCTTCGCGGTCTTCCGCACGCGGATTCACTTCACGACCTTCAAGTTCGAGCACTTCGTGCCGGCGGGCCGGCCCTTCGTCGTCACGCGATCCGAGCCGGAGACGCGAATCATCCGTGAGATCGACGGGGAGCCGGCGGCCGCGGCCTACGCGAGACGTGTCGGAGTGGCGAAGAAGGATCTCGACTCCAAGGTGTTCTCCGCGAATCCGCTCCTGCTCGAGCTCGGGGGCGAGCTCTACATCCGCTCGATCTTCCGCGCCAACGCGGACGGAGGGCTCACGCTCCTCTGCGCGATCGAGGACGGCGTCGTCCTGACGCTGGGCCGCACGATCGACCCGATCCAGGCCGCCACCGATGCGTTCCAGCGCGTGCGCGATCGCATCGGGAAACCGAGCGTCGTGTTCGGCTGCGATTGCATCCTGCGGCGTCTGGAGTTCGAGAACAGCGGGCTCCTCGAACCCATGGGGTCGATCCTCGCGGAGAACAACGTCGTCGGCTTCAGCACCTTCGGCGAGCAGTACAACGGGGTCCACGTCAACCAGACGTTCACGGGCGTCGCCCTCGGGAGCTAGGGGCATGACCCGGGCCGCGCCTCGCGTCGACGGCGACGAAGTCCTCGAGCTCACGCGCAAGCTCGAGGACGCCGAGCGCGCGCTGCAGGCGCGCGAGCGGACGATGGCCGTCCTCATGGACCGCGTCCTCGAACGGCAGCGGACCCAGGCGTCGGCCTTCGCGTCCCTCGAGCAGAACGCCGCCCTGCAGAGAGTCGTGGAGCGGAAGACGCTCGAGCTCGAGGAGCAGAACCGCCGCCTCGAGACGGCCTATGCCGCCCTCGAGAGCGCCCAGGACGAGCTCCTCCAGAGACAGAAGCTCGAATCGGTGGGCCGGCTCGCCTCGGGCATCGCGCACGAGATCAACACGCCGGTGCAATTCGTGACCGACAGCGTGACCTTCGTTCGCGACGGCGTCGTCGAGATGCTCGCGCTGATCGACCGGCTCCTGGATCTCCACCGCTCGCTGGCGCAGGGCGCCGATGCGAAGGAGGCATCGGGAGCCGTCGCTGCGGCCGTGGAGGCCGCCGACCTCTCGTACCTCGTCGAGCATCTTCCGCCGGCTCTCGAGCGCTCCGTCGATGGGCTGCGTCGCGTCGCCGACATCGTTCGCTCCATCAAGGACTTCGCGCACCCCGATCCGAGGGACATGGCGGCGGTCGACCTGAACCGGGCGGTGCAGAGCACGCTCACCGTCGCGCTGAACGAGTACAAGTACGTCGCGGACATCGAGACGAGCTTCGGGGAGATCCCGCCGGTCGTCTGTCACGGAGGCGAGGTCAATCAGGTGATCCTGAATCTCGTCGTGAACGCGGCGCACGCGATCGCGGACGTGATGAAGGTGACCCAAAGGCGAGGGCGCATCACCGTGTCGACGGCCCTCGAGGGCACCGACGTCGTGATTCGAATCTCCGACACGGGACACGGGATTCCCGAGGCGATCCGCCACAAGGTGTTCGAGCCCTTCTTCACGACGATGGAAGTGGGGCGTGGGACGGGCCAGGGGCTCGCCATCGCTCGCAACGTCGTCGTGCAGAAGCACGGAGGCTCGCTCACCCACGAAGCGGCGGCACGGGGCGGAACGACGTTCGTCGTCCGGCTTCCGGTCGCGGGACCGCCGCGGCACGACCGACCGGGGGATCCGTGAAGCGCATCCTCTTCGTCGACGACGAGCCGCACGTCCTCTCGGGACTGGCGGACATGCTGCGGCGCGAGCGCAAGCAGTGGGACATGGTCTTCGCGAGCGGCGCGACCGCGGCGATCGCCGAGTTCGAGAAGGAGCCCTTCGACGTGGTCGTCTCGGACATGCGCATGCCCGGAATCGACGGCGCCGAGCTCCTCCAGCTCGTGCGCGCGAAGTACCCGAGCGCGGCGCGCCTCATCCTGTCGGGTCAGTGCGACCGCGCGGCCATCCTGCGGGCCCTGCCCGTGGCTCAGCAGTTCCTGAGCAAGCCCGTCGATTCGACCGTGATTCGCGCCTCGATCGCGCGGATCCTCTCGCTCCGCGAGCGGCTCGAGGACGAGGGAGTGCGCCGCATCGTCGGCCACCTGGACCGGCTGCCATCGTTCCCGGACACGTACTGGAACCTCACGCGCGTGATGGGAGACGAGAGTGCATCCATCAAGGACGTCGCGAGAGTCGTGGAGCGCGACCCCGCGCTCTCGGCGAAGCTCCTGCAGCTCGCCAACTCCGCGTACTTCGGATCCGCCCGAGCCGTGACCTCGATCCAGGGAGCCGTGTCCTATCTCGGCGTCGAGATCCTGAGGTCGCTCACCCTCAGCGCGCACGTCTTCGCGTCGATCGAGAGCTCGCCGAGGGTCTCGGAGCTGCTGGGCGGGCTGCAGAAGCGCTCCTTCGACACGGCGCAGCTCTCGAAGCTCGTCGTGGAGGATCCGCGGCGCGCGGAGGACGCGTTCACGGCGGCTCTCGTGCACGACGTCGGGATGATCGTGCTCGCGGCGAACTTCCCCGACGAGGTGGCGCAGTCGATCGCTCGCGCGCATTCCACGGGGCGGTCCTTCGTCGCCGTCGAGGAGGAGCAGTTCGGTGCGTCGCACACCGACCTCGGAGCCTACCTGTTGGGCCTCTGGGGGCTCCCCTTCTCCATCGTGGAGACCGTCGCGCACCACCACGAGCCGCGACGCGTCCAGGAGGGCCCCGTGGACGTGCTGGCGGCCGTGCACCTGATGAGCGTGCTCTCGGCGATGGACCCGAAGGATCTCGACGTGGCGCCCGAGGGTCTCGACCTGGAGTTCGTCGAGCGCGCCGGATTGAAGGGGAGCTACGCCGACTGGACCGAGCTCGTGCGGGCCCGGCCCTGGGAGACGGCCCGGAGCGGGAGTCGCTGAGCGTCGCGTGGCGCTCGCGCCGCGAGCCGAGCCTCCACCGCTACGGCGCGAACATCTCCGTCGACGGCTGGATGGCCGCGATGCCGCCCGACTCGATGCCTCCGTAAAGGAAGATCCTCTGCGCGTCGTGGGTGAGCGCGGCGTGATGGAAGGCCCGCTCGTGGTTGAGCTGGCCGATCGTCGTCCAGCCGGCGCCGGTGAAGCGTTCCACCTGGTTCGTGACGCCCGGCGACAGCACGTCCCCGAAGGCGCCGCCGCAGACGACGATCGTGCCGTCGGGCATCAGCGTCGCGCTGTGGCCCGTGCGCGCGATCGGCAGCGGCGGCACCCCCGCCACCCACTGGTTCAGCGCGCCGTCGTAGACCGACACGTCGGCGAGTGCGTTCAGCGTGAGGGCGAGGACGTCTCCCTTCGCGCCGCCGCTCAGCATCACGCGGCCGTCGGCGAGCGTGGTGGTCGTCGCCAGCGCGCGCGTGTTGCCGGGGAAGCTCGGCGTCGCCACCCAGGAGTTCGTCCCCGCGTCGTAGCGCGATGCCGTCGCGAAGAAGCTCGGGATCGAGAGGAATCCCGGTCCCGCGCCGCCCGCAACGAGCACCCGCCCGCCCGGGAGCAGCGCCGCCGACACGCCCGTGCGCTTCCAGGGCATGTTCGCGGCGCTCGTCCAGAGCCCCGTCGCGGGATTCCAGATCTCGGCCTTGTCGGTGGCGCTGTTCACGAGGGCGAGGGCCGCGGCGACCGACGAGGAGTTGTCGACCGTGGTGGAGCCTCCGAAGGCCATGACGCGGCCGTCCAGGAGCTTCACGAGCGAGTGGAAGTAGCGCCCCTGCGCCATGGAGCCCGTCGGCGTGATGGTGTTCGTCGCCGGGTCGTAGACCTCCGCCGACGTGAGCACGTTGTTCAGGTCGTCGTTCCCGCCGCAGACGAGCACGCGTCCGTCGTCGAGCGTCATGCTCGCCGCGAAGGAGCGCTCGATCCCGAGGTCGGGCCCGGAGGTCACCGACTGCATCCGGTAGTTCCACCGCTCCACGCTCTTCAGATAGGTGCCGCCCTGCAGCGCGCCGTCGTTCCCCCCGAAGATCATGTGGTCGCCGTTCGAGAGCCGCTGGCCCGTGGCGAAGCCGCGCGTCTGGATCGGCACGCCGAGCGTGTCCGTCGACGTGCCGTGGGGGCCGGCGACGACGATCACGATGTTGTTCGAGAGCAGATCCACGAGCGTCGCGGGCCCGGGAAGAGTGAAGGCCTGGCCGTACAGGTGGGCGCCCGTGCCGACGAACTGCGGATAGGCGTTCGGGATCGTCAGCGCGGGCACCGGCGCCGGCTCGAGGCCCCATCCGCCGCCGTAGGAGAACATCGACACGTCCAGATCCCAGGAGCGCGGATCGAAGGGATCGACGATGGCGATCGGCAGCGGCCCCGTCGTGTCGGCGAAGGCGACCACCCAGTATTCGCCCGGCGGCGTCCCGGTGACGGTGAACTCCCAGTTCTCGTTCAGGATGCCGCCCTTCAGATCGAGCGTGAGCTGCGCGCCCGCGGGCGCGGCGGCGGCCAGGAGGAACGCGAGTGCACCGGCGAGGACGCGAGGAGGGGCGATCCGCATGGAGGAGCTCCGGTCGGTGGGGACCAGTCGGGGATGCGTCGATCCAGAGTAGAGTCCCGTGCCGTTGCGCGGGAGACCCGCTCCGCGCACCGCGAGCCACCGCGATGTTCGACCCGCCCGCCGCACCGCTCCTCCCCGCCGGCAGCTTCCGCGACCGCGTCGTCGTCGTGACGGGAGGCGGCACCGGCCTCGGCCTCGAGACCTCGCGCGCCTTCGGGCGCCTCGGCGCGCGCGTCCGGGTGCTCAGCCGCGACGCCGAGCACCACCGCACGATCGTCGAGGACGGCGCGCGCGAGGGCTTCTCCGTCGAGTCGGAGGTCCTCGACGTGCGCGACCCGGACCGCGTCGCGGAGGTCTTCCTCGGGATTGCGAAGCGCGACGGACGCATCGACGTCCTCGTGAACAACGCCGCCGGCAACTTCGTCTGTCCCGCCGAGAAGCTGCGCGCCAAGGGCTGGCGCGCCGTGATCGACATCGCCCTCTCGGGCGCCTTCTTCTGCGCCCAGTCCGCCGGACGCGTCATGCTGCGTCAGGGCGACGGCGCGATCGTGAACGTGATCGCCACCTACGCGTGGACCGGGATGCCGGGCGTCGTCCACTCCGCCGCCGCGAAGGCGGGGCTCTGGGCCGTCACGCGGACCCTTGCCGGCGAATGGGGGTCGCGCGGCGTGCGCGTGAATGCGATCGCGCCCGGCGTCTTCGACTCCCAGGGCGCGGCGCAGAACCTCTGGCCGACGCCCGAGGCGCGCGAGGCGGTCGTTCGCGCCGTGCCCGCGGGGCGGTTCGCGACGCCCTTCGAGGTGGCGCAGGGCATCGTCTGGCTCGCGTCGCCCTTCGCCGCCTACGTGAACGGCACGTGCCTCACGATGGACGGCGGCCGCGAGCTGCAGCGCGGTCTCCACGAGGCGCCGGACGCGCAGCGTCCGGCGACGTCGTGAGAAACCGGCCGGCGCCGGGTCGCATCGGGGGCCGGCTTCGTCCGATGCCGAACTCGCACCCGCACCCCGATGGGCTCCCGAGCGCACGGCGGCGCACGATCCTCGCCGCGCTCCCTCTCCTCGCGGTCGGCTGCTTCAGCAGCGCGCGGACGCTGCACGGATTCCCCGATTTCGGGAAGGGCGACCCTCGCGAGGTCGCCGACCGGATGACGCGGGCGCTGCGCGCGACGGAGGCGGGGATCGCCGCGGCGCACGAGCGGGGCGTCGGCGGCACCGACCAGTTCTGCGAGATGCTCGGTGAGCTCCGCGTTCTCGACGCCTACGTGTCCCTCGCCTCCGACGGCCTCGCGCCGGCGACGGGCCTCGAGCCCCAAGGCACGAGCGCGCGTCGCCTCCCGCTCTTCCTCTACCCGCGCGCGACCTGCCCGCACATCGCCGAGGCGTCGCACGCCGCCGACGGGAGCGGCCTCGAGTGGGTGCTTCCGGTGCTGCTGCACCGCGAGTCGTTCCTCGTGCCGAGCCGCTTCTCTCCGGTGCTCGGCGACGCGCTCTCGGCGCTCGTGCTCCCGAGGCCGGACATGGTCCTTCCCGAGGCGGGGCCTCCTCTCCTCGACGAGCTGCGTCGCCGCGTGCACTTCGCCCTCGTTCCCCGCGATCCGGAGCACCGGGAGCCGATCTCCCTCGACGACGAGGCGCGGCCCTTCCTCCAGTTCGTCGACGCGAACCTCTCCGACGAGGGCCGCTTCTGCTCCGCCGAGGATCCGGACGTCGTGGTGGGACCGCGCCTCGACGCGCTCGAGCTGGTCGCGCGGATCCCCGCGAGCGTCGTCCTGCAGCGCTGGAGCGACCTCGCGGGCTCGGCGCTCCACGGCGAGCGTCCGCGCGAGGAGCTCTTCGATCTCCGCATCTTCCCGCGCGTCCCCGTGGAAGTGCCCCTGCCGGCGGGAGCCTTCGGACGCGCCGTCGCCGCGCTCGGCGCCGGGCGCTGGGTCCTCGCGGCGGAGTTCCTCGAGGAGTCGATCCGCGGTCTCTCCGATCCGCGCGTTGCCGCGCTCGAGCCGGGCCCCACGGCCGAGTGCGCCGCCGCCCTCTCGGACTCCCTCGCGCGCGTCGCCGGCGAGTTGCCGATCTTCGCGCCCGACCTCGCGCCCGTGGAGGACCGTGCGCGGCGCCTCGCCCGCGCCCTCGCCTCCGAGGACGCGCCGCCGGAGGAGATCGCGTCGCGCGTGCGCGACCTGGAGAAGGCCGTGCGTCGCGTCGTCTCGGAGGACCCGTGCCCCGCGCCGTTCCTGCTCGACGAGCCCGAGCCGGCCGACCGGTCGTTCTCCTTCGTCGTCGGCGCCGACCTCCAGTACGACTCGGACGGCTCGAACCTCGCGGGGTTCCTCTCGCTCATCGACCCGGCGTCGCTGCCGGAATCGTCGATGGAGCGCCGCGAGATCCCGTCGATCCCCCGCGAGCTCGAGGAGGAGATCCGCGGCGCCAAGTTCGTCGTCATCGTCGGCGATTTCGGCGACGGCAAGGGGCTCAGCAGCTCCGGGCTCGCTCCCGTCGCCGACGCGTTCGGTCTCTCGGCCCCGAAGTCTCCCTACGCGCGGGTCGACGATCCGACGGCGGGCGAGTTCCCGCAGCTCCGCGAGCAGATCCGGCGCTCTTCGAAGGCGATCTTCGCCGTGCCGGGCAACCACGACGGATTCGCCGCCTACGGCGGGCTCCCGAACCAGCTCTTCGCCGGCCTCGGCTACCTGCTCCGCACGCTGCCGCTCCTCGGTGCCGCCGGCGACTGGCTCGTGGACGACCTCTCGGGCGGGCTGCCGACGCTCGTTCGCCTCCTTCGCTTCACGCCGCCGTTCTACGACGGGCTCGTCGACTGGGCCTACGAGCTGGGTCCGCGCAACGTGGCGTTCCACTACCGCGGCTGCGCCGTCGTGGCGCTCAACAGCTTCGACCTGCACCAGGTGGAGCGCGACCAGGTCGGCGCCCTCGGCAACAACTGGGGCGGCGGCCTCCAGGACGCCTCCCTCGTCTGGTTCGACGTGGCGCTCCGCCACTTCGCGGGCCTCGACCGCCGAGCGCGTCGCCTCGAGCCCACGCCGGCGCACGGGAAGAGCTTCGTCCTCATGCACCACGACCCGCGCGCGGGCCTCGCGAGCAAGACCGGATACCGGGAGACGCGCTTCGGCCGCTACAACGACGTGACGTCGCCGATGAACGAGCTCACCTTCGGGTGGCTCGGCCTCGGGTGGGCGAGCTACACGGGGATCTTCCTGCCGGTGATCTCGCCGATCACGAACGACGTGCTGCGGGAGGCGGTCTACGGACAGGACTTCCAGGAGCGCTGGATGCGCAAGAACGCCTGGGACGAGGACTGCTACAACGCGCGCGGTCTCATCGAGGCCATCAACCGCAATCTCGACGGTGTGCCCGAGGGCGCCCCGGAGCCGCCGGCGCGGATCTCTCACCTCTTCTTCGGGCACGACGACACGCCGGTCGTCGACCGGTGGGTCTCCGCCGAAGGGCGCGCCGTGTTCCCGAACGCGCACACGGACGGCGGCTGGGGCTCCGTCGGCCATCACGTCGTCGGCGCGCTCTCCCGCAGCCAGAGCTCGGGGCCGCCCGCCTGGGCGAACGCGATGACCTTCGACGACGGGCGCAACGCGGCCGTGATCCGGATGGACGATCTCGGCGACCTCTTCTCCAGCGCGAACACCCACGGCTTCCACCTCGTGAGCGTCACCTACGCGGACGGCGCGGCGGAGCCCTCCGTCCGCGTCCGCCGCATTCACATCCCGCGCTGACGCGTTCGCCGGCGCGGCGCCAGCACGCGACGCAGGATCGGGCGCGTCGGCGAGCGGCGCGCCACCTCGCGGAAGCCCGCCGCGCGGTAGGCCGAGGCGAGTCCGGTCCAGGCGAAGACGTCGGGCATCGGGTCCTCCCGCGGCTCCACGCCGTAGGCCTCGACGATCCGCGCGCCCTGCGTGCGCGCCCATTCGACGGCGCCGCGGATCATCGCGAGGGAGATGCCGCGACGGCGATGCGTCTTCGCGACGAAGAGGCAGACGATCGACCACACGGGCGCGTCGTCGACGGGCCGCAGGACGCGCGAGCGCGCGAGCGTGGAGAAATCGCCGCGCGGCCCGAGCGAGCACCACGCCACGGGCTCGCCGCCGTCGTAGCCGAGCACACCCGGCGCCGGTCCCGACGCGACGAGGCGCCGCATTCGGCGTCGGTTGCCGTCGCCCTTGCTCCGCTCGTACTCGGCGCGCGCGAGCCGCGGCGTCATGCACCAGCAGCCGCCGCAGGCGCCGCGCGGGCCGAAGAGCTTCGCGAAGTCGTCCCAGCGCTCGGGGACGAGGGGCTCGACGACGAGGCGCGGCGAGGGCATGCGCGGAGCCTACCGCGGCGCCGCGACGCGTCGTCGCGGGCTGCTACGATCGCGCCGTGACCCTCGCGCGCTCCGCGATCGCCGCCGCATGATCCACGACCTCGACCGGGCCGAGCGCGTGCCCGAGTACGACGTGTGCGTGGTGGGCTCGGGGCCGGCGGGGACGACCGTGGCGAAGGAGCTCCTCGGCTCGGGTCTCCGCGTCGCCGTCCTGGAGAGCGGCCGTCTCGCCCCGACGAAGCTCGGCGACGCGCTCCGGCGCGTGCGCAGCGAGGGGATCCGCATCAAGGACTACTCGCGCGAGCGCGTGCTCGGCGGCGCGTCGACGACGTGGGCGGGTCTTTCGAGTCCGCTCGACGAGATCGACTTCCGCGAGCGCGGCTTCCTCCGGGCGTCGGGCTGGCCGATCGCGCGCGCGACGCTGCTGCCGCTCTGGGGGCGGGCGGCGGAGCGCTACCGCTTCGCCGCGCTGCCGCTCTTCGGCGCGGAGGGATTCGGGGCGCTGAAGCGAAAGGGCGACGCGCAGCTCGCCTGGAGCGACCTCGAGGAGAAGATCTTCCTCGCGGCGAGCGAGCCGCAGAACTGGGGCACGGAGCACCGCGCGGTCTACGAAGGCGAGGAGATCGACCTCTGGCTCGACGCGACGGTGCTGCGCCTCGAGGCCGGCGGAGTCGCGGGCCGCGTGACCCGGGCCGTCGCGCGCTCGACCGGCGGCCGGGAGCATCGCGTCGACGCGCGCGTCTTCGTGATCGCCACGGGCGGGATCGAGAATGCGCGGCTCCTCCTCGCGTCGCGCGACCTCTGCGCGGCGGGCCTCGGCAACGAGCGCGACCAGGTGGGGCGCTGGCTCATGAACCACCCGAAGAACTACTTCGGGACGATCCGCCCGGCGCGCTCCGTGCGCGAGCTGCCCTACCACTTCGGCTGCCTCCACAAGGGCTACGCCGGCTACGCGGGGCTGCGGCTGCGCGAGGAGCTGCAGGAAGAGCGCCGCGTCCTCAACTCCTACGTCCGCTTCGAGCCGCTCTTCCCCTGGTCGGACAACGAGGGCGTCGAGTCCTTCGTGCTGTTCGTGAAGCGGAGCCGCGGCCTCTTCCGCGCCTGGAAGGAGAGCAAGAAGGACGAGGTGGTGACGCTCCGCGACTACTCGGAGACGGGCGACGACACCGATCTCCAGAACGAGCGCAAGGACGCGCTCGGCTGGATGCGGCTCGCGGGGAACGTCGTCGTGAACGCGTTGCCCGTAGGCCGCTACGTCGCGGCGCGCCTGCGCCGGCGGGCGGCGGCGGTGCAGGCCGTGCGTCTGCGCAACTTCATGGAGATGGAGCCGAACCCCGAGAATCGCGTGCTTCTGGGCGACGCGACGGACGCCTACGGCCAGCCGGAGACCGTCGTGCGCCACCAGTCGACGGAGCTCGACCGCCGCTCGATGGTCGAGGTGCACCGCGCCCTCGCCGCCGATCTCGCGCGCAACGGATTCGGCCGGCTGGAGGGCGATCTCGCCGGCGCGGATCCGTGGCCCATCGATCTCGACGCGTCGCACCACATGGGCACGACGCGCATGGGCGTCGACCCGGCCACCTCCGTCGTCGACGCCGACTGCCGGCTCCACGAGGTCGAGAACGTCTTCGTCGCGGGCGCCTCGGTCTTCCCGACGAGCGGCTGCGCGAATCCGACGTTCACGCTCGTGGCGCTCGCGATCCGGCTCGCCGGCCACCTGCGCGAGCGCGTGCTCGCGGGAGCGCCCGCGCCGGCGCGGGAGGAGCCTTCGTGACGGAGAAGCGCGTTCTCGTGATCGGCGCCGGGAAGCGGGCTCGGACGGCGGTGCTGCCGGCGCTCGCGGCGCTGACGGGGTCCTGGGCGATCGCGAGCGTGCGCACGCGCGGTCGCAAGGAGGTGGCCTGCGGCGACCGCACCCTCGTCACCTCGCCCCTCGCGGAGCTGCGCGCCGAGGACGTGGCGGCCGCCGACCTCGCGATCGTCATCGTCTCGAAGCCGAGCATCCCCGGCGTGCTCCGCGCGCTGCGTCGCTTCGACACGTCGCGACTCGACCTGCTGCTCGACACGCCGGTGCTGCTGATGAAGCACCTGCGCCACTACGGTCTCGTCGCCGGCTTCCGCAACGCGTGGGTCGCCGAGGACTGCTCGACGCTCCCGTGGATCGACGCCGTGCGCGCCGCCGAGGAGGCGCACCTGGGCGCGCTCCAGGAGGTGCACTTCGACCGCTCGGCCTACCACTACCACGGTCACGCGATGCTGAAGACGCTGCTGCGCCGGACGAAGATCGGCGCGGCGCACCGGATGCAGTTCGCCGGTGGCGCGCGCGTCCTGATCCGCTTCCGCGACGGTGGCATGGGCACGATCGTCGAGCCGCGCGACTATGCGACGGGGTCCTTCCGTCTCGTGGGCCCGCGCGGCGCCGCGACCGACGCGCGCGCGCCGGGCGCGCGAGACCTCCGGCTGGAGGCGACCGTCGAGGGCGAGCGCTGCACCGGATTCCGCATCGGCGACGCGCGCGCCGAGCTCGCCGAGGGCGAGAGCGAGCTCCTCGGGGTCTGGCGCGCGGGCGACACGCCCACGTCGCGCATGGAGGACCTGAAGCGCGTGGGCCTCCACCGGATGCTCCGCGCGATCCACGGGGGCGGCGCCGGCTACCCGGTGATCGAAGCGCTCGACGACATGGCCGTCGACACGTGGCTCTCGAAGCTCGGCCGCTACGTGCCGACGCCGCTCACGAACGTCCGCTCTCCCGTCTGCCGCGCGCTGCTCGGCGCCGTGGGGCGGCTCGCCGGCGGCTGACGGCGTGCTTCGCGAATCCCGGGAATGGGGTCAGAGAGGTTGTGAGGAAATCGCCGCCGCTGGCCCGAGGCCGAGCGAGAGCGAGCGAGGCGAGGCGCGACGACGACGCAACTCATGGAGAGTTGCGGAGGAGGAGCAACGAAGCCGCAGCCGCTCGCAGCCGGCCGAAGCCCGGCGCCGATTTTTTCACGAGCTCAGACCCCCTTTCTCGCTCTCCCCTCTTCTCGCGCGCCGCACGCGCGCGAGAAGAGGGGAGAGCGAGAAAGGGGTCTGACCCCATTCCCGGGAGCCAGGCGCGCGCGTCAGAGCTGGACGACCTCGGGCTTCCCATTCGTCTTGAACTTGAGGGTCATCATCTCGCCCATGTCGTCGCTCACGAAGTAGATCGTTCCCTTCACGCTCTTCGGGACGAACTGCCCCTTCTCCCAGGAGACCTTCCCGACGACGAAGAGGTCGAGGTCGATTCCCATGAAGCCGTAGTAGCCGGCCATCAGGAAGTTCCCCTGGGTATCGGTCTGTCCGCGGAGCGTCGTCGCGTTGGCGGCCGTCGAGCTGGAAGCGACGCGCCACGAGTCGCGGCTGTCGAAGAAGAGGTAGAACTTCCCCTCCGGATCGAGGTGGAGGAACTGCGCCGCGTAGTCGGGGAGGATCCCCTGGAGCGTCTCGGCGATCACCTTGTCGTTCACCTTCCCCTGGATCGGCTTCGCGCCCGGAGGGAGAACGACACCCGAGTTTGTGCTCCTGCCGCTCATGGAGAGCAGGAACCGGTGCGTCGTGGCGCCGCGTGCCGCGTAGGCGGGCGCGAGCGTCGAGGCCAGGAGGAGTGCGATGAAGACCTTGGTCCGTGCTCGCATGGTTCGTCGGAGCTCCCGGAGCTCCGGGCAGGGGTTGCCCTCGATCGTAGTCGCGCCCCCGCAGACAGGGCGAGGGGGCAGCAGGGCTCAGGGCGACCGCGCCGGCTCCCGCTGCACCCGTCCCCGGCGCGGACCGTCGCCGAGCTCCGCGCGGGCCCGCTCCGCGAGCTCCGAGAGCCGCGCGACCACCTCGGGATGGGCCGCCGCCACGTCCGTCGTCTCGCCGAGGTCGGCGTCGAGGTCGAAGAGCGCGGTCTCGATGCGGCCGCGCTTCGTCGGACCGGGGAAGCCGTCGCGGCCCGGCGCGAGACCCTCGTGGCTGCGGTAGTCGTGGGGGACGTGCAGCTTCCAGCGCCCCTCGCGCACGGCGTGGAGCCACCCGTCGTACCAGTAGAGGAACGTGGCGCGCGGCTCGGCGCCGGGATCGCCGAAGAGGAGCGCGGAGAGATCGACGCCGTCGATCGCGCGATCCGGCAGCGCGACGCCGGCGCGCGCGGCGAAGGTGGGCAGGAGGTCGATCGTCGACGCGAGCCGGTCGCTCGTGGACCCGGCGGGGATCCGCCCCGGCCACCGCGCGATGCAAGGCACGCGCACGCCGCCCTCGAAGGCCGACCCCTTCCCTTCGCGCAGCGGCCCGGCGGAGCCCGCGTGGTTGCCGAACTCGAGCCACGGACCGTTGTCGGACGCGAAGACGACGAGCGTGCGCTCGGAAAGGCCGAGTCGGTCGAGCGCGTCGACGACCGCGCCGACGGATGCGTCGATCTCGGCGATCACGTCGGCGTAGGGGCCGAGCCCCGTCGCGCCGCGCAACGCCTCCGACGCCGCGATCGGCACGTGGGGCATCGGATGCGCCAGGTAGAGGAAGAAGGGCTCGTCGCGATGCCGCTCCACGAAGTCGACGGCGCGCGCCGTGAGGCGGCCCGTGAGGCGTGCCTGATCCTCCAGCGTCGTGATCGTGTCGGCCGCCTCCTCGCCCTCGACCCACCGGAGCGGCGGGTACTGCGCTTTCCGCTCGCTCGGCGCGCCGTCGTGGCCGAACGGCCACATGTCGTTCGAGTAGGGGAGCCCGGCGTACTCGTCGAAGCCGTGCCGCGTCGGCAGGTGCTCCGGCAGATGGCCGAGGTTCCACTTGCCGAAGGCGCCCGTCGCGTAGCCGGCGCCGCGCAGCAGCTCCGCGATCGTCGTCTCGGCGGGCGCGAGGCCGACGCGGTCCTTCGGGAAGAGCACCGCCGGGAGGCCGACGCGGTTCGCGTAGCAGCCCGTCATCAGCGACGCGCGCGAGGGCGTGCAGGCCCCCTGGGAGACGCAGAAGCTCGTGAGACGCATGCCCTCCGCCGCGAGCCGGTCGAGGCGCGGCGTCGCGACGTGCGTCCCGCCGAAGCAGCCGGCGTCGGCGAAGCCCTGATCGTCGGTGAAGACGACGACGAAATTCGGCCGCTCGGTCGATGCGTTCGACGGCGCGGCATCCGGCGGCGCACCGCAGCCCGAGAGGGCCGCAACGGCGACGACCGCGGCGACGACGACGGCGGGCCCTCGGCCGGGCGCCGCCGCCCGCTTCATCGCGCCCCCGCGAGGCAGCCGAGGCGCGCGAGCACGGCGTCGACGGCCTTGCGGGCCTTCTCGCCCGGCGCCACGAGCGGCAGCCGTGGCTCGCCGCTCGTGAAGACGCCGCATCGCTCGAGCGCGTACTTCACGGGCCCGGGGTTCGTCTCGAGGAAGAGCGCCGTGAAGAGCGGATCGAGGCGATCGTGGAGACGCAGCGCCTCGGCGAAGTCTCCGTCCGTGGCGGCCGTCACGAGCGCCGACACGTCGCCGGGCACCACGTTCGACGCCACCGACACGACGCCCGTCGCGCCCAGCGAGATCATCGGGAGCGTCATCGCGTCGTCGCCCGACAGGATCGCGAGGTCCGTCGTCTGCCGCAGGCGCGTCACGCGCTCGAGCTTCCCGGAAGCCTCCTTGATGGCGATCACCTCGTCGAAGACGCAGAGGCGCGCGCAGGTCTCCACGTCGAGCGACACGCAGGTGCGCCCGGGCACCTCGTAGAGCACGACGGGGAAGCCCGGGACGCCGCGCACGATCGCCTCGTAGTGGCGGAAGAGCCCCTCCTGGGTCGGCTTGTTGTAGGCGGGCGTCGCGAGGAGCGCCCCCGTCGCGCCGGCCGCCTTCGCCGCCTTCGTGCGCTCGATCGCGAGGTTCGTCGCGTTCGAGCCGGTGCCGGCGAAGACGGCGCAGCGTCCCTTCGCGCGCTCCACCGAGAACTGCACCACGGCGTCGTGCTCCTTCACGGAGAGCGTCGGCGACTCGCCCGTCGTTCCGCACGGCACGATCCCGGCCACGCCGCCGTCGATCTGCAGATCGATCAGTCGGCCGAGGGATTCGAAGTCGACGGCGCCGTCGCGGAAGGGCGTGGCGATGGCGGTGAAGCAGCCTGCGAGTCTCACGGAGCACCTCGGGGAATCTCGGTCGTTCGATCGATGGCGGCTCGCATCTCGCGCACGGCGCGCTCCATGCCGACCACCACGGCCCGCGCCACGATGGCGAAGCCGATGTTCAGATCCTCGACGCCCTCGATGGCGGCGACGGGAGCCACGTTCTCGTAGTCGAGCCCGTGGCCCATGTTCACCCGCAGGCCCGCGCCGCGGGCGGCGGCGGCGGCGGCCCGCAGACGCGCGAGCTCGCGTTCCTGCTCGGCGCCGCGCGTGTTCGCGTAGGCCCCCGTGTGGATCTCGACGAAGTCGGCGCCGCTCGCGCGCGCGGCGGCGATCTGCGCCGGGTCGGCGTCGACGAAGAGGGAGACGAGGATCTTCGCGGAGCGGAGCCGCGCGACGGCGTCGGCGACGCGCCTCGGCTCCGCCAGCACGTCGAGCCCGCCCTCCGTCGTCACCTCGATCCGGCTCTCCGGCACGAGGCACACCTCGTCGGGTCGCACCTCGCAGGCGAAGGCGAGGCGGTCGTCGGTGACGGCGCACTCGAGGTTGAGGAGCGTCGTCACGCGGGCGCGGAGCTCCCGCACGTCGTGGTCCTGGATGTGCCGCCGGTCCTCGCGGAGATGCACCGTGATGCCCTCGGCGCCCGCGGACTCGCAGATCGACGCCAGGGCGACGGGGTCGGGCACCGCCGCGCGGCGCGCCTGCCGCACGGTCGCGATGTGATCGATGTTGACGTGGAGACGGGGCATGGACGGCACGCGGCGCAGGATTGTAGGGAGCGGCGCGGTACCGTTCCCCCCATGCGCATCATCGGAGGCGACCTGGGCGGCCGGGTCCTCGCGACGCCCCGCGATCTCCGCACGCGCCCCATGCTGGAGCGGACGCGCGCGGCCGTCTTCAGCATGCTCGGCGAGGCCGTGACCGGCGCGCGCGTGCTCGACCTCTACTCCGGCACCGGCTCCCTCGGCATCGAGGCGCTCTCGCGCGGCGCCGCCGAGGCGCTCTTCGTGGAGCGCGACCCCGGGGCGCTCGCCTGCCTCGTGCGCAACCTCGAGACGCTCGCCCTCGGCGCGCGCTCCGCCGTGCGCCGCGGCTCCGTCGATCGCGTCGTCGCGGCCCTCGACGACGCCTCGCGCGACCTCGTGTTCCTCGACCCGCCCTACCGCGAGGCGGAGGAGGAGCGGCGGCGGGGCGCGCTCCTCGCGCTCGCCCGCGACCTCGCGGAGCGCGTCCTCGCGCCGGGAGGCACGCTCGTCCTGCACTTCCCCGAGGGCGCGCTCTCGGAGCAGGACCTCGCGCGTCTCGCGCCACGCACCGTGCGAGACTACGGCCGGAACGCCGTCGCGCTCGTGGAGCGCGCGCCCGCATGACCGAGCCCCGACACGACCTCGTGGTCCAGAGCCGCCGCGTGCTCCTGCGCGGGCGGCTCCGCCCCGGGTGGCTCGCGATCCGCGGCGGCGTCGTGACGGCCTCGGGCTCCGGCCGCGCGCCGGCGGCGGCGGAGCGGATCGACGCCGGAGCCGATGCCATCGGGCCCGCCTTCGTCGACACCCACGTCCACGGCTTCGGCGGCTTCGACGCGAGCGCGCCGGGCGAGGAGAGCCTCCGTGGCATGGCGCGCGCGCTGCTGGCTTCGGGCGTCGGCGCCTTCTGCCCGACGCTCTACCCGCTCGCGCCCTCGCGCACGCTCGAGCGGCTGCGTGCCATCGACGCCGTGCGGCGGCGACCCGGGCCCGCGGAGGCGCTCGTCGTCGGCGCGCACCTGGAGGGCCCCTTCGTGAGCCTCGCGCGGCCCGGCGCCCTCGACCGCCGGCACATCCTCGCGCCCGACGCGGCCCTGCTGGAGTCGTTCCTCGAGACGGGCGTCGTGCGCGTCGTGACCCTCGCGCCCGAGATCCGCGGCGCGGAGCGCTCGATCCGCATGTGCGTCGCCGCCGGCGCCATCGTGTCCATGGGCCACTGCGAGGCGACCCTCGACGACGCGCGCCGCGCCGCGAAGCGCGGCGCCGGCTCGGTGACGCACCTCTTCAACGCGATGCCGGGGCTGCACCACCGCGCGGCGTCCCTCGCCCACTTCGCGCTCCTGGAGCCGGGGTTCCCCGTCGAGCTGATCGGCGACCTCGTGCATGTCGGCGCGCCGGCGATCGACCTGCTGCTGCGCGCGCGTGGCGGCCTCGAGGGGATCCGCCTCGTCTCCGACGGTCTCGCCATGGCCGGCACGCGCCGGCGCCGCTTCCGCGCCGGCGGCGCCGATCTCACCGTCCGCGACGGCATCGCCTACCTTCCGTCGGGGACGATCGCCGGCTCCTGCCGCTCGCTCGCGTCCTCCGTCGCCGGACTCGCGCGCACGGGGCTGCTCTCCCTCGAGGAATCGTGGCGTCTCGCCTCGGAGGAGCCGGCGCGGCTCGTCCGGCCGGCGGCGGTGCGGGGCTTCGCGCGCCTTGGCCTCGTGGAAGGCGGCGAGCCGGGGAATGGGGTCAGACCCCTTTCCCTCGATGAGCGGCTGGGCGATCGACTTCGGAACGACGCACACGCGCGTCGCGCGGTGGGACGCGACGGCGGGGCAGCCGCGTCTGCTGGAGCTCCCGGCGATCTGCCGCAAGCCCCAGAGCGCCGAGCCCCTGGAGGGGCCGCGGCTCGTTCCGTCGGCGACGCACGTCCTCCCGAACCCCGGCCTCGCGACGCGCATCGGCCGCTGGCCGCTCCTCGCGCGCAACCTCTTCCTCGGGAAGCAGGCGCTCATCGGCCGGCCGGCGCTCGACGCGAACGAGGACCAGGTCCATCCGAACTTCGCGCCCACCTTCAAGCCGTTCCTCGAGCGCGAGGCGCTCCGTCCGATCGCGCGCGTGGGCCGCCACCACTACACGGCGCGCGAGGTGGCGCAGATGTTCGCGCGGGAGCTCCTCTCCGAGGTGAAGGCCGTGACGGGCGAGCGCATCCGCAGCGCCGTCCTCTCGGCGCCCGTCGAGGCCTACGAGACCTACCGCGCCGAGCTCTCGCAGGTGGTGAAGCGGCTCGGCGTCCGAGACGCCCGCTTCGTCGACGAGCCCGTGGCCGCCGCCATGGGCTACGGCCTCGGCCTCGTGCACGAGCGGCTCGTGCTGCTCGTCGACTTCGGCGGCGGCACGTTCCACCTCGCGATCGCGGCCCTCGCGCCCGGCGGCGTCCAGCAGGGGAGCGCGCGCATCCTCGCGAAGGAGGGCCGTGCCGTCGGCGGCTCCCACGTCGACCGCTGGCTCCTCGCCGAGCTGGGCCGGCGGATCGGCGCGCCCCTCGACCGCGAGCCCGAGGACGATCGTCGCCGCTTCTGGTGGCGCCACCTCCTCCACGAGGCGCGGCGCGTGAAGGAGGCCGTCTACTTCCAGCCGGCGGCGGCCTTCACGGTGGTGCCGCCTCCGGAGCTCACGGGTTTCCCGGTGCGCGTCGACGGTCCCGACGCGCCGCTCTCCTTCACGAGCGAGCACCTCGTGCAGGTCCTCCGCGAGCACGGCCTCCCGGCCCTCGTCGCGGAGGCGGTCGACTCCCTCTTCGCGCAGCCGGCCGTGCGCGGGATCGCGGCGCGCGACATCCAGGACGTCCTCCTCGTCGGCGGCTCCACGCTGCTGCCGGGCGTCTACGCCGCCTTCGAGGAGCGCTTCGGGCGCGACCGCGTGCGCGCGTGGCAGCCCTTCGAGGCCGTGGTCCTCGGCGCCTGCGCGCACAGCGCGGGGCAGGTGGGCGCCGCCGACTTCATCGTCCACGACTACGCCTTCCTCACCTACGACGCGGTGACGAAGGAGCCGCAGTACACTGTGGTCGTGCCGCGTGGCACGCGCTTCCCCACGGCCACGGACCTCTGGAAGCGGAGCCTCGTGCCCACCTGCGCGCTCGGCGAGCCCGAGCGTCTCTTCAAGCTCGTCATCTGCGAGATCGGCCGCCCGAGCGGCGAGGCGCGGAAGATCGTCTGGGACGCCCAGGGCCGCGCCCACGACGTGGGGACCGACGCGCAGAAGCTCGGCGAAGGATCCCCCGTGGTCGTGCCCCTGAACGACGGCGATCCGACGCTCGGCCGGCTCGACCCCGCGCACGCGCCGAGCGACCGGCGCCCGCGCCTGGAGATCTCCTTCGGCGTGAACGTCGACCGGTGGCTCTGCGCCACCGTGCGAGACCTCCTCACGCGGAAGCTCCTCATGGAGAATCATCCCGTCGTGCGGCTGCTGTGATCCGGCGCGCGGCTCCGGGCAGGACACGCCGTCCCTCATGGAAACCCTCTTTCCGATCCTCCTCGTCGGAGGGCTCGTCTTCGCGGCCGTGTACCACGCGCACGTCCGGAGGAAGGAGCGTGAAGCGTGGGGTTCCTCGGCGCAGCGGCTCGGCGCGTTCTTCGATCCGGGAGCCTTCCTCTTCGGCGGGCCTTCGATCCGCGGGACCCTCGACGGGGTCTCGTTCCTGGTGAAGCGCTTCCACCGCAGCACCGGGAAGAACAGCATCCCGTACACGCGCATCCTCGCCTGGGTGGACGATCCGAAGGGACGGCGCATCCCGAAGCAGCTCGTCCTCGGCGCCGACGGCGTGCTCGCCGCGCTCGCGAAGACCCTCGGCGGAGAGGATCTCGTCGTGGGGGACCGGACCTTCGACGACGCCGTCCGCGTCCGCGGCCCCCGGGGCGCCGTCCTCGCGGGGCTCACGCCGGCGGCGCGCGAGCTCGCGGCGGGTCTCGTCGATCAGCACGCGTCGCTCGTCGAGGACGGAAACGTCCGCGTCGAGCGGAGGGGGCGGATGACCGACCCCGCGCAGCTCGAGGCCCTCGTGCGCCGCGCCGTCCGTCTCGCCGGCGAGCTCGCCCACGCGCCGGCGGAGCTCCCCGCGCGGCTCGCGCGGAACGCCCGCTCCGACGACGTCGCCGCCGTCCGCGAGCAGAACCTGCGGCAGCTCCTCGGCGCGCACGGGGCCACGCCCGAGGCCCGCGAGGCGAGCCGCGCCGCCCTCGAGGATCCGGCGGGCGCGCTCCGACTCGTCGCGGCGCGCGCGCTCGGAGCCGAGGGAGCCGGCGTCCTGCGCGCGCTCGCCGAGTCGGCGCGGGAGGAGCCGCGCCAGCGGGCCGAGGCGCTCGACGCGCTCGCGGACGTCGCGGAGCCGGCGGGCATCACGTCCGTCGTCGAAGGGATCCTCGCGCGCAAGGAGCGGCTCGAAGGGCCCCTCGCCGTGGCAACCGCCCGCGCGCTCGTCAAGTGCGGCTGGACGTCGGAGCGGCGGCTGCTGGAGCTCCTCATGCAGGGCTCCTCGGAAGCGCGCGTCGCCGCCGCGGAGGCGCTGGGACAAGTGGGCAGGGTCACCGCCGTGGAGCGGCTCCACGCCGTCGCGGGCGAATCCGGCGCCGGCGGCGACCTCCGCCGCGCCGCGCGCGCGGCGATCGACGCGATCCAGTCGCGCCTCGAGGGCGCCGAGGCGGGGCGGCTCACGGTGGCGAGCGCTGCCGACGGCGAGGGCGGGCTCAGCGTCGACCCGGGCAACGAAGGACAGCTCTCGCTCCCGATCGCGCCGCCCGAGGAGCGCGCCTCTGACGGGACCGGGCCTTCGGATGGAAGGCGGGCGCGAACGAGACCGTCATGAAACGCCGTGCGCCGAGGCGAGCCTAGCGTCTGCGAGCCATGGAAATCCTCGTTGAGCTCGTCCTCGAGATCCTCCTCTGGACGGTCAGCGGAACCGTCGAGTCGAAGCGCGTCCGCCGAGTCCGAGAGGAGACGCGCGCTGCGCTGAAGCTCGTGGAGTCCCGTCTGGCGCTGCGGCGACTCTCCTTCGTCGGCGCCGGTCCCGGGATGCTTCGGGGCGAGATCGACGGGGTTCGCGTCGAGTGGTTCCTTCGGCCTCCCATGCGAGGCTCTGGCGCGCCGTTCCGTTCCATCGCCCGCGCGATGCACCGCGTCGGAGCTCCTCGGGATCGCGGCAGCAAGAGTCAATCGCGTATTGCGGATCTCCGACACGCGATCGATGGTCGGGATGAGGCTCCGAGGCTCTTTCTCGACACAACAGGTGCCGAATGGCGGACCCTCGCCGCCTGCCCCGCGCGCTGCTCCGTCCGCGTCTCCGACCATCGCGTGCGCATCGAGCACGAGGGCGAGCTCACCGATTCCGGCGAGATCGAGGCCATGATCCGGGCGGCTGCGCTCCTCGCACGACTCTTGAATCGGTCTCATGAGGAAACCATGCGCAGCTTCCGAGAGGACGCGGCGGCGGCCCTTCTCCCGGAGGACCGCGTTCGTGCGCTGCGATGGCTCGCGGGGAAGCATGCAGCGGAGGCGGGCATCGAGGACATCGCGCGCGCGGCGATCGCCGATCCCAACCCGCAGGTGCGCATCGCCGGCGCCCGTGCGCTCGGCGCCGAGGGAGCCTCGACCCTCCATGCGATCGTCTTGGATCGCGGCTCTCCGGAGCGCGACCGGTCGGACGCTCTTTCCGCGCTCGCGGAGGTCGTCGACGCGGAGCGACTCGCGCCGCTCCTCGTCGACGGGCTCGATTCCAGCGCACCTTCGGAGCTCCGTCGGCGCGCCGTCGCTCTCGTGGGAGAGCGGCGGCTCGTCCAGTTCCTTCCCGAGCTGGAGCGCCTGGCGGAGCGCTCCGGCGCGCAGAGCTCCTGCGAGATCGCCGCCGCGCTTGCTCGCCTGGGCTCCGGGGCGGAGCCCACGCTCTTGCGTCTTCTCCTCGATCCCGCGGAGGCCGTCTGCCTCGCCGCGATCCAGTCGCTCTCCGCCGTGGGGACGGCCGCATCCGTTGAGTCGCTTCACGGGGTCGGCGACCGGTCGCGGGCGAGCCGCGCAATCCACGACGCCGCGCGCGACGCCGTGGCCGCGATCCAATCGCGCATCGAAGGCGCCGAGGCGGGACAGCTCTCCGTCGCCGACGCGGCCGATCCCCACGGCGCGCTGAGCCCGGTCGACGGACGCTCCGGCGGCCTCAGCGAGACGGATCCGGGATCGAGTGCCTCGCGGGAGGTCGCGTCGTGAGACTCCCCGACCTCTCGCTCGCCTGGATCGGGATCGTCCCCGCGGCGCTCGCGCTCCTCTGCTTCTTCCTCCTCCGCAAGAGGCCCAGGGCGATGGCGGCTCGCGGGATCTGGCGATCGGTCGCGCAGGAGCTGGGCCTCCGATGGAGCGAGGGGGCCGACTGGGTCTCCGACATGATCGCCGGCAACCGCGGGGGCATCGGCATCCGGGTCGACTACTCCGGAGGTGGAAGAGGCTCGTGGCTCCCTCGCCTCCGCACCCGCGTGCGGGCCGTGCCCATTCCAGGGAGCCGACTCCGCATTCCCCCTGACCTCGTCCTCGGGCCGGAGACGCTCTTCCGCGTGATCCCGCGAGTTTCAGACCTCGGCGAAGCGCAGATCGGAGACGTCGAGTTCGACGACGTGGTGCGGGTCGATGGAAGCCGCGAGACGGCGCTCGCCGCACTCACCGCGAACGCCCGACGGATCGTCGCGACGCACTGCGCCCAGGGATCGCCCGTCGTCGAGGGCGGCGAGGTCTCGATCGAGGCGAACGGCATCGTGCGCGATCGAGATCAGCTCCTCCGGATGATCGCGGATGCGGGGAGGCTCGCGCTGGAGATGTCGATGAAACGCGGCGAGGTGCCCTCGCGGCTCTTCACGCGGGCGGTGGAGGACCCCGATGCTTCCGTACGCGCGCGGAGCCTCTGGGCTCTGGTCGAGATCGATCCGTCGCTTCCCGAGTGCCGCGGTGCGGCGCGACGAGCGCTCCTGGACTCCGATGCGCTCGTTCGGCTCGCCGGAGCGGACGCCCTCGGAGCCGAAGGGATTCGAGCTCTCCGCGAGCTCGCGCTCGACGGCGGTGTGGATGCGGAGACGCGTGCGGCGGCGCTCCGATCCCTCGGGGAGCGCGCAGACCGCGCCGTCTGCCTCGCGACCGTGGGAGAGCTCCTCGCCGCGACACCGCCCGCGGAGGTCCTGCGGAGCGCGGCATCGCTCATCGGCGAGCATGCGATGCGCGAGGTGCAGGAGCCGCTCCTGCGCCTCGCGGAGGCTCCCGATCCGGAGACCGCGGCGGCCGCGATCTCCGCGCTCGGCGAGATCGGTGACTCGTCCTTGGAGCCGGCGCTGCTCCGAACGCTCCAGCGCACGGAGGCGCGGTTGCTCGTCGCGGCTGCGACGGCGCTCGGAAGGATCGGCTCTGCCGCCGCCGTGGAGCCCCTGTTGGCTCTCGAGGCCGGGGCCCGGCGCGAGGCGGCGGTCGGCCGCGCGGCGAGGAGAGCCGTCGAATCGATCCATGCGCGTCTCGGCGACGCCGACGCGGGGCGTCTCTCGGTCGCGGGCGCTGCCGACGGCGAGGGCGGCCTCAGCGTCGACGCGCCGAGCCAGGGCCGCCTTTCGCTCCCGATCGCGCCCCAGGAAGTGCGAAACCCGAAGCGCCCCGGTCCAGCGGGCGACGGGCGCACGAGGACGGGAGTCTCATGAGGCCAGGAACCTACCCGCAGCCGAACGGAGCGATCCTCGATGGAGTACCCGATCTGGATTCCGAACGCCGATGACGGAGCCCCGCCCGAGGAGAGAGCCAGGGCGGAGCGTTTCCAAGCACGGGTCCGCGGGACGTTCCGTGCCGCGGCGAAGAGGGAGGGTCTCGAGTTCCGACCGAGCTACGGAACGAGTCCCGCGCGACTGCGAGGCGAGATCGAGGGCGTTCTCGTCGAATGCTCGCTCCTCGTCCCCCGGGCTGGCTCCCATGGGACTTGTCGAACCATCGTCGACGCACGGCTGCTCGCGCTCGGGGACGGACGGCGCGGGAAGAGACACGGAAGCACGTCGAAGCCTCTCCTCCGGACACGCAACGCGAGCGATTCGCAGCCATCGGGAGACTCGGGCAAGTCGCTCGTCCGCTTCGACTCCTGGCCGTCCGGTGCTCTCGAGGACGCACTCGCGGCCGACGAGCGCTTCCTCGAAGGAGTTCCGGCGCTCTGGAACGCGCAGCTGTATCGCGAACGCCTGCGCCTCTCCGGATCCGGAGTCGTCTCCGACCCGATCGAGCTCGCGGAGATCGTCCGGGCGGCAGTCCGCATCGCTCGCTCGCTGCCGCGAACCCGAGACGAGTCGATCGACCGGCTGCGGAAGGCGGCGATGACCGACGAGAACGCGGAAGCTCGTGCCCGCGCGCAGCGTCGGCTCGTCGCGGCACATCGCGAAGAGCCGGGCGTCCGGGACATCGCGCTCGCCGCGCTGACGGCCGCCCATCCGGGACTGCGGCTCGCGGCCGCACAGTCGGTCGGAGCGGCGGGTGCATCCACTCTGTCCGCGCTCGCGTCGAATCCGACCTGGTTCGAGAAGCTCCGCTGCGATGCCCTCGGGAGCCTCGAACCGTTCTTCGACGTCGACCGCGACGTCCCACTGCTCGCGGAGATCCTGCGCGCGAGAGCGCCGGGGCGACTGCTCCTGCTCGCAGTCGGGCTCGCCGGCAGGCGGAGGGTCGCCGATCTCCTGCCCGAACTCGACCGACTCGCGGAGGGCTCCTCGAAGACGATGTCCCAAGCGATCGTGCAAGCGCTCTCGGAGATCGGACCCGCAGCCGAGGATTCGCTGTCGCGGCTCCTGTCGCACCGCGCGGCGGAGACGCGACTCGCCGCCGCCAAGGCGCTCGGGCAGGCGGGGACCGCAGCTTCGGTCGAGCGCCTGCGCGCTCTGGAGACCTCGGGCGGCGATCTCCGCCGCGCCGCGCGCGCGGCGATCGCCGCGATCCAATCGCGCCTCGAGGGCGCGACGCCGGGTCAGCTCTCCGTCGCCGACGCGGCCGATCCCCACGGCGCGCTGAGCCCGGCCGAGGATCGGGAGGGCGGCCTGAGCCAGCCGAATCCTCGCTCCGGAGACGGATCGCCGCCATGAGGCTCCTCCACTCGCTCCGAGAAGCGACCACCCATGGTGCGGCGAACCTCGCGCGCCGGGCGGGTGCGCCGGCTCGGGTCCTGCGGCGCGTCGCGGAGGACCTCGATCTCGCGTTCGAGTCCGGCAGCGCGATCGTGCCAGCGCGAGCGTTCGGGACCCTGGGCGACGTGGAGGTGTCGGCGTCGCTGGTGCTGCTGCCTGCGCGCGCGAGCACGCGACCGAGACCTCGTTGGCTCCCGCTCGTCGAGGCTTGGGTCGCCGGCGGCGCCGCGCGTTCGATCCCGGGATGTCTCGTCGTCGAGGACCCGGTGATCCGCGGTGCCTTGAATGCGGCGACGGCGTCGGAATCGGTTGGTGCGGAAGCTCCGGAGCCGCCGACGCCGGCGCTGCTCGCGTCCGCCGCCGCCATCGCGGCGATCGCCGACCAGGACCGGATCCGCGTCGCGGCGGCATCGAGGAGAGCGAACGTCCGCGTCGCGGCGGGGACGGTGCGCATCCAGGGAGAATCTCCCTTCGTGCGTCGGCGCGAGATCGCCGATCGGATCGCCAGCGCGGTGCTCCTCGCGCGCGCCTTCGCCACGCCGGCCGCGGAGATCGCGCCCGCGCTCGCGGAGTTGGCTCGAAGCGCACCCGAGGCCTCGACCCGCCGCCGGAGCATGGAGCTCTTCCTCGCCTACGCCTCGGATGGCGATGCGCGCGAGAAGCTGCTCCGATCGGCCCTCGCCGACCCGGATCCCGACGTCAGGATCCTCGCCGCGAACCTCGACACGGGAGAAGCAGGTGTCGGAGCGCTGCGCGAGGCGCTGCGCGACGCGGGCCTCGGCGAGCGCCGACGCACTCGCGTCCTGATCGCGCTCGGCCATCGCCTGCCGTCACCGGAGCTGGTGCCCGATCTCGCGCGCCTGCTCGACGGCGGGACCCCGCCCGGTCTCCTCCGCGCGGCGATCCGCCTCGCGGGGCGCCAACGGCTCACGATCCTCGAACCCCGGATCGCCTCGCTCGCGGCGCACCCGCGCGTCGAGATCGTGCGGGAGGTCGCCGAGGCCCTCTACCGGATCGCTGGAGAGGAGATGGAGCCGACCTTCATCGCGCTCCTCGCGAGATCCGACGATCTCGTGCGCGCGAGCGTCATCGACGGGCTCGCGCGCCGGGGCTCCGCGGCCGCGGTGGAGCCATTGCTCGGGTTCGTGTCGGCCCTGCCGATCGAGACGCGCACCTCCCGCGCCGCGCGCAGCGCGATCGACGCCATCCAGTCGCGCCTCTCAGGAGCGGAGGCGGGACAGCTCTCCGTCGCCGACGCGGCCGATCCCCACGGCGCGCTGAGCCCGGCCGAGGATCGCGAAGGCGCGCTCTCCCCGAGCGTGGAGCCATCCGGCCACGACGGCTCGCCGCGCCGCGAGCCCAACCGCTGAGGCCGCCAGCCCGTGCCCCTCGAGCCCGCCACCATCGCTCTCGTCGTCGGCGTCGCGGGGATCGCGATCGTCGCGATCCGCGCGATCCGTCGTCGGGCGGAGGGAGAGCCGGCCGCGTCGGGCGGCGCCTCCTGGGGCGCCGTGCATCGCCTGATCGAGAAGGGCGCCGTCGTCCGAGGCGGAGGAGACGACTGGATCGAGCTCGTGGTCGGCGGCGTCCTCGTCCGCCTCGAGCTCGCGGTCCGCAAGGTGCCCGAATCCGTCACGACCGAGACCTGGGTCGTCGCATCGCCCCTGCCGCCTCGCGCCATCCCCCCGACGCTGCGCCTCACGCCCGAGCGGCTCGACTCGCGTCTGGCGCGCGCCTTCGGGGCACAGGACCTCGAGACGGGCGATCCCGCGTTCGACCGCGCCTTCCGGGTCCAGGGAGAGGAGCCCTACTCGCGCGCGGCGCTCGCGGCGAAGGCGCGCCGGAGCCTCCTTCGCGGAGTCCCCGGCTGGAGCCTCGACGTGACGGACGGCGCCGCGCGCATCGGGAGGAGCGACCTCCTGGAGCTGTCGGCGCGGATCGTTCCCGACGTGGAGGCGCTCGTGGCGATCGCCGCGGCGCTCGCCATGACCGCGCGCGAGATCCCCGGGCGCCTCGCGGAGTCGGCGAGCGAGGACCCGGAGCCGGTCGTGCGCGCGCGGTGCGGGGAGCTGCTCCTCTCCGCCTACTCCCGCGACCCGTCGACGCTCGGCTTCGCGCGGCGCGCGTCCGCGACGCCGGGGCACCTGCACCGGCTCGCGGCAGCGGGCGCTCTCGGGAGCGAAGGCATCGCCGTCCTCGCCGCGCTCGCGGCGAACCCGGAAGAGGGGAACGCGACGCGCCGGGGCGCCGCGGACGCGCTCGCGCGCGTCGCGCCCGAGGAGACGCTCACGCGCTTCGTCGTCGAGCGCCTCGGCGATTCCGACGCCTGGGCGATCCACCGCGAGCTGCTGGAGGCGATCGTCGCGCGCGGTCTCCACGGCGCCGTCGCGGCGCTCGGCGGCGTCGAGGTCGAGCGCGTCGAGGCCGACACGGCGGCGTCGCTTGCGCGTTTCCTCGGCGCCCGGCGCGACCCCGCCGCCGAGGCCGCACTTCTCCGCCTCTCTTCGCATTCCGCATTCGATGTGCGGATCGAGGCCGTGCGCGCCCTCGGCACGGCGGGCGGCGTCTCCGCCGTGGCCCGCCTCCACGCCGTCGCCCATGGGCTCCTCGAGCCGCTCGCGCTGAAGAGCGCAGCGCGCGACGCGATCGCGGCGATCCAGTCGCGCCTCTCGGGCGCCGAGGCCGGGCAGCTCTCCGTCGCCGACGCGGCCGATGGACGCGGAGGGCTCAGTCCTGCGCGCGACGAGGCCGGCGGTCTGAGCGAGCTCCCGGGGACGGGGCCGGGCGGTGGCGGGCGATGATCGCGGCGTCGATGCGACAGGCGCAGTCGCTGGCGGGGATCCACTCTGGCCTCGAATTCGCCGCGAGTGTGCATGCCTGGGTGCTCTTCATGTGCGTCATCCTCAGCCGGCCCTGGTGGCCCGGTTGGATCCGCGCGATCCGGGTCCGAAGCACGCGTGGCGCCTTGCGTGCAGCCGCCAAGCGCGTGGATGTCCGTCTCTACGAGACGAGGGACGGCCTCACGATTCGCGGCGTCGCCCCGGAGACATCGAATTGCCGTCTCGAGTTTCGCATCGCTTCGCTGTCGGGCGCCAAGGCCAAGAGGGTGGTGATCGAGGCGGCTCCGTTCGAGCGCCAAGGAAAGGTCCTTCCCGGACATCTGTTCCTCGACGGCACCGACGTGCGTCTCGCGCTCGAGCGCACGGGACTGGAGTCGCGCCCCGACCTCAGGGACCTCTCCGCCGCCCTCGCGCTCCTCGACGCGGCGGCACTGCTCGATCTTCGCCAAACGACGGGGAAGCTGCGGATCGAGCGCGGCGCCGTGAGTTTCGAATTCGAAAGCAATGCGCGCCGGGTCGATGCGCTGGCGCGGGCGATGCGCCTGGCGATGGCGCTCGCGCGATGCCTGGCGGTGGACGCCGCAGAGGCTCCGTCACTCCTCGCGGAGGCAGCCCAACGGGACTCGCGACGAGAGGTACGCCTCCACTGCCTCGAAGCTCTCGTCCGACGACATCGAGAGGTGCCTGCCACCCTCCAGACACTGCGCGGCGCACTCGGCCATCCGGACGCGGAGACGCGTCTCGCGGCCGCGCGAGCGATCGGCGCGGAGGGGACGCCGGTGCTCCGAGCGCTCGCCGCAGGGCCCGGCATCGACCCGGAGGTCCGCGTTTCCGCGATCGAGTTTCTCGCGACGGAGCGGGCCGACGAGGAAGTGTCCCGGATCGTCGCGGAGATCCTCCGCGGGGAGCTTCCCGGAGCAGCCTGGCAGCGCCTCGTCGAGACCGTCGCGCGCCGTCGCATCCAGGCAGCTGCCCCTGCGCTCGTCGAGGCGCTGGCATCTGGATCGGACGAGAAGGTTCGGGCGGCCGCAGGCGCCCTCGGTCTCCTCCGCGACGCTTCGGCGGTGCCGCAGCTGCTCCGCCTCCTGCGTGGCTCCTCGGACGAGGTTCGGCTCGCGTCCCTCACGGCTCTGCGGCGGACCGCCGACGTTTCCGCCGTCGCGCCCCTTCTCCGGTTCGCCGATGCGCCGACGACGCCGCGCCGGCTCGCGACGGCCGCGCGCGAGGCCGTCGCCGCGATCCAGTCGCGCATCGAGGGAGCCGAGGCGGGGCAGCTCTCCGTCGCGCACGCGCCTGACCCCGCAGGCGCGCTGAGCGAGATCGTCGAGGGTAGTCTCTCGCTCCCGCGCCGCGAGCCCGAGACGGGAGCGCGGAGCGAGGATCCGCTGTCCCTGCCCATCGCCGAGCCGCCGTCCCCCGAGGAGAATCGCCGCATCGGCGGGACGCCGCCCTCGCGCGAGCGCGCCTGATCGAGCAGTCGGGACGCGACCCAGCGAGGCGGATTCCGACTCGATCACGAGAGATCCCCGATCCATGGACCCCCTCCTCCTCGCCGCGCTCGGCGGAGTCGGCCTCCTGCTGGCGCTCTACGAGGCGAGCCGCCCTCGGCCGCGGGCATGGACCGCGCTCGTCGAGCTCGCGCGCTCCTTCGGGCTGCGCCACGGCCCGATGCGCCGCGCCTCGGGGAGCGTTCTCGCGTGGAGCACCGCTGGCTGGACGGTCCACGTCGAGCAGATCGAGAACGCCGACGCCGACGATCTGCGGAACGTGACGCTGGTCTCGATCCAGCCGTTCGAGGGTGCGGAGGAGTCTCGATTCCCGAACCTCTCGATCGAGCCCCGTGGGCTCGCCACGCTCGTGGCGGGCGTGCTCGGCGGCGGCGAGACGGCAACGGGGGACGCGCGCTTCGATGCGGCGTTCCGCGTCCGCGGCACGCTCGAGACGATCCATCTCGCGCTCGTCGAGGACGTGCGCGCCCGGCTTCTCCGCCTGCACGAGGGCGGATCGCTGCGGCTCCGGGCGGGCGAGCTCCGGGTGGAGCGCATTCCCCTCGTCGAGAGCGCAATGACCCTACGCGCCCTGGTCGACTCTTCGCTCGACGCGATGGAGTCGATCTCCGTCCACGGCCGCGCGGACGCCGCGCAGCTCGTCCGGAGGCTCCGCGAGGAGACGTCTCCCTCGACACGGCTCCGCCTCTTGAGGCTATTGGTGCAGCGGTTCCCGGGGGACTCGACGCTCGACGCGGCGCGCGGAGCGCTCGCCGATCCGGACGTCGAGGTGCGAGTCCTCGCGGCATGGATGCTCGGAGCCGAGGGGCACCCGGTGCTCCGGGAGTGCATCCTCGGAGCCGAGCTGCCGGAGGGGGAGAGGGCGGCCCTCCTGCGCGAGATCGCCCCGTCGACACAGGACGCGGATCTCGCGACCTTCCTTCGAAACCTCCTCGCGTCGTCTCCCGGCGAGGGCGTCCGCCTCCTCGTTCTCGAAGTCGCCGGCGCTCGCAAGCTCTGGGACGTCCTCTTCGAGGCGCTCTCCCTCGGGGAGCGCATCGAGCCCCGAGCGGCGGTCGTGCTGGCCGAGGCGCTCGGGACCTCCGGGGACGCGCGCGCCGAGCCGGCGCTGCTGCGCATGCTGCGTGAGGGTCCGGTGAACGTGCGCGTGGCCGCGGCGCGGTCCCTCGTCCGCGCCGGCACCGTCGAGTCCGTCGAGGCGCTGCTCCCGCTCGCCGAAGGCATGATCGTCGACGGCGAACTGCGCCGCGCGGCGCGCGCCGCGCTCTTCGCGATCCGCGCCCGCCTCGGGAGCCCCGATGCCGGGCGGCTCTCCGTCGCCGACGCGGCCGATCCTCACGGGGGGCTGAGCCCCGCCGAGGACCGAGACGGACGGCTCAGCGACGCTGCGCCGGAGACCGGCGAGAGTCCCGGGAGCCCCGCCCGATGATCGAGCCCGCGTTCTTCGTGCTCGGCACGATCGCCCTGGGGATCCTCGCGGTCGCGGCCGTCGCGGTCGGCGTGATCGCGGTGCGCCACCAAAGCCGCAAGCGGGAGCAGGCGAGCGCCGCCTGGAAGGAGGTCGCGCGGCGGATGGGGCTCGCGCACCGGCCGGGCCGCTTCTTCCGGCCGGAGGCGCTGCTGGGAACGATCGCGGGGATCGAGATCGAGGTGGACTACGTCGGGCGCGGGACGCCCCAGGCGCCGATCCTCCACTCGCGCGTCCGCGCGAAGCCCGCGGCCGCGAGCGCCGGGTCGATCCCGAAGGACCTCGCGCTCGAGACCGAGGGGTTCTTCGCCTCGATCGCGAAGGCCCTCGGCGGCGCGGACGTCCGCACGGGCGACGCCGCCTTCGACGCGGCCGTGCGCGTCCGCGGATCCGAGGAGACGGCGCTCGCTGCGCTCACGCCGGACGCACGGAGGATCGCCGCGCGCTCCCTCGGGCAGATGGTCCCGGTCGTGAGCGACGGCGGCGTGTCAATCGAGGTGAAGGGTTTCGTCGAGGATCCCGCGCGCCTGATCGCGCTCGTCGACGACGCGCGCCGCCTCGCGACGGAGCTCGCGCTCGCGCCGGGCGAGGCGCGGGAGCGTCTCGCGTGGAGGGTCCGGTCGGACCCCGACGCCGGCGCGCGCCGGCGCGCTCTGGAGGCGCTCCTCGCGCTGCAGCCGGCCTGGGCCGAGACGCAGGCGACGGCGCGCCACGCGCTCGTCGACGAGGACGCGGCCGTGCGTCTCGAGGCCGGCCGGTCGCTCGCAGCCGAGGGTCTGCCGGTGCTGGAGGTGCTCGCGGGCGACGCGGCGGTGCCCGCGGAGGTGCGCGCCGAGTCGCTGCGGATCCTCGGTGCGGCTGGAGACCGCGACCGCTGCCTGCGCGTCGCCCGCCGGATCCTCGCGATGGAAGCCCCGCCGCCGGTGCTCTCGTTCGTGGCGCAGCTCATTGGGGCGCAGAAGCTCGCCGAGCTCGCGGAGGCGCTCCGACGGCTCGCCGGGCGGGCGGAGCCCGAGGTGGCGGCCGCCGCCGCGCGCGCCCTCGGCGAGATCGGCGACCGTTCGTCGGAGGCGGCGCTGCTGGCGCTCCTCGCGCGGAAGGAGCCCGAGCCGCGGGTCGCCGCGGCGAGTGCGCTCGCGCACGTGGGCACGGCGGCGGCCGTGGAGCCGCTCCGCGCGTCGGCGCGCGGCTTCGTCGTCGACGCGGAGCTGCTGCAGACCACGCGCAGCGCGGTGCAGGCGATCCAGGCGCGTCTCGGCAATCCCGACGCGGGCCGCCTCTCGGTGTCGGAGCCGCCGAAGGACGCAGGGGGCCTCGCGCTCGCGGCCGACGTCGAGGGATTCCTCTCGACGCCCATCGAGCCGCCGAAGGAGCGCGAGGACGAAGGACGCGCGGACGGCGATCTCGACCGTTCGCGGACGCGGTGAGGATCGGGAGGGATCCGCGCCATGGAGCTCCTCCTCGCCGCCGTCGCCGTGGGCCTACCGCTCCTCGTCGCCGTCATCGTGTCGACGCAGGCGAGGAGCGCGCCGCCGTCGCCGCGGCGCGGCACGCCGGCGAGCCGTCGCGCGATCCTGCGGAGGATCCGCGAGCGCCTGCGCGAGATCCCGAAGCCCCGGGGGCGCGTCTTCACGAGCTCGATGAGCGGCGTGCGGGTGCGCACGCGGACGGTGCGCGACGCGGGCGGCGGCACGAACGCCTGCTGGGTCCTCGCCGTGGCGGCGGGGGCGGAACGGCGGCGCATCCCGCGCTCCCTCGTGCTGCGCGCGGAGCCGGCGCTCGCCGGCGTCACGCGCATCCTCGCGCGCGACGAGATCGTGACGGGAGACGACGCGTTCGACCGCGCCGTCTCCGTGCGCGGCTCGACGGCGGAGGCGTTGGCGGCGCTGAGCCGTCCGGCGCGCTTGGCCCTGCGGGGTCTCCTGCAGCGGGGCTCTCTCGACGTACGCGACGGGCGCGTGGAGATGCGTCTGCGGCTCGGCGGCGACGAGCCGGAGTCCGACCGCTTCGTCGCGCGGCGGGCGGCCGCCCTCGTGGCAGCGCTCGCGCTGGCTCCGGGGGAGGTTCCCGCGCGGCTCGCGCGGAACGCGCTCTCGGACCGTGTGCCGGGCGTGCGGCTGCGGAGCCTGGAGATCCTGCAGCGCACGATGGCGGGCGACCCGGAGCAGGTGCGCGCGACGCGGGGCGCCCTCGGCGACGCCGACGCCGGCGTGCGTCTCGCGGCGGCGCGGTTCGCCGGCGACGAGGGCATCGCGGCGCTCCGGGGTCTCGTCGAGGAGGAGAGCGCGGAGCCGGCCGTCCGGCGCGAGGCGCTCGTCGTCCTCGAGCTCCTGCAGCCCGCCGAGCGCGCCGTCGAGGCGCTGGCGGCGCTCCGGCCGGACGCGATCGCGTCGGCCGAGGTGCGGCACGCGTTCCTCACGGCCGTCGGTCGCCTGCGCGTCGCGACGCACCGGCCGTGGATCGAGAGTCTCCTCGACGATCGCGACGTGCCGACGGCCTGCGCCGCCGCCGCGGCCCTCGGCGATCTCGGCGACGTGGTGGTGGAGCCGGCGCTCCTCCGCGCGCTGGGCCGCGTCTCGCCCGACGTGAAGGCCGCCGCGGCGCGATCCCTCGCGCGCGTCGGCACGGTCGCCGCCGTGGAGCCGCTCCTTCGGTTCGCGAAGGACGTCTGGGCCGATCCGCCGCTCCGGGAGGCGGCGCAGGACGCCGTCGCCGCGATCCAGGCGCGCCTCGACGGTGCGGAGGCCGGCGGCCTCACGCTCGCCGACGCGCCGGACGCGCGCGGAGCGCTGAGCGTGCCCGACGCGCGCGCGGGCGGGCTGTCTCCCGCGCAGGACGATGTACCCGCGGAGCGGGCACCCCGGAGCTCGAACTCGTGATTCCCGCGATCGTCCTCGCGCTGGTCTTCGGCGTCGCTGCGATGGGAATCCTCGGTGGCGTTCTTCGCGGAGGTCGCGTGCGCGCCGCATGGCGCGCCCTGGCGGAGCGCCGCGGCTGGACCCACACGAGCGGAGGTCTCCTCCTGGGAGACGTTCTCGACGGGCCCGCCGGTGAGATCCAGATCGAGGCGAGGACCGCGCTGCGCTCCGTCGGCGACTCCGTCCGCGCGTGCACGCGCATCACGGCCCGACCCCGACAGGGAACTCGTCGCATTCCTCCCTACCTGGATCTGGAGCGCGAAGGCTTCGGAGCGACCCTCGCGCTCGCCTTCGGCAGATACGATTTCTCGATCGGAGACCGGCCCTTCGACGATGAGGTCCACGTGCGGGGCGACGAAGTGACGGCGCTCGCGGCGCTCGGCGCCGACGAGCGCGATCGCTACCTGGACCTGGCGCAGCAGGGAGTCGCCGTCGTGCGCGGCGGAGCCGTGACCCTCGAAGTGAAGGGCCTCGTCGAGGAGGCCGAGAGGCTGGAGCAGCTCGTCGACCGGTGCGCGCGGCTCGCATCGGGGCTTGCATTCGTCGAGGAGGAGATCCCCGGTCGCCTGGCGTCGCAAGTCGAGGACCCGCGGTCGCCGCACGGAGTGCGCGCACGGAGCTTTGCCCTGCTCAATGCGCGCTTTCCGGGAACGCCGGAGGAGCAGCGGGCAGCGCGATCCCTCCTCCGCGATCCGGATTCGACGCTCCGAATCGCGGGGGCGCGCGCGCTCGGCCGAGACGACGATGCGGCGCTCGTACTCCAGCGAATCGCCGAGGAGAACGACGGAGAGGAAGCCGGACGAGCAGTCGAGGCGCTCGCGTGCGCCGCGCCCAGAGATCGTGTCGCCGCGGTCGTGCAGAGGATTCTCGCAGCTGATTGGGTGTCGCCGCGCATCGTCGCGTCCGCCCGCGTGGCGGAGCAGCTGCGGCTCGTCGAGGCTCGCGACGAACTGCTCCGCTTGGCGCGCACGGCCGACGAGACGGCGGCCGCGGCCTCCGTGCGCGCGCTCACGGCGATCGGCGGCGAGGGTGTCGAGTCGGAGCTGATCCGGCTCGTTGGCGAAGGGGCACCGCTCCCGCGTGCGGAATCCGTGCGTGGGCTCGAACGCATCGGAACGGTCGCCGCGGTGGAGCCGCTGCTGCTCCTGCGCAGCGTCGATGGAGCGTTGCTGCGCGCCGCGCGGGCAGCCGTCCAGCGGATCCAGGCCCGTCTCGGAGACGCCGAGGCAGGACGGCTCTCGGTCTCGGAGACGACGGAGCCGAGCGGTCGGTTGAGCCTCCCTGCGGGAACTGACGGAGCGCTCACCCTGCCGGACGACGCGCCGCCGATCGCCCCCGAGGTCTCCGCCTGCGACGCCGATCCCGAGCGGCCGCAGCGCGGGCGGACGCAGTGATACTCCGGCGCCCCTCGCATCGGAGAGTGGTCCTCAGGACCGGCGACGCTCGATCGCTTCGGCCGATCTCCGCGCGGAGGACCGGACCTGCGCGCACCGCTGGCGGGCGCCCGGCGTGCGTTCCGTGATTCCGATCCGCAACCGGAGCGCCACGCCGCGGCCGATGTCGCCGGGCAAGAAGGCGTGGGACCAACTCCCGGACGGGCAGCCCAATCTCGTCCTCCTGCTCGTGATGCTGTGCGTCCGTGGAGTTGGCGAGCTCAGGGAACGATGGCGATTCAGGGACCTGCGAGGAGTGGCGCGACGTCTCGGACTTCGCATCTGGCGATCGTCGCCGGGGGTACGCGGACGACTCCTGTTCACGGGGGTCCTCGGAGGCGCGCACCTGCAATGCAACCAGATCGAGGATGGGTTCATGCAGGGAGAGTCCGTCGTCGTGAGGGCCCGGGTCGACGACTCCGAGCGGGAGATCCCGGCGCACTACCTCCTCGACCGACGGGCGATGCAGGCCGCGTTCCTCGGTGCGGATCCGTCGCGCGCACCCGACGGCCGGGCCCTCGCCGCGGCGATCGAACGTCTCGACGAGGTGACACGGGAATGGCTTCGCGGGCGCGTCGCGCGCGAGAACGTGAGCATCGAGGACGGATGGGTCGTCGTCGAGGCTCCCGCCGATGCGTGGAGGAGAACGCTCGTCGAAGAGCGCCTCGACTTGGCGGTGATCCTCGCGAACGCCCTCGCGGCGCCGAGGGCGCGGCTCGTGGATGCGCTCGTCGAGAGCGCGACGGAGGATCCCCGTCCCGCCGTCCGCGTGCGCAGCATCGAGACACTTCGGAGGGACCACGCGCGGCATCCTCGCGCCGACGGTGCCTTCCAGCGCGGCCGCATCGACGCGGATGCGTCGGTGCGTCTGGCCGCGTCGCTCGCGCTCGGTGCCGGAGCCGTCGATGATCTCGAGCGATTCGTCCTCGACGCGGAGCTGCCTTCGGACCTGCGGAGGCGCGCTTTCCACGAGATGCTCGGCTTGGCGCGCGAGGAGCGCTCGGCGCTGCTCGTCGTCCGTTTGATCGACGAGGCGCGTGACGATCTCCTGCGACGCCGCGCGATCACCGCCGCGGGCGCCCGCCGCATGCGGGAGGCCGTCCCAGCGCTCATTCTTCGGGTCGGCCGAGAGGACGACGTCACGGCCGCACTGGCTGCGGAGGCTCTCGAACGCATCGAGGATCCCGCTGCGGAGGCGGCGCTCGTCGAGTGCCTCGATCGGCCCGTGTCGCGAGCGTCCGGAGCCGCGGTGAAAGCGCTGCACCGGATCGGCACTGCCGCATCCGTGGAGCCGCTGCTGCTCTTCGCCGCGCGCGCCGGAGTGTCGGCAGCTCTGTCGGAGGCTGCACGCGCAGCGGTCCTCGCGATCCAGTCGCGCCTGAAGGGCGCCGAGCAGGGCCAGCTCTCGGTGGCCGCGAGCCCGGAGCCGAGCGGTCGGTTGAGCCTCCCTGCGGGATCCGACGGAGCGCTCACCCTGCCGGACGACGCGCCACCGATCGCCCCCGAGGTCTCCACCCGTGACGCCGATGACGGGCGGCCGCAGCGCAGGCGGACGCAGTGACGCGGCGCCTGCTATAAGGTCGAGGCATGACCGCACGGATCGGCATCGTCATGGGCTCGAGGTCGGACTGGGAGACGCTCCGCCACGCGGCCGAGATGCTCGAGCGGCTCGGCGTGCCCCACGAAGTGCGCGTCGTGTCGGCGCACCGCACGCCCGATCAGCTCTTCGAGTACGCGTCGACGGCGGAGGAGCGCGGCCTCGAGGCGATCGTCGCGGGCGCCGGCGGCGCGGCGCACCTGCCGGGCATGCTCGCTTCCAAGACGACGATCCCGGTGCTCGGCGTGCCGGTGCAGTCGAAGGCGCTCCAGGGACTCGACTCGCTCCTCTCCATCGTGCAGATGCCGGGGGGAGTTCCCGTCGCGACCTTCGCGATCGGCTCGGCGGGCGCCGTGAACGCGGCGCTCTTCGCGGTGGCGATCCTCGCGCAGCGCGACCCCGCCTTGCGCGACGCGCTGAAGCGCGAGCGCGAGAGGCGGAAGGCCGACGTGCTGGCCCAGCCGGATCCGCGCACGCAGGTCTGAGCGGTGCGCGTCGGCGTCCTCGGCGGCGGACAGCTCGGGCGCATGCTCGCGCTCGCAGGGCATCCCCTCGGCGTCCGCTGCGCGTTCCTCGATCCGGCGCCGGATGCGCCGATGGCGGCGGCGGCGGAGGCGATCGTCGCGCCCTTCGACGACGCGCACGCGATCGACGACCTCGCGTCGCGCATCGACGTGGCGACCTTCGAGTTCGAGAACGTGTCGCTCGCCTCGGCGGAGCGGCTCGCGGGCCGCGTGCCGTTCTTCCCCGGGGTGGCAGCGCTGCGCGCGAAGCAGGACCGGCTCGACGAGAAGCGTTTCTTCGAGCGCCTCGGGATCCCGACGGCGCGCTTCGAGCCCGCGTCGACGCGCGAGGAGCTCGACGGCGCCCTCGCGGCGATCGGCTTCCCGGCCGTCGTGAAGACGCGGCGCCACGGCTACGACGGCAAGGGCCAGGCGGTGCTGCGCGACGCGCGGCACGTCGCGCGCGTGTGGGAGGCGCTCCGCGGAGCGCCCCTCATCGTGGAGGCCTTCGTGCCCTTCGCGCGGGAGCTGTCGGTGATCGCCGTCCGCGGGCGCGACGGCGCGACGGCGGCGTACCCGCTCTTCGAGAACCATCACGCCGGCGGGATCCTGCGTCACTCGCGCTCGCCGGCGCCGGGCGCGGCGGAGCGTCTCCAGGCGACCGCCGAGTCGATCGCGCGGCGCGTGCTCGACGACCTCGACTACGTGGGCGTGCTCGCCATCGAGCTCTTCGAGGTGGACGGCAAGCTCCTCGCGAACGAGATGGCGCCGCGCGTGCACAACTCGGGGCACGGGACCATCGAGGGGAACGTCACGAGCCAGTTCGAGAACCACCTCCGCGCGATCCTCGGCTGGCCCCTCGGGTCGACGGCTCCGCGCGGGACCGCCGTGATGGTGAACGTGCTGGGGGCGCTGCCGGATCTGCAGCGCGTCCTCGCGGTCCGCGGCGCGCGCGTGCATCGGTACGGGAAGGAGCCGCGGCCGGGCCGCAAGCTCGGCCACGTGACGATCTGCCAGGACGGCGACGGCACGGCGGGCTTCGAGGACCGCGTGCGACAGCTCCTGTCGCTCGTGGAGGAGCACCTCGTGCCGCTGCCGCCGCCGGGCGGACAGGCGGGGCTGCCGTTCGGGCCGTAGGGGCGTTCGGCCCGGGAATGGGGTCAGACCCCTTTC
>CAZJHD010000037.1:0-43228 GCA_964545855.1 uncultured Planctomycetales bacterium
GCCAGGCGAACCACCTCGGCGTCACGATCCAGGCCGACATCATCAAGCAGAAGCTCCCGGAGACGAACGCGAACGGCTTCGATGCGATCAAGTTCGGGAAGACCCACAAGAAGGTCTACAGCGACCTCTCGAGCGACCATCCGATCGACATGACGCGCTACCAAGTGGCGAACTGCTTCATGGGGCGCGCGGGTCTCATCAACTCGGGCGGCGCGTCCTCCGGCGAGAGCGATCTGAAGGAGGCCGTGAAGACGGCCGTCGTCAACAAGCGTGCGGGCGGCATGGGCCTCATCTCGGGCCGCAAGGCGTTCCAGCGTCCGATGAAGGAGGGCGTCGCGCTCCTGAACGCGGTCCAGGACGTCTATCTCTGCAAGGAGATCGGCCTCGCCTGATCCATGAAGACCGCCACGACTGCACGGGTTCTCTCCGCCGCGGTCCTTCTCGTGCTCGCCGCCGCGTGCGCGGCGCGGCCGAGCCTCCAGACGACGTTCCAGGGAGTCGCCCTCGACCTGCGTGGAGACTCCATCTCCCTCACGCAGCAAGAGGGCCAGCTCCTCGCGCGGCTCCCCGCGGGGACGCTGCGTCTCTCGGAGGGCTTCCTCGCCTGGAACGACGTCGATCTCGGCGCCGTCGCACCGGGCGATCGCGTGATGGTGACCGACGACGGCCGCGTTCTCGTGAACGACGCGGTGCGCGCGCCCGCTGCGGCGCGCTGAAGCGCGAGCTGGCGCGACGCGAGTTTCCCTGGACGCTCGGCCCCTGAGGGGGATCCTGGGTCCATGGACTCGAAACTCGACACACCGCGCTCCTCCGCAGTCGTCTTCCTCCTCGCCACGGGGCTCCTCCTCGGCACGCTCGCGCCGCCTCCCGCACTCGCCCACGAGATCACGCCGGATCCCGCCGACGGGATCGTCGTGCAAGTGGGGAAGACCGCGAAGCTGAAGGCCGAGGACCTCACGAAATGCAAGGCGTTCCTGGCCGCCGTCGTCAACGACACCGCCACGGCCTCCGTCTCGAACAGCCCGTCCGGGGCGAAGATCGCGCACACCTGGACCGTTCGGGGTCTGCAGCCGGGAGTCACGTTCGTGACCGTCGGGATCCAGGGGACGGGGACGAACCCCCAGGGCGAGTCCTGCAACGAAGTGAGCACGACGCTCGTGCCGATCATCGTCCTTCCCGATCTCTCGTCGCTCTCGAAGGAGTTCAAGGGCTGCGTCAACAAGGTCCTCTCCGACTTCCGGAAGGAGGTGAAGGGCAAGCTCAAGCTCGCGAACGCGCTGCTGAAGACGCTGATCGCCGACTTCAAGGAAGGCAACATCGGTCGATTCGCCGCCTTCGACGAGTTCATGGTGATCCTCGGAGAGACGCAGAGTCTCCTCGAGGAGTGTGCGTTCGAAGCGATGCTGTCCTCGGCCTCGAAGGGCTCGCAGCTCCTCGATGACGCGGGCATCGACACGACCGCCGGCATCCCCGACGACCTTCTCCCGGGCGGCTGCGGAACGCTGGACAAGGCCCTGCAGAAGACGTCGCAGGAGATCGAGAAGGCCTGCGTCCAGCTCGGGAAGATCGGCAACAAGGCCGGCAAGAGCCTCGAGAAGGCCGGGAAGGACGACGGCCTCGACTTCAACCTCGTGATGACGGGGGTGAACATCTACTACAAGCCGGCCTTCGCTCCGGGCTTGAAGACCGAGCAGACGCCTCCGACGACCTCGAAGCCGCTCCGGATGCTGAACGCGGGCTCCCTCGGCGCCACCACGGGCCAGGAGAACGGAGTGATCGGGATCGTGGGCCTCGCCGACCCCGCGGCGGGGAACATCGAGGTCACGCTGCAGGGCCCCGGCCCGACGACGAAGATGCTCACGGTGACGGTCCTTCCGAACACCTGCATGTGGGTCGCCAGCTCCGGAGACCTGGCGCCTGGCCTCTGGACCATCCAGATCCAGCACGCCGGTGACTCCGAGCCCCGCGTGGTCTCCGTGATCAGCGTCGGCTCCGGCAATTGACGTCCGTGCAGCCCGGCGGCGGCGCGTCGCGTCGCTGCCGGGCCGCGTTCCCGCGGCGCGTCCCTCAGCGCCAGCGCACGCGCCGCACGGCGACGCGCGGCACGTCGCCGGGCTCGGTCCAGGCGAAGAGGATCCCGTCGCGATCGCGCGCGATCTGGCCGAACCCGCTCGAGCGCGACGCGCTCGCGCGGCCGAGCGCGTGCACGTCGACGACCTGCCCCGCGGGGTCGACGCGCGCGAGACGCCACTCGGCGAACTCCTTCTCCTCGTGGAGCCACGAGACGACGAGGCGTCCCTCGCCGTCGAAGACGGCGCCGACGCGTCCGAGGGTCGAGCCGTCGGCGAGCGGGACCGGCGCGCCGAAGGTGCGTCCGCCGTCGCCGGAGAGTGCGCAGAGCACGCGGGGCGTGCCGTCGCGTCCCATGGTGAACCAGGCGAGGCCCACGCGCTCTCCGGCGCCCGCGGCGAGGGCGGGGCCGTTCACGGGACAGCCGGCGACCTTCCATCCATCGCCCGTCGAGCCGAGGTGCTCGGGCTTCCCATCGGCGGAGACACGCGCGATGGAGACGTCCCGCACTTCGCCGTCGGAGCGGTCTCGGTAGGCGACGAGGAGCGCGCCGTCCGGCAGGGCGATCGCGGCGGTGCCGCAGCATTCGCAGACGCGGCCGTCGATCTCGACCTCGGGACCGAGCGCGCCATCGGCGCCGACCGTGCGCGTGAGGAGAGCCATGGAGCCTCCGCCGTGGCCGCCGTGACCGTCGCCTCCGCCCGTCATGTGCCGGCCGTCGAGCCAGACCGCCGCGTAGCCGCCTTCGCTCGCGGCGAGCGACACGAATCCGTGCTCGCCGTCGCCGCGGTCGGTGTGCAGCGTCTCGGGCTCGCTCCAGGTGGCGCCGCCGTCGGACGAGCGGGCGAGCCGCACGTGGTAGGCGTAGGGAGACGCCGCCGTCTTCTCGAGGAACGTCGCGAGACGCGTCGTGCCGCGCGCGGCGACGACGGGGAAGTCGGCCCAGTTCACGAACCAGCGATCGCCCTTGGCGATCGTGCGCGCGGCGCCGAAGGCCTCGCCGTCGAACTCGGCGCACCGAAGGACGGCGGTCTTCGCCCTGCCGGAGGGCGGCACCTGCTCCACCCACGAGAGGAGGGCGCCGCCGCCGGGGGCGGAGGCGAGCCGGGGGAGCCGGCTCCCGGGCGCCGCCGGGCTCGCGATCTCGGAGATCTCGAAGCGCGCGGCCGCGGGAGCGCTCGACGGCGGTCCATCCCCGGGCTGCTGGAGCGTGGGGAGCGTCGCAGCGAGGAGCACTTGGAACACGGGGAGAAGAGGGAGCACGGGGAGCACGGGGATCACTTGCGGCGAGCGCTCAGGAGCCGAAGGAATCGAGCCACTCCTCCTCGGACTTGGGCTTGAAGACGTAGTTGGTCCGGCGCGTCTCGCCCATCGGCGCCGACGACTGCGGAGCGTAGAGATGGCCCGGGTAGAGGACCGTCGAGTCGGGCACCTCCGCGAGGCGCTGCGTGAGGCTCAGGTAGAGCTGGCGCGCGTCGCCGCCGGGGAAGTCGGTGCGGCCGCAGCCCTGCAGGAAGAGCGTGTCGCCGGCGACGAGCTTCCCCTCGACGAGGAAGCACTGGCTGCCGGGCGTGTGTCCCGGCGTGTGGAGGAGACGGATCGGAATCGAGCCGACGGTCACCACGTCGCCGCTGTCGTGCACCGCGAGGTCGCTGTCGGAGACGCCGGTCATGCGCTTCACCCACTCCGTCTCGTCGCGCTGCACGTGCACCTTCATCCCCTGCAGTTCCAGCAGCTCGCGGATCCCCTGGAGCTCCGTGCCGAAGAGGTCGCCGCCGATGTGGTCCGGGTGGTAGTGGGTCGCGAGAGCCCCCACGAGCCGCAGCCCGTCCTTCTCCACGAGACCCTTCAGCTCCGCGACGGCGTAGGTCGGATCGACGACCACGGCCTCGCCGGTCGCGCGGTCGCCGATGAGGTAGACGAAGTTCACCATCTGCTCCGCGAGACGATCGCCGACCGCGAAGTCGCGGCCCGAGAGGAGCTGGCGGAAGTAGAGGCGGTCGGTCGGCGGTTGGGGCATGGCAGTCGGGTCGTGGCGCCATTCTGGCGTGCGAGGCGGCGCTCGCCTTCATTCTCGAAGGAACCCCTGGTGCCCTTTCGAGCACGCTGCACGGTTACCCTCGCGCGCTTCCCCTCGTGAGCTCGCTCCGCCCCAAGACCCCGTCGACTCTCGGCGCCATCCTGCGAGCCGCCGTCCGCTGGAGCGCCGGGCTCGCCTTCGGCGCGGCCTTCCTGTTCGGTGCCGCGAGCCTCGCCGTGCAGACGGCGGAGGCCGTGCCGTCGCCGCGTCGGCTCGCCTTCGTGCCGAATGCCTGGGACGAGCGCTTCTTCATGCCCGTCTTCGGAGCGACGCAGTTCCACCCCGACTGGATCTGGCAGCTGCGGCCCGGCGTTCAGGTGCTCGAGACGCAGGTGAACTCGCTGGGATTCCTCGGCCCCGCCGTGGGCCGCACCCGCGGACCGGCGGCACGCATCGCCGTCCTGGGCGACGGCTTCACCGTCGGGCTCGGAATGCACGACGAGAGCACGTGGCCGCGCAAGCTCGAGACGCGGCTCCGGGCCGACGGGCGCGCCGTCGACGTGCTGAACTTCGCGGTTCCCGCGTTCACGGCGGTGCAAGGCCTCGAGTTCTTCCGAGGGCGCGTGCGCGAGTGGTCGCCGGACGTCGTCGTGGCCGCCTTCGGCGCCTACTACGAGTCGCATCCGGCACACCGCGGCATCGGCGACCGGAGGCTCCTCGAGTCGACGCGCTCTCCGGGCCAGCGCGCGAAGCACCTCCTCGAGCGCAACGGCAGCCTGCGCTGGCTCCTGCACTGGCTGAGCCCGCCGGACCGCGTGCTCGACCCGCGGAGAGGCGAGGACGGGTCCTTCCTCCCGCGCGTCACGCCGACGGAGATGGAGGAGACGCTCGTCGATCTCGTGCGCGAAGTGCGCGCCGCGGGGGCGCAGCCGGTGCTGGTGGTTCCGCCGCGCATGCCGATCGTCGACCGCCGCTGGCATCCGGGCCTCCTGCGCTACGACGACGCGACCCGTTCGGCGGGTCTCGGCTCCGGCGCACAGGTCATCGATGTGCGCGCCGGCTTCGAGGAGGGCCAGCCCGGAGGCGCCGCCGTCGCGGTGCGCTCGGCGTACTTCGCGGACGCCAATCGCCTTTCCGAGTCGGGATGCACGCGCTACGCCGAGATCGTGGCCGGCGCGATCGACGCAGCGGGGCTGCTCCCGTCGAAGCGGCCCACGGGAGACGGCCGATGACGGGCCGCGCGCGCCGTGCGTTCCACCGCCTCGTGGCGGCCCTCGGGATCCCGATCGCTCTCTTCGGGATCGTCGACCTCGCCGTGCCGCTCCTCGACTTCGTGCCGGTGCGCGTGTCGCCGATCCTCTTCTGGGGCATCGCCGAGGAGTCGTACTTCGACGGCCCCGAGTCGCCGTTCCGGCCGAACCCCGACCTCTTCTGGGAGCCGCGTCCTGGCGGGATCTTCGAGGGGGAGCGGATCAACGAGGACGGAATGCGAGGCCCGCGGATCCCGCGCGCGCGCGGAGATCGTCGGCGACTGCGTCTCGCCGCGCTCGGCGACTCCTCCACCATGGGCTACGGCGTGAGCGAGGCCGAGGCGTGGCCGCGCCGGCTCGAGGAGGAGCTGCGCGCGCGCGGCCACGACGCCGAGGTGATCAACTTCGGCGTCGTCGGCTACTCCTTCTTCCAGGGGCGCGCGATCTACCTCGACCGCGTCCGCGACTGGGATCCCGACGTCGTGGTCGCCGCCTTCGGCGCGATCAACGACCAGTTCCTGAACCCCCAGGGACTCGACGACGCCACGAAGAGCGCGCTGCTCCGGGGAACGGGTGCGCGGGTCCGGCACTTCCTCTCGCGCTTCGGGCTCTTCCGCTGGCTCGAGAGCCGGCTCCGCGGCACGAAGCCGTCGACCTTCGCCGAGCCCGTGCCCCGGGTGCGGCCCGAGGAGTTCCAGGGGATCGCGGCCGACCTCGCCCGCGCCCAGGCGTCGGCCGGCGGACGGTTCGTGCTCGTGTCGCCGCCGCGCATGGAGATCGCCGAGGAGCTGCATTCGAAGACGCCGCTCTACACGGGCGCCCTCCAGGCCGCCGCGGCCGAGCTCGGTCTGCCGATCGCCGACGTCTACGCGGCGTTCCGCGCGCACGAGCGAGCGACGCGTGTCGGCGAGACGCTCCGCCTCCAGAACGACTGGTTCCTCGATACCGTGCATCCGACCGTCGCGGGGCACGTCGAGTACGCCCGCATCGTCGCGGAGGCGCTGATCGCCTCCGGCGTCCTGCAGCGCTGAGACGCGCGCGCTCGCGGCGCCTGCACGCGCTTCGTAGGCAGCGGCTTCCCTCCGTCCATGATCCTCCGACTCCTTCCGCTCCTCGTCCTGGCGCCGGCCTCCGGGCCGCGCGTCCAGGATCCGTCGCCACCCGCGTCGCGCCCGGCGCCGGCCGTCGTCGTGCGGCTCCTCGACGCGGGAGACGCGCCCCGGCGCCGACTCCGTTGCGGGCCGGAGGCGGGTGCGACGCAGCGCCTGCGGATCACGACGCGGATGGGAGGGAAGCTCTGGGTCGGCGGCGTCGAGCAGACGTCGCGCCCGATCCCCGCGTCGCGCATGACGGTCGGCGTCGAGGTGGCGCGCGTGGCCGAGACGGGCCGTGTCGACGCCGCCTGGTGCGTCGAGGAGGCGGGGCTGGTGGAGCCGCTGCCGCCGTCGCCTCCCGGCGAGACCGTGAAGGACGCGAAGGAGCGCATGGCGCTCGTGGAGGCTTCGCGCGCCGCGCTCGCGCGTCTCCCCGGGCTCCGCATCGAGGCGACGACGTCCTCGCGCGGAATCCTCGCCGTGGCGCCCCGCGTCCTGGCGGCGGGGAGCGGGGCCCGCGATGCCGCGACCCAGGAGAGCGTCCGCATCGCCCTCGAGCAGCTGCTGGTGCAGCTCCCCGAGGAGGAGATCGGCGTCGGCGGGCGCTTCGAGGTCTCGGCGTGGCTCACCGTCGAAGGCATGCGCGTGGAGCAGGTGCAGACGCTGCGCGTGACGGAACTGACGGAGACCTCGGTGCGGCTCGATCTGGAGCTCGTGCGCAGGGCGGAGCCGATGGAGGTCGCGGGAGTCGGCGGGAAGCCCTCGCTCGTTTCCTACTCCGCGCGCGGACGGGGCAGCTTCCGTCTCGATCCCCGCTGCGTCTTCCCCGTCGAGGCGATCGTCGTGCTCGACTCGCACTCCTTCCGTCCGGCGCCACCGGGCACGAGCGAGAAGGGCTACCAGATGCAGGCGGCCGTCGAGACGAAGCTCGAAACGCCCTGAACGCGTGGGCGTCGCGCGCCTCAGTCGCGCCGCGCGCTCTCCATCAGCATCTGCGGCTCGACGAGGGACGCTCCGTGGGCGGCGGCGAGATCCGCCGCCGCGTCGATGCCGCGGCGGAGCGACTCCGAGAGCGAGTCGGCGCGGGCGCGGACCCACGCGGCGTGCTCCGCCCATGGGGGGATCGAGACGATCTCGAGTCCGCTCCTCGCGAGCGTCGCCCGGTGGCTCTCCGCGCGGTCGTCCTCGGCGAAGCGCACCCAGAGGCGGCCCGTGGGCACCGCGAGCGCTCCACCGCCGGCTCGCGCGTAGACGGCGACCACCTCGTCGTCGCCGACGGGCGCACCGGCGCAGATCGTCCAGCTCTCGTCGCCGTCCTCGATCGTGAGGAGGCGCGTCGCGTCAGCGGGCGCCGCGCCGCGGCAGGCGAAGCGGTCGTCGCATCGCTGCCAGACCGGCGCGGGGCCCGGGATCCTTCCCGGGAGGGACCGCGGGAACGCCTCGATCGGAGCCGGGGGACCGTCGGATCGCGCCACGCGACCAGCATGCAGGGTTCGGGGTCGCGCCGGCGAGCGCCATCGCGAGAATCCCCGTTCGGTCGCCCCGTCGTGACGCGTTGAGGACCGGTCTCGGCCCAGCACCTGCTGCGGGCCCAAGCCCAGCCCCGACCGTTCTCGCGGGCGGCATTCCCTCGACGAAGGAGCACGAGTCCCATGATCGATTACCGCATCGGAGGAAGAAGAGGCACGAGGTACACGCTCGCGGAGGCGCCCGACATGGTCGTCGTCCGCACGCGGAGACGCCGTCCCCTCGCCGACGTCTCGCTCGCGCCCCGGAGCCGGACCGCCCTCTCGGGCTTCGAGACGGTGATGCGCTTCCGGCACGCGGGAGTCGAGGTGCTGCGCGGCGCGCGCGCCGACGCGGCGCGGGCGCGCAAGCTCTGGAAGCAGGACGGCGAGTGCGAGTTCGCCGGGCGCGTGCTCTGCGACCCTCGCTCGAAGAGTCCCATCATCTACACGGAGAACCTCTTCGTGAAGTTCGAGGACGACTGCTCGGCGGCCGAGTGCCGCCGGATCCTCGCGCGGCGCAAGCTCACGGTGAAGCGCGCGCTCCCCTACGCGCGGAACGCCTTCTTCGTGGAGGCGAAGGCGGGCACCGGCCGCGCGGTCTTCGAGCACGCGGCGGCGCTCTTCCGGAACGAGGCCGTCGAGCTGTGCCACCCCGAGCTGGTGCGTGAGCTGCGGCGACGCGGCGCGTTCCCGCAGCAGTGGCACCTGAAGCGCGCGACGATCGGCGGCGCCGCGATCGACCAGCACGTCGACGTGGAGGGAGCTTGGACCCACAGCCGCGGCGCTGGAATCGTCGTCGCGATCATCGACGACGGCTTCGACCTCGAGCACGAGGAGATCTCGAGCTCGGCGAAGGTGGTGGCGCCGCGCGACGTGAGCCGGGGGAACGACGACCCGCGGCCCGGTGCCGGCGACGACCACGGCACCGCATGCATGGGCGTCGCCTGCGCCGACGGCCGCTTCGGCGCGTCGGGAGTCGCGCCGGAAGCGCGCCTGATGCCGATCCGCAGCAAGGCGGGCCTCGGTTCGCAGCGCGAGGCCGACGCGTTCTTCTGGGCGGCCCAGCACGGAGCCGACGTCATCTCCTGCAGCTGGGGCGCGACGGACGGCCGCTGGTGGGATCCGAACGATCCGCGCCACCAGCAGGTGGTCCCGCTCTTCGACTCGACGCGCCTCGGCATCGACTGGGCGACGCGCAACGGCCGCAATGGGAAGGGCTGCGTCATCACCTTCGCCGCCGGCAACGGGAACGAGAGCGTCGACAACGACGGCTACGCGAGCTACGCGAAGGTGATCGCCGTCGCCGCCTGCAACGACTCGGGGAAGCGGAGCGTCTACAGCGACTTCGGGAACGCCGTCTGGTGCTCGTTCCCGAGCAGCGATCTCTCGGCTCCGGGCCACGCGCCGAGGACGCCGGGCATCTGGACGACGGACCGCACGGGCGCGGCGGGCTACAACCCGGGCCGCCTCGAGAACGGCGACGCGGCCGGGAAGTACGCGAACGACTTCGGCGGCACGTCGAGCGCCTGCCCCGGCGCCGCGGGCGTGGCGGCGCTCGTGCTCGCGCGCAACCCGCAGCTCCGCTGGGACGAGGTGAAGGACGTGCTGAAGCGAAGCTGCGATCGCATCGACACGGCCGGCGGGCAGTACGACGCGACGGGACACAGCCGCTTCTACGGCTTCGGGCGTCTGAACGCGCGCCGCGCCGTCGAGCTGGCGGTGCCGGTGTCGCAGCCCGCTCCGTCGCCGGGCGCGACGCCCGCGGCGGGGGGCGCACCCATGCCTCCGGCGGCGGCCGTGGCGGCGCGAACCGTCACCGTGTCGGTCGCCGAGGACGTGCCGATCCGCGACTTCGCGAAGGCGAGGAGCACCGTCGAGGTGGCGGGTGCGGGCGCGCTCGGCGCGCTCGTGGTCGGCGTCGACCTCGAGCACACCTACATCGGAGACCTCGTCGTGCGGCTCGTGCCGCCCTCGGCGACGGGCGTCGCGCCGATCGTGCTGCACGACCGCCAGGGAGGAGGCACCGACGACCTGAAGGCGACCTTCGACGCGATCGCCCGCCCGGCGCTGGCGTCGCTCGCGGGCAAGCCCTTCGCGGGCACCTGGACGCTCGAGGTGGAGGACTTCGCCGCCGCCGACACGGGGACGCTGCGGGGGTTCTCGCTGCGATTCACCGGCGTCGCGGGCACGCCGCGACGCGCCAAGGCGCGCCGCAGGGGCGCGAAGGGCGCGAAGGGCGCGCGGCGTTCGGCCCGCCGACCGGCGGCGCGCCGTCGGTCGTTCGCGCGCGCGAGCCGCTGACGAGCCTCCGCGCCCGCCTCGCGGCGCCGTCAGCTCGGCTCGCAGGTGCCGGAGTCCCGCCGGCGGGGCCGCGTCGCCTCCACGACGAGCCATCGGTCTCCGAGCGCCGCGAGGCGCTCGGGGCCCGCGGAGGCCTCGAGTCGCGGGAACATCTCCCGTTGCTGCCAGCGGATCTCGTCGTGCAAGAGGCGCGCGAAGCGGCGGACGGCCTCCTCGCCCGGGTCCGCCTCGGCGGCGGCGACGATCCGGCGCGCGGCGGCGCGCAGCTCCTCGGTGCCGCGGCGCATCCTCTCCCCGTCCTCCGCGTTCGCCGCGAGCGGTGCGACCGTGCGAAGCGCCTCGTCGAAGGAGCTCTCGAGCCAGGCGTTCCAGAGCCGGGCGAAACCCGCCACCGCGCGCCGCCGCGCGTCGGGACCGCCTGCGGCCGCGTCGTCCATCTCGCGCGCGGCGAGGAGGCCCTCGTGGTGATCGCGGGAGAGGGGATGGAGGCTTTCGTGGCGCTTCAACGTCTGCTCCGATGGGCTCGATCATGACCGATCCGCGAGTTGTCCTCCGCGAGCGATTCGGCCACGACGATTTCCGCGGCCGCCAGCGCGAGGCCGTCGAAGCCGTCCTGGCCGGCCGCGACGTGCTCCTCACGATGCCGACGGGCGCGGGGAAGTCGCTCGCCTACCAGCTCCCGGCCGTGATGCTCGACGGGCTCACGCTCGTCGTGAGCCCGCTCATCGCGCTGATGAAGGACCAGGTCGACGATCTCGTCGAGCGCGGCGTCGAGGCCACCTTCGTGAACTCCTCCCTCGACGGGCCCAAGCGCGCGCGAAGGCTCGAGGCGGCGGCGCGGGGCGAGCATCGGCTCCTCTTCGTCACGCCGGAGCGGTTCCGGAGCCCCGACTTCGGCGCGGCGCTCCCGAGGCTGCGGGTCGTGCGCCTCGCCGTCGACGAGGCCCACTGCATCAGCGAATGGGGACACGACTTCCGCCCCGACTACTCGCGCGTCGGCGAGTACCGCCGCCGTCTCGGCGACCCGCCGACGATCGCGCTCACGGCCACGGCGACGCCACGGGTGGCCGAGGACATCGTGGGCCAGCTCCGGCTCCGCGACCCGCTCGTGATCCGCACCGGCATCGAGCGGCCGGAGCTCTTCCTCGCCTGCTCCGACGTGGACTCGAAGGAGGAGAAGGTGCGCGTCGTCGCCGAGCGCATCGCGGCGATCGACGGGCCGGGAATCGTCTACTCGGCCCTCATCCGCGACCTGGAGGAGATGCACGGGGAGCTCCGGCGGCGCGGCGTGCGCTCCCTCGTCTATCACGGGAAGCTTTCCGCCGAGGAGCGGCGCCGCATGCAGGACCGCTTCATGGAGAGCGAGCGGGAGGTGGTGCTCGCGACCAACGCCTTCGGCATGGGCATCGACAAGGCGGACATCCGCTTCGTGCTGCACGCGCAGATGCCGGGCACCCTCGAGGCATGGGTGCAGGAGGTGGGACGCGCGGGCCGCGACGGCCGCCCGTCGTTCTGCGAGCTCCTCTTCCACGCCGACGACATCGCGGTGCAGCAGGGCTTCGTCGAGTGGTCGAATCCGAGCCGCGACTTCCTCGTGAGCGTCTTCGAGACGCTGCGCGGCTGGGGAGAGCGGCTGCAGGCGCACGACCAGGACGACCTCGTCGGGACGCTCCTCCTGAAGAACCGCTCCGACCAGCGCGTCTCCCTCTGCCTGCGCTGGCTCGACGTGCTCGGAGTGACGGAGGGCTCCTTCGAGACGCACGACCTCCGGCTCGTGCGCGACCTCGATCCGGCGGAGATCCCGCCGGCCGTCGGCACCGAGGAGAAGCGCCGCTCCGATCTCATGGCGCTGCTCGGGATCACGCGGTTCGCCGGTTCCCGCGAGGAGTGCCGGCGTGCGACCGTCGCGCGCCACTTCGCCCTGGCGGAGCCCGAAGGTCCCTGCGGAGCCTGCGACGTCTGCACCGACCGCGACGCGTGGATCGCCGGACGCCTGGCGCCGCGTCCGAGCCAGGAAGAGGAACCCGCTCCGGGCGGCGAAGCGGGCGAGGGCCTGGACGAGCGGCCCGCGTTCCAGCGCGGCGACTGGGTGCGGATCGGCGGACGGGAGCTCGCGCAGGTGCTGCGCGTCGAGGGCACGGGCCGCCGCCAGCGCCTCCTCGTCGAGAGCGCCCGCGACCTCGAGCGCCGCACCGTGGACGTGCGCCGGGTGCGCGTGGAACGGGTCCGCGACGGAGGCGCGAGCGGAACTCGATGAGACCCGCCTCCGCCGAGTGGAACGCCGGCGACATGGGATGCGGCGAGCTCGTGATCGAGCTTCGCGCCCGCATGCTGGCCCTCGCGCCGCGCGAGGTCCTGAAGCTGGTGGCGCGCGATCCGGGCGCGCGCGAGGATCTGCCGTCGTGGTGCCGCATGACGGGGCATCGGCTCATCGCCGCGGACCACCCCCACTACTGGATCCAGAGAAAGAGCTAGACCATGGCCGGCAGCTTCTGCGTGAGTCTCACGTTCGCGAAGGACAACTCGGACAAGGCGACGGTCGCCTTCGTCGTCGCGAACGCGGCGGCCGCTTCCGAGAAGCAGACCGTCGTCTTCCTCAGCACGGAGGCGGTCCGCCTGGCGCAGAAGGGCCACGCCGACGACATCCACGAGTCGGGGTTCGCTCCGCTCGCGGAGCTGATGGCGAGCTTCACGAAGGCCGGCGGGACGATCTGGGTCTGCTCGCCCTGCTTCAAGAAGCGCGGCCTCGACGAGAACAAGCTCGTCGAGGGCGCTTCCATCGTCGGCGGCGCGAAGCTCGTCGAGTTCCTGAGCTCCGGCGCGCCCTGCGTCTCCTATTGACGCGGTGAGCCGCGATGGCGGCGTCATGGGACCGAGCGAGCGCCACGCCCACGCTCCGGAGGCGACCTTCGACGGCGGGGATCTCGACTGCGGGAACGGGCTCCTCCCGCTGATCCGCCGTCACATCGATCCGCTCGCGCGGGGCGACCTGCTGGAGATCCGCTCGACGGAGACCTCCGTGGAGGCGGACCTGCCGGCCTGGTGCCGGCTCACCGGGAACGAGCTCGTGTCGTGGACCCGCATCGGACGCCAGAGGAGCTTCCTCGTCTGCAAGGGGCTCCTCGCGGAGCGCGCCGGAGAACGCGGCGCGCCGTCGCGGCGCGCGGCGACGGCCGCTCCGGTCTCCTTCGCAGCCTCCGCGCCGGCACCGGCCGCGCCGGCGGGACCCCCGCCTCCCGTGCCCGCTCTCGCGGTCCTCGGCATCGGGAGCTGGCCGCGTCCGCGCTGGCTGCAGCGCGCGATCCACGAGCGCCTGGAGGGGCGCATGGAGGAGGGCGAGTTCGAGTCGGCGGCCGACGACGCCGTGCGCCTCGCCGTGGAGTCGCAGCGGCGCGCCGGCGTCGACGTCCTCTCGGACGGCGAGCAGCGGCGCGACAGCTACGCGAGCTTCGTCGGCGCGCGGCTCGAGGGCTGCCAGCTCATCCCGCTCACGGATCTCCTGGCGCTCGTGCCCGATCCCGAGGAGCTGGCGGAGGAGATGCGCTCCCTCGACGTTCCAGCGTCGGAGGTGCGCCACCCCGCCGTGCTCGGCCGCATCCGGCGGACCCGGCCGATCGCGTCGCACGAAGCGCGGTTCCTGCGTTCGATCGCCACGGAGCCGGTGAAGGTGGCGATTCCCGGACCGTACCTGCTCTCGCGCGTGCTCTGGATCGAATGCATTCCGGAGCAGGCCTACCGCACGCGGGAGGACTTGGAGGAGGACATCGTGCGCGTCCTGCGCGAGGAGATCGCCGATCTCCTCGAAGCCGGCGTCTCGATCGTCCAGCTCGACGAGCCGGTGCTGACGGAGGTGGTCCACGGCGCCGCGCGCCAGCGGCGGTCCTTTATGTGCGGAGCGCTCCGCGCGAAGGGCGATCCCGCGGGCGAGATCTCCCACGCGCAGGCGCTCTGGGCGCGGGCCGCTTCGGGTTTTCCGCCGGAGCGTCTGGCGCTCCACGTCTGTCGGGGCAACTGGACTCCCGACGAGTCGGCGGCGCTCTCGGGCGACTACCGGCCCCTCGTCGACGTCCTCGCGCGCGCGCCCGTCGGCACGCTCTTCCTCGAGCTCTGCACGCCGCGGGCGGGGGAGATGGAGGTGCTGCGCGCGATCCCCGGGTCGATGCGCATCGGCGTCGGCGCCGTGAATCCGAAGGACCCGCGCGTCGAGCCGGCGGCGGAGGTGCTCGCGCGCGCGCGCCGCGCCGTGGATCTCTTCGGCGCGGACCGCGTGCTCCTCACGCCCGACTGCGGCTTCGCCACCTTCGCCGACAACCCCGTCGCCTCGGCGGAGGCGGCCGAGGGAAAGCTGCGATCGCTCGCCGAGGCGTCGCAACGGCTGCGCGGAGCGTGAAGCGATCCGGGGGGCTCCCGTCGCCCCCCCTCTTTCGCCGATCCCCTGGGGGCCTACGATGGGCGCCCTTCGCGCCTCCCCATGGGCAACCTCCTCTCGATCCTCTCCACGCTGCTGCTCGTGCTCGCGCCGGCGCTCGATCTCGCGCGGTGCGTCGAGTGCTGCTTCGGGGGAGTGAGCACGCAGGAGACCTCGGGTGCGGAAGCGCCGCCGGCGGCGCCCGTGTCCTGTTGCGCGTCGCGGAGCGCCGCGGGCGACGACACTCCGGCGGTCGTGCGGGCGACGGGACTGGCCGCTCCGAGGCCCGTTCCGGTCGCACCCATGGCGGACTGCGCCTGCGGCCCGACCGCTCCGGCGTCCACCGCGGCCGACACGGCCGCGTGCTCGGCGTCCTCGTCGGTCCTCGCGCCGCCGCAGGAGAGCGGCCCGGTCGTCGAGGGCCGTCCGGGAGCATCCCTCGCGCTCCGGACCGACGCCGGAGGACGCGGTCACGCGCCGATTCGAGTCCTGACGCTTCGCTGCTAGGGAGAAGGCCGCGCGCGGCGCACGTCGCCGCGCCGCAGGCCGGCGCGCCCTCCCGGGACTCCCGAGGACGGATCGCGCGCCGTCACGCCGCCCGAGACAGGGGCGCGCGTCCTCTCCTGTGAATCGACTCGTTCCCGAGCGCCGTCGTCTCTCGACGGGCGCGAGCGTGGAGCACGGCCGTGCAGCGAACTCTCTTCTTCGTTCTCGTTTCCCTCCTGCTTCTCACCGGTGCGGCGTGCCGAGCCGTTCCCGAGGGCGAAGCCGCCGAGCGCGACGCCCTGGCGGACCTCGGCGATCGGTACGACGAGCCCTACGAAGAGCGCGAGCTCCCCGAGGTGGAGCCCGACGCGTCCTATGGCCTGCTCCTCGACCGGGCACTCCGCGCCGACCCCGAGCTGGAGGAGGCCTACTTCGCCTGGGCCGCCGCGCTGGAGCGGGTCGTCGCGGCGGGTTCGCCCCCCGATCCGACGTTCACGCTCGGATGGATGCTGATGGAGCCGGCGGGCGCGCTCTTCCAGAACGTCCTGCTGGGCGCCGCGCAGTTCCTCCCGCCCCCGGGCTCGCTCCGCGCCGACGCGGAGCGCGCTCTCGAGGCGGCGCGGACGGCGCGTGAGCGGTTCGATGCGCTGCGTTTCGAGCGGCGCGGCCGCTTCCGCGAGGCCTACGCGTACTTCGATCGCGCCGCGCGCGAGATCGAGATCTCGGACCGCGATCTCGCCGTGCTCGACGGCCTACGACGGTCGCTCGAGTCCCGCGTCGCCGCGGGATCGGCGCGCGCCGACGAGCGCGTGCGGCTCGAGGTGGAGATCGAGAGCGCGCGCAACGAGCGCGAGACCTACGAGTCGGAGCTCCGCGCCGCGCGGGCGCGCGTGAACGCGATGATGTCTCGGGGAGCCTTCGATCCGCTCGACGCGCCGGCGCCGCTGCGCGCGTTCCACCTGGAGGCCGACGACGAGGCGCTGCTGCGCGTCGCCGCCGAGCGCAACCCGATGATGCGCGAGGTCGCGGGAAGGGCCCGGGAGCTCGCCCTCGGGATCGACCGCGCCGAGGCGGAGGACGGGATCGCCTTCATGCCGGAGTACTTCCGCGAGGGCACCGACAACATGTTCATGGTGGGTCTCACGCTGCCGCTGCGACGAGACCGGATCCGCGCGGTCCTCTCGGAGGCGGAGGCGCTCTGGAAGGAGGGGCTCGCCCGCCTGCGCGTCACCCGCAACGACGTGGCCGAGGAGACGGCGCGGTCGATCGTCCGCTTCCGCGAGGCCGAGCGGCGGAGGGCCTATCTCGAGGACCGCATCCATCCGCGGGCGCAGGAAGCCCTCGACCTCGTCGTCGCGCGCTACGGCGCCGGCGCCGGCACCTACGTCGACGTCGTGGACGCGCGTCGCGCTCTTCTCGAGATCGAGCGCGGCATCGAGCGCGCGAGGACCGAGCGGGAGGCGGCGCTCGGCGACCTGCTGGCCTGCTGTGGCGCCGACGTGGTGGACGACGGATCGGGAGCCGTCGCGGCCCTCGGAACGCGGGAGGTGCGGTCGTGAGCTCGTCCCTCTTCGGATTCCTCCGGACCGCCGCGAAGCTCGTCGCGGTCCTCGTCTTCGCCATCGCGGTGCTGATCGTCGTGGCGCTGTGGCTCGTGCCCCCGCCGCCCGAGGCTCCCTCCGGCGGCGAGCCGGGAGGCGAAGCGGCGGCCTCGTCGACCGTGTGGACCTGCTCCATGCATCCGCACGTGCGGCTCTCGCTGCCGGGCAACTGCCCCATCTGCTTCATGGCGCTCATTCCCGCGAGCGGCGACGAAGACTCGGGCCCGGGTATCACCCTCGATGCCCGGGGCCGCGCGCTCGCGCGCGTCGAGACGGTGCCGATCGCTCGAGGCGAGGCCGTCGTGTCGATCGAGACCGTCGGTCACTTCGACGTCGACGAACGTCGCATGGCCAGGTTCACGGCCTGGATGCCGGGACGCATCGAGAAGACCCACGTCCCCTACGTCGGCGCCTTCGTTCGTGCGGGCGATCCGCTGGTCGACCTCTACTCCCTCGAGCTGCCGGCCATGCTCGCCGACCTCCGCGCCCTCTCGGATCTCGGCGAGGAGGCCCGTGCCGCAGCGCGGGAGAGGCTCCTGCACCACGGGCTCGGCGAGGCCCAGCTCCTCGAGCTGGAGAAGGCTCCGTCGTCGACGTACCGCGTGACGCTCCGCGCTCCGCTCACGGGCGTCGTCATGGAGCGGCCCGCCGTCCCCGGATCGAGCGTCGCCGAGGGCGACCTCCTCGCGTCGATCGTCGCGCTCGACCCGCTCGTCCTCGACGTGGAGGTCTACGAGCGCGACCTCGCCCTCGTCGGTCCCGGCGCGAAGCTCTCGATCCGCGTCGATGCGCTCCCCGAGGAGAGCTTCGAGGGCGTCGTCGAGTACATGAAGCCCTATCTGACGGAGCCGACGCGCACGGTCCATGCGCGGGTCCTCGTGCGCAATCCGAAGGGGATCGCACGGCCCGAGATGTTCGTGCGCGCCCGGTTCGACCTGCCGCTCGCGGCCGACGGCCTGCCTCTCGAAGGACGCGTGGCCGAGTTCGGCGGCGACGCACCTCCGGCGGCTCTGCCCCGCGCGATCCCCGAGGGCGCGGCAGCGCCGGCCACTGCGGAGAGCGCACCGGCCTCGAAGCCCGCCACGCAGTGGCTCTGCCCCATGAAGTGCGAGCCGCCCTCCTCGGAGCCCGGCCGATGCTCGGTCTGCGGGATGGCGCTCCGCGAGCAGCCGCCCGAAGGCGCCCGCGACCTCCGCGCGCCGCTCCTCCTCCCCGCGTCGGCGCTGCTCGACCTCGGGAAGCGCCGTCTCGTCTACGTGGAGCTCGAAGAGGGCCGCTACGTGCCGCGCGAAGTGACTCTCGGGCCCCGCGTCGGCGACCGATGGGTCGTGCTCGCGGGCCTCGAGGAGGGCGAGCGCGTCGTCGCGCGCGGCGGCTTCCTCATCGACAGCCAGACGCAGATCCAGGGCAAGGCGAGCCTCCTCTACGAGAAGGGCTCGGCGGCCGGCGCGGCGGCGGGCATCCACGCCGGTCACGGCGCGCCCGAGACGGAGAAGCCCCGATGATCGCGCGCCTCATCCGCTTCTGCCTCGACCTCCCGTCGATCGTCCTTCTCCTCGCGGCGGGCCTCGTCGGCGGCGGCATCTACGCGATGTCGGAGATCCACGTCGACGCGATCCCCGACATCGGCGAGAAGCAGGTGATCGTCTTCGCCGAGTGGCCCGGCCGCTCGCCCCAGGACGTCGAGGACCAGGTCACGTACCCGCTCGCGACGGGCCTCACGGGGACGCCGGGCGTGAAGACCATCCGCTCGATGTCGGGCTTCGGGTTCTCGATGGTCTTCCTCGTCTTCCGGGACGAGATCGACTTCTACTGGGCCCGCTCGCGCGCGCTGGAGCGCATGGACGTCGTCCAGGGGCAGCTCCCGGAGGGAGTGCAGGCGCGCCTGGGCCCCGACGCGACGGCCCTCGGCCAGGTCTACTTCTACACGCTCGAGGGCGAGGGCTTCGACCTGGGGGAGCTCCGCACGATCCAGGACTGGTACCTGCGCTATCCGCTGCAGGCCGTGGAGGGCGTGTCGGAGGTGGCCGCCATCGGCGGCTACGTGCAGCAGTACCAGATCGATCTCGACCCGGATCGCATGCGCTCCACGGGGATCTCCTTCGAGGAGATCGACCGCGCCGTCCGGCGCTCGAACCTCGACGTGGGCGCCAAGGTCATCGAGCGCAACGGCCTCGAGTACTTCGTGCGCGGCACGGGCTTCGTGAAGGGGATCGCCGACCTGGAGGCGATCGTCGTGCGCGAGCGCGACGGAACTCCGCTGCGCCTGCGCGACGTGGCGACCGTGCAGCTCGGCCCCGACTTCCGCCGGGGCGCCCTCGACAAGGCGGGAACGGAGGCCGTCGGCGGCGTGGTGACGGTGCGCTTCGGAGAGAACCCGCGGGCCGTGATCGACCGCGTGAAGGAGCGGCTCCACCAGCTCGAGACGGCGATGCCCTCGAAGACCCTCTCCGACGGCCGCGTCGTGCGGCCGCGGGTCGTGCCCTACTACGACCGGAGCGAGCTCATCGACGAGACGATCGACACGCTGCGCTCGGCGGTCACCGAGCAGCTCCTCGTCGTCGCTTTCGTCGTCTTCTTCTTCCTCCTGCACCTGCGGACGTCGGGCGCGATCCTCGCGACGATGCCGCTCGCGCTCGCGGTGGCCTTCCTCGGCATGTGGCTCGTCGGCGTCGACGCGAACATCATGTCCGTCGCCGGCATCGCCATCGCCATCGGCGACGTCACGGACATGGGGATCATCATGGCGGAGAACATCTTCCGCCGGCTCACGACGGCCCCGCCCGGGAAGTCGCGGCGCGAAGTCGTGTACGAAGGGGCCGTGGAGGTGGGGGAGGCGATCTGGAGCGCCGTCTCGAACACGCTCGTGTCGTTCCTCCCGGTCTTCGCCCTCACGGACCAGGAGGGAAAGCTCTTCCGGCCGCTCGCCTACACGAAGAGCTTCGCGATCGTCGCCTCCTTCGTGCTCGCGATCACGGTGGTGCCGGTGATCTGCCTCTATCTGCTGCGCGATTGGAAGATCTCGCGCACCAAGGCGCTCGCCTGGGCGCTCGTGGTCGGCGGCGCGGCGGCGGCCGTCGCGCGCCGCTACCTGCCCTCCGACCTCGTCCCCGGCGGCTTCGCCGGCGGCTGGCCCGTGGCCCTCGGTGTCGGCTTCATGGCCGGCGCCGCGCTCTACGCGGTGCTGCGCGAGCGCATGCGCCCGAGCGACGAGAACCCCGTCTCGCGCGGCATCTTCGCGGCCTACGAGCCGACGCTGCGCTGGATCCTTCGTCACAAGGCGGTCTTCCTCGCGATCCCGTCCGCCATCGTCCTCCTCGGCTTCACGATCTGGCTCGGATTCGAGCGTCTCGGCGGGCCCGTGATCGACGGCCTCGAGGCCGTCGGCATCCGCGCCCGCGGGAGCCACGCGCACGTGGCCCTGCGCCACGCCTTCCCGGGCCTCGGGCGCGAGTTCATGCCGCCGCTCGACGAGGGAAGCCTCCTCTTCATGCCGTCGCTGCTGCCGGCCGGCTCGCTCACGGAGACGCTCGACGTGATGGCGATCCAGGACCGTGCGATCGCCTCGATTCCCGAGGTGGAGCACGTGGTCGGGAAGCTCGGCCGCACTGATTCGCCCCTCGATCCGGCGCCCATCACGATGCTCGAGACCGTGATCATGCTCCGCCCGGAGAGCACTTGGCGCACCGTGCAGGAGGAGCGCTTCTGGCGCGACTGGCCCGAGAGCACGCACGGAATCCTCCGGCGGTTCTTCCCCGACGTGCGGCGCCTCTCGAAGGACGAGCTCCTCGCGGAGCTGCAGTCGAAGACGGAGATGCCGGGCGTCCTGCCCTCGTGGCTCCAGCCGATCCAGACGCGCCTCGTCATGCTCCAGACGGGATTCCGCGCGATGATGGGCATCAAGGTCTACGGGCGGAGCCTCGAGGACATCGAGGCGGCGGGGCTCGCGATGGAACGCGTGCTGCGCGACGTGCCCGGCGCCGTCGACATCGTGGCCGACCGCATCGTCGGCAAGCCCTACGTCGAGATCGCGATCGACCGCGAGGCGCTCGGCCGCTACGGCCTCCTGATCGAGGACGTCCAGGCGATCATCGAGCAGGCGATCGGCGGCGAGAACGTGTCGACGACCGTCGAGGGGCGCGAGCGCTACCCCATCCGCATCCGCTACCCGCGCGATCGGCGCGAGGAGCTGGATGCACTGGGCGACGTCCTCGTGACGGCTCGATCGGGCGCGCAGATCCCGCTCGCCACGGTCGCCGACGTGCGGCTCACGGTCGGCCCCTCGGAGATCAAGGGCGAGAACGGATCGCTCGTCGGCTACGTGACGCTCAACACGCGCGGCCGCGACGAGGTGAGCGTCGTCGAGGACGCGGAGGCGCTCCTGCGCGCGCGCGTCGCCGACGGATCCCTGATCCTGCCGGCGGGCATCCACTGGGAGTGGGGCGGCCAGTTCGAGAACCAGGTGCGTTCGACGAACCGGCTGCTGGTCCTCGTGCCGCTCTGCCTCCTGCTCGACCTGATCCTGCTCTACTTCGCGTTCCGCAAGTGGTGGATCGCGCTGCTCTGCTTCGCGGCGATCCCCGTCTCGGCCTGCGGCGGCTTCCTCATGCTCCTCGGCTGGGACGTGAACCTCTCCGTCGCCGTGTGGGTTGGCTTCATCGCACTCTTCGGCGTCGCCGAGGACGACGCCGTCGTGATGTCGACCTACCTGAAGCAGCTCTTCGACGAGCGCAAGCCCGACTCGATCCAGGCGATCCGGGACACGGTCGTGGAGGCTGGGCTGAAACGGATCCGGCCCTGTCTCATGACCACGGCCACCACGGTGATCGGCCTCATGCCGCTCTTCGCGACGCAGGGCCGCGGCTCCGACGTGATGCAGCCCATGGCGATCCCGTCCGTCGGCGGCATGGCGGTGCAGCTCATCACGCTGTTCGTCACGCCCTGCGTCTATTGCGCCGTCGAGGAGTGGAAGCTGAAGCGGAAGCTGCGGGCCGCCGCGGCGAGCGGCGTGACCCTCGCGCCGTAGCGTCCGGCGCGGAACGGATCTTCGGCGGGAGCGACTGCACGAAGTCGGCGCCGGCGCCGACCCAGCGCGCGAGGTCGCGCGCCGAGGCAAATCCATCGGGTGCGACGTAGACGAACCCGCGGAGGGGCTTCCCGGTGAAGTCCATGGGCCGCGCGTGGGGACGGGCGAGGGACGCGTCGTGGGCGTCGGGGCCGACGCGCACCATGAGCTCGCTCCCGAGGACGCCGCAGGCCATGTGACCCCGCAGGAGGAAGGCGAGGCCGCCGAACATCTTCTTCTCGGCGGTCTCGGCCGCCGGGGCTCTCTCCGCCAGCGCGCGCCGGACGCGCGCCGCGACTCGTTCGTCGTAGGCCATCGCCCGATTGTCCTCGCGCGGTCGATGACGGTCGAGATCCGGGCCATACTCCGCGGCGTGAGCTCCCGACGCGCCTTCTCCGCCTCCGTCTTCGCGCGCCATCGCGGGCGCGTGCTCCTGATCCACCACGCGCGCCTCGCGACGTGGCTCCCGCCGGGCGGCGAGGTCGAGCCCGGCGAGACGCCGCTCGAGGCGGCCGTTCGCGAGCTGCGCGAGGAGACGGGGCTCGAGGCGCGCTTCCCGGAGGTGCCCGGCGCCGTCGCCGGCACCCCGGCCGGGCTCCTCGCCTACGAGGAGCACCAGGCCGGCTCCAAGGGTCTCCACCTCAACTTCTGCTTCGTCGCCGACGCCGAGACCGATCGGATCGCGGCGAACGCGGAGTTCACGGACCATCGCTGGGTGGAGACCACGGACGGTCTCGACTGCCCGCAGAACGTGCGGCAGCTCGTCGCTCGGGCGCTCGCCGTTCCGCTGGCCTAGGCAAGTTGGTCGGACCGCCGAGCCGGCTTGCCCCCAACGGAGCGGGGCGCGGTACCGTAGGCGGCGTCTCGCACGTTCCCTTCGACGGCCCACCGGCCGCCGAGCTCCTACCTTCGGGAGGCTCCTTCGATGCGCAACGCCCTTCTCTCCGTCGCCGCCGCCGCTCTCCTCTTCGCCGCCGCGGCCCCGGCGGCCACGGCCTGCGACGACAACACCGACGTCTTCGTCCAGAAGATCCAGAAGCTCGACCTGAGCACGCAGCAGCTCAAGTCGGTCTTCGCCTTCCACGCCGAGCACAAGGCCTTCATCGCGAAGTCCCACCGCGAGGGCCTCGGCTGCCTCGCCCACGAGCGTCACCAGGCCGACTTCGAGAAGGCGGCGATCGGCGTCCTCGACGACGGCCAGTTCAAGAAGATGACGGGCCGCGTCCGCACCGAGACCGAGTCGCTGCGCTACGAGAACCACCTCCTGAAGACGGAGATCGAGCGCCTGAAGGCCGAGCTCGAGGCCCTGAAGAAGGAGATCCGCGCGGCGAAGACGCCCGAGAAGAAGGAGACCGGCGAGCGTTGAACCCGAGACGGTCGTCGTCTCCCGCCGCGGCCCGGGCCCGATGGTCCGGGCCGCGTCGTGTCGGGACCGCGCGCGCCGTCGCGTGGGCGGCGACGCTCCTCGCGACGCTCCCCGCGGCGGCCGCGGCCCAGACCGGCTCGCGGCCCCGGGGAGTCCTCGATCTCGCCGTCGAGGTGGCGCGGCGCGACCACCCGGCGATCGACGCGGCGGAGGTCGCCGCGTCCATCGATCGCATCGCGGATCTGGCCCGCGCGCGGGCGGGGGAGGGCGCCGAGCCGGCGGCGCGCATCGAGGCGCTGCGGGCGGCGCTCTTCGACGACGCGAAGCTGGAGGCCGTGGCGACGCTCGACTCGCCGGAGAACCTCCACGTCGACTCCGTGCTGCGCTCGCGCCGCGGCTACTGCCTCTCCCTCTCCGTCGTGGCGCTCGCCGTCGCGGAGCGTCTCGGCATGCCGCTCCACGGCGTCGCGGCGCCGAATCATTTCTTCGTGCGATGGGACGACGGCCGCGTGCGCCGCAACCTCGAGCTCACGCGCCGCGGTGCGGAGGTCACGGACGCCGAGTTCCGCGAGCGCATCGGAGAGGGGCTCACCGAGGGCTCCATCTACCTGCGCAACCTCGCGCCCGCCGAGCTGCGGGGCTTCCTCCTGCACAACCGCGGCTTCGCCGCGCTGGCGCAGGGGCGGCGGGAGGACGCGCGCGCCGACCTGGAGGAGGCCGTGCGGCTGCTCCCGGCGCTCCCCGAGGCGCACCGCAATCTGGGGGTGCTCCTCGGCGAGGAAGAGCGGTGGGCCGAGGCGCGCGACTCCTTCGACCGCGCGCTGCGGCTCCTGCCCTCCGACGCCGACGCGCTGGTGAATCGCGCACTCTGCCGATGGCGTCTGCGCGCGTTCGCCGGCGCCTTCGCCGACCTCGACGTCGCGCTGCTGGTCGATCCGGGACGGAGCCGCGCGGAGAAGCTCCGCACCGAGTGGCGGCACGAGCTGATGGAGCACGACTGGGACGCGTGGCAGGAGCTCGTCGTCGCGCCCCTGGAGAAGCCGCCGGGGAGTCTCGCGCCGGGGCTCTCGACGACCTTCTTCCGCGGCGTCGACCTCCGCGAGGTCGCGGGCCGGCGCGTCGACCGCGAGATCGACTTCGACTGGCGGAACGCCGCGCCCATGCGGGGCGTGCCGGCGGACCGTTTCAGCGCGCGGTTCGAAGGCTGGCTGAAGCTCCCCCGCGACGGCGTCCACACGATCTTCCTCGTCGCGAACGACGGGGCGCGCTTCGAGATCGACGAGAAGCGGGTCCTCGACAACTGGCGCGACATGGGGTGGGACAACTGGTACGGCACGACCGATCTCCGGCTCGTCGCCGGCTGGCACCGGCTCCGGATCGAGTTCTTCGACGCGAGCGGCGGAGCGCGCCTGCTGCTGCGGCTCGGCGTCGAGGGCGAGGAGAAGCCGCTGCGTCTCGCGGACCACCTGTTCCACCAGGCGGTGCGATAGCGGACGACGCGGAAGGACGCCGAGGAGCGTGTGCCCGTCGCTCAGGGGGACGTCCGCATCGGCGCGCCCGTCGCGGTCGCGATCAGCTCGCCCAGGCGTCGCTGCCGGTAGTCGAAGACGCGCTCCAAGTCCGGGCGCACGAAGAACCGCTCGATCAGCTTCCCGCCGAGCACGTCGTAGCGCACCGAGTCGCGGACGAGGGTCTCGTCGCCGACGGCTTCGAACGCGTGCTCATGCACCCAGAGCCGGTACGGCCCGCGCACCTGCTCGTCGACGAAGCGACGGGGCGGATCCCAGGCGCGGATCCGGCTGCGCCAACGAACGGGGATCCCGCGGATGCGCAGCCGGTAGTCGATGAGCGTTCCTTCGCCGATCGCCGGCGTCGACGTGCCGACGACCTGGAACCGCAGCCAGGGCGGAGTCAGAGCCTCGAGGTTGCGTGGGTCCGAGAAGAAGCGGAATACCTCCGCGCGCGGCAGCGGCACGCGCTGCTCGCGTACGAGCGTGAACCCGCGTCCTCCGAGGAGTGCGTCGCTCACGGCGCGCCTCTCGACGGGGTCGCGCGCTCCGCGGCGCCGGCCGGCGGCGGAGTCGGGGAGAGGGAGGAGCGTCGAGTCGTGCTCATGGGTGCTTCCAGGGGGACTTCGCGCCGTCGTGGACTCCGGATGCATCGGAGACACCGAGCGCGCGCGCCGCGCAGCCGGAATCCCTGCATCCACGGGTCCCGCGGCGGCGAATCGCTGGGTGAACCCCGAATCCAATCTCGGAGGAATCGCACCATGAAGCTCGTCGACATTCTCGCAGCCGTCCTTCTCGTCGTCGGAGGCCTCAACTGGGGTCTCGTCGGCATCCTCGAGTTCGATCTCGTCGCCTCGATCCTCGGAGCCGGCTCCGTGCCCGCCCGCATGGTCTACGCGCTGGTCGGAATCTCCGCCGTCTACCAGGCCCTCGGCCTCCGCTCGATCCAGCACCGCTGGATGGTCGGCGCGATGAAGCCCGCCTGACCTCGCGAGTCGACCGAGAGGCGCTGCCTCCGTCCCGCCCGGCCTTCGGCGCCGACACGCGGGACGGAGGCAGCGCTCTTTCCTGGGCGGTGTCTCCGCGTCGCGCGGCCGCCGCGCCGGTGTCAGCGCCCGGAGGTGAGATTCGGAGGCGTCCTCACGCGCACGGCCGCGGGACGCACGGGAGACTCGGGCGCGCCGCCCTCGGCCGCGCGACGGATGCCCGCCAGCATTCCCCGGAAGACGATCCGGTGGAACGGCAGGACCGCATACCAATAGGCGAGCCCTCCGAGACCTCGCGGGACGAAGCGCGCCGTCTGCAGGAGGCGCGTCGATGCCGGTGCACCCGGCGCGGTGGCCGGGATCTCCTCGAGATCGAAGGCGAGCTCCGCTTCACCCGGCATCCGCATCTCCGCTCGGAGCGTCAGACGGCGCGGCGCCTCCACCTCGACGACGCGCCAGAAGTCGAGGGCGTCGCCGAAGGAGACGCGCTCGGGATCGCGCCGCCCGCGCCGGAGACCGGGGCCGCCCACGAGCCGGTCCATCCAACCGCGGAGCCGCCAGAGCCAGTCGGCGGCATACCAGCCGTGACCGCCTCCGACCCGGCAGACGGCGCGGAACACCGTTTCCGGCGGCGCCTCCACGTCGATGCGCCATCGGTCGTCGAATGCGGTGCCGCCGGCCCAATCGGGGTCGCCGCCGATGGGGCTGGCGTCGCTCCAGGACGTCTCGACTCCGCCGAGCCGCACGGTGCGGAGCGCCCGCTCGATCGCCTCTCGCACCGTGAGCAGCCGCGACGGCATGAGCCGGCGCGCCTCGTCGTCGGGGCAGACGACCTCGTTGCGGAGTCCCTCCGCGAGCGGGCGCGCGACGCGATGGCTCACGGGCGTCACGAGGTGGATCCAGAGGGAGCTGAGCCGCGGCGTCAGCACCGGGAGCGGCACGATCCACCGGCGCCGGAGACCCAGCGCCTCGGCGACGCACTGCATCAACTCGCGGTACGTGAGCACGTCCGGTCCACCGATCGCGATCGTCCTTCCCGCCGTGGCCGGGACCCCGAGGCAGGCGACGAGGTAGTGCAGCACGTCGCGGATGGCGATCGGCTGGCAGCGCGTGCCGACCCAGCGCGGCGTGACCATCACCGGCAGCCGCTCGACGAGGTAGCGCAGGATCTCGAAGGAGGCCGAGCCGGAGCCGAGGATCACGGCGGCGCGGAGCACCGTGACGGGCACGCCGGTCGACCCGAGGACCTCCTCGACCTCGCGGCGCGACGCGAGGTGCTCGCTCAGGCCCGCGCCGGTCTCCCCGAGGCCGCCCAGGTAGACGATCCGCTCGACGCGCGACGCGGCGGCGGCGCGCGCGAAGTCACCGGCGAGCCGACGATCCTGCTCCGAGTAGTCGGCGCCCGCCACCAGCATCGAGTGGATCAGGTAGTAGGCAGCGCGGCATCCCTGAAGAGCGCGACCGAGGGCCTCCGGGTCGCCCGCGTCTCCCTTCAGCAGCGCGACACGCGGATGGTTCGACCAGGGGCGCGCCAGGAGCTTCCGAGGATCGCGTGCGAGGCAGCGCACCGTGAATCCGGCCTCCAGGAGCCTCGGCACGAGCCGACCTCCGATGTAGCCGGAAGCACCCGTCACGAGAATCGTCGGGCGCGTGGAAGGAGACGAGGTCATGGCTGAGGATTCGAGATTCAAGACCGTGCGACGCCTGGACTGGAAACGAAAGCGGGGGAGCTCCGCTAGGACCATCGCGGAGCTCCCCCTCGAATCGGACGAACGTCGTTCAGGGGAGAAGCACGGTGTCGATCACGTGGATCACGCCGTTCGTCGTCTCGATGTCGGCCTTCACGACCTTGGCGTTGCCGACCTGCGCGCCGTCCTTCCCGACGCGGATCTTCAGCATGTGGCCCTCGAGGGTCTTCACTTCGCCGTTCGCGAGCTGGTCGGAGTACACGCGTCCCGCCACGACGTGGAACTTCAGGATGGACGTCAGCTTCGCGCGGCTCGCCGGCTCGAGGAGCGACTCGACCGTTCCCTTCGGCAGCGCGGCGAAGGCCGCGTCCGTCGGCGCGAAGACGGTGAAGGGACCCTTCCCCTGGAGCGGCTCCACGAGGGAGGCAGCCGTCAGCGCCGCGGCGAGCGTCTCGAACTGGCCCGCGCCGACGGCCGTTCCGACGATGTCCTTGCTGGCGGGCATGAGCACGGTGTCGATCACGTGGATCACGCCGTTCGAGCACTCGATGTCCGTCGTGACGACGCGCGCGCCGGCGACGCGGACCCCGGCCTCCTCCACCTGGATCGGGAGCCGCTGGCCGTTCAGGGCCGTGGCCGATCCGAGCTTCACCACCTGCGCCGCGGGCACTCGGCCGGAGACGACGTGGAAGGTGAGGACGTTCACGAGCGCGTCGCGGCTCTCGGGCGCGAGGAGTCCGTCGACGGCGCCCTTCGGCAGGCGCGCGAAAGCCTCGTCGGTGGGGGCGAACACGGTGAAGGGGCCCTCGCCCTTCAGCGTGTCGACGAGCTTCGCCGCCTTCAGGGCGGCGGCGAGCGTTCCGAACTTCCCGGCGCCGAGGGCCGTTTCGACGATGTCCTTCTTCATGGAGGAAGGACGCGTGCCCGGGGCGGTTGCGTGATCGTCGGCCGAAGCGAGGCCGGTGGCGGCGAACACGATGGCGGCGATGCCGAGACTGGAGAGGAGGAGCGTGGTCTTCATGGGTCGATGACGAATGGTCTTGGGTTCTGGTGGACGGTTCCCTTCGCGGGATCGAGGAGCTCTTCGTTGCCCTGTGCGGCCTCGGATGCAGCGGACCGCGAGGGGCTGCTTCGCGCGCGGCGCGCGCGCCTGCATCCAGAGGCGAGCGCCGAACGATTTGCCCTCCGCGATGCCCCTCGCGGTCCCGACCTCCCTCGGCTTGAGCACGCGGCGTGGTGGGCGCAACATGAGCCGCGAGTGCGCGCCCCATGACCTCCCGTGCAGCGAGCCCGTGCTCGTGAGCGAGCCGCCCACGCTGCTCGCTCGGGTCGCGTCCGGCGACGCGTCGGCGGTCGCGCAGCTGCTGGACCGCTACGGCGGCCTCGTCTGGTCGATCGTCCGCGGCCGGGTCGCGATCTCCTCCGCCGAGGACGCGGTCCAGGAGATCTTCATCGAGCTGTGGAAGCACGCGGATCGGTTCGATCCCGCCCAGGGGTCCGAGGCGACCTTCATCGCGACGATCGCGCGTCGCCGCCTCATCGATCATCAGCGGCGGGCGGGACGGCAGCGGCCCGCCGAGGAGATCGACGAACGCGTGGCGGAGGAGCCCCGGCCCGATGCGGTCGCTCTCACCGACGAAGCGCGTCTCGCGGCCCTGGAGATCGAGCGGCTGCCTCCCGACCAGCGGCGTGTGCTGCGCCTCGCGGTCGTGGACGGCTTGACGCATGCGCAGATCGCCACACGGACGCGCCTTCCCCTGGGCACCGTGAAGAGCCACGCGCGCCGCGGCCTCGACCGGATCCGCGCCCGCATCGCGTCCGACGAAGTCGAAGGCCCGCGGGAGCCGGCGCGATGAGGCGGCCCTCCGATCCTCGACGCGAGTCCGGCGGATCGTCGCGATCCGCGCGGCGATCGCCCGTGTCGCACGCGCGCGAGCGCGCCGCCGCGGCCGCCCACCAGGCGTTCGTCGCCGGCGCGCTCGAGCCGATGCCGGAGCCGTTGCGTGCGCGGATCGTGGCCGACGCGCTCGTGCGTCTTGCCAGCCGCCGAACTCCTCCCCTCCATCCGCTGGAGCCCTGACATGGATCGCCGAGGCGAATTCGTCGCGTCCCTCCTGGAAGCTTCGCCGCGCGCGTTCGCCGCGGGGGCGGTCGCGCGCCTCCGCCAAGGCTCTTCCGACGACTTGGGCGACGACGGCGCGTTCTCCCTGCTCCTCGCCGACATGGAGCTGCGCGTCCGGAGCCTGGCGGAATCGCTCGCCGCCGGGCGTCCCGAGCTGCTCCGGCTCGATGTGGAATGGCTGCGCGAGACCTACGCCGCGCGCGGCCTCTCCCTCGCGCTCGTCGAGCAGGGACTGCGGTGCCTCCGCCAGGAGCTCGACGAGAGCCTCCCGAAGGACGCAGCGCGCCTCGCCGTCGAGCACCTCGATGCGGCGCTCGTCGGGCTCGACGCCGTGCCGGCGCCACCGGCGAGTCCCCTGGAAGCAGAGGGTCCGCACGCGGACCTCGCGCGGAAGCTCGCCGTCGCCGCGCTCGAGGGCCGCGGCGGAGACGCGGCGGCGCTGGTGCTCGGAGCTCTGGAGGAGGGGAGCGGCCTCGCGGAGATCCACGACCTCGTCATCGGGCCGACCCAGGTGGAGATCGGCCGTCTCTGGCAGATGGGGGAGATCCACGCCGCCGAGGAGCACCTCGCGTCGCGCATCGTGGAGACGTCGCTCGTGCTCTTGCACACACGAGCGCCGCGCGCGAAGGACACGGGCCGCAGCGTCCTCACGGCGTCGGTGCCGGGCAACCTGCACGACATCGGCGCGCGGATGATCGCCGGCTGCTTCGAAGCCGCCGGGTGGCGCTCCTACTTCCTCGGCGCCGACACGCCGGGCGCCGACCTGGTCCTCGCCGTGGACGAGTTCGCGCCCGACGTCGTGGCGCTCTCCGTGGGTCTCGGCTTCCAGATCCAGACCACGGCGCGCCTCGTCGCCGACCTCGGCGCGCGGTCGGGCCCGCCAGTGCCCGTCCTCGTCGGCGGACGCGTCTTCCGCGCGATCCCCGACCTGTGGAAGACCGTCGGTGCCGACGCGACGGCGCGTTCCGGCGCCGAGGCGGTGCGCGAGGCGGAGAGGCTGTTGCGAGACGCGCGCGCGAAGCGACGGCCGTAGACGACGGCGTGCCGCGGGCGGCTTCGGGACTCCCTGGAATCCCGCTGATGGGCCGCGCGGCGGGGCTGCGTCCAGGCCGGCGTACCGCCCGCCCGCCCGTGCTCCGGCTCACGATGAACCGCACCCTCCGCTCGCTCGCCCTCGCGCTCTCGATCCTCCCGGCTCCGGCGGTCGCCCAGGGCTTCTCCTCGGGGATCTACCTCCCGATCAACGACGTGGCCTTGAGCACGCCGGGCGGCGGGAGTGTCGTCACGAACGGGAACGCGCTCCTCTCCTTCCCCGGGAGCACGTTCGTGGGAACGCTCGACGCGAACGAGGATCTCCAGAGCCTCGACGGCACGGTGAACGTCCACGCGTCGCTGGTCCTCGACGTGCGCGCCGACGTGAGCGGCAGCTTCTCCGGCGACATCGACCTCCCCATCACGCCGCTGCCTCCGTTCCAGGTCGGTCCGACCATCCTCGTCCTTCCCTGGGCCTACGCGACCGTCGAGCTGGAAGGGACCGTCCAGGCGGGAACGCGCGTGAGCGTCGTGGCGCCGTTCCAGGCGAGCATGGGAGTCTCCATCTTCGGCTCTCCCTTCATCCAAGTCGCCGGGACGCCGAGCTTCAAGCCCGCCGTGGGAGCTCCCGACCCCACGAGCGCCGCGGAACTCGACCTGCAGGTGAAGCTCGGAGTCGGCGTCTTCTTCTCGATCTCCATCAACGGGGTCAGCATCGGCGGGCCCTCCGTCGAGGCGAGCCTCGGGATCGGCATCGAGGTGGCGCCCCTCGCCTCGGCCTGGTGGAGCGCGACCGGTCTCACGCTCCTCACCGCCGAGTGGGCGTTCGGCGATCCGAGCCTCGGGATGTTCACGCTCCCCGGCTCGAAGCTGATCCTCGCGCAGTCGTTCCGCCCGATCGGGTCCGCGCCCGGCGCTCTGCCGTTCGCGTCCTCCTCGAGCCGCTGGTCGCGGACCTACGACCTCGGCGACGCCGAGGAGGCGAAGGCGCTCGTGGCGACGACGGTCTCCCGCATCACCGTCGTGGGCAACGGCGCCGGTGTCGCGCACCGTCCGTGGCTGGCCTCGATCGACGGCTTCGGGGTTCCCACCCGGGAGACCCTCGCCGTCTCGCAGGTGGGCGGCTCCATGCGGCCGGAGGCGATGGCGAAGGCGGCGGATGGCGATCTCCTCGTCGCCGGCTGGACGTCGACCTCCGGCGGCATGCGCGTCGAGCGCTACCGGCCGACGGGAGTGCCCCGTTGGGCGTTCACCATGGCGGGCCCCGCGTCGACGCTCGTCCAGTGGAACGGGATCCTTCCGTCGAGCACGGGTGGCGCGATCCTCGGTGGGAAGATCACCTATCCGGGCGCCGGCAGCCCCACCTTCCCGGTGCTCGCCGAAGTGAACGCCGTCGGAACGCTCCAGTGGATGACGGAGCTCACCCTCGGTGCCGGCGCGACGAAGGGAGAGATCTTCGCCATCGCGCTCACGCCCGGCGGCGAGATCCTCGCCGTCGGCAAGGTCGAGTACGGGAACGCTCCGGCGCAGATCGACGCCACGATGTGGGGCCGCAACGCCCTCGTCGTCCGTCTCGACGCGCAGGGGAACGCCCTCCGCGCAAATGCGATCGGTGCCGGCGGCTGGGACGAGGCGACGTGCGTGGCGGTCTTCCCCGACGGCGGCTATGCGATCGCTGGCGAGGTGCCGAAGGCCGGAGGCGGCAGCGAGGCGCACTCCAACTGGATCGCCTCCTTCGACGCAGCCGACGTGCTTCGCTGGTCGGCCACCTACGCGGGCGAGGTGGTGAGCTCGAGCACCGGCGACACGGGCAACGACGAGGTGACGGGCGTCGCGGCGCTCGAGAACGGCCACCTCCTCGCCTGCGGAACCTCCGGCTCCGGCGCGAACCAGGACTCGTGGCTGATGCGCGTCGACGCCCTCGGCGTGCCCGTGTGGTTCAAGAGCCTGCGCGGGCCCGCCGAGGACCACCTCGCGGGGATCGCGAGCCTCGGGAACGGGCTCATCGCCCACGGCCACACCAAGTCGCTCGACCTCGTGGATCCGATCCAGAACGACCTGTGGATCGTGCGCACGAGCCACGACGGGATGCTCGACTTCGGCGCCTCCACCGGCATGGACGTGCAGAACGACGCGGCGCAGTGGAGCCGGACGACGGAAGTGATCGTCGAGCCCCTCGCGCCGGCGAACGTGCCGGGGGCGCTGACGGCCACGGCGGCGCCGCTCGCGGTCGTCGCGGCGCTCGCGGCGCTCCAGCTCCTCACGCAGTAGACGTCGTCGCCGGCGCCGACCGCACGTGGCGCAGGAAGAGCGCCGCGCCGACGACCGTGAGCGCGATCCAGGCGATCGTGTGCGGCGCGAGCGGATAGGGCTCGCGGTACACGAGGAGGGGGATCTCCGCGAAGGAGTGGTACCACCACGCCGGGAACGCGTGGTCGTCACGGTGCCACGGCCAGAGGAGCAGGAAGTTGCCGTGCGTCACGAAGTCGGTCGCGACGTGCGAGAGCGCACCGACGGCGACGGAGAGCGCGTCGCGCGCGAGGCTCCGCCGAGACCGGGACGCACGTTCGAGTCGAAAGAGCCAGCGCGCCGGCACGTAGCGCCGAACGAAGACCGTCAGCGCGAGACCCGCGGGCACGCTGGCGACGACGCCGAGGAGCGAGTGGCCGAGCCACTGGCCGAGCTCCCCGCGGAACGGCCAAGCGGCGCCGTCCAGGAGATCGGGCATCGCCGCGCCGACGCAGAGCGCGACTCCGTCGAAGCGCCCGGGGAGCCAGCGCAGGACCGGGAGGACGAGGCCCTGGTGGGAGGGGAAGAGGGCGGGCATGGCGCACGTGCGCCCGTCGAGGAGAGTCGCGGCGGATGGACGACTCGAGCGTGCGCTCGAGCTTCGCTACGCCGCCGTGAGGAAATCTGGCGGCGCGAAGACGCGACGCTTGCGAAGCGGCGCTGGCCCTTCCTCTCGGCAGAGTCGTGCGAGGCGCGGCATGGACGCCGCGGAGCGAACGAGCCAGATCTCTTGATCGGCGGGCCCGATCGATTGCGTCCACGCTGGCGACGGCTGCCCCGCCCGCTCTGCCAGCAGCTCCACGAGGGAGGCGGCAATCACCCGGTCTCGCGGAGCGAGATGCTTCGGAAGTGCGACGGCCGACCAATCGAACGAAGCACGCACGGCATCGGCGACCCACTGACGCGCGTCGAGCGTTCGCCCGTCGCGCAGAGCTTCCACGAGATCGCTAAGTTCCATGGTCTCGCTCCCAGAGGTCGTCGAAAGCGAGCTGCGCCTTGAGCTCCCTTCCTGGGACGAGGTGCGGAGCGAGTGCACGCCAGGATGCCTCGCGATCTCCGCCCATCGCACGCAGAAGGGTTCGGGAGTCCTCGATGTCGACGTCGTCTCGCCAGGCGCAGAGCTTCATCGCGAGGAGCTGCGCGGGAGCGAGCGCGCGGATGCGAAGGCCGCGTCCCCGATAGACCTGGGGTCCGGGAGAGACTCCATGCACGTATCCCTTCGCTCCATCGTTCATCCAGTCCTCGGGAAGATGGAGTTCCTCCGCGACGCGACGAGCCATCTCTCGAATCGGGCCGGCGCGCGCCGAGTCGGGAGAGAAGGCGTCGACGTCCTTGGTGCTCTCTCGCGCGCCGAAGAGAAGGACGAGCGCCGCGCCACCGAGCACGAAGAGATCCACGGGAGGGTCGGCCGGGCCGATCTCGGCGTCCAGCCGCTCGAAGGCGGCGAGAATCGTCTCTCGAGTGAGGCCCGGCACCACTTGAGGATGGCCTCGCCGGCTCGGACAGGGAAGCGGGGAGTCCAGTCGCCGACATCAGCGCGCAGGCCGTGTGCGCGAGGACGACGCGGGAGGCGCCGAGCGTCTCGTCGCTCTCGCCCGTAGGGAGCGGCCTCCCTACGCTCCGCCCGGATCGCCCGTCAGCACCCAGGCGGCCCAGTCGCGCACGGGCCAGCCCTTCGCGCGGGCGGCGCGCTTCGCGTCCCAGAGCGCGGCCGCCACCGGCTGCTTCTCGACCCAGAGCCGCCGGTAGAAGTCGGTCACCAGCTCGCGCGTGCGCGCGTCGTCGACCTGCCAGCGCGAGGTGATCGAGGCGCGAACGCCGGCGCGATGGAGCGCCGCGCGGAGCGACGTGATGTCCAAGTCGCCCCGATCGAGACCCACGTGCGTGTCGCCGGCCGAGAGGACCGCGAGCGCGCAGCCGCGGAGGTCGATGCCCGCGATCTCCTCGCCGGTGAGGATCCCCGGAACGCGACCCAACGCGTCGGGGCCGCCATTCGCCCCGGCGAGGGCGAGGCCGCAGAGGGCGAACGGCGAGAGAGCCGCCACGCGCCGGTCCCAGGCTCTCGCTTCGTCGAACAACCCGTGCGTCGCGAGGTGGAGGAAGCGCGCGGCGGGCGCCTTCTCGCGGAGCGTCGCCTTCGTGGCGCGCTCGCCGCGGAGCGAGATCGGTTCGCGGCCGAACGCCCGCAGGAAGGAGTCGCCGATCACCGCGACCTCGCGCTCCGACTCGGGGAGCGGACGGAAGCGGGCGCCCGCTCCGAAGTCGATGCCTCCGATCGCGAGGAGCGTCGGCTCGCCGCCGAGCGGCAGCGGCGGCGCCACGAGACGCGCGAAGCAGACCTCCTCGCGGATCGCGATCCGGTCGCCGACGGCGCCGTCGCCGAGCGGGAGCGCGTCGAGCGGCACGCGGTGGAGCGCGCCCGCGAGAACGACGTGGAGTGTCTCCGCCTCGCCGGCGGCGCGCAGGACCGGATCGAGGACGAGCATCCGGATCGCGTTCCCGGCCTCGGCGACCGCCGCACCCGGACCTGGCGCGGCGGTCGCGCTCGCTCCGCCGGCGGGCGCTCCGATGGCCGCGCGCCAGCGCTCGACGGCCTCCTCCACGGCCGCCGTCGGCCCGGCCTCGACGCGCCGCAGGGCGCCGTCGCGTCGCAGGACCAGGGCGAGGAGCAGGCGTTCGCTCGTGCGGCCCGCGCCGTCCAGCGTGGTGCGCGTCACGACGTGCCACGTCGCCGCCGCCGCTCTCTCCGGCAGCGCCGCGGCGAGGGAGGACGCGTCGGCGTCGGCCGTCCCGGCGCGCGTCTCGAAGAGTCGGAACAGAGCGGCGTCGGCCGGCTCGCCGGTGCGCCGGCCCGTTTCGCGCTCGAGCGCGTCGCGCGCCCGCTCAGCGCTCGGATCGTCCGGCGCCGGCGCGGGCTGCGGCTCCTGGAGGATCGGCGCGAGGATCAGCGAGAGCGGGGCGAGGACGGTCGAGACCACGATGCACCTCCGAGGCGCACGAGCCTACCGAAGGGGGTCCGAGGTCGTGAAAAATCGGCGCCGGGCGACCGCCGGCTGCGAGCGGCTGCGGCTTCGTTGCTCCTCCTCCGCAACTCTCCATGAGTTGCGTCGTCGTCGCGCATCGCCTCGCCTCACCTTGCCTCGCTCGCTCTCACTCGGCCTCGGGCCAGCGGCGGCGATTTCCTCACAACCTCCCCGCCCCGGATCGAACGCGGGCCGCTCAGCGCTCCCCGGCCGGGAAGATCCTCACGCCTTCCGTCTCGATCCGATCGCGGAGCGAGCCCGGCAGGAGGTCTTCCATCCAGATCGCGTCGATCTCGAGAATCACCGGCGCCTCGTCGAGGTCGGCCGCGAGCCTCGCCCACTCCGTGCGCGTGGCGTGCGGCGCGCGCACGGCGAGGTCGACGTCCGATGCACGCTTCGCCGTGCCCGTTGCCCGCGACCCGAAGAGCAGGACCTCTTCGACCTTCGGATGCCTCCGGAACACCGACTCCAGCGCGGCGCGGTCCTTCTCGCGGAGCGTGATGGTCGCCATGGCTCGGCTGCCGCCGATTTTGATGCGCCTCTCAGGCACCGCTCGGAGGAAGCGAAAGCAGCTTCTCGAGGGCGACGATGAGGCCCGGAAGATCCTCGATCACGGTCGCCCGAACGATCTCGTCGATGTGAACGAGATCATCCTTCTCCATAGAAGGTCTCCGCCTCCGCGAGGACACGGTCGCGGATTCGTGCAGGGAGCAAATGGGGGCTCGTGAGGTCGAGGCGCCTCTTCCCGAGACAGTTGGAGAGCTCGTCTTCGATGTCCTGGAGTCGAAAGAGGCTCGGCGAGCGGCCCGGTTCGAAGTCGATCAGGACGTCTACATCGCTGGACGGGCTGAACTCGTCGCGAAGCACCGACCCGAAGAGCGCGAGCCGCCGAATGCCATGCCGGCGGCAGATGCGCGCGATGTCGTCGCGAGGGATCGGGAGCCTCGATGTCATGGTGGTGCAAGCCTACGTTTCCCTTGGAGGATCCCAAATGAAGCCGCCGAGGCCGTTCTCCGAACTTCAGGGGCGACTCCCGGCTCCGATCGGACCGAGCTACGCTCGACGAGTCTTTCCTTCGCTCTCGGCACCGTCTTCCTCCATGCGAGCATCGACCGCGGCAGCAGCCTTTCTCCTCGTCGGATGTGCCTCGGCGCCGGCGAGGGAGTCCTTCCTCCTCCTCGAGACGCCCGACTACGGCTGCGGCGCGGTCGAGGGCCTGGGCTGCGGGCTCGCGCTCGCTCCCGTGCTCGCGCGCATCGACGCGTTGCCGGGAGTGGACCGGGCGCGCACTTCCTGGACCGGCAGATACGTTCGTATCGCGCTGCGATCCGGGACGGATCCCGACGAGGTCGCTCCCGCCGTCGCCGCCGTCCTCGGGGAGAACGCGCATCGCGTGAAGGGCGGCATGCTCCGCGCGAGCACGGCCGAGATGGTCGACGTCGACCGCTGGCTCGACAGCGCGGAGACGGTGGAGCTCTCCCGCGCCGAGGCGCGCCACTTGGCCGGGGACTTCGTCCGCGACATCGCGGGCGACCTGTCCTTCGACGAGGCGACGAGCCGCCGGCTCGCGCCGATCCTGGAGAGCGAACTCGCGTCCGCCTTCGAGCGCGCGCACGCCGCGGGTGGCGGCGTGCATCGTCTCTGGGAGCAGTTCCCGGAGGCGCGAAGGCGATTCGAGGAACGGCTCGCGGGAGTCCTGAGCGAAGACGACCGCGCAAGAGTGACTGGATGGCTCGCCCGCGCGCTCGACGGGTAGGAATCTCCTCTCCCGGATGCAGCGGCTCGACCAGCGGCGCCGCCGGCGGCTACGCTCGCCGCGCTCGCCGCTTCCGTCCTGCGCGTCGTGCCCACGACCGAATGCGAGCCCCGATCCCATGAAGACGCTCCCTCTCTGCGCGCTCCTCTCCCTCGGCACGGTCGCGCTCGGTGCGGTCGCTCTCGGAGCCGCCACGCTCCAGGACCCGCCGGCGCCGGCGCAGCCCCTCGAGCAGCACCAGTGGCTCCAGCAACTCGTCGGCGAGTGGGCCGGCACGAGCGAGGCCAAGATGGAGCCCGGCGCGGAGCCGATGCGCATGGAGTTCACGGAGACCGTCCGCTCCGTGGGCGGCCTCTGGATCCTCGCGGAGGGACGCTTCGACGTCGGCGGCCAGCCCATGCACGGTGTGCTGAGCCTCGGCTACGACCCCGCGAAGAAGCACTTCGTCGGAACGTGGCTCGACTCGATGCAGACGCACCTCTGGGTCTACCGCGGCTCGCTCGACGACGCGAAGAAGGTGCTCACGCTCGAGACCGAAGGCCCCGCCTTCGACGACGCGACGAAGATGGCCAAGTACCGGGAGACCATCGAGCTGCCGGGCGACGGCAAGCGGAGCTTCACGTCGTCGGTGCAGGGCGCCGACGGCGCCTGGACGACGTTCATGCGCGCCGAGTACCGCCGGAAGGCGAAGAAGGAAGCGGCGAAGTAGCGAGGCGATCCGGGCAGAGGTGCCTGGCACGCTTCGCCGATGACGCCCTTCCCCTGTCCCCACTGCGGCGAGGAGGTGCGCGAGGGCGCGCTCGTCTGCCGCGCGTGCGGCGCCGACGTGGAGACCGGGTGGGCCGACGACGCCGATGCCGAGGGGCAGGACCTTCCCGAGGGGACCCTCGACGCCGACGACTACGAGGACTTCCTCGCGCGGGAGGGCCTCGGCGGCCGGCGTCGGCGTTCGGCGCTGCCGCGTCGTCGGGGCGCGCGCTCGGTCTGGATGTGGCTCGCTCTCGTGGCGGCGCTCGTCTCCGTCGCGGGGCTGATCTTCGTCCGCTGAGCGGACGTGGGCGTCGATTCGGAGAGACGAACGGCCGGCCGTGCCTCGTCGGAGACGCCGATGGAAGCGCCGACGCTGCTGCTCCGCTCCACCGTCCCGCACGCCGCGGCCGGTGCCGCGCCGGAGCACCCGGAGCCCGCACTCTCTGGCGACCTTCCCGCGCGGATCCACGGGCTCGCGGCCGTCTACCGCGAGCACAAGGACGCCGTGCTGTCGGTCGCGTTCCAGCTCGTTGGCGAGCGCCACGCCGCGGAGGACGTGCTGCAGGACGTCTTCGTCGCGCTCGCGCGGCGCTCCGAGGCGCTGCCTCCGCCGGCGGACCTGCGCGCGTACCTTCTGCGAAGCTGCGTGAATCGGGTGCGCGACCTGCGGCGCCGTCCGCATGTCGTCGCGCTGGACGGAGCGGCCGTCGAGTCGGCGGCGACGCCCGCCGCGCTCGAAGGTCCCGACGCGCACGTCGCGCGCGCGCTGCGGCGCCTCCCCGCGGAGCAGCGCGAGGTCGTGACGCTCCACCTCCACGGCGATCTCCGCTTCCGCGAGATCGCCGAGAGCCTCTCTCTCTCGGTGCACACCGTGACCTCCCGCTATCGCTACGCCCTCGCCCGCTTGCGCCGCACGCTCGGCGCGGGAGATCCCTCGTGACGAGCGAAGCCCGGATCGAGGATCGGATCCGATCCCAGAGACTCGCGACGGACGCCGATCTCGATCGGCGCATCGAGGCGGCCATGCTGCGCGCCCACCGCGAAGGCGGCGGCGTCCCGTCGGGTGGTGCTCCCTTCAAGACGCCGCCGACCGCGCGCGTCGCCGGCCTCGTCGCCGCGGCGCTCCTGATCGCCGCGTCCTTCGCCCTCGTGCCGCGCCCAGGATCCAGGGAATCCGAGGGAGGTGACCGCGAGCCGGCCACCGCGCCGGTCTCCGACGGCGTGCGCGCCGGTATCGCGCGCACTCTGGGCGCCGAGGAGACGGCGTCGCGCGCGCCCTGGATCTGCAAGATCGTCGCGACGGGCCCGCACGACGGGCTCTCGCTGCGCGCGCGCGTGACGCGCGTGCTCCATGGCGACGGGAGCCTCGCCGGTCGCGAGGTGCTCGTCGCGCCGCGAGCGTCGGCTCGAGACGGCAACCTCGGCGGCGGATCCGAGCGGAGCTTCCTCGGCGTCGAGCGCATCGGATCCATCGCCGCCGAGGGCGATGGCGCCGGCGAGGCGTGGCTGATGGCGCTGCGCGCCGCAGCGCCCGCCGCCGAGGCCGACGGCACCCCGCGCCTCGTGCCCGCGATCGACGAGTTTCTCGACGCGACGCGCGCCGGGCTCGGCGACGGAGCGGACATCGCCGAGGCGGGCTCCCTCGGGCCGCTCCTCGGAGAGCTCGTCGCCGCGGCGGAGCACCCGTCGGGCGACGTGCGCGCGAGCGCGTTGCGTGCCCTCCGCGACTGGGACGCGCGCGATCCCTCCCGTGCCGCCGAGCCGAGCCCCGTGCTCTGGCGGATCAAGCGCGTGGCGCGCTGCCTTCTCGCGGCGACGCGCGACGCCGATCCGCGAGTGCGCTGGGCCGCCGCCTGGACGCTCGCGCCCGAGGCGGGCGCGGAGGGGGAGCTCCGCCTGAAGCGTCTCCTCTTCGACCGCGACCGCCTCGTGCGCCAGCCGGCGGCGATCCTGCTGGGCCAGCGCGGGCATCGAGAGCTCGCGGATACCGCGGAGTCGATCGCGGACTACGAGCTCGACGGGAGCTGGAACGGCGTCCTCGCGCCGTCGATGGGGGCCTGGGCCTACTCCGACGAGCCGCGCACGCTCCTCCTCCTCCGCGAGCACGAGCAGGCCGTCGTGCGCGCGGGAGCGGCCTGGGCGCTCGGCGGCCGCGCGCCCACGCCGCTCGCGACGGCGGCGCTCGTCGACGCACTCGCCGATGCGGACGTGCAGGTCCGTCGCGGAGCGGTGTGGTCGCTCGGCGCGCTCGGCGTCGCGTCCGCCGCGAGCTCGCTCGCGGCGATCGTCGAGACAGAGACGGAGGACGCGCGCGTGCGCGCGATGGCCGCTCGTTCGCTCGCACTCCTCGGCGACGAGCGCGGCGTGGACGGTCTGGGTGCGCTCGCCGCCTCAGCGGATCTCCCCGTCGCCTGCCAGGCCGTGGAGGCGCTCGCCGACCTTCCGGCGGCGACGGCGCACGCGCCGCTGCTCGCCGCCGCCGCCGACCCGCGCGCCGCGGTGCGCGGCGTGGCGCTGGTGGGCCTCGCCCGCATCGCACTCGACGTGACGCCGGAAGAACGTGACGCGATCCACCGGCTGGTCTCGGCCGGTCTCGGCGACGCCTCGGCCTGGGTGAACGCCGCCGCCTCGGCCGCCCTCGCCGAGTGGACCGCGGCGGCGGCGGCCCGTCGCGCGCGCTGATCCGGATCGCGTCGGCCCCCAGCTTTCGACGGAACCTTCCCGCGGCGCGCCCGAGTCATCCGTCCTGGCGACGTGGGTGGGACGCCAGGACCCCGCCGTGTCTCACGACGCGTCTGGCGACCCCCGTTCCCATCCGCGTCGCCGCTCGCGCCGTTCGGAGGGTCCCGTGTTCGAGGGCGTGGCGCGCCGGCGGACCGCGGCGAGAATCGCCCCATGCGCATGCTCGGCACGCTGCTCTCCCCTCGAGTGCTCCTTCCCCGCGCGCTCCTCCTCGTCATGGCGGTCGCGCCGGCGACCTCGGCCCAGGGCTTCGATCTCGCCGGACCGACGCCGCGGCCGAGCCAGTCGGGCTACGGGCTCCGGTCCGTGCGCATCGCCGTCATCGGAGACTACGGAAACGACGGTCCCGCCGAGGCAGCCGTGGCGGCGCTCGTGAAGACGCTCGCTCCCGACTTCGTCGTGACCCTCGGCGACAACAACTACCCGTCGGGCGAGGCCGCGACGATCGACGCGAACATCGGGAAGCACTACCACGAGTTCATCGCGCCCTACTTCGGGATCTACGGCGCGGGCGGCCCGTTCAATCGCTTCTTCCCGGCCCTCGGCAACCACGATTGGCTGACGGCCGGCGCGGCGCCCTACCTCGCCTACTTCACGCTCCCGGGGAACGAGCGCTACTACTCCGTGAATCTCGGGCCCGTCGACCTCTTCGTCGTCGACTCCGACTCGAACGAGCCCCACGGCAACACGGCGACCTCGGTGCAGGGGCAGTGGCTGCAGTTGGCCCTCGCCGCGTCGACGGCGCCGTTCCGCTTCGTCGCGATGCACCACGCCCCTTGGAGCTCGAGCTCCAACCACGGCTCCCAGGAGAAGCTCCAGTGGCCCTTCGCCGCCTGGGGCGCGAGCGCGGTCTTCGCCGGCCACGACCACCTCTACGAGCGGCTCGTCTTCGACCGGATTCCCTTCTTCGTGAACGGCCTCGGCGGCACGACGAACGCCTACACGTTCGGAACGCCGATCGCCGGCAGCCAGGAGCGCTTCGACTCGAACTTCGGCGCGATGCTCGTCACCGTGGAGGGCGAACGGGCGCGCCTCCAGTTCGTGACCTGGAACGGCTCGGTCATCGACGACTTCTCGATGTCTACCACCTTCGCGTCGGTGCAGCCGTCGGTGCTCGTGCCGGCGAAGTCGACCTGGAAGTACCTCGACACGGGATTCGATCCCGGCCCGACGTGGAAGGGTCTCGGCTACGACGACTCCGCCTGGGCCTCGGGCGCGGCGCAGCTCGGCTACGGGGACGGCGACGAGGCGACGGTCGTCTCCTTCGGACCGAACGCCGCGGCGAAGTTCCCGACGACGTGGTTCCGGAAGACGTTCACGGCGCCGGCGCTTCCGTCGGACGCCGTCGTCCGCCTCCGCCTGCTGCGCGACGACGGTGCGATCGTGCACCTGAACGGCGTCGAGGTCTTCCGGTCGAACCTTCCAGCGGGCGCCGTGACGAGCGCCACGCTCGCCTCGAGTTCCGTGTCGAGCGGCGCCGAGGATTCCTTCTACGAGACGATCGTCGCGCCCTCGCTCCTCGCGGCGGGGACGAACGTGCTCGCCGTGGAGGTCCACCAGCAGAGCGCGTCGAGCGGCGATCTCAGCTTCGACCTCGAGCTCGAGGTCGCGCGCGCGCCGCGCGTGCTCGTGCCGACGGGATCCGTCTGGCGCTACCTCGACGGCGGCGTGCCGCCGCGGGAATCGTGGACGCTCCCGGGCTTCGACGACTCGCCCTGGGCCTCGGGTCCGGCGCAGCTCGGGTACGGCGACGGCGACGAGGCGACGGTCGTGGGCTTCGGCGGCAACGCCCAGCAGAAGCACCCGACCACCTGGTTCCGGCACACCTTCTCGGCGAACGGCGTCGGCGCCGCGAAGCGCGCGTGGCTCCGGGTGCTCCGCGACGACGGCGTCGTCGTGCATCTGAACGGAGTCGAGGTGCACCGCGACCACGTCGCCTTCGGGCCGCTCCTCCCGACGGACTTCGCGACGGAGACCGTCTCGGGCGAGGCCGAGTCGACGTTCTTCACGACGGGCATCGACCCGCGGCTGCTGCGCGACGGCACGAACGTGCTCGCCGTCGAGCTCCGCCAAGTGAGCTCCACGAGCTCGGACGTGAGCTTCGACCTGGAGCTGTCGATCGAGTGAGGGCGCGTGTCCCGGGAATGGGGTCAGACCCCTTTC
>CAZJHD010000038.1:0-40815 GCA_964545855.1 uncultured Planctomycetales bacterium
CGATGTGGAACGTGCGCATCGTGAGCTGCGTGCCCGGCTCGCCGATCGACTGGGCGGCGATCATTCCGACCGCCAATCCGATCTCCACTCGGGAGCCGCGCGACAGGTCCATGCCGTAGCAAGTGGCGCAGACCCCGAGTCGCGCTTCGCACGTCAACGGGCTCCGCACCATCACCTTGTCCCACTCGAGCCTCTCGATCCGCTTCGCGATCTCCTCGGTGATGACTCCGCCTTCTTTGACGATCACGTCCTCCGTCATGGGATCGACGGCCGTGTGGAGGATCGTGCGCCCGCGGATCGCCTGCGAGAGGGTGACCGCGATGCGCTCGCCTCGGTAGACGACCGCCTTCGGGATCCCGTTCGGAGTGCCGCAGTCGATCTCCGTCACGACGACGTTCTGGGCGACATCGGCGAGCTTGCGCGTCATGTAGCCCGCGTCCGCGGTCTTCAGGGCCGTGTCGGCGAGACCCTTGCGCGCGCCGTGCGTCGAGGAGAAGTACTCGAGAACCTTCAGGCCCTCGCGGAAGTTACCGCGGATCGGCGTCTCGATGATCTTGCCGTTCGGCTTGGCCATCAGGCCGCGCATACCGGACAGCTGGCGGATCTGATCGAGGGAGCCTCGAGCGCCCGACTGCGCCATGCAGAAGATCGGGTTGAGGTAGGGCTGGCCGTCGCGCGTGTCGCGCTTCAGCTCCTCCATCAGCTCGGTGCCCGTCTGCTCGCGCGCGGCCGTCCAGAGATCGATGATCTTGTTGTAGCGCTCGCCGTCCGTGATCAGACCCTTCGCGTACATGTTCCGGACCTTGGCGGACTGGTCCTCCGCCGACGCGATGATCTGGTTCTTCTTGCTCGGGATGCGCATGTCGTCCTTCGAGAAGGACAGACCGGCGCGCGTCGCCCAGCGGAATCCGAGGTCCTTGAGCTCGTCGAGGAGGATGACCGTCGTGCGACGCCCGCAGAGGAGATGACAGTCGCTGATCAGGCCCTGGATCCCCTTCTTGTCGATCTCGTAGTTGTAGAAGGGCATCCCAGCCGGGAGCGCGTCGTTCAGGATCGTGCGCCCCACGGTGGTCGTGATGGGCTCGCCGTGCTTCTTCTCCGGATCGGCCGACGGCACGTTCCCGCGCTCGTCGACGACCACTTCGCGGCCCGCGCGATCGACGCGGACGATCGTCCCCGTCGTGAGCTTCACGCGGATGCGCGCGTGCGTCGAGACCTTGCCCTCGGCGAACGCGAGGAACAGCTCACCAAGCGAGGAGAAGAGCCGCCCCTCGCCGAGCTGCGGGCCGCGATCGCTCGACAGGTAGAAGATGCCGAGAACGATGTCCTGCGACGGCGCGATGATCGGGTTCCCGCTGGCGGGCGAGAAGATGTTGTTCGTGGAGAGCATCAGGGTGCTCGCCTCGATCTGCGCCTCGTAGGAGAGCGGCAGGTGCACCGCCATCTGGTCGCCGTCGAAATCCGCGTTGAATCCGGTGCAGACGAGCGGATGGATCTTGATCGCGTTGCCCTCGATCAGGACCGGCTCGAAGGCCTGGATGCCCATCCGGTGGAGCGTCGGCGCGCGGTTCAGCAGCACCGGGTGGTCCTTGATGACCTCTTCGAGGATGTCGTAGACCTCCTCGTCGCGCCGCTCGAGCATCTTCTTCGCCGACTTGATCGTGTCCGCGAGCGCGAGCTCGCGAAGACGCCGGATGATGAACGGCTGGAAGAGTTCCAGCGCGATCGCCTTGGGGAGACCGCACTGATGCAGCTTCAAGTCGGGACCGACGACGATCACGGAGCGCGCCGAGTAGTCGACGCGCTTGCCGAGCAAGTTCTCGCGGAAGCGGCCCTGCTTCCCCTTGATCATGTCGGTGAGCGACTTGAGGGGCCGGTTGCTGGATCCCAGGACGGGCCGGCGGCAGCGCCCGTTGTCGAACAGAGCGTCGACCGACTGCTGCAGCATCCGCTTCTCGTTGCGGATGATCACCTCGGGCGCGTTCAGGTCGAGCAGCTTCTTCAACCGGTTGTTCCGGTTGATGAGGCGCCGGTAGAGATCGTTCAGATCGCTCGTCGCGAAGTTGCCGCTGTCGAGCAGCACCAGCGGGCGAAGATCCGGCGGAATGACGGGAATGACCTCGAGGATCATCCACTCCGGACGGTTGTTCGAGTCGCGCAGCATCTCGCAGACCTTGAGCCGCTTGATGATGTCCTTCAGCCGCTGCTTGCTCTTCGTGGTCGTGAGCTCCTTGCGGAGCCGACCCGAGAGTTCGTCCAGGTCGAGCTTCTTCAGGAGCTTCCGGATCGCCTCGGCGCCCATGCCGGCCTCGAAGCGATTGCCGAACTCGGCTCGAGCACGCCGGAATTCCTCCTCCGTGAGCAGCTTGTACTCGCGGTCCTTCTGGCGCGGCTTGAGGGAGTCGATGCCCCCGTCGCTGATGACGACGTAGTCCTGAAAGTAGACGACGCGCTCCAGGTCGGCCGTCTTCATGTTCAGGAGGTTGCCGATGCGCGAAGGCGTCGACTTGAAGAACCAGATGTGCGCGACCGGCGCCGCGAGGTTGATGTGCCCCATGCGCTTCCGGCGCACACGGCTGTGCGTGATCATCACGCCGCACTTGTCGCAGACGATCCCCTTGTGCTTGATGCCCTTGTACTTGCCACAGGTGCACTCCCAGTCCTTCTCCGGACCGAAGATGCGCTCGCAGAAGAGGCCGTCCTTCTCCGGACGATAGGTGCGGTAGTTGATCGTCTCCGGCTTCTTCACCTCGCCGTAGGACCAGGAGCGAATGTCCTCCGGGGATGCGAGCCGGATGGTGACGTACGCGTAGTCGTTGATCCGGTCGTAGTTGACGTTGACCTCTGCCATGGTCGCGTGAGCCTCGAGCGATCGAACCGCGTCGGAGAAATGAGTTCGCGATGAGTTTGAAAGGGAGTTCGAGCGGCCGGCTCGCCGTTCCTCCGCCGATCGTGGAGATCGGCGTGGAGCCCGGCGCCGGCGACCGTCAAACGGTCTGCTTCTTCTCGAGCTGGATGTTCAGTCCGAGTCCTCGGATCTCGTTCGTGAGCACCTCGAAGGAGACCGGGGTCCCCGGCTCGAGGATGTTCAGTCCCTTGACCATCGACTCGTAGATCTTGGTGCGTCCGTCGACGTCGTCGGACTTGACGGTGAGGAGCTCCTGGAGGATCGACGCCGCGCCGTAGGCTTCGAGCGCCCAGACCTCCATCTCGCCGAAACGCTGTCCGCCGAAGCGGGCCTTGCCGCCGAGCGGTTGCTGCGTGATCAACGAGTAGGGGCCCGTCGCGCGGGCGTGCACCTTGTCGTCGACGAGATGGTGCAGCTTCATCATGTAGATGGAGCCGACGGTCACTTCCTGCTCGAACGCCTGACCCGTGCGCCCGTCGAAGAGCACCGTCTTCCCATGAGCGGAGTAGCCAGCCTCCGCGAGCGCCTTCTCGATGTCCGATTCGTCGGCGCCGTCGAAGGCGGGTGTGCGCGCCCGGAGCCCGAGCTTCTTCATCGCCCACCCCAGGTGGGTCTCGAGGATCTGGCCGACGTTCATGCGGCTCGGCACGCCGAGCGGGTTCAGAACGATGTCGATGGGAGTCCCATCGGCGAGGAACGGCATATCCTCGATGGGGACGATCTTCGAGATGACGCCCTTGTTCCCGTGGCGACCCGCCATCTTGTCGCCGACGGAGAGGTTCCTCTTCATCGAGACATAGATCTTCACCATCTCGAGGACGCCCGTCGGGAGCTCGTCACCGCGAGAGAGGCGGTTCACGAGCTTGTTCTTGTCGGCCTCCTTCGCATCGATCTTGTCGCCGAACTCGCGCACGGCGGCGAGGGCCTTCTCTCGGGCGCTCCGCTGGGGGTAGCCCTCCGCGAAGACTCGCGCGGAGCTCCGCGCTCGGCGGAGCTCCTCGTACTGCGCGTGATCGTCGATCTTCAGGCGCTTCTTGGTGACCTCGTCCGTGACGTGATCCCCCGTGGCCTGCTCCACGTCTCGTTGCATCGCGCGCACGTACTCGCGGAAGCGCTCGAGGAACTCCTTCTCCGCCTTCTTGATCTCGGCGAGAGCCCGCGCACGCTCGATCTCCGTGAGGTTCACGCGCTTGCTGAACTTCTGGGCGTCGATCACGATCCCGTCGACGCCCGGAGGAACCTCGAGGGAGGCGTTCTTCACGTCCTCGCCGGCGCGACCGAAGATCGCATGGAGGAGTTTCTCCTCGGGCGTGAGCTCGGACTTGCTCTTCGGCGCCACCTTGCCGACGAGGATGTCGCCTGCGCGCACGCGCGTTCCGATGCGGACGATGCCGCTCTCGTCGAGATGCCGAAGAGCCTTCTCGCCGACGTTCGGGATGTCGCGGGTGAACTCCTCCTTGCCGAGCTTCGTCTCGCGGATCTCGATCTCGTACTCGTCGATGTGGATCGACGTGAAGACGTCCTCCCGGACGAGCCGTTCGGAGACGAGGATCGCGTCCTCGAAGTTGTAGCCGTCCCACGGCATGAAGGCGACCGTGAGGTTCTTGCCGAGCGCGAGCTCTCCGTTCTCGGTGGCCGCGCCGTCGGCGATCACCTGTCCTCGCTTCACCTTCTGTCCAGGGAGGACGACGGGCCGCTGATTGAGGCACGTGCGCTCGTTCAACCCCTTGAACTTGACGAGCATGTACTCGTCCTCGTTCACGATCACGCGTTCCGCGTCGACGTGCTTGACGACGCCGTCCTTCTCGGCCTTGACGAGCATTCCCGAGTTGCCCGCGACGACGGACTCCATGCCCGTCGAAACGAGCGGCACCTCGGTGCGCACGAGCGGCACCGCTTGACGCTGCATGTTGCTGCCCATGAGCGCGCGGTTCGCGTCGTCGTGCTCGAGGAACGGGATGAGCGCCGCAGACACGCCGACCATCTGCGTCGGCGAGACGTCGATGTACTCCACTTCCTCTCGAGGCACGAGCGTGAAGTCTCCCTTCTTCCGCGCCATCACTTGATCGTTCGAGTCGGTGATCAGCTTTCCGCCCTTGTCGATCTCCGTGTCCGCCGGCGCGAGGACGGCGTTGTGCTCCTCGTCGGCGCGGAGGAAGCGGATGTCGTCGGTGACCTTCCCGCTCTTCACGACGCGGTACGGCGTCGTGAGGAACCCGTAGTCGTCGATCGACGCGTAGATGGCCAGCGACGAAATGAGGCCGATGTTCGTGCCTTCGGGCGTCTCGATGGGGCAGAGTCGGCCGTAGTGCGAGATGTGCACGTCGCGAACCTCGAATCCGGCGCGCTTGCGGTTGAGACCGCCGGGGCCGAGAGCCGAGAGGCGACGCTCGTGCGTCAGCTGCGAGAGCGGATTCGTCTGATCGACGACCTGCGAGAGCTCACCACGTCCGAAGAAGTACTCGATGGCGCTCGAGAACGTCTTCGAGTTGATGAGATTCCGGGGCGAGCAGTTCTCGGGCGCTTCGAGGCTCATGCGCTCGACGGCCGTTCGACGCAGCTTCAGGAATCCCTTCCGGAACTCGTCACCCGCGAGCTCCATGAGCGTGCGGACACGCCGGTTGCCGAGATGGTCGATGTCGTCGATCTCGCCGACGCTCTGCCGGAGCCGAAGGATGTACTTGACGGCCTCCACGAAGTCCGACGGCTTCAAGGTCTGCTCCGCTTCCGGCACCTCGGTCCCGAACTTCCGATTGAGGCGGAATCGGCCGACGCGCCCGAGCCTGTAGCGCTGGTCGTCGAAGAACTTCTCGCGGAACAGGTCTCGCGCCTTCTCCACCTGCGGCGGATTCCCCGGACGGAGACGCTGATAGATCTTCAGGAGAGCCGCCTCGTGGCTCTTGATCTGATCGTCGTCGCGGAGCGAGTTGAGGATGATCGGATCGTCGATGAGATCGCGACCGTCCGCGTGGAGCTGCGCGACCGTCTCCTTCGGGAGACGCGGGCGCAGCGACTCGAGGATCGCGATCTCCTTCAGGTCCGACTCCGAGATCACCTCGGCTCGGTCCTCCGAGATCTCGGCTCCCGAGGCGACGAGGACTTCTCCCGTCTTCAGGTCGACGATGTCGGAGACGGCGACCCGTCCCGTGATCTCCTTGGCGAATTTCGTCGCCGGCTCGTCCTTGCGGCGCTTCACCGTCACGACCGGATAGAACTCGCTGAGGATCGCTTCATCGGTGCCGAACCTCTCCTCCATGGCGCGAAGGAGCGTCACGGCGGAGAACTTCCCGCTCTGGTCGATGCGGACGTTCAGCAGATCCTTCTTCGTGACGTTCAGCTCCACCCAGGAGCCGCGCTCCGGAATGATCCAGCACCGATGTAGCCGCTTGTCACCCGTGTGGAGCTCCTCCTCGAAGTCGACTCCCGGTGATCGATGGAGCTGCGACACGATGACGCGCTCCGTGCCGTTGATGATGAACTCGCCCCCGCCGATCATGATCGGGATCTCGCCGAGGTAGACGTCCTCCTCGACGGGCTCCGCCTTGTTGAGGCGGACGCGGATCTTGAACGGGTATCCGTAGGTCAGCCGGAGCTTCCGGCACTCGTCCGGCGAGTACCGCGGCTTCCCGAGCTCGAAGCTCACGTACTCGAGCGCCATGGTCCCGTCGTAGGACGGGATCGGGAAGATCTCCTTGAGGATCGCTTCCAGCCCGAGGACCTTGCGCTTGTCGATCGGAACACTCTCCTGCAGGAAGTCCGAGTAGGACTGCGTCTGCAGGGCGACCAAGTCGGGGATGTCGACGATGGTCGGATACTTCGAGAAGTCGCGAACCTGAGACGAGAGAGCGGACGTCGCGTCGGTCATCGGGAAGGCCAGACCCCAGGGAGGATCACTCGAGAGCAAGAGGCTCGAACCTCGGTCGTCGATCGATCGATCACGAGGCGAGCAAGCGTGGAGCGCGTGAGAACCGTGTCAGCCGCGAACACGGGGCCCGTCGCGAACGATGGGCTTGCCGTAAGCCCCCAGACATCGGGCATACGACCGGCGTGCGGATCGCTGTCGACCCGTTCACCGGCGAACCGTCTCGCGGAGCGTCGCCGGCAACGGGCAGCGATGGCGATCGGAACGGAGGCTCGGCTGACGGCCTCCATTCCAGGGATTCCGAGGTCGTGGGAGGAAATGGAGTCGATCGCGGCCGCTGCGGCTCGGAAAAGGGCGAGCCGGGTTCTACAACCGCGGCCCGAGGTTTGCAACGGCGAACTTCGGACCCTCTCGAGACCCAAGGTCGAGACCCTCAGGATCGAGACTCCCAGGTTCTAGGCGCCCGGGTCCCAGATCCCCCGAGTCCCAGATCCCCCGAGTCCCAGATCCCCTGAGTCCCAGATCCCCTGAGTCATTGACCCAGAGTCGGAACCCAGGCGACCCACGAATTCCGCGGTTCGAAGGGGTGGGGTGGGACCGAAGAGCGGACGGTGCGCCGAGCGGGCGGAGCTGCGCGCCCCCGGACTACGGCCGAGGACGCGCGAGGCGCCGAACCCGTCGATCCGCGACTCGGATCCGCGATTCGATCCGACCGTTCGCCGCGGACTACTTGATCGAGACGGTCGCGCCGGCCTTCGTCAGCTGCTCCTTGAGCTTCGCTGCTTCGTCCTTGGACACGCCAGTCTTCACCGGCTTCGGCGCGCCATCGACCAGGTCCTTGGCCTCCTTCAGGCCGAGGCTCGTGATCGCGCGCACTTCCTTGATCACGTTGATCTTGTTGGCGCCGGAACTCTCGAGGATGACGTCGAAGGCCGTCTGCTCCTCGGCGGCCGCTGCCCCGCCACCACCGGCCGCGCCCATCGCAGCAACGGCGACGGGAGCCGCGGCCGTGACGCCGAACTTCTCCTCGAACGCCTCCTTGAACTCCTTGAGTTCGAGGAGCGTCATCTTTTCGAACTTTCCAATCAGGTCTTCGACGATTGCGGCAGCCATGGATGCCTCCAACGGGGAGCTTCGCTCGATTCTAGAGAGGGCGGGTGAACTGGGTTCGGGGCACTTCGGGGCGTCGCCGCCCGTCGGGGACCCGGTGGATGGATTTCGTCGTGGGCGATGCGTGGATTCGAGGTGGCTCGATCCGGATCTCGCATCCGATCGGCGATCCTCGGACGAGTCGGGTCAAGCGGCGCTCGACCCCTCCTTCTCTCGCTTCTCGAGGAGCGCGGCGGCGAGTCGCGCCGGCGCCACGAGCATCTCCTGTGCGAGGCGCGCAACGTTCGTCGCGGGAGCCGTCACCGCACCGAGGATCATTCCAAGCAGCTCCTTCTTGCCGGGGAGCGTGGCAAGGGCCTTCGCCCCCGCCGCATCGAGGACCGCGCCCTGCAGGAAGCCGCCCTGGACCTCGATCCCGGAGAACGCCTTCTCGCGCTGGGCCCGTTCGATCACCTTCGACGCGGCGATCGCCCGCTCGACGTCTCCGTAGACGATCGCGGTCGGCCCCTTCAGGTATGCGAGTGCCTCCTCGCTGATGCGCGACGCGAGCGCGCGGCGTGCAATGCGGTTCTTCACGACCGACATCGTGGCGCCCTCTTTCCTCAGCTGCTTCCGCAGCTCGTAGTCCTGGGCCGTATCGTGCTTCTCGAATTTCAGGAAGAGCGCCGCCTCGAGCGACGAGAACTGCTTCTCGTACTCGACCAGCATCTTCCGATTCATGAGATTGGGCATGGCGGGGAGGCGGCGCGAGGAATCCGCGAGGAAACGGAGTGCGGTGTTGTGCGGTGGCTCGGACGCGGTCGTGTTGCGAACTTGCGTCGGAGGTGATCGTGACGAGGAGCGAGGTCGGCTTCGGAAGTCGCGCGAGTGCGGAGCGCCTTCGGGTCAGACCTGCGGGTCAGACCTGCGGGTCAGCGGAGATCGAGGAGGATCCCCGGGCTCATGGTCGAAGAGAGGACGACCTTCTTGATGAAGATGCCCTTGGCCGAGGACGGTCGCATGTGACGGATGTGATCGACGAAGGACTCGACGTTCGCCGCGAGATCCTCGGGAGCGAACGATCGCTTGCCGACGGGCGCCTGCACCGAACCCCCGGCGTCCGTGCGGAACTCGACCTTGCCGGCCTTGAACTCCTTGACGGCCTGCGCGACATCGGCCGTCACGGTTCCGGACTTCGGCGAGGGCATCTTCCCTTGGGGGCCGAGGACTTTACCGAGCTTGCCCACGTGCTTCATCATGTCGGGGGCGGCGATCACGACGTCGAAGTCGGTCCATCCGTCCGTGATGCGCTTCGCGAGATCCTCCGCGCCGACGACGTCGGCACCGGCGGTCTTGGCATCCTCGGCGCGCGCGCCTTCGGCGAAGACCGCGATCCGGACCTTCTTGCCCAGCCCCTTCGGCAGCGAGACCGCGCCACGGACCAGCTGATCCGACTTCTTCGGATCGATCCCGAGATGGATCGAGACTTCGACGGTCTCGTCGAACTTGGCAGGCGGAAGGGTCTTCAGGAGCCCGACGGCCTCCGCGACGCTGTGGACCTTCTTTCGGTCCACGCGATCGGCTGCCTTTCGGAATCGCTTGCTGGCGACGACCATGGGAAACGGGTGGGGCGGCTCGAAGAGAGAGTTTCGAAGAGAGAGACGTTCGTGAAGAGACGATCCGGAGAGGTGCGCCGATCAGGACTCGACGGCGATGCCGCAGGAGCGGGCCGTGCCCTCCACCATGCGCACGGCGGCCGCGAGGGAGGCCGCGTTCAGATCCGCCATCTTCTGCTTGGCGATCTCCTCGCATTGCGCGCGCGTGACCTTCCCGGCGACTTCCTTGCCCGGCGTGTGAGCCGCCGTCGCGAGGTTCGCCGCCTTCTTCAGCAGGACGGACGCCGGCGGCGACTTCGTGATGAACGTGAACGTTCGGTCGACGAAGACCGAGATCTCCACCGGGATGGTGATCCCCGCCGCCGACTTCGTGCGGTCGTTGAACTGCCGGACGAACTCGCCGATGTTCACGCCGTGCGCACCGAGTGCAGGTCCGACTGGCGGCGCTGGTGTGGCCTGGCCGCCAGGGCACTGCAACTTGATCTTGGCTTTCAGTTCTTTCGCCATGACGGGCGCGCTGAGTCGTGGGCTGTGCGGCGGTGGGCCGCGGGGTGGGGATTCGGACGAGGCTTCTAGGAAAAAGGGCGAGGATGGTACCGGCTGGTTCGAACGCTGGGGAGCCCCCGCTCGCGAATTCCATCGGATCCGTCGCCCGAACCGTCGGCCCGAACCGTCGGCCCCAGGAGTCGGAGTCGACGGCGCCTCCGGGCCGGACGCCGAGGCCCCTGGACGACGGAAGCGCCGGCCGGAGGCGAGAGCTACACGGGCTCGACCTTCCAGTACTCGATCTCGACCGGGTTCGATCGGCCGAAGATGGTGACCAGGACGCGCACGCGCCCGCGCTCCGCGTCGACTTCCTCGACGACCCCTTCGAAGCCCTCGAAGGGACCCTCCTGAATCTTCACGTGGTCGTTCTTCGCGAAGCCGATCGCGAGGGTCGGACTCGCCTCGGAACTCTCCATCTGGCCGAGGATCTTGCGGACCTCCTCGTCGGACATGGGAGTCGGGTGGCTGTGGGTCCCGAGGACGTCGCCGAAGCCTGGTGTCTCGCGCACGAGGGACCAGACCTCCATCGAACCGACTTCGTCCTTCTCGTCGAGGTTGGCCTCGACCATCACGTACCCGGGGAGGATCTTCTTCTGCGCGACGCGCTTCTTGCCGCTCTTGATCTCGCTCACCTTCTCGGTCGGCACGAGGACGCGCGGGATCTTGGGCTCCATCCCCGCCGCCTTGATGCGCTTCTGCAGGCTCTCGAGGACGCGGTCCTCCTTGCCCGATTGCACACGCACGACATACCAATGGAGGGTCATGGGAGGTCTCGAAGGAGGAGGAGGGCGACGGAGTCGATCGGATCGTCGAAAGCGGGGGGATGAGGAGATGGAGGGACGCTTCGGCGCTGGAGTGCCACCGAGGACGCGAGTGCGTCCGTCGCTAGGAACTCGACTCCGCAACGTCGAGGGTTCGTCCCGACCGGCCGGAAGATCGGAACCGCCACGTCACCCGCTTCTCGCCACGATCGTGGCCCGAATCGCTCAGTGCGTGAAGAGGGGTCAGTGCGTGAAGAGGAGGAAGGTGATCGCCCGGCCGAGCACGAAGTCGAAGACTCCCAGGAGGATGAACACGACCAGAACGGTGATGAGGACGACGATCGAGGCGCTCGTCGTGTCTCGAATCGTCGGCCAGGTCACCTTGCGAAGCTCCGCCTCCGTATCGATCAGCAGATCCGCGACGTTCGGCTTGTTCAGGAACATCTGGAATCCTGCCGCTCCGGCGAGGAAGACCAGGATTCCCACGAGCGCCGCCATCGGAAACGGCACCTCCAGCAGCGGAATCTCCTCGATCAGATTGTGGCGAAGGAATGCCGCCCACTCGAATCGGAGATCGCGGAGCTGCTCGTAGAAGCGGAAGCATCCGTAGAGCCACAACAGCGTGAGCGACCAGAATGCGCTGAGACGCACGTAGCGCCCCTGTTCCGCCTTGTAGGTACGAAGGCGTTCCAGGAGGTTGCTGCTGGGCACGGCTCGAGTCTCGGTGGACAAGCTTCGGACGATCGGAGAGGTCGTCGGGTTCGTGAGGTGTGCGATCGATGGCGGACGATCGAGGAGTCTCGGAGGCCGTTCGGGCGTCCGCGCGCTAGAGCTTCTTCTCCTTGTGGATCTGGTGCGATCCGCAGGACCTGCAGAACTTCCGGAGCTCCAGCTTGTAGCCCGCCTTCTGCCGCTTGAACGTCGTGTAGTTCCGGTTGCTGCAGATCGAGCACTCCAGAAAGACGTATCGCTCTTTGTTCTTCATGGCCGACGATTCCTCATGACCGCGGGACCGGGCCGCCGCCGTCCCGGCGGTCGAGACCGCCGGGTAGCGACGCTTCCGATCCTCGGGAACTTCACTGGATGATCTTGGTCACGACTCCGGCGCCGACCGTGCGTCCGCCCTCGCGGATCGCGAAGCGGAGCTGCTCCTCCATCGCGATGGGGGCGATGAGATCGACCTCCATCTTGATGTTGTCGCCCGGCATGCACATCTCCGCGCCGCCGGCCAGCACGATCGTGCCGGTGACGTCCGTCGTGCGGAAGTAGAACTGCGGGCGGTAGTTGTTGAAGAACGGCGTGTGGCGGCCGCCCTCCTCCTTCGACAGCACGTAGACCTCGCACTCGAACTTCGTGTGCGGGGTGATGGAGCCCGGCTTGGCGATGACCATTCCTCGCTCGAGCTGCTCCTTCTCGATGCCGCGCAGGAGCACTCCGACGTTGTCGCCGGCGATGCCCGAGTCGAGCGTCTTCTGGAACATCTCGACGCCCGTGATGGTCGACTTCAGGGCGTCCTTGTTGAATCCGATGATCTCGACCGCCTCACCGACCTTGCAGGTCCCGCGCTCGATGCGGCCCGTGCCCACCGTTCCGCGTCCCTTGATCGAAAAGACGTCCTCGACGGACATGAGGAAGGGCTTGTCCTCCTCGCGCTTCGGATCGGGGATGAACGTGTCCAGCGCCTCGACGAGGTCCAGGATGCACTTCGCCGCGTCCGCGTCCTTGCCGACCGTCTGGTACGCCTTCAGGGCGTTCCCGCGGATGATCGGCGTCGTGTCGCCGGGGTAGTTGTACTTGTTCAGGAGATCGCGGATCTCGACGTCGACCAGGTCGAGGAGCTCGGGGTCGTCGACGAGGTCCACCTTGTTCAGGAAGACCACGATGGCGGGCACGTTCACCTGACGCGCGAGGAGCAGATGCTCTCGCGTCTGCGGCATCGGGCCGTCGGCCGCGCTCACGACCAGGATCGCGCCGTCCATCTGCGCGGCGCCCGTGATCATGTTCTTGATGTAGTCGGCGTGTCCCGGGCAGTCGATGTGCGCGTAGTGCCGCTTGTCGGACTCGTACTCGACGTGCGAGACCGCGATCGTCACCGTCTTGGTGGCGTCGCGCTCCGTTCCGCCCTTCGCGATGTCCTTGTAGTCGCGGGCCTTCGACAAGCCTTTCGCGGAGAGCACGGACGTGAGCGCTGCCGTCAACGTCGTCTTGCCGTGGTCGATATGACCAATGGTCCCGACGTTCACATGGGGCTTGGTCCGCTTGAAGGTGTCTTTTGCCATCTTGCTCTAGGTCCTCTCGTGACGTTTCCGCCCCGCCACGGCGCTCTGCCGAGACACAGGCGTGGAAGCCTTTGGCTCGGGGAGATCCGGGGGCGTGCGGGTAGCGAGGTTCGAGGTGGGAACTCCGAAGGTCAGGGGAACGAAGTCTTGGAGAAGATCGAGTCGTGGAGTCTGGAGAAGCTGTTGTCCGTAGTCGTCGGTCGACCGGTTGGATCGAGTCGTGGTCTCCGTCGCATTCGACGCATCCGAGCCGCGTGCATCTGGAGCTGCAGACGGGAATCGAACCCGTGACCTCCTCCTTACCAAGGAGGTGCTCTACCAGCTGAGCTACTGCAGCAGGATCCGGTCGACGCTCGCGATCGTCGGGAGGCCGACACCGCGAACGAATCTCCGTCGCGCGTAGTTCGCTCGCCAGCAGCCGTGAGCACGAGGCGCGTTGGAGCGGGCGGAGGGAATCGAACCCTCGTGACCAGCTTGGAAGGCTGGAGCTCTACCATTGAGCTACGCCCGCCGATGGATCGATCATCGATCGGCACGGTCCGCGCTCGAATGGTCCGCTGGGGAGCATCGAGCAGGGCGCTCAGGCGTCGAACCTGGCGGGCAGCGACAGGGTCGACGAGCGGTTTCGGGATCCGAGAAGAATCGGCCCCCGAATCACCTGCACCGAATCACCTGCACCGAATCACCTGCACCGAATCACCTGCACCGAATCAGTGGTGGGCAGAGCAGGATTCGAACCTGCGAAGGCTGTGCCACCAGATTTACAGTCTGGCCCCTTTGGCCGCTCGGGAATCTGCCCGGGGAGAGATCTGCGACTCCAGGCCCGCGCGCGGTTCGAACTCTTCCGAGCGCGAAACCAATGGAGTCGCTGGCCGACGACGCGACGCCGTCGAACCGAAACTCCATCGGAGGTGCGCCAGTGGTGCGCGCGCTCGGATCGGCGTCCCGCGAACGCGACGGAGAACGAGGAAAGCCAAAGAGCATTCGGGTCGAAGGCACGGAGTCCGAACCTCGGCGCGTCGGGATGCCCCTTCGCGGCCGGAGCGTTCGGCCTTCGCCTCGATCCCGATGGAATCTCGTCGAGGACCCCAGCGCAGGACTCGATCGTCACGAGGCCTCGAGACTCCGGCGCATGGCGGCTGGCACATGGCTGGTCTCGAGGGCCCGAACGAGGGAACCGAAGGCGCCGGGCCGACTCGGAGAGCGCTGACGACGGCGGACATGAGATCCGCATCGCCCAGGCACCCGGAGCCGAACTCGCTTGGTTGCTACTGCTTCGAACCCGACGCGCGACTTCGTGCCGAGCAACTTCGATCGCCCCGTACGACACAGGAACCACGCAAGGCGGATGCGCCGTGCGTGGTTCGCTTCGGGGTCTTCTCCGTGCTCGACCTGGAGCCGGCGGCGGGAATCGAACCCGCAACCGCCTGCTTACAAGGCAGGTGCTCTACCATTGAGCCACACCGGCTGGGCTCGCCCGGATGAGAGCGCGACGAGGATAGGAAGCGCCGAAACCCGGTCAAGCACTTTCTGATCTCGCGACGCCTGTCGACGCGCCGGATCGGCGCGTCGAAGCGACCCGGCGATCAGGGCTTGGGTTCGTCGTCCTGCACGAGGCCGTCGATCCCCAGATCCGCGACCCTCGCGCGCCAGCTCGCGAACGCAGCGCGGATGTCTTCCATGGAATCGCCTCCGTGCTTGTCCAGGAACGCGCGCGCCATCTCGAAGGCAACGGCCGCCTCCCCGACGACGGACGCCGCGGGGACCGAGCAGACGTCCGACCGCTGGTAGGTGGCGGGCGCCGGCCGGCGTCGCGCGAGTCCGACCGACGGAAGCCCGCGCCGGAGCGTCGGGATCGGCTTCATCGCCGCGCGCACCACGACGGGCTCTCCATTCGTCATGCCGCCCTCGATTCCGCCCGCACGGTTCGTCGTTCGATGGAATCCGCCGTAGGGCCGGCCCTCGGTCCACTCGATCGCGTCGTGCGCCTCACTCCCCCGCAGCCGCGCCGCCTCGAATCCGATGCCGATCTCGACGCCCTTGATGGCGGGGATCGAGACGAGCGCCGCCGCCAGCCGTCCGTCGAGCCTCTGGTCTCCCGATGCGTAGCCGCCGAGACCCGGAGGCGCGCCGCGGACGACCACCTCGAAGACGCCTCCGAGCGAGTCTCCGCTCGCCTCGCACTCGGCCACGAGCTTCGACCATGCCTCGTCGGCCCGAGGATCCAGCGAGGCGAAGGGCGACGCGTCGCGGATCGCCCGCGCCTCGTCGTCGACGGGCCGCGGCGCCGCCGCGAGGCTCCCGATCCGACACACGTGCGCCATCACGTCGATCCCCACGTCCCGGAGCACGAGGGAGGCGAGGGCTCCGGCCGCCGTGCGCGCCGCCGTTTCCCGAGCGCTCGCGCGCTCGAGGACGGAGCGCAGGTCGGAGGTGACGTACTTCTGTGCTCCGGCGAGATCGGCGTGTCCGGGCCTCGGCACCGGCGGATCGGGGAGGCTCTCCATCGTCGCGTCGCGATTCGCGATGAGGATCGCCACGGGAGACCCGATGGTGCGCCCCCCCTTGCGCCCTGCGAGCACCTGCGCCGTGTCGCGCTCGATCTGCTGGCGACGGCTGCGCCCGGGTCCTGCCTGCCGCCGCGCGAGCATCCTGCCGATCCACTCCTCGTCGAGCGGAAGGCCCGCCGGGAGACCCTCGACGATCACCACGAGCGCCGGACCGTGCGACTCGCCGGCGGTCCGGTAGGAGAGAGCGCTCACGGAGCGGCGTGGCCGTGGGCCTCCGGCTGGGCCAGACCCTCGGCCACGCGGCGCGCGAGGTCGTCGACGTCGAAGGGCTTCGCGACGATGCCGACCACGCCCGGAACGCTCGCGAGCACGTCGCGCGCGTCCGCGTCGACGAAGCCGCTCACGACGAGCGCCCGCGACACGAGCTTGCGCTCGCGAAGCTCGCGGAAGGCGCTCGCTCCGTCGACCCCCGGCATCTTCAGGTCCGTGACGAGGAGATCGGCCGGCAGCTGCTCCAGGAGCTTCGTCGCTTCCTCGAAGCTCTGGGCGCCGCGGACCTCGTGTCCATGGAGACCGAGGATCTCGCAGAGGAGGCCCACCATCCTGCGGTCGTCGTCGACCACGACGATGCGTCGCCGGCGCGCCGGCTCCGAGGCGCCGGGCTCGACGAACTGCGGCAGATCGACTGGCTCGCTCACAGGACTTCGTACCAGGTGACTTCGTCGAACCGCACGTCCGCCGGAAGGTCGCCCACGAGGACCGTGACAATGCGCTTCGTGTGGTTCACCCGCCGGACGGGGCATCGCCGGCGGAACTTGGGGACGAAGATCACATCATCCCTCTTGAGGGACCCCAAGAACTCTTCCCGCTTGCGCTCCAGCGGATCCTCGCGGATCGCGGCCTCGAGCTCCTCGCGGGCCTCGCGAAGGCGTGCGTCGAAGGGCTTCGGCGCCGCCGCCATGAGCGCGTCGAATCGGGCGACGAGGAGCGCCCGGAGCCTGCCGATCGACGCGTCGAGTGACTTCTGCGCCTCCGCCTCGAGGGTCTTCCCGCGCTCCTCGACGGCGCGGAGCCGATCCGCCGCCGCGCTGCGCGACTCCTCCGCCTCCTGGAGGCTGCGCTCCGCGAGGCGGCGCTCCGCATCGGCCGCCCGACGCACCGTTTGGATCGCCTCCGCCGCCTCCTCGGTGCCGTGGTCCTTGCGCTCGACGCGCTGCTCGGCGCGCTCGAGGATCGCCTCGCCGATCCCCATGCGGCGCGCGACGTCGATGGCGTGGGACGATCCCGGGAGGCCGATCAGCAGGCGGTAGAGGGGACGCAGGGTCGCCGCGTCGAACTCCACCGTCGCGTTCTGCGCGTTCGAGTGGCGCCACGCGAGCTGCTTCAGCTTCCCGAGGTGCGTCGTCGCGATGGTCCGCACCGACCGCTCGAGGAAGTGCTCGAGGATCGCCTCGCCGAGCGCCGCGCCCTCCGCCGGATCCGTTCCCGCGCCGATCTCGTCGATGAGGACGAGCGAGCGTGGTGTCGCGAGGCGCAAGGCGCGTCCGACGCGCACCATGTGCGACGAGAAGGTCGAGAGGGACTGGGAGATCGCCTGCTCGTCGCCGATGTCGACGAAGACTCCGTCCAGCTCGGGGATCTCCGCCCGCCGCGCGGGCACCGGCAGCCCCGAGAGCGCCATGACGGCGAGGAGCCCCACGGTCTTGAGGGCGACCGTCTTCCCGCCGGTGTTCGGGCCCGTGACGATCAGGAGATCGAAGGAGCCGCCGATCTCCACGTCGATCGCCACGGCCTGCGCCGCGGGGCGTCCTGCCTCGACGCTCTCCAGGAGACCCGGGTGGCGCGCGCCCTCGATGCGGAGACGTCGGCCCTCGACGATCTCCGGAACGACGGCCGCGCGCGGAGCGGCCCACGCGGCCTTCGCGAACTCCACGTCGAGATCGCCCACGCGGTCGAGCACGAGCACGATGGTGGCTCGATGCGCGAGCATGCGCCGCGACGCCTCGACGAGGACGACCGAGATCTCGCGCGCGGCGACGAGCGACGCCTCGGCGAGCGCGTTCCCGAGCTCGACCGCCTCCTCCGGCTCGATGTAGACCGTCGATCCAGTGGCCGATCGGTCGAGCAGCATGCCGGAGATGCGATGCCGGTACTCCGCCTTGACGGCGAGCACGGGCCGGTGGTGCCGCCACGTCGGCTTCGGCGCGTTCAGGATGCGTCGGACCTCGGGCCGCGCGAGGACCCGTCCGAGCACGCGCTCCGTCTCCTCCTCCAGCTGGCGGATTCGCGCGCGCGCGTCGGCGAGCCGCGGGCTCGCGCTGTCGAGCACCTCGCCCCGGGCGTCGACGATCCTCTCGATCTCCTCCACGAGGTCTCCGCACTCCGGCATCGCCGCGGCGAGGGCGGCCAGGACCGGCGCCCGCTGCGTGAGCGCGAGCAGGTGCGCGCGGACGACGGAGCACTGGCGCAGGGTCCGGGCGGCGCGCGCGAGGTCGGGACCCTCGAGGGGACGGCCACCCTCGGCGAGGTGATCGAGGGGGCTCCGCAGGTCCTCGATCCCGAGGAAGGAGGGAACGAGCTCCGCGCCGTGGAGCGCCATCGCCTCCACGGTGCGAGCCAGCATCGCCCGCGCCTCGGCGCCCGAGGGATGCGGCGCGAGACTCGTCGTCCGGGCGCGACCGGCCGACGTCGCGACGAGCGCCCCGATCTGCGAGCGGATGGACTCGAACTCGAGCGCGCCGAGGGAGAAGCGGTCGGAAGTGGACGTCACGGACGGCTCGGAGCGCGCGGAGGCGTCGACGCCCGGCCTCGGCCGGCGGCGATTCTCTCGCGACCCCTCTCCCACCATACTCGGTCCCCATGTCCGACCCTTCGCCCGCGCACGCCTTCGCGACCCGCTGCGTCCACGCCGGCCAGAGCGCCGATCCGACGACCGGCGCCATCATGACTCCGGTCTTCCTGACCTCGACCTACGTCCAGAGCGCGCCGGGGGAGCACAAGGGCTTCGACTACTCGCGGACCAACAACCCGACGCGCGCGGCGCTCGAGGCGAATCTCGCCGCGCTCGAAGGTGGTTCCTGGGGTCTCGCCTTCTCCTCGGGGATGGCCGCCATCAACGACGTGCTCGGCCTCCTTCGCGCGGGCGATCACGTCGTGGCCGGGAACGATCTCTACGGCGGGACCTACCGGATCCTGAAGACGGTCTTCGAGAAGTTCGGCGTCTCGAGCACGTTCATCGACACGACGCGCATTCCGAGCATCGAGGCGGCGCTCCGCCCCGAGACGAAGCTGCTCCTCTTCGAGACGCCGACGAATCCGCTGCTGCGGCTCACCGATCTGGCGGCCGCCTCGAAGCTCGCGCGCGACCGCGGGATCCTCTCCTGCTGCGACAACACCTTCGCGACGCCGGCGCTCCAGAGTCCGCTCGCGCTCGGGTGCGACCTGGTCGTGCACTCCACGACGAAATACCTCGGAGGACACAGCGACGTCGTCGGCGGCGCGCTGATCGGGAACGACCCCGCGCTGCACGGGAAGCTGAAGCACCTGCAGAACGCCGTCGGATCGACTCCGGGGCCCCTCGACTGCTTCCTCGTGCTGAGGGGCACGAAGACGCTCCATCTCCGGATGGAGCGTCACGTCGCGAACGCCGAGCGGATCGCACGCCATCTGGCGGAGCACCCGAAGGTTGCACGCGTCCACTACCCCGGTCTTCCCTCGCACCCGCAGCACGCGCTGGCGAAGCGTCAGATGCGCGGCCCCGGCGGCATCGTCTCCTTCGAGCTGAAGGGGAGCGTCGAGGACGGGATGCGGTTCGCCTCGCGGACGAAGCTGTTCGCGTTGGCGGAGTCGCTCGGCGGCGTCGAGTCGCTCATCGATCACCCCGTCTCCATGACCCACGGCTCGATCCCGCGCGAGAAGCGACTGGAGGCAGGGCTCCAGGACGGACTGCTCCGCCTCTCCGTCGGCGTCGAGGACGCCGACGATCTGATCCGCGACCTCGAGCAGGCGTTCTGACATCGGCCCGAGGGCCGGCGCCAGCTCCCGCTCGACACCCTCAGCCTTCCTCGCCGAACCGATGCGGATCGAGGGGCGTGTTGGGCATCTCGCCCGCGACGCGGCCTCGCATCAGCCGTCCCACCTTGAACTTCACGACACGCTTCGCCGGCACGTCGACCTTCTCGAGCGTCCGGGGATTCTGTGCGCGCCGCGCCGCGCGCTCCTTCACCTCGAAGACGCCGAACTCGCGGAACTCGAGGCGATGGCCTGCGGAGAGTTCCTCGATCACGCTGTCGAGGAATCGCTGCACGACCTCCTTGACGACGACCTTGGTCTGGCCGGTCGCGTCGGCGATGCGGTTGACCAGTTCCTTCTTGGTGACGGTCTGCGGGCGGGGCTGATCGTTCATCCGTCGATCGGGGGGTGGACGGGAGTCGGGACTGCGAGGAGGCGGGCTCGGCCGGCAACCCCTTCGCGGGGTCCGTGCAGAATCGGATCGCCGGTGCCCGACGAGCTCCGGTCGGGCGTGGAACACGCATAGCACAAAGCGAAGTCTGCGAAACGTTTACGGCGAAGCGCGCCGAAGGTCAACGGGTCATTCGCCAGCGGCCGGGCGCTGGAGGCAGAAGGTCGCCGGTCCGTCGTTCACGAGCTGCACCTCGGAGTGGGCGCCGAATCTCCCCTGCGCCACGTCGAGTCCACGCTCCCGGAGGGCCTCGGCGAAGCGACCGACGCGGAGCACGGCCTCCTCCGGTGGCGCCGCCCGGTCGAAGGAGGGTCGCCGCCCCTTCGATCCATCGGCGGCGAGCGTGAACTGGCTCACGACGAGCACCGAGCCGCCCACGTCGCGGACCGACCGGTTCATGTGGCCCTCGTCGTCCTCGAAGACGCGATAGAGCGCGACCTTCTCGGCGAGCGCGTCGGCATCCTCGTCGCGGTCTCCCCGCAGGGAGGCGACGAGCACGAGGAGCCCTCGGCCGATCCGGGAGATCTCCTCGCCACCGACGCGCACGCTCGCCGACGAGACCCGCTGCAGGACGGCGATCACGGAGGCATCACCGCCGGCGGCGGCGAGGTCTCCGCCGACTCCAACCGGACCTGCAGCTCCTGGATCCAGAGTCGGGCGCGCGTGCGCACGAGCACCGAGGCATCGGTGGCCCGCTCGAGGAATCTCTCGTAGTGCGCGATGGCGGCCGGAAGGTCCTTCTCGAACTCCTCGGCGACGACTCCCAAGTTGAACTCCACGGAGGCGTCGGAGGGCGCCTGCACGGCGAGCCGCTCGTAGATCTCCTTCGCCTGACGCCACGCTCCTCTCTCGAGCAGGGCCGCGGCCAGCCCCTTCGCGGCCTCCACATGCTCGGGGCGCTCCGCGAGGATCGCGCGGAAGCCCGCCTCCGCCTCGGCGACGGCGCTGCCCCCCTGGCTCAGGCGGAGCGATGCGAGGAAGACGCGATGGTCGACGCGCTCGGGATGCTCGTCGAGCGCCTGTTGGATGGCGTCGATGGCCGCCTGGGTGTCCGTCTGGCGGAGCAGCACGGCGTAGCTACGCAGGGCCGGCACGAGGTCCGGCTGGAGCTCGAGCGCGCGCTGCAGCGCGGCCTGCGCCTCCTGCGGGCGCTCGCGCTTCGACTCCCACCAGCCACGCGCGTACCAGCCCCAGGCGAAGCGGTCGTCCTTCTCGACGGCCGCTTGGGCGAGGGCCGCGCCGCGCTGCGGATCGGTCTGGAGCCGCGCCAGCAACGTGTCGTGGAGCGCCGACGGCCGCGACTGCTGCAGCCGTTCGTACTCGCGCACGCACTCGGCCGACTGCCCGAGCGCGATGCGCGCGTCCTGGTAGAGGCGATGGACCAGGATGTTCCGGGGGAACTCCTCGCGGAGCGCCGTCGCGAGCTCGAGGGCCTCGTCGTGGCGCGACGAAGACGCGGCGGTCTCCGCGCGCACGAAGCGGACGGCCGCGTCGCCGGTGGCGCCGAACCCCTCGTACACCTCGATCTCCTCGCGCCGCAGTCGTGAGCTGCAGCCTCCCGCGAGGAGGATGGCCCCCGCCAAGGTGACCGCGAGCACGGCGCCGCGGCCGGCGTCGAGCGGGCGCGCGGCTCTCACGGGTTCGAGCCGATGCGCAGCTCGTCGCCGACGACCACGACGGAGGAGATCTCCCGGCGGATCGTGCCGTCGCGGCTGCAGAGCGCGACTCCCGTCGCCTCGAGCCACACGCCCTCGCGGGGGCCTCCATAGGCCCATAGCACCTCCAGGGGGCCGAAGCTCGCGAGCCTCCAGTTCCCGAGGCTCATGCGGGCCGGGACGGGGAGTGCGCCCGTCGGCGCCGGCGGAGGCTGCAGCGAGATCCGGCGGCCGAGCTCGGTCCCGAACTCCACCTGCGTGTGGTGCCCCACGCGCAGCTCCACGGGGAGCGCGTCCTTCCCGTAGAGCGAAGCCGGCAAGTGGATCTCGATCCGGTTCGCGAGGATCTCGAGGGGACGGTCGACGACGGCGAGCGCGCGCGGATCGAGCACCGGATCGCCGGGCACGACGAAGACGGGCTCCACGGGGCCTCCGCCGTCGGGCGTCCTTCCCGGGCTGCCGCAGGAGGCGAGCAACAGCGGCGCGAGGAGGAGGAGCATCGGTGCGGCGGCGGCGAGCCTGTCGAAGGTCTTCATCGGGTCCCCACCTTGCGCCGCACCTCCGCGAGAGTCTCCGTTGCGATCGCGTTCGCCTTCTCGGCCCCCGCGCGGAGAGCCTCCTCAACGAAGGCGGGGTCTCGGTCGAGCTCCGCGGAGCGCGTGCGGATCGGGCTGGCGATGCGCTCGATCGAGTCCGCGAGGATCCCCTTGCAGTCGACGCAGCCGATGGCTGCCGACCGGCAGCCCGTCTCGATGCGCGCGAGATCCTCCGGAGCCGTCACGTGACGGTGCAGCGAGAAGATGTTGCAGTCGTTCGGCTCGCCGGGGTCCTGGCGGCGCTTTCGCTTCTCGTCGGTCTTCGCGGGCCCGAGCTTCTTGCGGACCTGATCGGCGGTCTCGAGGAGCCCGATCTCGTTGCCGCGGCTCTTCGACATCTTGTGGACTCCGTCGAGCCCCACGATGCGTTTCGCCGGAGAGAGGAGCGCCTTCGGCTCCACGAAGGTCTGGCCGTAGATCGTGTTGAAACGCCGAGCCGTCTCGCGCGCGAGCTCGAGGTGCTGCACCTGGTCCTCGCCCACGGGGACCGTCGCGGCCCGGTAGAGCAGGATGTCGGCCGTCTGCAGGACGGGATAGAGGAAGAGGCCGGCCGCCACGAGGTCTCCGTGCCCTTCGGCCTGCTCGCTCTTGTCCTTGAACTGCGTCATGCGCGCCAGATCGCCGAAGGCGGTGACGCAGGAGAGGATCCAGGCGAGCTCCGTGTGGGCCGGCACGTGCGACTGCACGAAGAGCGTGCAGCGTTTCGGATCGAGACCGCAGGCGAGCAGCGTCTTCGCCACCTGGCGCGTGCTCGTCCGCAGCTCGTCGGGCGTCGGCCGGATCGTCAGCGCGTGTTGATCGACCACGCAGTAGATCGCCTCGAAGCGATCCTGCAGCTCCACGTAGTTGCGGATCGCGCCCAGGTAGTTCCCCAGATGGAGAGCCCCGGTCGGCTGGATGCCGCTGAAGACGCGCGGAGGCATGGTCGACGGCGACCGTAGCGACGGCGTGCACGGGGAGCAAGCCGAGCGGCGGCATCGGCCCTCGCTCTCGATTCTCGCGATCGGCGGCTGGATTCCGGGGAGCCGACCCCGGAACCTGCGGCTCCATGACCCGCGGATCCACTCGCCGGCGGCTCGCGCTCGCCCTCTGTTTCGGCGCGCTGCCGGCCTGCGCGATCCCACCCTCGGACGTGCATCTGGCGCCGCTCTACTCGCACCATCGGCTGGCGGCGGGCGGCTACTCGCACGAGGCGCTGGGCGGCATCTTCGAGGTGCGGCGCGAGGATCACGCCCGCACGGCACTCGGGCCGACGGGAGGCTTCGGGCCGGGCACCGAGGGCCTGCCGGCGTACGAGGTCGCGGTGCGACCCCTCTTCCGCACGCGCCGGCAGGGCGCGGCGACGGAGACCGACGTGCTCTGGCCCTTGGGCCACTTCCTCACGGACGACGAGGAGACGAGCTCGCGCTTCTTCCCGGTCTTCTGGTGGAAGCGGCACCCGAACGAGGACGGCGTCGAGGAGATCGACTGGGCCGTCCTCCCGCCCTTCTTCCTCGGTGGGAGCGGCACGCCCGAGAACTCCTACTTCTCGTTCTTCCCCTTCTACGGAACGCTCCGCGACTTCTTCACCTACGACGAGATCCACTACGTCCTCTTCCCGCTCTACGGGTCGACGCGCAAGCAGCCGGGCGACCGTCGCGCCTGGGCCGTGCTCTTCCCGATCACGGGATGGGGTCGCGGCGACGACGGAGCGTCGTGGTGGCGCTTCTGGCCGTTCTACGGAACGTCGAGCTACGAGGGGCACTACGACCGCACGTTCGTCCTCTGGCCCTTCTGGCACACGGAGGAGAACCAGCTGAACTCGGCGAACCCGTCGCGCGAACGCCTCCTCTGGCCCCTCTACGGACAGATCGATCAAGGGGCCCTCCACGCGCGCTCGGTTCTGTGGCCTTTCTTCGGCTGGGAATGGAACGTCGAGACGGGATACTCCGCTTGGGATGGCCCCTGGCCCCTCGTGCGCTTCGTGCGCAACGGCAGCGGTCGTCCCTACGAACACACCCGGGTCCTGCCTCTCTACTCCTCCTATCGAGGCACGGAGATCGACTCGACGGTCTACCTCTGGCCCATCATCTGGCTCCGTGACGAGACGAGTGCCGACTCCGAGAAGTCGTCGATCTACGTGGTTCCTTTCTTCGTTCGTAGCCGGGCGCTGCACCGTCGATTCGACCCCGTGACCGCCTCGGCGACGGAACACCGAGCGTCCACGGACCTGATCTGGCCGCTCTATCAAGGAACCCTCGAGCCGGACGGCCACGGGCGCGACGAGGTGCTCTGGCCCCTGCCCTACCCGAAGCTCCATGGCTTCCGGGAGAACTGGTTCCCCTTCTTCTCGCTCTTCTCGCGCGAGGTCGCGCCGGACGGAGCCGTCTCCACGCGGTTCTTCCTCGACCTGTTCCGCAGCGAGGTGAACGACCGCGAGACCCGCTGGTCGGTGCCGATCCTCGGGGGCCGCCGCAGCACGTCCGACGGACGCGTGGAGTGGTCGCTGCTCCTCGGGCTCCTCCGCTGGGAGTCGAGCGCGGACGGCACCCGGCTCCTGCTCCCGGCGATCCCCGGTCCCGGCTTCGCGCCGCTCGCGCCCGTGGAGGAGTCGATGCCTCTCGAGACTGTGCCTCTCGAGACTGTGCCTCTCGAGGAGACTGTGCCCGCCGCGCACGCCGTGCCGCCCGAGGAGGGATCACGGTGAACGCGCTCGCTCGCGTCGGGACCTGGACTCGGAGCGCCGGCAGCCTCCTCCTCGACACCCTGAGCAGCTCGGGAGCCGGGCTCGCGCTCCTCCTCGACACCGTGCGCCGGCTCCCGGTCGCGCGGCCGCGCCTGCGTCCGGTGCTCGACCAGATGTTCGCCGGAGGCGTGCTCACGATCCCGATCGTCGTGCTCGTGAGCCTCTTCACCGGCATGGTCCTCACCCTGCAGACGGGACTCGAGCTGCAGAAGTTCGGGCAGCAGGATCTCATCGGTCGCATCGTCTCCGTCGCCATGTGCCGCGAGATGGGCCCCTTCATCACCGGCATCATCCTCGCCGCCGCCGTCGGGTCGGCCATGGCGGCCGAGATCGGAACCATGGCCGTGTCGGAGGAGCTCACGGCCCTCGACGTGATGAACGTCGATCGAACGCGCTTCCTCGTCATGCCGCGCGTCCTCGGGCTCGCCCTCATGTGCCCGCTGCTCACGATCTTCGCCGACATCGTCGGAATCGTCGGCGGAGGGATCGTCGCCATCAATCGCCTCGGCGTGAGCCAGGCTCTCTACGTCACGACGACGGTCGAGGAGCTCCGGGGAGCGACCATCCTCGGCCTCCCGAAGGACATCTACGTCGGAGTGTTGAAGGCGCTCGTCTTCGGCGTCACGATCGCCATCGTCGGCTGCGCCTCGGGGATGCGAGCCACGAACGGCGCCTCGGGAGTCGGCGAGGCCACGCGCCGCGCAGTCCGCGTCTCCATCATGCTCATCGTCGTGCTCAACTACGTCCTCACGGGCCTCTTCTTCGGGCTCCTCCCCGGATGATCGAGTTCCAGGACGTCCACCAGGGGTTCCACGGGCGCCCCGTGCTGAAGGGTCTCTCCTTCCGAGTCCGGCAGGGCGAGACCTTCGTGCTGATGGGTCCCTCGGGCTCGGGCAAGAGCACCACGCTGCTCCACATCGTCGGCGTGCACCGCGCGCGATCGGGGAAGGTCCTCGTCCAGGGGATCGACGTCGGCGAAGCGAGCCCCGAGGAGATGAGCCTCCTGCGGCGGCGCATCGGCATGGTGTTCCAGAGCGCCGCCCTGCTGAACTGGCTCGACGTCTTCGACAACGTGGCTCTTCCCCTGCGCGAGACGACGGAGACTCCGGAGGCGCAGGTGAAGGCTCGAGTGCAGGAGGCCCTCGCCATGGTCAAGCTCGAGGAAGACGGAGACAAGTTCCCCCACGAGCTCTCGGGCGGCATGCGCAAACGCGTCGGTCTCGCCCGTGCGATCGTCACCAACGCCCCCCTCATTCTCTACGACGAGCCCACGGCGGGACTCGACCCCGCCATGTCCTCCCAGATCGATCACTTGATCCGCAACCTCCAGAAGACGCTCGGAGTCACGTCCGTCGTCGTGACGCACGACGTCCGCACCGCCGAGCGCGTCGCCGATCGCATGGCGATCCTCTCCGGTGGACGCGTGCGCGCCGAAGGCGGCCGCGACTTGCTCGGGAGCGACGACCCCGTCGTGCGCGAATTCCTCGGCAAAGCGGTCCCCGCAGGAGAGACGGCTTGAAAGTCGCCCGCGACACACTTCTCGGGTTGGTGTTCTTCGGAGGCCTCGGCGTCCTGATCCTCGCCACCGTCTTCCTGACGGAACGCGTCTACGGCACCACCTACAGCCTCCCGCTCGTCTTCGATCAGGCCCTGGGACTGAAGACCGGGGATCCGGTCCAGGTGTCCGGCGTGCATGCGGGCTACGTCGAGAAGATCTCCCTCATCCCCGCCGGCAACGGCACCGACGCCCGGCGCCAGCGGATCCGCGTCGACGCGGCCCTCCGGGAGACCACGCGCTTCGACGTCTTCCAGGACGCCGAGATCTACATCGAGTACGCCTCAGTCCTCGGCGGGCGTGTCGTCGCGATCGACCCGGGCAACCCCGCCTCGGGACCCCAGCCCTGGAGCGACGAGCGGCCCCTCGAGGGCAAGGTCCGGAAGGACCCGCTCGCCGGACTGAGCGAGCTGATCGAGGAGAACCGCGCGGGCGTGAAGAAGGCGGTCGACGAATTCGGCAAGACCTTCGAGGCCGCGAACTCGGGAGAGGGCCTCGTGGGACGCCTCCTGAACGACCGCGAGCTCGCCGACCGCTTCGCACGCATCCTCGAGGACATCGAGACGGTCACGAGCGATCTGGAGCAGGGCAAGGGCACGCTCGGAAAGCTCTTCCGCGAAGACAAGATCGCGAACGACATCGAAGCGATCCTCGCCGACATCAAGAGCGTCTCGGAGAAGCTCGACCGTGGCGAGGGAACGCTGGGCCAGCTCATCAACAACGCCGAGTGGGCGTCGCGGCTCGACCGCGTCCTCACCAACGTCGAGGCCTTCACCGCGAAGCTGAACAGCGAGGACGGCACGATCGGCAAGCTCGTGAACTCCCCCGAGGCCTACGACAAGCTCCTGAAGATCGAGGACTCGATCCAGGAGTTCCTCGACGATCTGAACGGCGGGAAGGGCTGGCTCGCGCGCGCCATCACGGACGAACAGCTCGGCGAGGACGTCTCCGCGATCCTCAAGGGCGCTCGGGAGATCATCGAGACGATCAACCGCGGCGAAGGCACCCTCGGACGTCTCGTGAAGGACGACGCCTTCATCCGCGGCCTCGAGCGCGTCGTGCGTCAGATCAGCCGGTCCGTCGAGGACGCCCGCGAGGCGGCCCCCATCGCGACCTTCAGCTCCGTGCTGTTCGGCGCCTTCTGACGGACGCCGTCGCGGCGGAGGCGCGTCAGGGCCGGAGCAAGGGCTCCAGCCCGCGCGCGAGCGCGGAGGCGATCACCTCCATGCCGTGCTCGCCGAAGTGGCCGCCCTTGTCGCGGAGGTACGCCTCCGCCGGGTGCTCCGCCACCGCGAGATGGAGCGCGGCCCATCGCTCCTCGGGCGTGCGCGCCGTCTCGAGCCGGGCTCGCAGCGGCGCCATCGACGACCGCAGATCCTCGATCACGTCGACGTAGGTGCAGCCTTCGCGGCTGGCGGCGAACCGCTTCCACACGACATCCGGTCCCGGGATCGAGGGATCGATCGCCTGCGGACGCTGCGGCAGGACCGTGATCACGAGCTGCGCGCCGTCCGCGCGCACGTCGCGAAGGAGCTCCTCCATCGTTCCGCGCGCCCGCTCCCAGAGCGGCATCACCTCGGGCGTGAAGGGATCGACGGCGAGCTGCTCGTTCAGCAGGCCGTTCTTGCGGCTCTCCTCCGCCTTGCGCGCGGCGACCCACGGCGGCTCGGGGTTCTCCGGCGCGAGACGGCGGAGCGCGGGCTGCAGCTCGTACTGGAACCGCCGGTAGAACTCCGTGCGCGTGAGGTCGGGACGGAGGTCGCCGCGGGGCGGCACTCCGTAGCGGACGAACGGCTTCACGTCCTGATCGGCGAAGGCGACGACGACGACGCCCGGACGGAGGGCACGCACGCGATGCCGGTAGTTGAGCATCGACTGCTCGAGGACGTACCCCTGGACGGCACAGTCGAGCACCTCGGCCGCGATGCCCGCCTCCCGCAGGCGGCTCTCGAGACGGGTCGGGTAGATGCGCTCGAAGTCGACGCAGCTCCCGTAGGTCATGGAGCTGCCGAGGACGGCGATCCGCGTGACGCCGGGCTCGGGCTCCGGCGACCAGTCGCTCCCGCGGAAGCCGTAGGCGTTGATCCGCTCCTCCGTCCGGAGGAACTGATCGTGGTGCACCTGATTCGGCACCATGACCCAGCCGAGCTCCGCGTCGAGCTCCTGGATCACCGTGCGCTTCGGCCTGCCGGCCTCGAGGGGCACGTGGATCGCCGCCACGGCGAGGAACGCCCCGGCCGTGCGCCATCCGAGGATCGTGCGCGCGAGGGAGCCGGCTCGAGGGGAGGTCATCTCAGAAGTTCGTGTAGATGAAGGGCGACGCGTCCGGCCGCACGAGGAAGAGCCCGTGGGCGACGGCGACGATGGCGGCGCCCTGCACGAGCCTCGGCGTCGCCGCCCAGCTCCGCGCGAGCGCGAGCTTCCAGCCGGAGGGCAGGAAGTGGGTCACGGCCGCCAGGGCGAGGACCGCGACGACCCACGCGTTCAGGAAGTGGAGCCCGCCCTCGCGCGACGGCCGCAGGCATTCGCGGAGCATCGCCTCGATGCGCGCGCCGGGGGAGAGGTCGCTCACCATCCCCTGCAGCGCCGGGTCCCCGGCGCGCACCAGCAGCAGGAGCGCGCAGCCGAAGTGGAAGGTGACGAAGATCGAGAGACCGCGCACCAGCTTCGACTTGTCGAGCCGCTTCTTCAGCGCGAAGCGCTTGCGCAGGGCGCCGAGGAAGATCTGGTGCGCGCCGAGACCGGCGCCGTGGAGAGCGCCCCACGCGATCCACGCGAAGCTCGCGCCGTGCCAGAGGCCGCAGAGGGTCATGGCGACCACGGCCGCCGCGAGCGTGCGCGCGCGCGAGGGCGCGCGTCCCGAGAGCGGCAGGAACAGGTAGTCGCGGATCCAGGTGGAGAGGGAGATGTGCCAGCGCTGCCAGAAGTCGGAGAGGTTGCGCGCCTTGTAGGGCGCGTCGAAGTTCTGCATCAGGTCGACGCCGAGACAGCGGGCGCTGCCGATCGCCATCTCGCTGTACCCGGCGAAGTCGCCGTAGAGCTGGAACGCGAATCCCCAGGTGGCGAGGAGCACGCCCTCCCATCCGAGCCCCACGGGGTACGCGAAGGCGGGGTTCACGAGCCGCGTGCCGAGGAAGTCGGCGATCACCACCTTCTTGAGCACGCCCGAGAGCACGAGGAAGAGGCCGTCCGACAGCCGACGATCGGAGAAGGCCGGCACGCTCTTCCACTGCGGCAGCAGCGCGCCCGCGCGCCCGATGGGGCCGGCGAGGAGCTGCGGGAAGAAGCCGACGAAGAGCGCGAAGGCGAGCGCGTCGCGCTCGGGCTCGATGGCGCCGCGATGGACGTCGATCAGGTAGCCGACGGCCTGGAAGCTGAAGAAGGAGATGCCCGCGACGGCCGCGAGGTGGAGGATCGGGAGAGGACCGCCCGCCGCTCCCCCGCCCGCGATCGCGTTGACCGTGCCGGCGACGAAGTCCCAGTACTTGAAGAAGACGAGTCCCGAGAGCTCGATCGCGATGAGCGCCGCCAGGAAGAGACCGCGCGGCCCGCGCCTCCCCGGTGCCACCGCGAACGCGCCGAGCCACGCCACGGCCGTGACTCCCACCAGCAACGGCAGGAAGCGCGGCCCCGCGTAGGCGTAGAACCCCCAGCTCGCTCCGAGGAGGAGGAGGTTGCGCGCCGTCCGGCTCCCGCGAACCGCCCAGGAGGCGGCGAAGACGGCGAGCAGGAAGAGCGGATAGCCGAGTCGGTGGAACTCCACGCGCGGAGGTCTCGGGGCGTCCTGGGTCGGAGGGTCGGAGGGGCGAGCCGATCCGACGCCGGGTCAGCGGGTCCGGTGAGGCTCCGCGAGCCTCTCGACGTATTTCGCCACGACGTCCACCTCGACGTGAATCGGAGCTCCGTCGGCGCACGTCCCGAGCGTCGTGCGCTCGAGCGTGTGGGGCACGAGCGCGATCGTCACGAGGGTCGTTCCGTCGGGGCGGTCGGAGAGGCGCGCGACCGTGAGGCTCACGCCATCGAGGGCGATCGACCCCTTCTCGACGCAGTAGCGGCCGAGCTCCCGAGGCAGCTCCACGTCGAGCTCCGCCCACGCGCCGGAGCGATCGACGCGGCGCACGGCGCCCACGCCGTCGACGTGCCCCTGCACGATGTGCCCGCCGAGGCGGTCTCCCGCGCGGAGCGCGCGCTCCGCGTTCAGGCGTTCCCCGGCCCGGAGCCGGTCGAAGCGCGTCCGGTCGAGCGTCTCGCGGGAGAGCTCGAAGGTCGCCACGGCGCCCTCGAGGCGGGCCACCGTCAGGCAGCACCCGGCGAGCGCGATGGAGTCGCCGAGCACGACGCCCTCGGCGAGCGGGCCGAGGTCGACGTCGACGTCCGCTCCGTCGTCGGCGCGCGACGCGACGCGCACCACGGGACGCGGGCTCTCGACGATGCCGGTGAACATGGGAAGAATCGTAAGCATGTCGGCCCGAGAAGTTCTCCCCTCCGTCTGCCCGCTCGATTGCCCCGACCGGTGCTCCCTGGAGGTGACCGTCGAGGGCGACCGCGTCACGACCATCGACGGCTCCCGCACCTCGCCGCTCACGGACGGCTACATCTGCGCGAAGGTCCGCCGCTTCGATCGACGGCTCGATTCCCCGGAGCGCGTGCTCCATCCGATGCGCCGCACGGGACCGAAGGGCGAGGGGCGCTTCGAGCGCATCTCCTGGGACGAGGCGACGACGACGATCGCAAAGCAGCTCCGCGCCACCCTCGAGGAGCACGGTCCGGAGTCGGTGCTCCCCTTCTCCTACAGCGGATCCAATGGCCTGCTCACGAGCCACGCCATGGACGAGCGGTTCTGGCACCGCTTCGGCGCGAGCCAGCTCGCGCGCACCTTCTGCGCCGCGAACACCGGCGCCGCCTGGCTGCGAGTGCTCGGCGACCTGCCGGGATCCGATCCCGGCGAGGTCGAGCGCTCCGACGGCATCGTGCTCTGGGGCGTGAATCCCTCCGTCACCGGCATCCACCTCGTCCCTCTCGTGCGGCGCGCGACGGCCGCCGGCGCCGCCCTCGCCGTCGTCGATCCTCGCCGAACGCCGCTCGCGCGCGGCGCCGACCTGCACCTGCCGGCGCTCCCCGGCACCGACGTCGCGCTCGCCCTCGCGACGGCGCGGCTCGTCCTCGCGGCGGGCGCCGAGGACCGCTCCTTCCTCGAGCGCCACACGCGCGGCCTCGACGCGTTCCGCGCCCTCGTCGAGCCCTGGACTCCGCAGCGCGCCGCGCGCATCGCGGGCGTCGAGCCCGCGGCGATCCACGCCTTCGCCGAGATCCTCGCGACCGCGCGCCGTCCGTTCTTCCGCGTCGGCTGGGGGCTCGAGCGCAATCGCAATGGCTCCGACGCCGTGGCGGCGGTCCTCGCGCTCCGGCTCCTCCTCGGCAAGTTCGAGGAGCCGGGAGCCGGTCTCGCCCTCTCCACCTCGCGGGGCTACGGCATCGACTTCGCGCGCGCCGAGCGGCCCGATCTGCGCCGTGGGAGCGCCCGCACCATCAACATGAGCGAGCTGGGACGCGCCCTCGAGGAGACGGCCGACCCGCCGATCACGACGCTCTGGGTCTACAACTGCAACCCCGTCGCGACGGCGCCGAACCAGTCGCGGGTCGTGCGCGCGCTCGGACGGGAATCGCTCTTCACGATCGTGCACGAGCAGGTCTGGACCGACACCTGCGCCCTCGCCGATCTCGTCCTCCCGGCGACGACGTTCCTCGAGCACCGGGAGATCTCGCGGAGCTACGGCGGCTACGCGCTCCAGTGGGCCGAGCCCGTCGTCGCGCCGCGCGGAGAGGCGCGCTCGAACCATCGCGTCTTCGCCGACGTCGCGGCCGCCCTCGGCTGGACCGATCCGGCGCTGCGCGAGACGGAGGAAGACCTGGCGCGCACCGTCGTCGAGGCGACTCCTCGCGCCGCCGTCTCCTTCGGCGACTTGCGCTCGACGCGCTTCGCGGCGCTCCCGCCGGCGCGCCCCTTCGTCACGGCGACGCCGAGCCGCGGATCCGCGGAGCTGCCGGCGTCGCTCGCGTACCGGCCGCCGCCCGTCGACGAGTCGCTGCCGCTCTCCCTGATCTCGCCCTCCTCGGACCACGCCATCTCCTCCACGCTCTTCGAGACGCTGCCGGCGGGCAGCGGGCGGCTGCAGATGGCGCCCGCCGACGCCGGGAGACGCGGGCTCGCCGAGGGCGACCTCGCCCGCGTCCGGAATTCCCTCGGGGAGGTCGTCGTCCGCGTGAGCCTCCGCGAAGAGATCCCCGAGGGAGTCTGCGCCCTCGCGAAGGGTCTCTGGCGGCGCGCGACGGAGAACGGCTGGACGGCGAACGCCCTCGCGCCGGACCACGTCGACGAGCGGGGCGCCGGCGCCTGCTACAACGACGCGCGCGTCGAGGTGGAGCGAGCGGGAGCCGCGGGGACGACGGGCCGTCCATGAGGCCGATCGGCCTGCTCCTGCTCGCCGCGGCCGCCGTCCAGGGGGCCAGCCGTCCGCCGGAGAAGGTCCTCGTCGACGGTCCCCGCGCCCGCGACCTGCGCTACCTCGGACAGCCCTGGTTCGAGTCGAAGGGCTGCCTCACGGGGAACGGCGCCGCGAACGCCGTGCGGACCGCCGAGTCGCTCGGCGCCGGAGACTTCCTCGTGCGCCTCCACTTCTCCGCCGCGGATCTCGAGAAGCACGAGGTGGCCGTGCTCCTCGGCGAGAGCGTGCTGCGGCTCCACGGTCCGACGAGCACGATCCACGGAGCCGGGAAGCTCTACGGCGGGGCCGATCGCGCCCTGGCGGGGCTCCCGCGCTCGGCGCGCGACGGAAAGCCGATCGAGATCGAGTGGCGACGGGCCGCCGGGAGGATCCGCGTCCTCTTCGACACGAAGGCGCTGCATGAGGGCGCCGACGACGCGAGCGCCGTCGGGCCCATGGAGATCCGCCCCGGCGGCGCCACCGTGCGGATCCAGCGGTGGAGCGTCGCCGGCACGCTCGTGGCGCCCGCCGCCGAGACGGCCGAGGACGAGCTCGCGCTCCAGCCGCGCATCGACGCCGCCATCGACCGGGGCGTCGCCTGGCTCCTCGCGCGCCAGCTCCGCGACGGCTCCTTCGCGTCCCATGCGCATCCGTTCCTCGGCGGCATGACGGCGCTCGCGGCCTACACGCTCCGCAAGTGCGGCTTGCCGGCGACGCACCCCGCCCTCGTCCGCGCCTACGCGCACCTCGACGTCGTCGAGCCGCGCGACACCTACTCCGTCGGCGCGATGCTCCTCGCCTATGGCGCGCTCCACGATCCGGCGCGCGCGCCGCGCATGCAACAGCTCGTCGAGCGGCTGCTCGGGATCTCCGACGATGGGCACTTCGGGTACCTGCAGCCGAACGATCCCCCCTACCCCGGCTACCACGACCGGCGCGACCTCTCGAACCTGCAGTTCGCGGTGCTCGGGCTTCGTGCGGCGCGCGAGAGCGGCGTCGCGGTCCCGCCGGAGGTCTGGAGCGAGATCCTCTCGGCGACGATGCGTTACCAGGAGTCGCCGAAGACCGTGGACGCTCCCGCCGCTCCTGGCCGCACCGGCACCGGCAAGGCCTACTCCGCCGGCTTCGGCTACTACGGGAGGCTCGATCCCTACGGCTCCATGACGGCGGCTGGCATCTGCTCGGTGCAGTTCTGCGTCGAGGCCCTCGGCAAGGAGATCCGGCGGGATCAGGCGATGGCGGCGCAGCGATCCATCGAGATGGGCCTGCGCTGGCTGTCGGACCGGTTCACCGTCACGGCGAATCCGTCCCACGGCGGCAACCTGCACTACTGGCTCTACGGCCTCGAGCGCGTCGGCTCGTCGCTGCGCATCGAGACGATCGGAGACCGACGGTGGTATCTCGAGGGCGCGCGCTTCCTCGTCGAGAAGCAGGGAGACCAGGGCGACTGGTACAGCGCCTACGAGCAAGCGGACACCTGCTTCGCGCTCCTGTTCCTGAAGCGCGCCACGTCCTCCGTCGCTTCGGGCGAGCGTTCCCAGGGCGCTCCGCTGCTCCACGTCGCCGAGGCCGAGGCGAGCCCCGTCCACTTCCGCGGCACGGGCAACGGCCCGACGACGGTCTGGATCACGGCGATCGGTGCCGGCTCCGCGCGGAAGGCCGCCGCGGACGCCGGGCTCCGCGTCGCCGCCGTGGAGTACCTCGTCGACGGTCGCGTCGCCGCGCGCCTCGAGGGCGACGCCTCGCGGCCCTGGACGGCCGCCGACCGCTTCCCCGCCGCGCTCGAGTTCGACGCGCCGGGAGAGCACCGCGTCTCCTTGCGAGTGCACCTCGCCGCCGGGGACGGCACGCGCGCCCTCGAGAACCCCGTCCTGGAGAACCCGGGCTTCGTCGTCCGGGTCGACGCCGTGCTCGAGCCCTGGATGGCCGAGGCCGCGCGCGCGCGGTCGCGCAACCTCCTCCTCGGCGCGGGCGCCGTCGTGACGGCGAGCTCCGAGGCGAACGGAGGCGAGCGCGCCCCCGCCGCCGTCGACGGCCTCGAGGGGACGCGCTGGGTCTGCGCGAAGGGCGACGCCGAACCCTGGCTCCTCGTCGAGATCCCGCGCCCGATCGAGGCCGACCACGTCGTGCTCGGGTCGGGCTGCGTGAACCAGGAGATCGCCGGCCGCTACGACCGCATCCGCCGCGTCGAGATCCGCATCGACCGCGAGAAGACCCCCTTCGTCCTCGACGTCGACGGCGACGAGCGCAAGCCCATCGTCTGTCCGCTCCCGAAGGCGCTCCGCGTGAACCGCATGGAGATCCGCATCACGCGCAGGGAGCCCGGCGGCGTGTGGAAGGGCCACGTGGGGCTGAGCGAGGTGGCGCTGGAGCGGCGCGGCTGAGACTCGCACGCGATCCGACCGCGGCGCGCGACTGCTGCCTTCGCAGGACGTGCCGAGGGCGACGGGCTTCACGAGGAGGAGGGTCGTGGCGAGCGCGTTGGGTCGCCGCATGGTCGATCCTCGGGGAAAACGGCGGGTGCGCCCGGTCGCGGCTGGCCCCGTCCCGGTGGCGTTGACCCTCCGGGGAGCCGTCGATACCCTCGTCGGCCTTTCTTGCGACCCGTCGCCACGGCGAGGGGCCGTGCTCGTCTACGTCCTCAGCCTCTTCCCGGATGCCCTGGAGCCCTTCCTTGCGAAAGGAGTGCTCCGGATCGCACGGGAGAAGGGGTTGCTGGACGTCCGGCTTCTGAACTTTCGTGACTTCACGAGGGATCGGCACCGGAGCGTCGACGACCGGCCCTTCGGAGGCGGCCCCGGGATGGTCCTCCGTCCCGAGCCGATCTTCGAAGCCGTCGAGTGGGTCGAGGCGAGGGAAGGGAGGTTCCACAAGATCCTCTTCACTCCCGACGGGCAGCCCCTGCGGCAGGCCCGCGCCGAGACCCTCTCGCGGGAGGAACGTGTTCTCTTCCTCTGTGGCCGTTACGAGGGATTCGATCAGCGGATCCTCGACGGCTTCGACTGGGAGCTCGTTTCGATCGGCGACTACGTTCTTTCCGGTGGCGAGCTTCCCGCGCTCGTGACTCTCGAGGCGACCGTTCGCCTGCTTCCCGGCGTCCTGGGCGACGCCGAGTCGGCGGTGAGCGAGTCCTTCTCCTCCGGGCTGCTGGACTTCCCTCAATACACGCGGCCTCGCGAGTACCGGGGTCGGACGGTTCCCGAGGTGCTGCTCAGCGGCGACCACGACGCCGTCCGTCGCTGGCGCGCCGAACAGGCGCACCGCCGAACGCTCGCCCAGAGACCCGACCTGCTCTCCTCCGACGACAACCCGCGAAAGGCGCAACGCGACTGACCGCGCGCGCTCCTCGGCGCGTCGCCACCGGACGCACGACCTCCGCGCTCTTCGATCACGCTTCCAATCGACGCCTCGACTCGACGACGACCCTCCCTCGACGCCCGCATCCCCCCAAGAATCGAACGGACTCACGCCATGAACTTCGTGTCGCGCATCGAGCGGAGCTTCCAGAAGGAATCCACGCCCCAATTCCGGATCGGCGACTCGGTCGACGTCCACTACCGGATCCAGGAAGGCGACCGCGAGCGCATCCAGATCTTCTCGGGGGTCATCATCTCCCGGAAGGGAAGCGGGATGCGCTCGTCCTTCATCGTCCGGCGCATCGTCCAGGGCGAGGGCGTGGAGCGCATGTTCCCCCTCCACTCGCCGCGCGTCGCGGACATCGTGGTGAAGCGCCACGGCCGCGTCCGCCGCGCGAAGCTCTACTACCTGCGCAACCGGACGGGCAAGCGCTCGCGCCTCGTGGAGCGATTCGAGAAGACGACGGAGCGGACCCAGGGCGCCCCGGAGACGGGCGGAGCGCCGTCGAGCGCCGAGCCGAAGCCGGCGACCGAGCCGAAGACGTCCAAGACGAAGACCGCGCCCGTCGTGAGCGAGTCGTGATGCGGGAGTCGCCCCACGGCGGCACTCGTCTCCCGCACACCACGTCGACCGTCTCCACGAACTCCTCGGGCACCCTGTTTCTCGGGCACCCTGTCTTCGGGAACCCTGTCTTCGGGAACCCTGTCTTCGGGAACCCAGACCTCGGGAACCCAGTCCTCGGGCACGCCCTCCTCCGTGATCGCCTCGAAGAAGGACCCACCGCGCCCGGCGCCCGACCTCGTCGCGCGCCGTCGGACGCTTCGGTGATTCGTCCTTCCGGGGAAGCTCGCACCGGAACTCCATGATCCAGAATCCCGCTCGCTGGCTCGTTCTCTCGCTCGGGCTCGCCGTCCTCGCGCTCGTGCTCGTCTTCTCCAAGGGGATCAACCTCGGCGCCGACCTGAAGGGAGGCACGCGCCTCGTCTACAGCGTCCCCATCGAGCAGGCCAAGCGCGACCAGACCGTCGACGCCGACATCTCGTCCGCCGAGGTCGTGCGGAAGACGATCGACGTGATGAACAAGCGCGTCGACGGCCTCGGCCTCCGCGAGATCAACGTGGTCGGCCACGGCGAGGACGAGATCGTCGTCGAGCTCCCGGGCCTGAGCGAGCTCGAGATCGCGAACATCAAGGACACGATCACCTCGCTCGGGCGCCTGGAGTGGCGCATCCTCGCGAACGAGTCCGACGGGATCGATCTCCAGCGCGAACGGAACAAGCTCGACGCCTACCTCGACCGCCCGGAGAACAAGGAGCGCATCGATCGCTGGAAGGCGGAGGAGCGCGCGAAGTCGTCCGGCATCGCGCGCGATCTCGGCTTCTGGGCCGCGATGGTCCGCAACTTCAATTCGCTCACGGGCGAGGGCGCTCCCGTCAAGGGCATCCGCTGGTACGTCCAGGACGAGCCGAAGGACTTCGCCTGGAGCCCCGAGTCGCGCGTCGAGAGGCCGGGGATCGCACCGGTCCGCCTCGAGGACGTCCTCGACACGCGGGACGGGGCCCGCTGGATCTTTCGGGGCGAGGACGTCTCCGAGGTCCGCATCACGCGCGACGAGAAGGGCGGCCTCGCGGTCTTCTTCCGGATCCGCGCGGAGAAGCGCTCCGACTTCGGCGCCTTCACGGAGAAGTACGTCGGCCGGCAGCTCGCCATCATCCTGAACGGGCTCCTCAACACGGCCCCGACGATCAACTCCTCGCTCCCCGGCGAGGGCATCATCCAGAGCAACCAGCGCGGCGGCTACAAGATCGAGGAGGCCCAGGCGCTGGTGACGGTCCTCGAGACCGGCTCGCTGCAGGTGAAGCCGATCCTCGAATCGGAGTCGCGCATCGGGGCGAGCCTGGGCGAGGACTCGATCCGTCTCGGGATCACGTCGTCGGTCTTCGCCATCGCCGCGACGATCCTCTTCATCCTCGTCTACTACCGGCTCTCGGGCACCGTCGCCGCCGTCTCGCTGCTCGTGAACGGCTCCGTGCTGCTCGGTGTGCTCTCGCTCTACGGCGCGACGCTCACGCTCCCGGGCCTCGGCGGATTCATCCTGACGCTCGCGATGGCCGTCGATTCGAACATCCTCATCTACGAGCGCATTCGTGAGGAGCGCGACCGCGGGCGCGGCGTCGAGCAGGCCGTCCGCCTCGGATTCGATCGCGCCTTCGTCACGATCGTCGACTCGAACCTGACGACGCTGCTCACGAGCCTCGTGCTGCTCACGGTCGGCACGGGCCCCATCAAGGGCCTCGGACTGACGCTCTCGATCGGCATCCTGACCACGCTCTTCGCGGCCCTCGTCTTCACCAAGGCGAGCTTCGCCTGGCTCATCGAGCGCAAGGCGATGCCGGAAGTGAAGATGTTCCGCCTCTTCAAGACGACCCCGAAGTTCCAGTTCATCAGCGTCTGGAAGTGGACCGTCGCCATCTCCGTGATCACGACCGTCGCGGGTCTCGGCGTCTTCCTGTCGGCGCCCGAGAACGTCCAGGGGATCGACTTCGTCGGCGGCACCTCCGCGCGCCTGCGCCTCACGCAACCGGCACCCCTCGCAACCGTCCGCCAGCAGCTCGCGACCGTTCCGGGATTCGAGTCCCTCGACGTGACGCCGAGCCTCTCCGCCGGGAGCACCGTCGCCGGCAAGGACGGCTACCGCGAGTTCGTCGTGAAGGGGAAGCTCTCCCGCGCGCGGCGCGTCGAGATGCGCGCCAAGCCCGGCGGCCAGGACCAGGAGATGGTCAACAACTTCCGCGAGGGCATCCGCGTCGCCCTCGGCGGGAAGCTCCTCCCGGATCCGGTCTCCGACCTCCGCATCGCTCCCGTCGAGGGCAATGCGGCGCGCGACACCGAGTTCGTCCTGAACTTCGAGACGCGCCCGGCGCTCGACGACGTGAAGGATCGGCTCGTCCGCGAGGCGACGCTGCTCACGGCGATCGAGGTCGCGCCGGCTCCGGAGACGGCGGTGTCCGTCCTTGGGGGAAGCTCGTTCCGCGTGACCGGCAAGCTCGCGGCGACGGTCGGCGAGCAGGACCTGCGCGCCGCCATCCCGGCCGTCTTCGACCCCGTCCGCGCCACGGCAAGGCTCTCGGATCCGTTCCCCGAGGCGACGACGATCCAGCCGCGCATCGCGAAGACGCTCAAGAACAAGGCGATCCTCGCGCTCCTCGTCTCCTTCGGGCTGATCATTCTCTACGTCCGGTTCCGCTTCCAGGAGTACCGGTACGGCATCGGCGCCGTCGTCGCCATCCTCCACGACCTGGCGGTGACCCTCGGCATCGTGACCATCGCGAACTCGCTCCACCTGGTGGACGTCGAGATCGACATGACGATGATCGCCGTCTTCCTGACGATCGCCGGCTACTCGGTGAACGACACGATCGTCATCTACGACCGGATCCGCGAGAACCGGGCGAAGCCCGAGGCGGAGCAGATGCCGCTCGAAGACCTCGTGAACGAGTCGTGCAATCAGACCCTCTCTCGCACGCTCCTCACGTCGGCCGCCGCGGTGTTCGCGTCCCTGCTGATGTTCGGCATCAACTACGGCAAGCACAATCCGCTCGAGGGATTCGGCTTCACCATGATCGTCGGCATCGTGAGCGGCACCTACTCGTCGATCTGGGTCGCGAGCCTCTTCGTCGTCCTCGTGGAGCGCTGGGTCAAGAAGGACCCGAAGAAGCCCGGAGCCGGCCCGGCCAAGACCGCGGCCGTCGCGAGCGCGCGCGCCTGAAACCAGCGCGGACGGCGGCGCCGGATTCCCCTGCGCTTCTCCTGGCCGGAGCACTAGCTTTCCGTCCCGCGCCGCACCCCCGCGGTCGGTCCCGGGTCGACGGCGCACGCCGTGCGTGCCCTCCTCCTGATCTCCCTCCTGGCGCTCGTCGTCGCCGGCGCCTTCCTCCTCCAGTCGGTCCGCTACGGATCCCTGGTGGAGGCGCGCACCACGCCCACGCTCCCCGGCACGGAGAATGACCTCGTGCTGGAGATCGGCGGCGGACCTCCGCCCCCGGCCCCGGAACGCTGGCCCGCGCGAGGCGCCGGTGCCGGCCCTCCCGACGGGAACCGCGTGCCGCCCACGCCCCATGAGGACGACCGGCTGGGTCTCGATGGCGAGCCCGCGCCCGGTCCGGCGGAGGATCTGCCGCGCGTCGTCGTGAAGCCGGGGCAGAGTCTGTCGTCGATCGCCAAGCGCCACTACGGATCGGCGAGCCCCAACGTCGTCCGCGACATCGCACGCGCCAACGAGATCGCCAACCCGAACAAGGTGCGCGAAGGCACGTCCCTCGCTCTGCCGTCGGTCGCCGGCGGACGCAAGCGGCTCTGAGGTCGTGAAGAAATCGGCGCCGGGCTTCGGCCGGCTGCGAGCGGCTGCG
>CAZJHD010000039.1:0-39540 GCA_964545855.1 uncultured Planctomycetales bacterium
GTCCTCGGCGCCGCCGGGCCGCTCGGCCGCGTGGGGCTCGTCCTCGACGCCGCCGCGTTCCGCGCCACGGCCCTCGCGGGCGCCCTCGACGGCGCGGCGCTCGTGCCCGACGGCGGACCGCTCGACGAGCGGATCGACGTGCCCGACACCGGAGGCCTCGTGCGCGTGGGCGGCGTCCGCGCCGCCGCCGCCGCCGGCATGGACGCGTCGACGCGCGCCGCGATCCAGGCATCCCTCGTGGTCCTCCTCGGCCTCACCATCGCCGGCGGCGCCGCCCTCGGCACGCGCGCGGCGCGGCGCGAGGTGGAGGCGGCCCGCGCGAAGTCGGAGTTCCTCGCCGGCGTCACCCACGAGCTGAAGACGCCGCTCTCGGCGATCCGCCTCTACGGCGAGATGCTCGAGGAGGGCCGCGCCGCCGGGCCCGAGAAGCAGCGGAGCTACGCCGCGACGATCGCCCGCGAGGCGGAGCGCCTCACGGCGCTCGTCGACCGCGTGCTGCTGCTCGCGCGCGGGGAGCGGGGAGCCGCCGTGCCGCGCGAGGAGACGCTCGCCGGCGACCTCGTCGAGTCGGCGTCGCGGACCTTCGCGCCGCTCGCGGAGCGCGCCGGCTGCGCCCTCGAGGTCTCCGTCTCCGACGGCGACCTGCTCGTACGCGCCGACCCCGCGGGCGTGGTGCAGGCGGTGCTCGATCTCCTCGAGAACGCCGCGAAGCACGCCGCGAGCGGCCGGTGGATCGGCCTGTCGGGACGCCGCGACGGCGGCGCCTACCGCATCGAGGTGGTCGACCGGGGTCCCGGTCTCGACGAGGCGGAGCGCGCGCGCGTCTTCGGGATGTTCGAGCGAGGGAGCGACGCCGCCGCGAGCGCGACGCCGGGGCTCGGGATCGGCCTCGCCCTCGCGCGGCGGATCGTCGAGGCGAACGGCGGCCGCCTCTCGGCGGCGCCCCGCGGCGGCGGCGGCCTCGCCTTCGCGATCGAGCTCCCGCTGTCCGGAGACGCCGCGTGAGCGCGCGCATCCTCGTCGTCGAGGACGACCCGGCGCTGCGCGACGGCGTGCGCGACGCGCTCGCGAGCGAGGGCTACCGCGTCGAGACGGCCGCCGACGGCGCCGCGGGTCTCGCGCGCCTCCTGGCGGAGCCCTTCGATCTCGCGATCCTCGACGTCGCGATGCCCCGCAAGAGCGGCTTCGACGTCTGCCGCGAGATCCGCGCGCGCGACCGCGCGCTTCCGATCCTCTTCCTCTCGGCGAAGGGCGAAGAGGTCGACCGCGTGCTCGGTCTCGAACTCGGCGCCGACGACTACGTGACGAAGCCCTTCTCGCTGCGCGAGCTGCTGGCGCGCGTGAAGTCGGTCCTGCGGCGGTCGCAGCCGGCGCCGGCGGAACACGACGTCCCCACGACGCTGCGCATCGGCGACTGCGACGTGGACTTCGCCGCCTTCGTCGTGCGGCGCGGGAAGACGGAGACGCGCCTCGCGCCGAAGGAGGCCGCCATGTTGAGGCTGCTGGTCCTGCACGAGGGCTCCGTGGTGACGCGCAAGCGGTTCCTCGAGGAGGTCTGGGGCTCGGCGCTCTTCGTCGGCGCGCGCACCGTCGACACGCACGTGGGGCGGCTGCGCGCCAAGCTCGAGCGCGACCCGGAGCACCCGCGTCATCTGCGGACGGCCCACGGCGTCGGCTACCGTCTCGTGCTCCGGAACGACCCGTGACGCCGCTGCGCCGCTCGCTCCTCCTCGCGGCCCTCGTGTCCGCCGCGGCCGCCGTCCTCGCGCCGGCGCGGCTCGCCGAGATCGACTTCGCGCGCGACGTGCAGCCGCTCCTCGCGCGGCGGTGCGTCGAGTGCCACTCGGGCGACGATCCCGACGGCGGGCTGCGTCTCGACTCCTGGGAGGGCGCCCTCGCCGGCGCGCGCCACGGCGGGAAGCCGGTGATCGTGCCCGGCGACGCGGCGGCGAGCCTCCTCGTGCGGCTCGTCGAGAGCGCCGACGAGGACGCACGCATGCCCTCCGGCGGCGACTCGCTGCCGGCGAGCGAGATCGCGATCCTGCGCGCCTGGATCGACGGCGGCGCGCGGGGCCCCGTGGGATCGGAAGACGCTCCCGCGGCACGCCACTGGGCCTGGACGGCGCCCGTCCGCCCGGAGCCTCCCGCGGTGTCCGATCCCTCGTGGTGCAGGTCGCCGATCGACCGCTTCGTGCGCGCGCGGCTCGACGCCGAGGGTCTCGCGCCCTCGCCGGAGGCCGATCGCGCCACGTGGCTGCGGCGCGCGGCCCTCGCCCTGACGGGGATCCCGCCGACCCTCGCGGAGCTCGACGCGTTCCTCGCCGACGGTGCCCCCGACGCCTTCGAGCGCGCCGTCGACGGCCTCCTCGCGTCGCCGCGCTACGGCGAGCGGATGGCGCGGCCCTGGCTCGACCTCGCGCGCTTCGCCGACACGAACGGCTACGAGAAGGACGCTCGGCGGAGCCACTGGCCCTGGCGCGACGGGCTCATCGCCGCGTGGAACGACGACCAGCCCTTCGACCGCTTCACGATCGAGCAGCTCGCCGGCGATCTCCTCCCGGGCGCCACCCTCGCGCAGCGCGTCGCGACGGGCTTCCACCGGAACACGATGGTGAACCAGGAGGGCGGCGTCGATCCGGAGGAGTTCCGCGTGGCCGCCGTCGTCGACCGCGTGAACACGACGGCGACGGTCTGGCTCGGCAGCACGCTCGCCTGCGCGCAGTGCCACGACCACAAGTACGACGCGTTCTCGCAGGAGGAGTACTACCGGCTCTTCGCCTTCTTCGACTCGACGGCCGACTCCGGCAGCTCGACGGCGCCGGAGCTGCGCGTGCCGTCGCCCGAGCAGGCCCGCGCCCTCGACGCCGCCGACGCGCACGTGCGCGCGCAGGAGCAGGCGCTCGCCGCGCCCGACGCCGCGCTCGACGCCGCGCAGCGCGCCTGGGTGGAGACGGAGCGAGCGCGGCCGCCGCGCGAGGAGGCGATCGTGCTGTCGGACTGGGAGACCGTCGGCCCCTTCCGCGCGCCCACGGCGCACGAGGCGCTCGTGACGGCCTTCGCGCCGGAGATGGAGGCGCTGTCGGGCGGTCCCGTCGCGCGCGAGTACGCGAACGGGGCGCTGCGGTGGGAAGCGCGTCCCGACTGGACCGACGGCGTGGTCCACGCGCTCCGCGGCGAGTCGTCGGCCTTCTACCTGCTGCGCACGGTCCGAAGCGCCGAGCCGCGCCGGATCCGCATCGCTCTCGGGAGCGACGACTCCGTGCGCCTCTGGATCGGCGCCACGCTCGTGCACTCGAACGAGACGGCGCGCCCCGCCGCGCCGGGACAGGACGTGGTGGAGGCCGACCTCCCGGCGGGCGAGAGCCGCCTGCTGCTGAAGGTCGTGAACGGCGGCGGGCCCGCGGGATTCTGCTTCGAGACCGACGGGCGCGACCCGCGCGCTCCGTCGCCGGAGCTGCGGGCGATCCTGCAGCGTCCGGAGCAGGAGCGGAGCGCCGAGGAGTCGGCCGCCCTGCGCGAGCACTACGGCCGCCTCGTGTCGGAGCGGGGCCGCGCGATGCACGAGGCCCTCGCGCGCGCGCGCGACGCGCGCGAGGAGATCGCGCGCGCGATCCCGACGACGCTCGTGCTCGAAGAGCTCCCCGAGCCGCGGGAGACGCACGTGCTGATCCGCGGGAGCTTCCTGAACCGCGGCGCGCGGGTGGCGCCCGGCACGCCGGCGGTGCTCCATCCCTTCCCGGAGGACGCGCCGCGCAACCGGCTCGGTCTCGCGCGCTGGCTCGTCGATCCGCGCAATCCCCTCACGGCGCGCGTCGAGGCGAACCGGCTCTGGGCGGCGCTCTTCGGCGAAGGGCTCGTGCGCACTCCCGACGACTTCGGCACGCGCGGCGACCGGCCGAGCCATCCGGGTCTGCTCGACTGGCTCGCGACGGAGCTGGTCGCCCGCGGCTGGAAGCGCAAGGCGATCGTCCGCGAGATCGTCCTCTCGGCGACGTTCCGACAGGCGTCGGACCTCTCGGCGGCGCTGCGCGAGCGCGACCCGGAGAACCGGCTCCTCGCGCGCGGCCCGCGGCGGCGTCTCGACGCGGAGACGCTGCGCGACGCGGCGCTCGCCGTCGCGAACCTGCTGCAGGAGCGGATCGGCGGGCCGAGCGTCTTCCCGCCGCAGCCGGAGGGAACGTGGAACGTCGTCTACAACGGCGACCGCTGGCGCGAGAGCGCGGGCGCCGCGCGGCATCGCCGCGGGATCTACACGTTCCAGCGGCGCACGGCGCCCTATCCGACCTTCGCGCTCTTCGACGCACCGAGCCGCGAGCTCTCCTGTCCGAGACGCGCCGACTCGAACACACCGCTCCAGGCGCTCGCGCTGCTGAACGACCCCGTCTTCGTGGAGGCGGCGGGCGGTCTCGCGCGCCGGATGCTCGGCGCCGCCGGCGAGGACCGCGCGCGCGTCGCCCACGGGTTCCGGCTCTGCACGGCGCGCGTGCCGTCGGAGCAGGAGACGGCGGTGCTGCTCCGCCTCCTCGACGCGCAGCGCGCGCGCTACGGCGGCGACGACGCAGCGGCGCGCGCCCTCGCGGCGGTCGCCGGCGACGGAGACGGCGAGGGCGGCGGCGCGCTCACGGCCGCCGAGATCGCCGCCTGGACCGTCGTGGCGAACGTGCTCCTCAACCTCGACGAGACGATCACCGGGAGCTGACGGTGGAGCCTCCGCACGACGACCTCGAGCGCCTCCGCGCGACGACGCGGCGGTGGTTCCTGCGCGACTGCGCGCTCGGCCTGGGCTCGACGGCCCTCGCGGCGCTGCTGGCCCGCGAGGGGCTCGGCGCCGTCGCCCGCTACAGGCACGCCCTCGGTCGGCCCCAGGGCGGAGCGCCGGTCGCGCCGCCGAATCCGCTCGCTCCGAAGGCGCCGCCGCTCCCGGCGAAGGCGAAGCGGATCGTCTACCTCCACATGGCGGGCTCGCCGTCGCAGCTCGATCTCTTCGATCCGAAGCCGAAGCTCCTCCAGTGGAACGGCCGCGAGGCGCCGCCTGATCTCGTCGCGAAGGAGCGCTTCGCCTTCATCAAGGGGGTGCCGAAGCTCCTCGGCTCGCCCTACCGCTTCGCGCAGCACGGGAAGTCGGGGCAGGTGATCTCGGAGCTGCTGCCGAGGCTCGCCGGCATCGCCGACGACGTGACGATCGTGCGCTCCATGGTGACGGAGCAGTTCAACCACGCGCCGGCGCAGATCCTCCTCAGCACCGGCCACGAGCGGATCGGCCGGCCGAGCATGGGGTCGTGGCTCACCTACGGACTCGGCACGGAGAACCAGGACCTGCCCGGCTTCGTCGTGCTGCTCTCGGGGCAGTTCGCGCCCGACGCCGGCGCCGCCGTCTGGAGCAGCGGGTTCCTGCCGACGGTCCACCAGGGCGTGCGCTTCCGGTCGCAGGGAGACCCGGTGCTCTTCCTCTCGGACCCGCCCGGCATGTCGGCCGAGGATCGCCGCCGCAGCCTCGACGCCGTCGTCGAGCTCGACCGCCTGCGCCTCGAGGCGACGGGCGACCCGGAGATCGCCACGCGCATCGCGCAGTACGAGATGGCCTACCGGATGCAGACGAGCGTGCCGGAGCTGCTGGCGATCGACGCCGAGCCGGAGTCGGTGCGCGCCGCCTACGGCGTCGAGCCGGGGAAGCCCTCCTTCGCGGCGAACTGCCTGCTGGCGCGGCGGCTGCTGGAGCGCGGCGTGCGCTTCGTGCAGCTCTACCACTGGGGCTGGGACAGCCACGGGACCTCGCCGGGCGACGACCTCGTGACGTCGCTCCCGCAGCGCTGCCGCGAAACCGATGCGCCGGTCGCCGCCCTCGTGCGCGACCTCGACGAGCGCGGCCTCCTCGACGACACGATCGTCGTCTGGAGCGGCGAGTTCGGGCGCACGCCGATGAACGAGGAGCGCAACGGCTCGAAGTTCCTCGGCCGCGATCACCACCCGCACGCGTTCACGCTCTGGGTCGCCGGCGGCGGCTTCCGCCGCGGCCACGCCGTCGGCGAGACGGACGAGCTCGGCTACCACGTCGTGTCGAAGAAGATCGGCGTGCACGACCTGCACGCGACGCTGCTCCATCTCATGGGCTTCGACCACGAGAAGCTCGTGTACCGGTCGCAGGGGCGCGACTTCCGCCTGACGGACGTGTCGGGCGAGGTGGTGCGCGAGCTGCTGGCATAGCGCGCGGGGCGCGGAGCGGCCGTCACATTTCGTTCACAGGGATGTGTCCCTCTCGTGGCGTGCGTCGCCGCAGGGGATCGGTCGAATGGACGTCCTCGACAGGAGTCCACGTCATGCTCTCGATCCTCGCGTCCACTCTCCTTCTCCTCCCCGTCCTCCAGGAAACACCCGCGCCGCGGCCGGCCGCGGCGGAGACGCTCCTCCAGCGCGCGCGCATCGCCGAGGAGCTCGGCGACTTCGCGAGCGCCGAGACGCTCCTGCGCTCGGCGACGGCGGACCCCGATCCCGGCCTCGTCGCCGCGGCGACGAAGCAGCTCGCGGCGCTGCTCGTGCGACTCGGCCGCACCCAGGATCCGGCCGACCGGAACGCGGGGGCGCGGGGGCGCGTCGCCGCGGCGCCGAAGGACGACGACGCAGCGCTCTCGCCCCTCGAGCGGCGCGTGCAGAGCGCGATCGGCCGCATCCGCGCGGAGGACGGCCAGAAGGAGCTCCAATGGATCGGCGAGGCGGCGCTCCCCTACTTGCAGAAGCGCATCGTCGGGTCGGCCCTCGCGCCGGACATTCGCGACCTGCTGGTCGAATCCGCCGCGAAGATCGGAGGAGCCGGCGCCCTTTCGATCCTGGAGGCCCTGCAGGCCTCCGACGACGATCTCCTGCGGCGGCGCGCCCTGGAGGTGTTCCGTCGCCACGCAGACCGACTGCCGGCCGCCGAGCGCGCGCCGCTCTTCGTCCGGTTCCTCGGCGACCGCGATGCCGGCGTGCGCGCGCAAGCGATCCAAGCCCTGCAGGGCGATCCCGACGCGCTCGCTCCGCGGCTCGAGGGACTCGCGGGGGATCCCAGGTCCGAGGTGCGCTTCGCGATCGTGCGCTCGGCGGCGGACGTCTCCGCCTCCGTCGCCGCGATGCTCGAGCGCGACACCTCGCCCGACGTGCGCAGCGCGATCGCGGACCGGATCCGCTCGGGGCAATCCTGGCCCGACGGACCCGGCACCATCGTCCGGCTGCTCGGCGACGGGAACCGGGACGTGAAGCTGAACGCTCTCAACGCGCTGGAGCGGATCTCCATCCCGGCGGAGGCGGTCGACCTGCTCGACCAGAACTTCCGGCGCCTCGCGACCGATCCCGACCCCTGGGTGCGGCGCCGCGCCTGCACTCTCCTGAACGTCCTGGTCTCCACCGGAGGGAGCCGGCTCGCGTCTCTCTACTTCCCCATCCTCCTCGCGCTCTGCGAGGACGGCGACGCCTCCGTCCGGGAGTCGGCGCTGTCGACTCTGCAGCAGTATCGCAACACGCCGTTCCCCCCGGAGCTCACGGCGACCGCCATGGCGCTCGTGGCCAAGGCGATTCGCACCGAGGGGCTCGAAGTGCGCAGTCCCCAGTCGAGTGCCGTGAGTCTGCTCCGCTTCTTCGTGGAGCGCGTCGTTCCCGCGACGGGACGCGACCAGCTCGGCGAGATGGTGCGTCTGCTGGAGCAGGCGCCGGAGATCGCGCCCAACTTCGGATCGACGCTTCTGCGGCACGCCAAGGCCGAGGACGCGGGACTCCTGCTCGATCTCTGGGCGCGCTCGAGCGACGACGGCGTGCGCACGGTCGTCGCCGAGGTGCTCGCGAGGCTCGGGAGCGCGATCCCGGCTCAACGCGTGGAGGAGATCGCGCGCGAGCTGCGCAAGGCGCTCGTGCCGGAGTCTCCGGCGCAACTGCGCACGAACGCGCTCCGCGCCGCCACCGGGCTCGGCATCGCGCTCACCGACGCGCAGATCGAAGCGGGCTTCGGTCCGCTCCGAGAGAGGGACTGGACGCAGATCGTCGACGACGCCACGGCGCTCGCCGAGCGATCACCCGATGCGGCGCTCGGTATCCTCCGCTTCGTCCTTCGCGCCGATTCGAATCGCAGTGGAGACGCTCTCGAAGCCTACCGGCATGCCGTGATGGCGCTCCCCGGAGTGCGTCGGCCGGAGGCCCTCGCGCTGTTGTGCGACACCGCCCTCTGGTCGCGGGATACCACGAGCGGTTTGCTCAAGGCCACCAACTCCGAAGCGGCCGACGGGCTCCGGCTCTACCCGCCAGCCGAGGTCGTGGCGGTCCTTCGCGAGCGCGCCGGAGCGGCGTCCGTGGGCCAGAAGAAGTCCCTCGCGATCGCTCTGGCGAAGGTCGGCGGGCCCGAGGCGATCCGGCTCGCGTCGGAGGTTCTCCTCACGGACGCGGACGAGTTGGTGCGCTGGCAGGCCACTCTCTCCCTGATCGAGCTCAACGCCCTCGACGGCGGCACGGCCGCGCGCGTCGTCGCTGCGAGCCAGGACTCCGCCCAGGGCATGCGCCTGGCCACGATCCAGTACCTGCGGAAGTGGAACGTGCCCGAGGCGGCCCCCCACGTGCGACGCTTCCTCGACGACCCGGACCCGTTCGTCCGAGAGGCGGCGGTCTCGGCGCTCGGCAGCCTCCTCTCGCAGGACGCCGTGCCCGATCTCGTGGCGCGCCTCAGGGACGGGAACAAGGAGGTGCAGGACGCCGCGAAGGAGGCCCTCGAGAGGATTCGCTTCTACGTCGAGGAGAAGCAGCGCTGGGACGACTGGCGGGCGGGGCGCGGCCTCGATCCCGGCGCCGGGATCCGCTCGCTCCTGGAGGCCGTCGACGACGCGAAGAGCGACGTGGCGCTCGTCGCCATCGAGTCCCTCGGGACGATGAAGGCGAAGGAAGCGCTCCCGCGCCTCGTGGAGCTGCTGCGCGGCGACCTCTCGGCCGAGAAGCGCGCTGCCATCCAGAGGGCGATCGCGCGGATCAACGCGGAGTGACGCGCGCGGGCGCCGCACCCGGGAATGGGGTCAGACCCTTTTTCTCCGTCTCGCTCGCGCGCGTGGCGCGCGAGCGAGACGGAGAAAAAGGGTCTGACCCCATTCCCGGGACCTCAGCGGAAGGGGAACTCCACGTACTCCAGCGACCAGGGGCCCTCGATCGTGAGCATCTCCGCGTAGCGGCGGGCCGGGTCGAAGAAGAGCGCGCCGAGCGTCCCCTCCTTCCACTCGAAGTCGAGGGCGAAGGGAGAGATGCCGCGGTCGCTGCCGAAGGGGCCGCTGAACCGGTCCGCGTCGTAGTAGCGCGGGACTCCGACGGAGACCTGCTCGTCGCGATAGGCCCACGGTCCGTCGAGCAACTTGCCATCGCCCACGAGCGCGCCGTCGCGCAGCAGCGGCCAGAGCTTCCCGGTGATCGAGTCGAGCCGGTAGGGCGCGACGCTTCCCGCGCCCGGCACCGGCTCCTCCACGACCTCCCCGGGCCGCGCGGGTCGCAGCACGAGGCCGCTCCCGGAGTCGAAGCGCACCGTCCCGTCGCGGGCGAGCTGCGCACCGCTGCAGGAGTCGGCCGCGCCGTAGATGCCGTGGCCCTGGGACTCCACGAAGAAGACGGCGTGCGTGAAGCCGAGGGCCGGGTCGTCCCCCGGCACGCCGCGGTCGTCGACCACGTCGAAGCTCCCGCGGATCGCGACGCGGCCGGCGGAGATCCCGGCGCCGGGCCACGCGAAGAGGTGGCTGCGGTAGTGGTGCTGCGCCCAGGCGAGGACCACGCGGCCGTCGGACTTGCGCACCACCACCTGACAGTTCTCCCCGTCGTTCTCGTGCGTGTCGTTCAGCCAGAGCACGATCGGCGCCCAGTCGCGCGGATGGAAGAGGTGGTACGCGAGGAACCAGTGGGTCTCCGTCTCCAGCGCCGCGAAGTAGACCGTCGGCAGGAGCCGGTGATCCGGGAAGGTCTCCCAGGTGTCGTTCCCGACGAGGTTGCCGTCGAAGTCGACGTTGCTCGGCAGGTCCTCCCGGAAGCGCCGCGCGTCGACCGCATGCAGGAACCAGGGCGCGTAGCGCGCCGCCACGTCGTCGAGCCGGTCGGGCGCGGGCGCGGCGCCGAGGTTCTTCCCCTCCGGCCGGACGAGCCCCGTCGGCGCACCGCAGTTGCTCGTGGCGAGGGCGAGCAGGAGGAGCAAGGCGCCCGCGCCTACGATGCGGAGATTCCGAGTCACTCCACGATCGTGATCGCGAGGCCCGACGAGGAGCTGAGGAGGCTCCAGGACGGCGCACACGGACCCGAGGGCCAGTACCAGAAGGCCTGCGCGTAGAATGTCTGACCGAGGAGCACTGGGCCGGGCGGGATCGGCACGACGACGGAGCCGGCGCCCGACGCGTCGCTCGCCATGTCGCCCCAGGTGAGATCCGGCGCGAAGAAGTCGACGAGGGTCTCGACGCCGATCGAGAGCGGGTCGGCGCCGGAAGGCAGCGCGCCGGTGGAAGCGACAACCAGGCCGAGAGAGCTGGGCGGCGCCTTCGAGCAGAGGAGCGTGAAGCCGGCGTTCCCCGGGTAGGCCGGCGAGTCGCCCGAGAGGACCTGGGGCCCCGCGCAGCCGGGAGTTCCGTCGCCGAAGTACTCGATGGGGAGGCGGATCTTCGCGAGGAACGCGTCGGGCCCGCCGTTGTAGGTCGTGTCGAAAACGCCCGGCGTGACGGGAAAGCTCGGCGACTGCGTCCGTCCGCTCACGAAGAGCGCGCCCGTCTCGCGGTCGACGTCGAGGCCGAGCGCCTCCGAGGCACCGATGAATTGGCTCTCACCGCCGAGGAACGTCGAGTAGAGGAGCTTCGTGCCTCGGCTGTTGAGGCGGCTCACGATTCCATCCACCTGGATCGGGCTGATCACCTTGTCGAATGCGCCCGGCGTCGTCGGGAAATCGGGAGAGCCGGTCCAGCCGGTCACCGCAGGGCAGCCGGCCCGGTCGACGGCGATCTCTCCTCGAGTGCTGTCGAATCCCGAAGCTCCGAGGTAGGTCCCGATCTCGAGCGCGGAGCCGCTCGGCGAGAGCTTCGCCACGAAGAGGTCCTGCTTGGTCGATGCGAGGGACGTCTGGAAAGCGCCCGCCGTCACGGGGAAGTTCGTCGACTCCGTCTCCCCGACGACATAGGCGGCCCCCGTCGAGTCGACGGCGATGGCAAAGCCCTCGTCGCGCTTCGTGCCGCCGAATACCGAGGAGTAGACGAGCGACGAGCCGCTGGGGTGAAGCTTCGTGACGTAGCAATCGTTGCCGCCCGGCGTCGGTTCGCCGTAGGCGCCGGGCGTCGCCGGCGTGAATCCGATCGCGCCCCTTCCCGTGATGTAGGCCGCGCCGAAGCGATCGACGGCAATGGACTCCGAAGTCTCGACGTTCTGCTCGGCCCCGAAGTACGTCGAGTAGCCCACGGTGGCGGATTGCGCGTGGATCTTCGTCACGACCGCGTCCAGGAGGTCGCCTGGATTCAGCGTCACGTCGAAGGCTCCGGGCGTCACGGGGTATCCGGCTCCCGCATTCCCGGTCACGTACACGGCTCCCAGCTTGTCGGTCGCCACACCCTTCATCAGAGCCATGAAGGAGCCGGAGAGATAGGTGGAGTAGACGAGCGAACTCCCCGTCGCATCGAGGACTGCGAGGAACCCGCTGTCGTTCGCGAGCGGCGCCGTCTGCGGAGCACCAGGGGTCGTCGGGAAATCGACCGACTGCGAGCCCGCTCCTCCGCACACCGCGACGGCGCCCGTCCCGGGATCGACCGAGACGTCGAAGGCCGAAGCGTCTCCGCCCGTGCTTCCTCCGAGATAGGTCGAGAACTCCAGGAACTGCCCCGTCGGGTCGAGCTTCACGACGTAGGCGTCCGTTCCGTGAGAGTTGTCGAACGCGTTCGGCGTCGTCGGGAAGCCCGACGAGCCGGACTGCCCGCAGTGGTAGGCCGCGCCGAAGACGTCCGTCGCCATCTTGTGGGGGTTCTCGCTGAAGCCTCCGCCGAGGTATGTCGAGTACTCGAGACCCGGGTCGACGACGAGGGCCGCCGATGCGTCGGCGCGTCGCGCCTCGAAGCCGAAGCGGTCGGACCCCAGCAGCCGAAAGCGGCTCGAGACGATGCGGAGCTCACCACTCGCGCCGACCTCCCAAGTCTTGGGAGCCCGTTGGCGCAACACTCCGATGGGCGTCTCGACGAGCAGCCCACCCGCGGAGTCGAGACGGAGATCGCTCGCTCCGTCGACGCGAACGACGAAATCCGACAGGCACGCATCCGGCGCCAACTTCAGGTCGTACTGCAGAACTCCCTGGTCTCCATGGAACCGGACGTCGATCCCCGGATGAACGCCCCAGAGGACGAGCGCCGGGAAGGTCGGAAGCTTCGTCGCCCACGCGCGCGAATCGGATCCGTGGAAGACATTTGTCCGGGCCGACAGGGCGCCGTCCCCCTGGAGCCGGGCATGGTTCTCCGCGCCCTCGAACGAGAATCGCAAGGAGGCCGGAGCCGTGGGCGCGCCCGGAGGGGATCCGAAGCCGGCGAGGCCGACTTCGAATCCCGAGTGCTCGAATGCGGCAGCGAGCGCCCCTTGCCGCAGGCGAAACAAAGCCGCCCCGCTCCGAGCGTCGCGCTCCTCGACGAACGCGATCGGAAGCCGGCTTCGGCGGGGCATGCCTCCCGGGGTATCCGGAGGCCTGCGCGAGCTCTCGCCGGCCGTCGTCGCGGCCTCATCCCTCGGACCCGATGGACTGCCCACGCGTGCGAGCGGATCGCTGACTGCGACGAGCGAGATCACGAGGGCGGCGATCATCGGCCTACTCCACGTGGACCCAAGCCGCCACGGAGGGAACGCCGTGCCGCGGCTCGCCGGGAGGCACGGACGACGGCGGCGCCGTGACGATGAAGAGCATGTACCACCCCGGAGGCGCCACGCTCCCGTCGGGAGGCGCGACGACATCGTAGGTGAAGGTCCCGGAGCCGGCCGGCGAGCCTGGCTGGAAGCTCAGCTCGACGTAGCGCTGGTCGGAATCGAACATGTGCGTCACGGAGCCGGGCCGCATGAGGACGATCTTCCCGATGTCCGAGTTGCGGCTCGAGACCGAGAAGGACTGGCCGAATCCGAATTGGGAATTCGACACGGAGAGGATACCTGGGCGCGATCCCTGGTGCAGGTAGGGCGGCTCGAAGATCTCGTACGTACGCGCAGGAAGCGCGCCGAAGCAGTTGCCGTGCGGGCTCGGCAGCAGGTTCGGATCGTCCTCGTTCTCCCCTCCCATGAGCAGCACGCGCCCGTCGGGAAGCAGAATCGCCACCTCGTGGTAGAGGCGGTGCAGGCAGTGCGGATTCATCTCGTACCGTGTGCCCTGGAGTTCGAATGCCGCCCCCGGGTCGATGATCTCCGGGTGGTACACCGGGTCGGCGGGCGCGTGCGTGAGCTGCTCCTTGTCGTAGCGCCAGCCTCCGAGCGCGAGAAGCTTCCCCGTCGGGAGGACGACGAGATTCGAGAACGTCCTCCGGTGAAGGAAGTCGAGTCCCTGCTTCTCGATCATCGACACGTTGCCGCCGGTGAACGCGAACTCGTTCACGTCGCGATTCGCGCTCGGCATCTCGGGCTCCTGCGTCGGCAGGTAGGGGTTCCCAGAAGCGTCGAGGCCGAAGTCGTGGGCGGAGGTGAGGTGCGGCGTCCCGTAGCCGGCAAAGACGCGGCTTCGATACGTGGGCGGGCTCCCGGCGCCGTCGAGCTGGAGGAGAATCGCTGCGCTTCCCTGGTAGTGGTTCCACTTCCACTGGAGGGACGCCGCCGAATGCTTCGTGACGCTCGAGGCCGCCGGCACCGTCGTGGAGTATCCGAGCGTCCAGCTCGCGATCTCCTGGATGAGGTTGGCGTGGAGATTCCCCGGGTGGTCGTCGAAAGGAACGAAGACGGAGCCGCCCGCCAACACGAAGGCGCGCGGATACCACTCCCACGTCTGATCGACGAGCGCCTGCGTGAACCACTGGGGATTCGCGGCCTCCTGGAAGATGTCCCAGCCGCCCGAGGATGGCGAGGACTGCCCCGGGTCGGAGACGGTGAATCGAGTTCCGCCGATCACCATGCTGGAGCCGTCGGGGAGGGTGATGACGGTTGGGTAGTACCGTGCGTCGCCCAGGACGTTCGGATCTCCGTTCTTGAGGAGGGCCGTGACTTGACTGGTCTGGGGGTCGAAGACGTGCGCGCGGAGGCTCGTCACCGTGTCGTTGCCACCCGCGATCAGAATCGTCCCGTCCTTCCTGTGGGTGTGCCCGGAGCAGAACAGGTCGACGCCCAGACCGCTGTTCGTCGACGAGTTCCAGAGGGGAATCCGGTCGAGTGTCCCCATCACTGGGTCCATGACCCAGAGGCGAAACGTCTCGCTCTTGTCTCCGCTGGGGAGCGAGACGAACTGCGGGTTCCAGATGAGCAGCTTGTTGGAGTTGGGAAGCAGAACCGCGTGGCCGATCTCCAGGTCGTTCACGGTGACGCTGACGGTCGATGTTCCGTCGGGGTAGTTGACGACGAGGGGCGGCTCGTTCGCGAACGGGTTCACGACAGGGCCCCAGGCACCACGAATGTCGGGCGAGTTGGCCGGCGTCTGGGACAGCGCTCGACTGCCATCCAGCAGAAGCGCGAGCGCACAGAGAGAAAGCACGAAGAAGTCTCGGGCTGTAGACACTCCAGATCACTCCATCGCGCGCTCTCCGTTCCGAACGACTCGGCGCGGGGCGCGAGCTTCTTCATCCTCCGCTCACCCCCCCCCCTGTCGCGCAAGAGGGCAAATCCGATCCCAAGGGGAGCTCCAGACTTCGCGCTTCGAGCGATCACGGCCACGACGCGCCGTTGCACCCCTGCCGTAGGATCCGCGGCGTGACGCGCGCGGACGGACTCCTGCAGCTCCTCGGCCCCGAGGTCTCCGTCCCACTCGTGCGGCGCGACGGCGCGCGCGCGGTCGCGACGGCGCGCTACCGGGGGATCCTCCTCGCCGCCGCCGTCGAGGGCGACGACGCGGCGGCGCTCGCGGCCCTCGAGGCGAAGGTGACGGCACACCGCGCGTGGCTCCTCGACACGACGGAGATCGCCGCCGTGGAGGAGCTGAACCTCGTCGCCGAGGCCGAAGGCGCGCCGACGGAGCGGCGCTTCGTGAAACGGCTCTCCCGCGAGCGCGCGCACCGCGAGCGCGCGCTCGGCGCCGACGGCGCCCTCGTCTTCGTGGACGAGGCGAACGGGCGGCCGTCGATCGCCTGCGTCGCCGACGATGGACGCCCGCTCGTGCTGCGCATCGGCGACCCGGTCCTCGGCGACGGCGGGCCGCGCCCCGCGCCCGTCTCCGGACGCACGCCGAGCGCGGAGGACGACGCTCGGAGTCGTGCGGAGAAGGCGGCGCGCATCCGCCCGCTGCTTCGCTGCCCCGTCTGCCGCGGCGCGCTCGCGGACGCGACGCACGACCTCGCCTGCAGCGCCTGCGCGCGGAGCTTCCCGATCGTCGCCGGACGCCCGGTGCTCGCCGTCGATCCGGCGCACGATCCGTCGCCGGAGGGACGGCCCTGCTCGGCGAACCCCTACGGCCAGCAGTGCCTCGCCCTCATCGAGGAGCATCGCGACGGCTGGGTGCTCGACTGCGGCTCGGGCTCGCCATCCCTCGGCTTCCCGAACGTCGTGCACCTGGAGCTCTTCGCGTATCCCAAGGTCGACGTCGTGACCGACGGCGCCGCGCTCCCCTTCGCCGACGCGACCTTCGACGCCGTGCTCTCGGAGGCGGTGCTGGAGCACGTGCGCGACCCGATCGCCTACCTGCGCGAGGTGGCGCGCGTGCTGAAGCCCGGCGGCGCCGTGCGCCTCGACGCGGCGTTCCTCCAGCCCTTCCACGGCTACCCCGACCACTACTTCAACGTGACGCGTCCCGGCCTCGCGCTCGTCGTCGAGAGCGCGGGGCTCGAGCCCGTCGCGATCGACGTGGGCCCGCACCAGCGGCCGTGGGTGGCGCTTTCGCTCCTGATGCTCGGCATCGCCGAAGGCACGCCCGACCTCGGAGACCGGTCGGCGCTGTCGGCGCTCACCCTCGGCGAGGCGATGGACCGCTTCGCGGCCGGCGACGGCGCCCTCTTCGACCGCATCGATCCGGCGCTCGTGGAGCGGTTCGCCGCCGGCTTCGTCTGCCTCGCGCGGAAGCCCGCGCGCTGAGCTCCCCTCAGCCCCTCGGCGACGGACGCCGCCGGTCGACGCGCACGTCGAAGAGGTCGGGCCGCGCGTAGTGGCCGCTCACGTCGAGCGTCATCGATTCGCGCGCGATCTCGGCGAGGTCGCAGTCGGCGAGGACGAGCGCCTCCTCGCCGCGCACGGGGCCGGCGAGGCAGCGCCCATCGGGGGCGTAGATCGCGCTGCCGCCGTCGCGCAGGAGCACCTCCGCGGGTCCGTCGAAGGGAAGCTCCTTCGGGAGATCGCCGGCACGCAGGATCGAGCCCACGGCCACGACGAAGCAGCGGCCCTCGAAGGCGTAGTGGCGCGACGCGAGATGGTGCGCGTCGCCGACGGCGGGCCAGAGCGCCACATGCACCTCCTCGCGCGCGTCGTGGAGCACCTGCCGCGCGAGCGGCATCCAGTGCTCCCAGCAGACGAGGCCGCCCACGCGCACGCCACCGGCCTCCGCCGCGCGCAGCCCGCTCGCGTCGCCGGGGGCCCAGAGGAGCCGCTCCGTGTAGGTCGGCACGAGCTTGCGGTGGTGCACGAGGAGCGCGCCGTCGGGCCCGAAGACGAGGAGCGCGTTGTAGAGAGTGCGGCCCGCGCGCTCCTGCGCTCCGGCGACGAGCGTCAGCCGATGCTTCGCCGCCATCGCCGCGAGGCGGTCGCAGGCGGCGCCGGGCACCTCGACGGCGTTGGCGAGCAGCCGCGCGAAGACCTCCTTCGCGCCCGGGTGTTCCCAGAGCGCCACGTCGCGGCAGTGGTCGAGCCAGGCGGGATAGCCGGGGAGGAACGTCTCCGGCAGCGCGACGAGCCGCGCGCCCTCGCGCGCCGCGCGCGCGACCCAGGTCTCGGCGTGCGCGAGCGTCGCGTCGAGATCGAGGAGCGCCGCGCGCGCCTGGACGGCGGCGACGCGGAGAGTGCGGGGCGTGTCCACGGGCGCGATCCTCGCGGGCCGGCGCGACGTCAGACCGCCACGAGGACGAGCGTGATCGCCTCGAGCTCGAGCCCCTCGACGACATGGAGCCGATGCACGCGGGCGAAGCGGTCGAGGAAGGCCGTGTCGAAGGCGACCGTCTCCTCGACGACGCGCCACTCTCCGAGGAGGCCCGCCTCGGCCACCTCGCGCACCCAGGCCACCTCGCAGCCGAAGCCACGCGCCACGATCTCGGCCGTCACGAAGGGCTCGCCCTCGATCCAGAGGAGCACCGAGCTCATGGCCGGCCTCCCACGCGGGCGCCGCCGCGCACCTCGCGCGGCCCCGCCTCGGCGAGTTCCACGAGGAGCTGCTTCTGCCGCTCCGTGAGCTCCTCGGGGAGGGCGAGCCGCACCACCACCTGGAAGTCGCCGCGGCCTCCGGTGCCGTCCTCGAGGCCCTTGCCGCGGAGCCTCAGGCGCGCGCCGGCCTTCGTGCCCGCTGGGATCGTGACGACCAGCGTGCCACCGGGCGTCCGCACGTCGACCTTCGCCCCGCGGAGCGCCTCCCAGGGCGCCACGGCCACGTCGGCCTCGAGGTCGTTGCCCGAGAGCCGGTAGGTGCGGTCCGACTCGAGGCGGATCGTGAGGTGGAGATCGCCCGTCTCGCCACCCTCGATGCCCGGCTCGCCGAGGCCGCGCAGGCGCAGCACGAGACCGTCGCGTACGTTGGCCGGCACCGCGAGCTCCACCTCGCGGCGCCCCGTCACGGCGCCGACGCCGGCGCACGTCGGGCAGACGCGCTGCTCGACGAAGCCGACGCCGCCGCAGCGGGGGCACGCCGAGCGCGTCGGGAGCTCGAAGCGGTGCTTCCCTCCGGCGATCGCGACCCCCACGGGGAGCCGGAGCTCTCCGTGCACGTCGGCGCCGCGGATGCGGTAGCGCGCGTGGCGCGCCGCACGGCCCTGGAACGCCTCGCGCACCTGCTCGCCGAACATGCTCGTGAAGAAGTCCGAGAATCCGCTCCCCCCGCCGAAGGCCGCGGCGAACTCCTCGGGCGACATGGCGCGCGCGCCGTCGCGCGGCGGCGCGAACTCCTCGCCGTGCTTCCAGTTCTCGCCGAAGCGGTCGTACTTCTTCCGCTTCTCCGGATCCGACAGCACCTCGTAGGCCTCGTTCACGAGCTTGAACTGGGCCTCGGCGCTCGCACGCGCATCGCCCTGGTGGCGATCGGGATGCCATTTCATGGCGAGCTTGCGATAGGCGCGCTTGATCGCCTCCGCGTCGGCGCCGCGGGAGACTCCGAGGATCTCGTAGTAGTCCTGGAACTTCATCGTCGTCGGCGCCGCGCGGGGCCGCGCGCGGGCGATCAGCGCTGCAGGTAGGAGATCTCCGTGGCGATCGCCGCCAGCAGGTCGTCGGGCCAGCGCACGTAGGCGGGCATGTCCCGCGGCGCGCGTCCGGCGCGGCCCGACTCGTTCGTGCGGTCGTCCCGATAGACCTCGTCGAGCCGGTGGATCTTCACCTGCGAGGCATCCCAGGTGATCTCGATGAAGGTGGTGAGGTCGCCGCGCACGAGCGCCTTGGCGACGATGCGGCGATCGCTCCGCTCCGCGACGCTCCAGCCGCGCGCCGCCATGGCCTTCTCGATGGCGAGCTCGGTCTTCGCCACGTCGGGGTGCGCCGCGACGGGCTCCGGGTCGGGGTAGGGAGGCGTCCGGCAGGCGCCGGCGGCGAGGAGGAGCGCCACGGCGGGCGCGGCGATGCAACGAAGGGTTCGCGGAAGAATCATGGGACGCGGGGCTGGGATCGCGGCGGACGTGCGGACGCTCTCGACGCAGTCTGCGATTCGTCGCTCGACGCCGGAAGCCCCGGCCCGCGATCGCCGAACGCGCGCGTGCGCGGCGCCTCCGCGCGCCCGATGATCGGCGGCACCTCGCACGGGGCGTTCCCGTGCGTCCGTCTCGGGAGACGCGCACTGCATGGATCGATTCCTCTGGGTGTGCCTCGGCGGAGCGGCCGGGGCCGGCGCTCGATTCCTCGCCACATCCTGGCTCGCGCCGCGCCTCGGCGACTCGACCTGGTGGGCCACCTTCGCTGTCAACGTCACCGGCTCCTTCGTCGTGGCGGCGCTCCTGGAGTCGGGCCTCCGCGGCGGCTGGCTCTCGCCGCGCTTGAGCGCCGTTCTCGTGATCGGCGTCCTCGGCGGCTTCACGACCTACTCCGCCTTCAACCAGGAGATGGTCTCGCTCCTCGCGCGCCGCTCCTACGGAGCCTGCGCCCTCTACGGCGCCGCGACGCTCGCCACCTGCCTCGCCGCCGGAGGCCTGGGGATCCTGGCGAGCCGCCTCGTCCGGCCTTGAGCGAGATCGTGGGGTAGCCTTGACGGTCCTCCGAACTCCCCGGAGCATCGAAGACCTCGGCGTTGCGTCGTCGCGACCGAACGCCGATTTCCCAGCCTCGATGCCAACGCTGATCCTCACCCTCGGACTCCTCGCGCTCGCGCCGCAAGCCGCCGCCCGCCCGTCCGCCGACGCGCCCATCCGCGTCGTTCGATCGGACGCGGGCGGCGTCGTCGCGATGGTCGAGACGCGTGGCGCACGCCTGGGAGCCGTGGAGATCGGCGGAGCGCGCGTCCGCGCGATCGAGCTCGAGGGGTTCGGCACGACGGTCGAGCCGGGGCTCCCGGTCGTTCCCGTGCGCCGGTTCCTGCTCGAAGTGCCGCCCGGCGGCGAAGTGTCTCTCTCGGTGGACGCGACCGCCGTGACGACCTTCCCCGCCTCGCTGCCGCCGGCCCCCCGAACGCGCGTCGACGCCGAGCGCGGCGTGCGCGTGGCGGAGCGCGACACCGCTCCCGCGGCGGCGCCGCGTCCCGCGAGCTTCGCCACCCTCGAGTCGGTCGGCGTCTTCCGCCACCACCGCGTCGCGACCATCCGCGTGACGCCCGTCGTCGTCGACACGATCGCGGGGCTCGCGCACCACGCCGGGTCGCTGCGGCTCGAGCTGCGCTTCGCCGGCGGCTCCTTCGATGCGGCGGCGCCCTGGAGCGAGGACGCCGCGACGCCGGCCTCCGCCGCGATGGACCGGCTCTACCGGCAGCTCGTCCCGAACGCGCACACGCACACGGCCATGCAGGCGAGCCTCCTCGGCCCCGTGGCCACTCCGGGGAGGCTCCAGGGGGCGCCTCCGTCCGGGCGTCCCGCTCCGGCGTTCCGCGCGCGCATCGCGCTCGACGCGACGGGTCTCTACCGGATCGGCTTCGACGATCTCCGGAGCGCGGGTCTCGATCCGGCGTCCGTCGATCCCCGCCGGCTCGCGCTCTTCTCCGCGAAGGGTGCGGCCGTCGCGATCCACGTGGACGGCGAAGCCGACGGCGTCTTCGATCCCGGCGATCGCATCCTCTTCTACGGCGAGGCCGCGAAGGGGCCCTTCACGCGCACGAACGTCTATTGGCTCGAGCTCGACGCCGTGCTCCACGCGGGCCCCTGGGAGGCGAAGCGCTGGAAGCCCGTCGACGGGACGATCGATCCCCTCGCGCCGATCGTCTCCGCGTTCCGCGCGCGCGTGCGCGCCGAGACGAACGCGGTCTACTGGCAGGGACTGCCGGACGGCGCGGGGAAGGATCACTGGTTCTGGACGAAGGTCCTCGGGCCCGCCTCCACGACCTACCCGGTCGAGATCGTCGAGCCCGTGAGCCCCGGCAGCGGGAGCGTGCAGGTGCGCGCCTCCCTCCATGGCTACACCGACACGCCGCAGGATCCCGACCACCACACGCGCGTCTCGCTGAACGGCGCCGTCATCGACGACGCCACGTGGAACGGGATCGCCCCGAAGCTCCACGACGTGGCGTCGCCCGTCGCGAACCTCGCCGTCGGCACGAACGCCGTGAAGGTGGAGCAGGTGCCCGACACGGGCGCGATCGTCGACGGCGTCTACGCCGACTGGGTGGAGATCGACTACGACCGCTCCTTCAACGCCGTCGCCGACGAGGTGGCCTTCTCCTACGCCTCGCCGGCGCCGGTCACGCTGACGGTGCGCCGCTTCGACTCGCCCGATCTCTGGATCCTCGACGTCACCGATCCCGCGAACGTCCGACGGATCGTCGGCGCGACGGTGACGACCGCGGGCGCCAAGTGGTCGGCGGCGATGACGCTCGCGCCCGGCGGCGTTCCGACCGGCCCCTCGGGCGGCCCGCCCGGCACGGGCTCGCGCTATCTCGCCGCCGCCGGAGGCGCCCTGCGCGCGCCGCTCTCGATCGCGCCGGCGAAGCCGTTGCTCTCGGCCCCGGCCGAGGGCGCGGATCTGCTCGTCGTCGTGCCCGAGGAGCTCGCCAGCGCCGTCGAACCGCTCGTCTCCCACCGGATCGCGCAGGGATGGCGCGTCGCGACGGCGACCCCTCGCCAGATCTACGACTCCTTCACGGGCGGCGTGGAGGACCCGGCCGCGATCCGGTGGTTCGCGCTCTGGGCCTTCGCCTACTGGAAGAAGCCGGCGCCGACGGACCTGCTGCTCTGCGGCGAGGCGTCGGTCGACTACCTGATGCACCTCGGCACCGGCGTGCCGAACCACGTTCCGCCTTGGATGCACGAGCTGATCCAGGAGGGCGAGGTGCCGAGCGACTACGACTATGGCCTCCTCGTCGGCGACGACATGCTCCCGGAGATGTTCGTCGGACGCCTGCCGGCGCGCACCGCGGCCGAACTCTCGACGATGGTGGGGAAGATCCTCGCCCGGGAGACGGCGCCGCCGGCCGGCCCGTGGAGGACGACCGTGGTCCACATCGCCGACAAGGGGACCACGTTCATGCAGACGCTGGACGCGCTCACGATCCAGCACGTGCCGAGCGGATTCACGACGACGCCGATCTACGCGAGCCTCTACGCGACGAACGCACTCACCAAGGCCGCCGTGATCGCGGCTCTGAGCGGCGGCGAGGCCGTCGCCACCTACCTCGGACACGGAGCCATCGCGAACATGGGCTCCTTCTTCGCCTCGGCCGACGTGGCGTCGCTCACGAACGGAACGAAGACGCCCTTCATGACGATCCTCAACTGCCTGAACGGCTACTACGCGAGCCCGACGACGCCCCGCTGCCTCATCGAGGAGATGCTGGTGCGGCCCGGTGGCGGCGTCGCGGCGGCATTCGGATCCGTCGATCTCGGCTACCTCGGACAGCTCACGCCGATCGCAAAGAACGCCTACGACCGGATCTTCGCGGGCGAGACGCTCGGATCGGCGACGACCGGCGCGAAGGTCGATGCGTTCCTCACCTCCGGCGTCCTCTCGGACAACCTCTGGGGGAACCTCCTCTTCGGCGACCCCTCGGCCCTGGGGCTGCCTCCTCCCTGAACTCCCGCGAGACCCGAACCGTCCACGGTGCGCCGCGATCACGGCGCCCCGATTCCCCTCACCTCTTCCTCACTTCCCAGAACCACGCGTCTCTCCGTTCCTTCTCCGATCCACCACCACGCGGCGGCTTCGGCCGCTGCCCGAAAAGAGTCTTCCGAAACCATGAGCATCCTCGCACCCATCACTCGCACTCTCGGACTCGGCACGCTCGGCCTCGCCGCGGCGGCCGCCCTCGCTCCGCATTCCCTCGCCGTCGGCGACGGTTTTACCTGCGGCATCCAGGTCCAGAGCATCAGCATCGACGTCGATGCGAAGTGCTTCCCCGGTAAGGCGCTGGCGAACATCGACGTGCTCTTCCAATACCTGCGCGACCCGGATGAGACCGGCACGATCAACTGGCAGGTCTGCATCTGGGAGAAGGACGCGATCTCGGCCGACGACCTCGTGGCCTGCAAGAGCGGCTCGAAACCTCCGATCGGACAGGGCGGCGCGCCGCTCGAGACGATCCGGCCCGACATCTTCTTCCTCGAGCTCTGTCCGCTGATCGAGGAGGACGAGGACGGCGACGACTGCGTCGAGCTCTACGTGACGCTCCAGATCTTCACGACGAAGCCGACGGGCGACGGGAACGTGTTCTGCGACGACCATATCTTCTTCTGGAGCACCGAGGAGAAGTGCTTCCAGGTCTGCTGCGAACTCTGCGAGCCGATGGCGATCGATCTGCTCGCCATGGGCGCCGCGCAGGTCGGCTCGTCCGTCGTCGTGAGTTGGACGACGGCGTCGGAGACCGACAACGTCGGCTTCCGCGTCACACGATCCGGCAATGCGAACGGACCCTGGATGCCGATCCACGCGGGCCTCATTCCCGCCCAGGGGAGCCCGACGCAGGGCGCCGAGTACTCGATCGTCGACGGCAACCCGAATCCGAAGCGCGGATTCTTCTATCGCCTCGAGGACGTCGACATCTTCGGCAAGGTGACGGCGCACCAGCCCGTGGCCGTCGAGAACTGGGTCAACATCCGGTTCTGGCTGCTCGCGAGCCTGTTCTAGCCACGGTCGCGGCCGGCGCGACGCGGGCCGCACTCGACTCCACGCGGCCGCTCCGGGGATCGCTTCCCCGGGGCGGCCGCTCTCGTCTCCGGCGGGTGCCGAGAGCGTGCGGTACCATCGCCGGGTTCCGATCCGCGACGTCCCTTGGCTCCTCCCGACACTCCGCGCCCCGCCGCGCTCCCGATCCTGCGGCGCGGTCTCGCCTCGCCCGCGGCCGCCCTCGTCCTCGCCTTCGTCGCGCCAGCGCAGGAGCCTTCGAAGGGCGCCGTTGCCGCCGCGCTGGAGGACGCCCACATGGCGCTCCGCGCCGGCGACCGTCCGCGCTCCGAGCGCCACTTCCTCCGCGCGCTCTGGCTGGCGCCGGGGAACGTCGGCGCCCTGCAAGGGCTGCTCGAGACCGCCGACGCCGAGGAGGAGAGGGTCCTCCGCGCGCACGCCCTCGCCGACGCCGTCGCCGACGAGCGCGGCCTGCTCCGTCTCGACAACGCGATGCGGCGGCTGTTGGGGCCCGACGCCCCCTACCGCTCCCTCACGGGACCCCGCGCCGCGCTCGCCGGCGAACTCGCCCGCGCGGCCGCTCGCCTGAAGCCGGGCGACCCGCCCGCCATCGCGCGCTGGATCGCGGAGTTGGGCGCGGAGCTCGGACGCCTTCAGCCGTCGCTCGACGCGAAGTACGGGAGGACGTTCGCCGACGCCGTGGAGCGCGTCGCGCCGAAGCCGCTCGCCGTGGTGGCGGCGCTGCAGGCCGCCATCGACGCGGCCTTCGGCAAGGGGCGCCCGGAGGAGGCGCTGCGCGCGGCGAGGATCCTCCGCGGGCTCGCGCGCCAGGCGTCCTTCGAGGATCGCGTCGGCCCCGCGCCCGACCTCGCTTCCGCGGAAGCATCGGCCGTCGCCGCCATCGAGAAGGCCCGCGAGCAGCTGCGCGCGCGCGAGCCGAATCCGCTCCCCTCGATCGCCGATCTGGAGGCGCTGCCGCCGGACGAGACGGTCCGCTGGAACGAGGCGCATTCCGATCCCGCGAACCCGGGCGTCGTGATGTCCCCCACGGGTCTCTACCGCGTCGAGACGATCTGCGGCCTCGAGACGCTGCTCGTGACGGCGAAGCAGGTGGAGCTCCACCACCGCCGCCTCGCGGACTGGATGGGGCGCGATCCCTTCGTCGGACGGCCGGGGCTCGTGCGGATCGTGCCCGAGGCCTCGGACCTCGAGCGCGAGGGTGCGCCCTACTGGTGGGCCGGCGGGTTCCAGGGCGGCGACGTCACGACGCTGCGCTTCGCGCACGGAACCGGCGAGGGCCTCGGCCACGGACTCGTCCACGAGCTCACGCACCGCTTCGATGGCGCGCTCCATCCGGGCATGCCGGCGTGGCTCGCCGAGGGACGCGCCGTCTGGACGGGCGGCGCCTACGGCGACTCGACGGACGAGAGCTTCGTCCAACAGTACGCGAGCATGGGCGCGCTCTCGGAGACCTGGCGCGGGGGCGTCTCGCCGGAGTCGGTGGAGAAGCTGATCACCGGCAACCTCGACGACTACCGCGAGAACTACACCGCGGGCCACGCGCTCTGGGTCTACCTCTGGAGCTGGCAGCCGGGCGAGCCGAAGTTCCGCGCGCGCATCCCGGCCTACCTCGAGGGGCTCGGCGCCGGGAAGGGCGGGAAGGAGGGTTTCGTCGCGAGCTTCGCCGACGGCGCCGACTCGCGGCCCAAGGGGTTCGAGGCGTTCGTCGACGGCTTCCGCGAGTTCGTGCGCGGCTTCTGGTGGGAGACGCGCCAGCCCTTCGCGCGCTCCTACGTCGATCCCGTGCGGCAGAAGGGCGTGTCGCCCTTCGTCTACGACGCTCCCACGTGGGGCTTCGCACGCGAGCGGGCCGAGCCCACCTTCGGGCAGGACCAGGCGACGGCGGCGGGCCGGCTCCTCGCGGAGATCGCGACGCCCGCGGCGGCGATCGCCGCGCTCGAGTGGGCTCTCGAGCAGGACGAGATCGACGCGGACGTGGCGCGCCTGCTCGCCTCGCTCTACGAGCGCACGAACCGGCCCGAGGCGGCCTGGGCCGTGCGCGCGCGCCTCCACCGTCGCCGCCCCGACGCGGAGCCGCCGCCCGATCCCTACGGAGGTCCGTTCCTCGCGAGTCCGCTCGCGAGGTACCAGTCGCTCCTCGCCGCCTACGTCTCCAGCGTGGAGCCGCACCGCGCGGCGGGGAGGAACGAGGTGGCGGCGGCCCTCGCCGCCGATCACGACCGTCTCGCTGCGCTCGGAGCGCGCCCCGCCCTCGCGGCCGTGCCGCTCGCGCCGGCCGGATCCGCCGGCCGCACCCAGGAGGTGTGCGAGCCGCCCTTCGCGGCGGGCGCGCACGGCTACGCCGAGGACCGGCTCAAGGACTTCGAGAAGTTCCGATCGCGCGGAGAGTGGCACGCCGGCGAGTCGGGCGACCTCGTCCTCGGACGGCGCGGCGGCGGCCCCCAGACCGGTCTCCAGCGCGCCGCCTGGGTGACGGAGACCTTCGTGCGCGGGAGCGACTGGCTCTCGGGGTCCTACGGCATCTCGGCGCGCGTGCGCTTCCTCACCTCCTTCGTCTCCGGCGCGATGATCGTCGGGTGGCAGCGCCACGACCGTCAGTTCCGCGTGGGGTTCTCCGCCGGCGACTGGGCCTACGCCACGGGCCGCAAGGAGGAGGAGGGATCGCTGCAGTCGGTGAACATCTCCTTCGGAGACCTGCGGGAGCGCGAGGGCCCGGGCTCGGGCCTGAAGGGCACCCAGGGCTCGCGATCGGTCTCGCTGCCGCCCGGGAGCACGTCGTTCCAGCTCGACGTGCTCGTCGACGGCGCCTTCGCCCACGTCTTCGTGAACGGGGCGCGCGTCGGATCGCACCGCGCCGCCACGGGACTCCCGATCGAGGGCTACGCCGGCTTCGCGTCGCGCGACGGGATCCTGCAGATGGAGACGCCGTCGGTCCGCGTGCACCGCCGCGTCGCCGGAGAGGACCGCTGCGGCTGCCGGACGTGGCCCGTCGGTCTCGATCTCGGCGTGCCGCAGGACGGATCCTGGACCGATCTCCTCGGCCTCCCCGTCCGCGGCGTTCCGCGCGCGCCGCGCGGCGCCGCGCTCCTCTGGATCCCCGAGGTGCAGGGACTCGCGATCGGGGAGGGAGACCTCGACGTGGAGTCCGCCATCGCGCTCGTGCGCCACCTCGTGGCGTCGCGCCGACAGGCGGGCCTCGACGCCATGCCGATCGTGGCGGCCATCCCCGAGAGCCTCGGCGCGGAGAAGATCGAGCGCGTCCGCTCCGAGTCGGCGAGCGCGCTCGCCGCCGGCGACGCGATCGTCGTGCGCAAGCCGCACCTCGGACACCGCAAGCTGATGGAGGAGATCGGCCATCCGGCCGACCTGATGCTCGCGGGAGTGATCTTCTTCGTCGACCCCGACGGAGTCGCGCGCACGCAGAACGACTTCAAGCGGTCGCGGGGTCTCCCGCGCGACTTCCTCCACTGGGCGTCCGTCGTGGCCGGACGGCGGAGCCCCTAGCCGCCTGTGGCGGAAGTGGTCCGCCGAGCGAGCGCGAGCCACCTTCCAGGGACACCGTGCCGAGCGGCGCGCGGAGCGCGGACGTCCTGCGCCATGGACCGCTAAGATCGCGACCCGACCCATGCCGAACATCCACGACTCCATCCTCCGCACCGTCGGCTGCACGCCGATCGTCCGCCTCTCCCGCATCGGCAGCGCGCTCGAGTGCGAGCTCCTGGGCAAGTGCGAGTTCCTGAATCCCGGCGGATCCGTGAAGGACCGGATCGGCGTGCGGATGCTGGAGGAGGCCGAGAAGGCCGGCACCATCCGGCCCGGCGACACGCTCATCGAGCCCACGTCGGGGAACACGGGCATCGGCATCGCGCTCGCGGCGGCCGTGAAGGGCTACCGCGTCGTCATCACGATGCCGGAGAAGATGAGCCGCGAGAAGCAGGTGGTGCTCGAGGCCCTCGGCGCGGAGATCATCCGCACGCCGACGGAGGCGGCCTGGGACGCGCCCGAGAGCCACATCGGCGTGGCGCTGCGGCTGCGCGAGATCGTTCCGCGCTCGTTCATCCTCGATCAGTACAACAACCCCGCCAATCCGCTGGCGCACTACGAGGGGACGGGCGAGGAGATCGTCCGCGACCTCGACGGCAAGCTCGACGTGATCGTGATGACCGCCGGCACGGGCGGAACGATCACGGGCGTCGCGAAGAAGCTGAAGGAGAAGATCCCGGGGGTCCGCGTCGTGGGCGTCGATCCCATCGGCTCGATCCTCGCGGGAGGAACGGAGGTGGGCACCTACAAGGTGGAGGGCATCGGCTACGACTTCGTGCCGAAGGTCCTCGAGCGCGATCTCGTCGACGAGTGGGTGAAGACCGACGACAAGAATTCCTTCCAGACCGCGCGGCGGCTGATTCGCCAGGAGGGCCTCCTCGTCGGCGGCTCCTCGGGCGCGTGCGTGTGGGCCGCGCTGCAGGTCGCGAAGGATCTCGGCAAGGGGAAGCGGGTGCTCGCGATCCTCCCCGACTCGGTGCGCAACTACCTGACGAAGTTCGTCGACGACAAGTGGATGAAGGACAACCGCTTCGTCGACTCCGAGTGGGAGATCGGCACCGTGGGAGACGTGCTGCGCTCGATGGCGCCGCGGAAGCTCCACACGGCGCAGGCGTCGGATCCGGTGCGCGAAGCCGTGGCGACCATGAAGCGCCACGGCATCTCGCAGCTCCCCGTCGAGGACCACGGGTCCCTCGTCGGCATCGTCACGGAGACCGACCTCCTCGGCGGGCTCGTGGAGGGGCGCATCCGGATGGAGGTGGCCGTCGCCGAGGTGATGAGCCGCAAGGTCGCGACCCTCGGACTCCAGGACCCGGCCGGCGTGATCGGCCACGGCTTCAACCGGGGCGAGATCGCTCTCGTCGTCGACGGCGGGAAGCTCGTCGGGCTGCTGACGAAGATCGATCTGATCGACTACCTGACGCAGCAGTCGATGAAGACGGAGCCGGCGAAGGCGTAGCGGTCCCTGGCGCGCGAGGCGGCCGCCACGGGGCGCAACTCCCCTCAGCGGACGCAACGCGCCTCGATGGCGTCGAGGTCCTCCACCAGAGCGTCGCCGAAGAGACGCACGAGCGTCGGACGCGCCGTGCGGTAGACCGTCGGCCCCTCGCGGGAGCACGTGAGCGTGTCGAGGTCTTCCTCGACGTGCGTGAGCAGACCCGACTGCAGCGTGAGCGGGAAGAGCGAGCAGAAGAGCGGCTTCAGCCGCTCCGGCGCCTCCCCGAGCGCGAGGGCGGCCGCGTGGATCCCGCAGCCGCGCCGGCCGCCGTCTCGGCGGAGGAAGACGCACGCTCCCGCCATCACGCGCGTCGACTGCGCGGCCGCCGAGGGGAAGTCGCGGTCGCGGACGCGCTGTGCGCGGAACCAGGGCTTCCCCTTCGATCGACGGTCGAGATGCGCCTCGATCTCCGGGCGGCGCGCCTCGATGCGCGCCCGCTCGACCACGTCGGCGTCGACGCCCCAGGAGCAGCAGGCGTCGAGACGCGTCCGTTTCGGCGCATCGAGGAACGAGCAGGTGAAGCCCATGCAGTCCTCGACGACGCGCTTGCGGTAGATCTCCGGATCGACCGCCCGGATGCGCGTCTGGACCGCGTCCGGGGGGATCTCGGGGTAGAGCGCGGCGCGGACCCGATGCTCGCGCGGGAGCGGCAGGGCCGGCGGCGGCGCCACGATGGCGGACGGTTCCACGTTCACCGCCGCATCCTACGGCGCTGCAAGTCCATGGCAGCCCGTAGCGTCCTCCAAGCGGCGCGCGGCGGAGCGCGTTCGCCTCCAAAGGATGGGAACGGCGCCCCGATCGAGCCTTCCGCGATTGCATTCGGACCGTCAGAATCCTCGGTTCCGCGACGCGCTCGAGGGCGCGCCCCACCCCGTCTTCCACAGGTTCCGACGAGTGAATCCCGTTCTCGACTCCTGGGTCCAAGAGGTCGCCAAGCACACCAAGCCCGAGCGCGTCGTCTGGTGCGACGGCTCGGATGCGGAGAACGAGCGCCTCATCGCGGAGATGCTGAAGGACGGCACGTTCGAGAAGCTGAACGAGAAGAAGTTCCCGAACTCCTACTACCACCGCAGCCACCCGTCGGACGTGGCGCGCACGGAGCACCTCACCTTCATCTGCACCGAGAAGAAGGACGACGTCGGGCCGACCAACAACTGGATGGCGCCGGCCGACGCGAAGGCGAAGGTCTGGCCGCTGTTCGAGGGAGCCATGAAGGGACGCACGATGTACGTCGTGCCCTACGTCATGGGGCCCCTCGGCTCGCCCTTCAGCAAGGTGGGCGTCGAGATCACCGACAGCGCCTACGTCGTCGTGAGCATGCGGATCATGACCCGCATGGGGAAGGCGGCCCTCGACCAGCTCGGCGAGAAGGGCGAGTTCGTGAAGGGGCTCCACTCGCTGGGCGATCTGAGCCCCGACCGCCGCTTCATCCTGCATTTCCCGGAGACGAACCAGATCTGGAGCGTCGGCTCCGGCTACGGCGGGAACGCGCTCCTCGGCAAGAAGTGCTTCGCGCTGCGCATCGCCGGCGCGCAGGCGCGCCGCGAGGGATGGATGGCCGAGCACATGCTCATCCTCGGCATCGAGGAGCCGAGCGGCGAGACGACCTACGTCGCCGCGGCGTTCCCGAGCGCGTGCGGCAAGACGAACCTCGCCATGCTCGTGCCGCCGGCCTCCTACCGCGGCTACAAGATCTGGACGGTCGGCGACGACATCGCCTGGATCCGCTTCGGCGAGGACGGCCGGCTCTGGGCCGTGAATCCCGAGGCCGGCTTCTTCGGCGTCGCGCCGGGCACCGGAGCGAAGACGAATCCGAACGCCATCGAGACCGTGAAGAAGAACTCGATCTTCACGAACACGGCGGTCACGGCGGACGGCTGTCCCTGGTGGGAGGGGATCGGCGGAGACGCACCGCCCGGCCTCATCGACTGGCGCGGCAAGCCCTACGTGCCCGGCTCCGCCGACAAGGCGGCCCACCCGAACTCGCGCTTCACGGCGCCGGCGCGTCAGTGCCCGTCGATCTCCCCGAAGTTCGAGGACCCGAAGGGAGTGCCGATCTCGGCGTTCATCTTCGGCGCCCGGCGCGGGACCCTGGTGCCGCTCGTCTACGAGACCTTCGACTGGAACCACGGTGCCTACGTCGGATCGGCCGTCGCCTCGGAGACGACGGCGGCGGCGACCGGGAAGGTCGGCGTCCTGCGGCGCGATCCCTTCGCGATGCTCCCCTTCTGCGGCTACAACATGGCCGACTACTTCGCCCACTGGCTCGCCATGGGCGCGCCCGGGAAGACGAAGGGAGGCGCGGCGAAGCGGCTGCCGAAGATCTTCCACGTGAACTGGTTCCGCCAGGGCGCCGACGGCAAGTTCCTCTGGCCCGGATTCGGCGAGAACATCCGCGTCCTCGAGTGGATCCTCGCGCGCTGCCGCGGCAAGGGCGACGCGGTGGAGACGCCGATCGGATCGGTGCCGAAGGCAGGCGCGCTCAACGTCGCGGGCCTCGACATGGCACCGGGCGCGATGGACGAGCTGCTCCGCGTCGACGCGAAGGGCTTCGCCGCCGAGATGGGCCAGCTCTCCGAGTTCTACGCGAAGTTCGGCGCACGTCTCCCGACGGAGATCGCGCGTCAGCACGCCGAGCAGACGCGGCGGCTCGGGGCGTAGCGCGGCGCGCCGCGAGTCGAGCCGGCGCAGGGCGCGTCGCCCGGAGCTCGTTTCGGGGCCCGCCGTCCCCATCGATCCGGTACCCTGGTTCCCCGCTCGAGATCGCCGTCGCGGGACGCACGCTCCGCGACGCCGCCATCCCGAAGACGCCAGCCTCCAGGAAACGGGCTGCCGCAGATGGCAGAAGGCGCTCTCCGAAGCGGTCCTCCGTTCCCCATCTCCCGAAGCTCCGGGCCCGACGAGCCCGCGAGGAGGCCATGCCCGACTTCTTCCAGACCGGCATCGTCTCCACGCTCCACCGCTTCCACGCGCACGACGCGGAGCGGTTCGAGCGGGAGCTGAGCCAGACCTCGAGCAAGCCCGTCACGCTCCTGCTGCCGTGCCTCGCCTCCGACTTCCGGGCACCGGCGATGACCGCGATCCTGCGTGAGCTGGAGCAGGTCCGCTATCTGACGCGCGTCATTCTGGTCCTCGGGTCGGCGACCCAGAGCGACTACGCGGCCGTGCACTCCGCGCTCGAGCGCCTCCAGGCGCCGTTCCAGATCCTCTGGCTCGAGTCGACGCGCGTGAAGCGACTCCTCACGCGTCTCGCGGAGCACGGGCTGTCGCCCGGCAAGGGCGGGAAGGGACGCGCCGTCTGGATGGGCTTCGGTCTCGCGTGCGCCGACGGCAGCGAGGGAGTGATCGCACTGCATGACTGCGACATCACGACCTACGACCGATCGCTCGTCGACCGCATCGCCTACCCCGTCGCGTCGCCCAACCTCGGCTACGAGTACGCGAAGGGCTACTACGCGCGCATCAGCCACCGGATGAACGGACGCGCGGCGCGCCTGTTCGTGACTCCGCTCGTGCGCTCCCTGAAGGCCCACATCGGGCCCCACCCGTTCCTCCAGTTCATCGATTCGTTCCGCTATCCGCTCTCGGGCGAGTTCGCCCTGACGACGAGCCTGGCGCGGCTGGTGCGCATCCCCGGCGACTGGGGGCTCGAGGTGGGCTTCCTCGCGGAGATCCACCGCCTCTGCGCGCCGAGCCGCGTGTGCGACGTGGAGCTGCTGGATCGCTTCTACGACCACAAGCATCAGGCCGTGTCGACGCCGGAGGGCACCGGTGGTCTCGAGCACATGGTGCGCGAGATCGCGCGATGCATCTTCCGGACGCTCGCCATCGAGTCGGTGCCCCTCACGGACGGTCTCTTCCGCAGCCTGCGCGTCTCCTATCTGCGGCTCGCCCAGGACTACATCCGCCGCTACGCGGACGACGCCGCCATCGACTCGATCGAGTACGACCGGCACGCCGAGGGCACGGCCGTCGACCTGTTCGCGGCGGCGCTCGCGAAGGCGATCGACGACTTCCGCGCCGATCCGCTCGCGTCCTCCCACATCTCCAACTGGAACCGCGTCGTCTCCGCGATTCCGACGATCCTCGAGGAGCTGCAGCAGGCCGTCGCGAGCGACGCGGCGCAGTTCGGGAAGTCGAGGCCCCGGCGCGAAGGGCCAGGCGCCGATTCGCGGACGTCTCCGCGTGCATCGCGCGCCGACTGACGCTCCGCCGGCGGTCGTCCTGACGGACCTGGACGGCTGCCTCGTCGACCCCGCGAACCCGCGCGCCGAGGCCGCCCGCGAGGCCCTCGCCGATCTCCGCGCGGCGCGCTGGATCGTCTGCTTCGTGACGACGAAGACGCGGGAGGAAGTGGCGCGCCTCCAGGAGGAGATCGGCGTCCACGATCCGGCGGTGGTCGAGGGCGGCGGCGCGCTCTGGTTCCCCGAGGGCGGCGCCGTCGCGCCGGCGGAGCGCGCGCGGCTCGTCCCCGGCGGGTCGCAGATCGATCGGGCCACGCCACGGGGAGAGATCCTCCCGAGCCTGCGGGCGGCCCTCGCGCCGTTCCCCTTCGCGCGCCCGTTCGCCGACCTCGCCGACGACGAGATCGTCGCGATCACGGGCCTGCGGCCGGAGGACGTCCCCCCCGCGCGCCGCCGCGAGTTCGACGAGCCCGTGGCGATCGAGGGCGCCACCGCCGGTCGGACCGCCGCGGTCTCGCGGGCCCTCGCGGAGGCGGGCCTCGGCGGCCTCGAGGGAGGCAGCTTCCTCCACGCGCTGCGCGGATCCGACAAGGGCCGCGCGGCGCGCGAGCTGACGGCGCTCCTCGGCGGGCCGGGGACGAGGACGATCGGCGTGGGCGACGCCGCCCTCGATCTCGCGTTCCTCCGCGACACCGGCCTCGCCGTGATCGTGCAGCGCCCCGACGGATCGTGGTCGCCGGAGCTCACGGCGGCGCTCCCGCGCGCGATGCGTGCGTCTCCCGCCGGGAGCGCGGGGTGGAATCGGGCGATGCTCGCTCTGCTGCGCGCGGCCCCTTGACGTCGAAGCGCGCCGGGCGTTCGCGCCGGGCACGCGCCGCGCCGCCACGAGAGATCCCGGGCTTGCCGGATCGGCCGATTCCCGCGATCGTCGGGCCCCGGAGTCGGTCCATGAACGCGCCCGCACCTGCCCCCGCACCTTCGCACCGCTCCCCCGGCGCTCCCGTCGTCCATCAAGCGCCCAAGCTCCCCATCGACTCCGCGCGCGGAGTCTCGGCGGAGCTGATCCGCGTCGTGCGCGAGCAGTGCGGCGCCCTCGCGACCTGGGCGAAGGCCGAGCCCGACCGCATGGACGAGGCCGTCCATCGCATCCGGCAGACGACGAAGAAGCTGCGGGCCATCGCGCGCCTGCTGCGGCCCGGCTCGGGCCGGTCGGCCTTCGACCGCTGGAACCGCCGGCTGCGCGACGAAGCGCGGAGGTTCGCGGCGCTCCGGGACGCGGCCGTCCTCGTCGACACCTTCGACCGCGTGGCGGTCCACGATCCGTCGCGCGCCGAGATGGCCGCGCGGCTGCGCGCTCCGCTCGTCGAGCGCCACGAGAGCGCGCGGCGCGCCGCCGCTCAGCAGGGGCTCCTCCCGGCGCTCACCGCCTCCGTGCCCGAGATCGAGGCGTGGATGCTCGAGTCGATCCCGACGCGTCTCTCGGCCGGCGATCTCCGCAAGGGCGCGCGCGCCGCCCACCGGCGTGCGCGCCGCCAGCTCGCGGCGCTGCGCGGGAGATCCTCGGACCACGCGCTCCACGAGCTGCGCAAGCGCTGCAAGGTGGTGCGCGCCCAGATGGAGCTCCTCGCGCGGGAGCGCGACGAAGCCTGCCGCCTGCTGGCGAACCGTCTCGGCAAGGTGAGCTCGCTCCTCGGCGAGGACCACGATCTCTTCGAGCTCCAATCCTGGATCCGCCCGCGCGTCGAGGAGACCGACGGCGCGCAGCGGCCGTGGCTCCTGGAGCTCCTCGGGCGCGCCGAGTGGAAGCGCGGGACGCTGCAGTCGGAGGCGCTGCGCGTCGCCGAGGTCGCGCTCGCGGAGAGCGACTCATCCTTCGCCGAGCGGCTCCTTCCGAAGGCGCCTCGGCGCGAGTCCGCGTAGCCGCGCGTCGCCTCCTCCCGACCGCGCCGTGCGCCTCGCCACCGGATCGCTCGCTCTCCTCGCCGCGATCCCCGTCGCTCCGGGCCGGGCCGCTCCCCGCGAGATCGCGCTCGACCGCGACGACATCGTGGTCACCGGCGACGTCGTGGTGGCGCCGGGCACGTGGCGGGTCGCCGATCGGAACGGAGACGGCGTCCTCCAGGTGAAGACCGACGGCGTCACGATCGACTTCCGGGGGGCCACGCTGGTCGGGAACGACGCCGCGACCGAGGCCGACGCCTTCGAGGGAATCGGGATCCGCGTCGCCGGCGCGCGCGGCGTGACGATCCGCAACGCCGTCCTGCGCGGCTTCCGCGTCGGCATCCAGGCCGAGGACTGCGTGAACCTCCGCATCGAGGGCTGCGACGTGGGCGGCATGCGGCGCATGCGCTTGCGCAGCACGCCGGAGCGCGAGGACGCGGCCGACTGGCTCTGGCACCACGAGAACGACGACGGGCAGTGGGGCCGCTACGGCGCCGGCATCTGGGCGCGACGGTGCACCGACTCCGACTTCGTCGCGAACCGCGCTCGCGCGTCGCAGAACGGGCTCCTCCTCGACCGCAGCGACGGCTGCCGCGTGCACGACAACGACTTCTCCTTCCTCTCGGGGCTCGGCCTCGGCCTGTGGCGCTCGTCGCGCAACGAGGTCGCGCACAACCGCTTCGACTGGTGCGTCCGCGGCTACAGCCACGGCGTCTACGACCGCGGCCAGGACTCCGCGGGGATCCTCGTCTACGAGCAGTGCAACGAGAACGTGTTCGCCTACAACTCGGCGACCCACGGGGGCGACGGCTTCTTCCTCTACGCCGGGAACGAGACGCTGGAGCGCACGGGCGAGGGCGGCTGCAACGGGAATCTCCTCTACCGGAACGACTTCTCCCACGCCGTCGCGAACGGCATCGAGGCGACCTTCTCGAAGGGAAACGTCTTCGCCGAGAACATCCTCGACGACTGCTCCCAGCACGGCATCTGGGCCGGTTACAGCTCCGAGACGACGATCGTCCAGAACCACATCGGGGAGGCGGGCGGCGGCGCGATCTCCATCGAGCACGGGCACGACAACTGGATCGAGGGCAACACGATCGTCGGCGGGAACGTCGGGATCGAGCTCTGGCAGAACGAGACGTCGCCCTTCGCCGAGAAGCCCTACGGGAAGTCTCGGGAGACCCGGTCTCTCCGGAACACGATCCTGCGCAACGTGCTGCGCCGCACCCGCCGCGCCATCGATCTGCGCGGCACCGCCGAGACGACGGTGAGGCTCAATCTCTTCGACGACGCCCGCGAGGGGCTCCGTGTCGCCGGCGACTGCCCCGGCACGCGCGTCGAGGAGAACGCCTTCCGCGTCGGAGCGGAGCCGCCGAGCCTCCTCGTCCGCAACGACTCGGAGACGGAGCTGCGCCTCGGCCGCAACGCCTTCGGCACGCGCGACGTCGCGCCGTGGATCGGCCCGCGCGTCGTGGCGGGGCCGGCCCTCGGGCGCGAGCCGACGATCGATCCGCGCGAGTCGGGACGCCGCGTGCAGGCTCCGCGCGTGGGCGGCACGCTCGACGCCTTCCTCCCGAAGGGGGCGCTGCGCGGCCGGAAGTGGATCGTGATCGACGAGTGGGGCCCCTGGGACCTCGTCGCGCCGCGCGTCTCGCCCGCCTACGCGACGGGGAGCGAGGAGGCGACGATCGCGCTTCTGGGACGCGCCGGGCGATTCCGCGTCGGCGAGACGCCCGCGCGGATCACCATCGAGCCGCGCACGGGCACGCTGCCGGCGACGCTGCGCGTCCGTCTCGCGCCGGAGGCCGCCGGGGGCGTGGAGTTCGACGTGCCCATCGCTCTGGAGGGCGCCGACGAGCCGCTCCGCGCGCGCGGCTTCCTCCTGCGCGCCACCTGGCGCGTGCGCTTCTTCCGCTGGGACCCGTCCACGGGCGATCCGCGGAGCGGCGAGGCCGCGCGGCGCGCGCTCGGCGGAGCGCCGATCCACCAGGGCGCGCTCGACCGGCTCGAACTGCGCCCCGGCGGCGGCGCGCCCTTCCCCGAGGTGCCGGCCGATCACTTCGCCACGGTCGCCGAGACCGCGATCGACCTCCCGGCCGGGCGCTACGAGATCCGGACGGTCTCCGACGACGGCGTGCGCGTGCTCGTCGACGGGAAGATCGTGCAGGAGGACTGGACCTGGCATCCGCCGAAGGAGAGCGTCGCGACGCTCGACCTCGCCGCCGGCCGCCACGCGATCCGCGTGGAGCACTTCGAGATCGACGGCGTGGCGGAGCTCGTGCTCTCGCTGCGGCCCGCTCCCTGAGACGGCGCCGGGCGCCGTTCCCGGGGCCACGCTTCAGGCGCGCCGTCCCTCTGGCCGATCTTGGATCCGTCTCGAGGAAGGTCGCTCCCGGAACGGGAGGCAGGAAGGAGGTCCCATGCTCGTCATCTCTCTGTCGGGCCCGTCGGCCCTGCACGTCTGTCAGCCCGGAGACGGCTGAGACACGCGCGGAGGGCGCCCCGTGGGGGCGCCTGCCACGGCACCGCGCGTCGCCGACGCGCTCGAACTCTCGCCCGAGGCGCGCCGCGCGAGCGGAGGTCTCGCGTCCTCCGAATTCGCGGAGGGCGCGCACGCCGGCCGCGCCGCCGATCCGTCGCAGGTGCTCGGCGGGCGCGTCGACCGAACGGCCTGAGGCGGGGGCCGCGAGCGAGCCGCCTCGAGAACGGGCGACGATCAGTTCTTGCCGTCGGCCGCCGGATCGCGACCCATCGCGACGCGCCAGAGGATGGCGGCCATCACTCCGAAGACGAGGAGCGCAACGATGTCGGGGGCGTAGGTCCACACGCCCGTCGCGAGAGACTCCTGGATCCCGTTGCCCCAGCCACCGAGCCAGTTCACGAGATTGGACTCCTTGCCGTCGGCCTTCGTGACGCTGATTCCGCTCAGCGCACCCACAGCTACGCCCGCGAGCGCGCCGCCCGCGACGAGGCCCGTCGAGAAGAGCATTCCGGAGGAGACCTCGCTCTCCGCCGCCGCCCCCCGCCGGTTGTCCACGAGGCCGCGGAGCAGGCCGCCGAGGAAGATCGTGAAGGTCGTGGAGATGGGCAGGTAGGCGCCCACGGCCCAGGCCAGCGGCGAGACGCCGCAGAGCCAGACCGTCACGGCGAGCCCCGCTCCCACGAGGATGTAGCCCCAGGGAAGATTCTGGGAGAGGACTCCCTTGATGACCGTCGCCATCAGAGTCGCCTGGGGCGCCGGCAGCTTGTCGCTCCCGATTCCGTGCGCCATCCCTTCGGGCGCCATGTTGCTGTCGAGGAGCTTGATCGTGAATCCAATGGCGAGCACCGACGCGACCACGCCGACGACGAGGCCGATCTGCTGGCGGATCGGAGTGGCCCCCACGAGGTAGCCGGTCTTGAGATCCTGGCTCGTGGCTCCGGCGTTCGCCGCCGCGATGCAGACGATCGCACCGACGCAGAGGGCGACGGGCTGATTCGCGTCACCCGACATCCCCATCGTCAAGAACACGAGGGACGTGCCGAGCAGCGTCGCGATCGTCATCCCCGAGATGGGATTCGAGCTCGACCCGATGAGGCCGACGATGCGCGAGGAGACCGTCACGAAGAGGAATCCGAAGACCAGCATCAGAGCGGCCATGACGAGCCGCCCGAAGAAATCGCCCGGCAGGACGGGAAGGACCGCGAGGATGCCGAGGAGCGCGAGCGAGCCGAGCGCGACGACGCTCATCGGGATGTCGCGCTCCGTGCGCTTGACGGCGGCGCCTCCCGATCCCGTCTTCATCGCGCCCATCGACTCGTGCAGCGCGCGCCAGATGGTCGGAGCCGTCCGAATGAGCGTGATGATTCCCGCCATCGTCACGGCTCCGGCGCCGATGAAGCGGATGTAGGCCTCGTACAGCCGCTTGGGGGCGCCCCACTTCGCGATGTCGCCCGGGTCCTTGTCCAGAGCGAGGAGCGCGTCGACCGTCACTTGCTCCGGCACGAGGATCGAGATCAGCGGAATGATGACGAGCCAGGAGATCACGCTCCCCGACACCATGATGCCGCCCACTTTGGGCCCGAGGATGTAGCCGACGCCGAAGAGCTCGGCCGTCGGCTCCACCGCGATCGTGGCGTTCGGCAGCGTCGCCGTCTTCCCGCTCACGTAGGCCGGCGTCTCCTTCCAGAGAGAGAAGACCTTCATGAAGACGTTGTAGACGGCACCGAAGGCAACGCCCTGGAAGACGAACTTCGCCATCCGTCCCCCCTTCTCTCCGGCGACGAGGACCTCGGCGCAGGCGGTTCCCTCGGGGTACGGGAGCGTGCCGTGCTCGCCGACGATGAGGGCGCGCCGCAGCGGCACCATGAAGAGGACGCCCAGGATCCCGCCGACGGCGGCGAGCGTCATGATCTGCATGTACTCGAAGTAGCTGTCTCCGTTCGCACCCGGCGAAAGGAAGAGGAGCGCAGGGATCGTGAAGGCGACACCCGCCGCGACCGACTCGCCGGCGGAGCCGATCGTCTGGACGATGTTGTTCTCGAGGATCGTCGGGCGCCCGAAGTAGCGCAGAACCGAGATCGAGAGCACGGCGATCGGAATCGACGCCGAGACCGTGAGGCCAACCTTGAGCGCGACGTACACCGTCGCGGCGCCGAAGAGGATCCCGAAGATCGCGCCGAAGAAGATCGCCTTCGGCGTGAACTCGGGGATCTCCTGGTCGGCCGGGATGTACGGCTTGAATTCCTTCGGAGCCGGCGAGGGGTGCTGCGGAGGAGCGGCGTGGGCCACGCGTCACCTCGAACGGAAGGCGCTTTCGGGAGGGTCGGGCGCCGCACCGGCCGCCGAGGCGCGGGATGCTAGCGCCCCGGGAA
>CAZJHD010000040.1:0-38648 GCA_964545855.1 uncultured Planctomycetales bacterium
CGTTGCTCCTCCTCCGCAACTCTCCATGAGTTGCGTCGTCGTCGCGCCTCGCCTCACCTTGCCTCGCTCGCTCTCGCTCGGCCTCGGGCCAGCGGCGGCGATTTCCTCACAACCTCTCCGTCAGCGAGCCGAGGGGATCGCGGCGGCGGCGGCCGAATCCCGCCGCCCATCGGCGATCCCGGAGCGGCCCATCGGATCGGTCGCGTCGAACCACTGCCGCACGCGCTCGGAGAGCTCGCCCAGGGCGATGCGCAACGGAGACGAACGGTCGTGGCCGGCGCCCGGCACGATCCAGAGGTCCTTGCGCGACGCGGGGCTCGCTTCCAGGAGGGCGCGCGCCTGCCAGGTCCCGATCGCCGGGTCCTTCTCACCGTGGATCACGAAGAGCGGCGCCCGCACGTGCGCCGCGCTTTCGATCGGCTCCACGAGATCCGGAGACGACCCCACGGCGAAGCCGCAGGCGCGCACCGCGAGATCGACCGGCAGCGCGAGCACCGACTGCACCAGGAGGTCGGGCATCCCGACGTACTGGCTCGCGTAGGCGAGCGCCGTCGAGCGGTAGTAGGCGAATCCCGCTCCCACGACGACGGCACGCCAGCGCGCGTCGTGCGCCGCCGCCGCCAGGGCCACGGCGCCTCCGTAGGACGCGCCCGCGAGATAGAGGCGCTCGACACCGCGCGACTCCAGGAAGTCGCCGGCGCGTGCGCAGTCGTCGCGCTCGCGGAATCCGAAGCTGGCCTGCGCGCCGCCGCTCTCGCCGTGGGCCCGGAGGTCGAGCAGAAGCACGTCGTAGCCCGCCTCCAGGAGCGGGACCGCCAGCTCCTCGAGCTGCAGCCGGTGGCCGCCGATGCCATGCAGGAGGAGCGCGCCGCGGCCCGTGGGGGCCTGGAGCCGCGCGTAGGTGGCCCGCAGCAGCGCGCCGTCCGCGGCCGCGAGGTCGATCTGCTCGACGACGGCGCCTGCGCCCCGCGCGCGTTCCTCGAACCGCGCCATCGCCTTCTCCGACGGCGCGCGCTTCCTCGGGTGGAGGGCGATCCTCGGACCGACGATGCAGAGGAGTCCGGCGGTGCCGAGCTCGGCCAGGGCGAGCCCGAGGAGCCCATAGAGGAGGAGTCGCCGAAGCACGGGAACCAACGGGCGTCGCAGCCCGCTCGCGAAACGCAGCGAAGAGTACCCTGCCTCGCGAGCGCGGCAACGCGAGCGGCGGATCCTCCTCGACTCCGTTCTCTCCGGACGCGCGGCACTCCCGCCATGAAGGGTGGCCCCATGTCCTCGGATCCCCTGGTCTGCTCGAACCTCGATCGCTCCGGCGTGCGGCGCCGCGCCGGCCTCGGCGTCGCCATGGGTCTCGTGGCGCTCGCTGGATGGGCGGCGCTCGTGGCGGCGGAGGCGCCGCGGGGCTGGAGGCTCGCGCTCTTCGTGCCGTTCCTCGGCGCGGCTCTGGGGGTCTTGCAGGCGCGCGGGCGGACCTGAGTGGTGCGAGCTTTCCAGGGCGCCCGTGAGGCGTCCGGCGCATCGGAGCCGATCGGCGATGGGAGCCTCGCGGCGCGACTGCGGAGTCGGGGAACGGGGATCCTGCTGCTGGCCTTCGCCGCCGCGGACGCCCTAACGTTGCTCGCCTGGTTCGTGCCGGATTGAGGGGGAGGCAGTACGGAGCCGCGCCGCATCTCCGGCCACGCGGAGCCGCTGGGCGCTACGCTGGCGGACCGCTCCGGCGCGAGGTCCCATGAACGCGAACGCCCCGATCCAGAACGGCTCTCCCGTCGCTCTGCGCAGTCCCGTGATCGAGCAGTTCCGATCCGGCGGCTGCCTCGCCTATCTGGTCTTCGATCCCGATTCCGCCGAGGCCGCGGTCATCGATCCCTGCGCGGATGGCGTCGACGCGATCCTCCGGAGGATCGAGGAGGCGCGGCTCCGGCTGCGGTGGGCAATCGACACGCACACGCACGCCGACCACCTCTCCGGGGTCGCGCGCCTCGCGCGCGAGACGGACGCCGTCCCGGTGATGTCCGAGAGATCCGAGACCGCCGTCGCGAAGCGCCGCGTCGCCGACGGCGATGCGCTGCCCCTCGGAGCCTCCGCCCTGGAAGTGCTGGCGACCCCTGGGCACACGCCCGATTCGATCGCGATCCGGGCCGGCGGCGCGGTCTTCACCGGCGACACGCTGCTCCTCGGGGGCACGGGGCGGACCGACTTCGTGGGCGGGGATCCGGGCGCCCTCTTCGACTCCCTGGAGACGAGGCTGCGCTCGCTGCCCGGCTCGACGGTCGTCTATCCGGGGCACGAGTACCGAGGCCGCACGCACTCGACGATCGCCGCGGAGCAGCGGACGAACGAGCCGTTCCGCGACCGCGACCGCGAGTCCTTCGTCCGTCGCTACCTCGGCGCGCCGCCTCCCGAGCCGGCGCAGATGCGCTTCATCCTCGAGGCGAATCGCACCGGGGCCGCCGCGCGCTCCGGACGCTCGGACGCGGCGTCCGTCCACGAACGGATCGGGCGGGGCGAGCCGGTCCTGCTCCTCGACGTGCGGAGCCGCGGCGAGTTCGCCCACGCGCGCATCGCCGGCTCGACGAACGTTCCCCTCGAGGAGATCGCCTCCGCGTCGGCCGCGCTGCCGGCGGATCGGCCCGTCGTGATCGTCTGCCAGTCCGGAGCCCGCTCGGCGATGGCGCTCCCGGCCCTGGCGGGTCGCGATGCGTCGGTCCTCGAGGGTGGCCTCGCCGCGTGGACCAAGGCGGGTCTTCCCGTCGAGGGAGGAGGCCCATGGCCCATGGAGCGTCAGGTGCGCTTCGCCGCCGGCGGGCTCGTGCTGATCGGCGCCGCGCTCTCCATCTGGGTGCACGTCGGGTTCGCCGCGATCCCGCTGTTCGTCGGCGCCGGCCTCGTGTTCTCCGCGGTGACCGGGACGTGCGGCATGGCCTCGGTCCTCGCGCGGCTCCCGTGGAATCGACGGATCGCTGTCGCGGGCCCGCACGCCGCGAGCGGCGCACCCGGCGGCGGATGCGGCACCGACCCGGCGGGCGGCGGGAGCTGCGCCGCCTGAGCGCGAGGCTCGCGGACCACCGCGGCTCCGACACGAAAGCGGCCGCCGGAACTCTCGCTCCGACGGCCGCCGACGTTCTCAGCGCACCGCCGCGATCGAGGCGCGGCGAGCGGCGGCTCTTCGAGATCGCGGGCCGCGTCCGCAGCCCGACCGACCAGCCGTCCTTGGAGATCGTCGCGCTGCGTTCGCAGGCGCGCGATCGACGGCTCAGAGGAGCGTCCCGGAGATCCCGTGCGAGAGCACGTAGTCGTGGAGGACCGGGATGGAGAGCGTCGTGATGAACTCGGCGATGCCTTGGAAGAGGAAGGTGCGCCCGACGAGCATCGGATCGGGAGGCACGAGGATCGAGGACGTCGGGCCGGGGAATGGACCGAGGACGTCCGTGGGCACGACGAGGAGAGGCTGCCCCGAGAAGGGGCTCGGCAGCTCGAAGGGCGGCACGAGCTGCACGTCGCCGTAGATCAGGTAGTGCCCGAGGAAGAACTGATTCCCGACGAAGCAGCAGGGATCGGGCTCGACGCGCACCGTGAGGGCGCACTGGGTCGCGTCCCACCCGAGCTCGAAGATCGGATTCCCGAAGGGCTGGATCGCCGTTCCCCAGAACGGCGTCGTCTGGATCCCCGAGATCGGACAGGGGGCCTGCGCCGCGGCGGGCCCGGCGAGGAGACATCCCGCGAAGAGCGAAGAGACGAGGAGCATGCGCATCGGTCGAACCTCCCGTGAGCGATGCCCGGCGGCCGGGTGCGGTCCACCCGCCGGATCGGGCCCGAGCCTACCACCGAGCCCGGTGCCCGTCAGCGCCGTTGCGGCCGTTCGTGGCGCGCGATCAGTTGAAGGTGCCGGTGATTCCGTGCGTGAGCACGTAGTCGATCGTTCCCATCGGACCGCCCAGCGTGAAGAGGAACTGGGCGATCGCCTGGAACTGGAACGTCCTTCCGACGAGCGCGGGATCCGGAGGCACCGGGATCGACGTCGTCCCCGCGGGGAGCGGACCGAGCACGTCGATCGGGAGGATGTAGAGCGGATGTCCGTAGAACGGCGGCGGGAGCACGACGGGCTGGAAGAAGATCGCGTCGCCGTACATCAGGAAAGCGCCCGTCAGGTAGTAGTTGCCGATGAAGCAGCAGGGATCCTGCTCCACCTTCATCGTGAGGGAGCAGCTCGAAGCATCCCATCCGAGCTCGAAGACGTGGTTCCCGCCGAACCCCTGCGGGTTCCCGAAGGGCGTCGTCTGGATGCCCGAGATGGGGCAGGGCGGCGACTGAGCGGTGGCGGACGACGCGAGGAAGCTCGCGGCGACGATCGGTGCGGCGAGGAGCGTGCGCATGGTTCGGGATCTCATCGTGGAGCTGCGCGGGACGGAGAGGAGCGAGAGCGTACCGGAGGAGCGCCCTCGCGTCGCGACCCCGCGTGCCGCGGGGTACCGGCGCGGCGCGCGATGGGCGAAGATCGGCGCCCTCGTCGTCCTCCGCGCGCGCCATGATCCTCCAGCAGTACTACCTCGCCTGCCTCTCCCACGCCTCCTACCTCGTCGCCGACGAGGAGTCGCGCGCCGCGGCGATCGTGGATCCGCAGCGAGACGTCGACGGCTACCTCGCCGACGCCGAGAAGCGCGGGCTCCGCATCGAGTGGGTGCTCCTCACGCACTTCCACGCCGACTTCGTCTCGGGCCATCTGGAGCTGCAGCGGCGCACGGGCGCGAAGATCGCGCTCGGCGCGCGCGCGAAGGCCGACTACGAGTTCCGTCCCCTGCGGGACGGTGACACGATCGACCTCGGGAAGGTGCGCCTCGTCGCGCTGGAGACGCCTGGGCACACGCCCGAGGCGATCACCTTCGCCGTCCACGACGACGCGGCGGGGAAGAAGGGTCCCCATGCGGTGCTGACGGGCGACACGCTCTTCGTCGGCGACGTGGGGCGGCCGGATCTCCTCGCCTCCGTCGGCGTGTCGGCCGACGATCTCGCGCGCATGCTCTACCGATCGCTCCGCGAGAAGCTCCTCCCTCTCCCCGACGACACGCTCGTCTATCCGGCGCACGGCGCCGGCTCGATGTGCGGCAAGAGCCTGGGCCCCGAGACGTTCTCGACCATCGGGGCGCAGCGCGCGACGAACTACGCGTTGCAGCCGATGGACGAGGAGGCCTTCGTGGGTCTCGTCACGGCGGAGCAGCCCGAGGCGCCGGCCTACTTCGCGCACGACGCCACCGTGAATCGCCGGAAGCGCGACACGCTGGAGCAGAGCCTCGAGCGTTCCCTCGTCGCGCTCTCGCTCGAGGAAGTGCTCGCGCGGCAGGAGGAGGGGGCCGTGCTCCTCGACGTGCGTCCCGCTCCCCAGTTCGCCGCCGGCCATCTCGCCGGGTGTCTGAACGTCTCCCTCAAGGGCAAGTTCGCCACGTGGTGCGGCAGCGTGCTCGAGCCGCAGGAGCCCATCGTCCTCCTGGCGGATCCTGGAGACGAACGCGAAGCGGCCCTGCGTCTCGGACGGATCGGCTACGACCGCGTCGTCGGGTTCCTGCGCGGAGGTCCCGCGGCGTCCCTGGAGGCGCGGCCGGACCTGAAGCGCACGAGCCCGCGCGTCGAATCGGCGGCGCTCCGCGGCGAGCTCGCATCGCCGCGCCCGCCCGTCGTCGTCGACGTCCGCGCCGCCGGAGAGCGCCTGGGCGGACGCATCGAGGGCAGTCTCCACGTTCCGCTGCATCGCTTGCGTGCGCGGATGGCGGAGATCCCCCGCGATCGCCCCGTCGTGCTCCATTGCGCCGGCGGCGTGCGATCGATGATCGCCCTCAGCATGCTCGAGCGCGCCGGTGCCACGAACGCGCGCGATCTCGTCGGGGGCTGGTCCGCCTGGGAAGCGTCGCTCGCGCCCTTGGGCTGACGCCGCGTCGCGCGCGCGCGCCGGTGCCTCTGGCATAGTGGGCGCGGTCCATGGGTCTGCTGCGCAATCTCCGAGACGCGCTGCTTCCGCGTCGCGGAGCGACGCCTGGCGACGCCGACGCGGGGAGCCATGGGCCCGCGGCGACGCGGCCGCTGCTCCTGGCGACGCTCCTCGCCGGCGGCAACACGCTCGACCTCGCGCGCGTCGGACGCACGCTCCTGCACGCCACCTTCGTCGGATTCGCCGCGGGTCTCGTGGGCGCGGGCTTCCTCGTCGCCGTCGAGTGGGTCGAGGCGGAACTCCTGGAGGGAGTCGCCGGCTACGGCATGCTCCGCGCCGTGGGGGAGATCGTTCCGGAGAGGCCGCCGTCGCCCTTCCGTCCATGGATCCTGGTGCTCCTCCCCGGGCTCGGCGCGCTCGTCTCGGGAGTCGTCTGCCTGCTCGCGCCCGAAGCGCGCGGCGGCGGCGCCGACGCCACGATCGATGCGTTCCACCATCAGGGAGGGCTCATACGCCTGCGGGTGCTCTTCGTGAAGTTCGCGGCCTCCGTCGCGACCCTCGGGTCGGGCGGCGCGGGAGGGCGCGAGGGCCCGACGATGCAGATCGGCGGCGCCATCGGCTCCCTCGCGGCGCGCGTTCTGCGCGTGAGCGCGCGGGAGCGCCGCATCCTGCTCCTCGCGGGAGTGGCCGCCGGCATCTCCGCCGTCTTCCGAACGCCGCTGGGCGCGGCGCTGCTCGCGGTGGAGTTCCTCTACCGCGACGGCTTCGAGACCGACGCGCTCGTGCCGGCCGTGCTCTCGAGCGTGATGGCGTACTCCGTCGTCCACGTCCTGCTGGGTTCGGGAACGCTCTTCGGCACGCTGCCGGCCTACGGCTTCGTGCCGGCGCATCTGCCGCTCTACGTCGCGGCGGCGATCGCCATCTCCCTCCTGGCGGCACTCTTCGTCGGATTCCTCTCGACCGTGCGCAAGCAGGTGGCCCTGCTCCCGCTGCCCGATTGGGCCCGGCCGGCGATCGGCGGCTGCGCCGTGGGTCTCCTCGTGACGATCCTCCTCCTCGCCGTGGGCGACCGCATCAAGGCGCCCGGAACGGGCCTCGGTCTCCTGGGCGGCGGCTACGGCGCGGTGCAGGTGGCGATCACCGGCGCTCCGTGGCTCCCCGACGGCTGGGGCGGCGTGCAGCTCCTCCTGATCCTCTGCGGCGCGAAGCTCGTCGTGTCGGGTCTCACGATCGGCTCCGGAGGCAGCGCGGGAGACTTCGCGCCGTCCATGACGCTCGGCGCGCTCCTCGGCGGCAGCCTCGGCCGAGCCGCGCAGATCCTCTTCGACGATCCCGCGATCGATCCCAGCGCCTTCGCGCTGGTGGGCATGGCCACCTTCTACGGCGGCGTCGCGAACGTGCCCCTGAGCGCGATGATCCTCGTCTCGGAGATGGCCGGCAGCTACGAGCTCCTCGTGCCGCTGATGCTCTCCCTCGGCGTCTCCTTCGTGGCTCTGCGCCGCGTGTCGCTCTACGAGGCGCAGGTGGCGACTCCCCTCGACTCGCCGGCGCACGCCCGGGCGCCGGCCGCCCTGCGCGCGGCGAAGGTGCGCGACCGCCTGCACCCGGCGCCGCACGTGCACTTCCGGGTCGACACTCCGGCCGAGGAGCTGCCGGCCCGCGCGTCGGCGCAGGAGTCCCAGGAGGTCTTCCCGGTGCTCGACCGGGACGGCCGGCTCGCGGGCGTCATCGGCGACGACACGCTCCGCGCGCTCGCCGCCGACCCCGCCGTGCGCTTCCCCGTGGTGGCCGCCGACGTGATGCAGCCGCCCGTGTGGGTCACGCTCGACGACGACCTGGAGCGCGTCGCGCGGCTGCTGCTCGCGCACCGGCTGCGGGCGATCCCCGTGCGCGACGAGGCCGGCCAGGTGGTGGGCTTCATCGACGAGACGGAGGTGGTCCGGCTCTACGGAGAGATCGTGAAGCGGCCGTCGGCGTCGCGCTCGCAGAGCTCCCCGGCGCTCAAGTCCACCGGCTCGGGGATCTTCGAGCGGAGCGCGGCCGTGGAATCGAAGGTGCGCGACGGAACGAGCCGTGACGGGAAGACGACCGGCGGGATCGTGGGTCCTCCGGCTCCGCGCGGCGACGCACCCTGAGAGCCCGCCGCATCCGATCCTTCAGCCGAGCACGCTGTGGAAGAAGTCGTCGACGATCTTCCCGATGCGGTCGACTTCCTTCGTCATCTCGAGCATCGGGTCACGCGCTCCGAACGAGTGACCCACCTTCTCCATGAGCACGAAGCGCGCCCGGTCCTTGCGCGACCAGTGGTAGAGCCGCTCCGCTTCGTCGATGGGAACGAGGTAGTCCTCCTCCCCATGCACGAGGACGAGGCGGCCCGGGTAGGAGCGCACGGCGCTCTCGAGGCTGAAGCGCGCCGCATCGCTTCGCACACGCTCGGCGTAGGCGCGACGCGGGCGCTCGTCGCCTCGATCGAGCGTGGCGCAGCAGCCGAGGGCCACGACCCCCGGCACGGCGCCGGCGCCGGATCCTCCGAGCTCGACGCTCCAGGCGGCGGCGAGGAGTGCGAGCCCCGCGCCGAGTCCGTGCCCCAAGAGGCCGAGGTGGTTGGCGGCGAGCCGACCGTCGATGGAGCCGGCGACGGCCTGCGCGACGAAGGCCTTCACGGCGGCGAGCTCCAGGGCCGGCTCGATCGCCTCGCCCTCCGCGCGCTCGAGCGTCGCCACTGCGAATCCGGTGCGGACGAGCCGCTCGGTCACGTGCGGATAGAAGCCGCAGTCGCGCGGAAGGGAATCCTCCCGGACGAAGAGGATCGGTGTCGCATGCGCGCGGTCGCGCGGGCCGACGATCTCACCGCGAACGGCGGATCCGTCCGGGATCTCGATCCGGAAGCTCGTCTGCCAGGTCATCTCGAGGAGTCGCACTCGCGCAAGACGGAGCACGTAGGCCGTGCGTGCTTGAGAATTCCCCCGGTGCGCCACGAACGCGGCTCCAGCGTCGGAACGCCGGCCCCGGGCTCTGCTCCGCGGGTGGAACGACCCTCGCCTTCGAGGCCGTCGTCCGCTCGACGTCCCGCGGCCACCGCGGGAGACGGGCTTCCTTCCGACACTCGATCCTCCACGGTCGGCACACCACGCCTGCGGAAACGCGGGATGTCCCGGGAACGGATTCGGCGAAGAGGGGCGAACTGTAGCGGCGTCGCCGTTGCGCACAAGGCGCCCCGTGCGCGGACGCCTCGCGGCCGTCGCCGCACGGGGTCGATTACCCTCGTGACTCCATGACGACCTCCGACGGCGAAGCCGCTCGGCGCGACCCGCGCATCGCCGCGGCCGGTGCGTCGATCGGCTACTCCTTCCGCGCCGACGCGCTCGTGCTGCAGGCGCTCCGGCACGCGTCCGTCGGCGGGATCGACGGCTCCGACAACGAGCGGCTCGAGTTCCTCGGCGACGCGCTGATCGGTCTCGCCATGGCGGCCGACCTCTACGCCGCCGACCCCGGCGCGACGGAGGGCCAGCTCACGGAGCGGCGAGCGCGCAAGGTCTCCCGCGCCCACCTCGCGCGGGTCGCGCGCCGGATCGGCCTCGAGCCGCTTCTGGAGCTGCGCCCCGCACCGGTGCGCGGCAGCGCGATCCCCGGCTCGGTCCTCGCCGGCGCCCTGGAGGCGCTCCTCGGTGCCGTCCTCCTCGACGGCGGCTTCGAGGCAGCGAGCGCCGTCGCACGCGGGATCCTGAACGACGGAGCCTTCGGCGACCCGAAGCCGAACGCCAAGGCCGAGCTGCAGCACCGCGTGCAGGTGCGCTTCGGCTGCGTGCCCACCTACAAGCTGCTGCAGCAGCGGTCCCACGCCTTCGGCCACAGCTTCTGCGTCGCCGCGGTCGTGGACGGCCGGCGTTGCGGTCCCGCCTGGGGGCGCAGCAAGCGCGAGGCGGAAGCGCTCGCGGCGGAAGAGGCGCTGCGCGAGCTCGAAGAGGACGCCGCCGCTGGCGGCGGCGGCGCACCGGACGGCGCGACGTGAAGGACCTCGTCTCGACGCTCTCCGCCGACGCCGCCTTCGCCGCGGTGCTCCCGCGCGCCGGCGCACAGGCGACCATCGGCAGCGTTCTCGGCGCCTCGGCGGCGCTCTGCGTCGCGGCCGCGCGCGACGCCGGCGCGGCGACCGTCCTCGTCGTGGTCTCCGATCCGGAGGAGGCGGAGCGGTTCGCGCTCGACCTGCAGGAATTCGGCGCGCCGGCGACCCTGCTTCCGCCCCGCGGCGCGCAGCCCGACCGGCTGCGCGCGCGCCTCGACGCCGTCGACGGCACGCGGCGCCTCGTCGTCGCGCCGCTGCTGGCGTTGCTGGAGCCGCTCCCCGCGGAGGCGTCGGTGCGCGCCTCGGTGCTCTCGGCCGAGGTGGGCGGGGCGCTCTCCGCGACGGAGCTCGTCCGCCGGCTCGTGGGCGCCGGTCTCGAGCGCGTGCCGCTCGTGGCGCGCCCCGGCGAGCTGTCGCTGCGCGGCGAACTGCTCGACTTCTGGCCGCGCGCGTCGGACGTGCCCATCCGCATCGAGACCTTCGACGGCCGCGTCGACTCGATCCGCCGCTTCGACGCGACGACGCAGCGCTCCATCGAGCGTCTGGAGCGGATCGCCGTGCCGCTCGTGGGCGACTCCGAGCTCGACGGCCGCGCGCCCCTCGACGCCTTCGCGGCCGAGAGCCTCGTCGTCTTCGTCGACCCGGTCCGGATCCAGGACCGCGGCGACGGGCTCGGACTCCAGAACGAGGCGCTGAGGGAGCGCTTCGCCGGCTTCCTCGACGGGTGCCGCCTGCGCGCGCGGCTCGACCTGCGCCTCCTCCCCGGCGGCGACCTCGACCTCGGCGCGCGCAGCGTGCGCGAGATGGGCGTCGGGCTGCGCCCGTCGCCCGACGTGCTGGAGGCGGCGGCGCGCGAGCGGCGCGTGATCGTCCATTGCGCCACGAAGGCCGAGGCGGAGCGTCTGCGCCAGGTGCTCCGCGATCGCGGCACCGACCCGTCGCTCCCGATCGAGGTTCGCGTCGGCGAGCTGTCGCGGGGCTTCGTGCTCCCGCGCGTCGGCGTCACGGCGCTCACGCACGCGGAGCTGGCCGGTGTCGTCGCCGTGCGGCGCCCGTCGCGCGCGCGCAAGATCCACACGGCTCGCGCCATCGAGACGGCGGCCGAGCTCCATCCGGGCGATCTCGTGGTGCACGCGGTCCACGGCATCGGACGCTTCCTGCGCACGGAGCGGCTGCGCAAGGGGCCCGGCGAGGAGGACCACCTCGTCATCGAGTTCGCCGAGGAGACGAAGCTCTACGTCCCCGCCTCGCGCATCGACCTCGTCGGGAAGTACCTCGGGGCGGGACGTGCGGCGCCGCCCCTCGACCGCATCGGCGGCGTCTCCTTCGCTCGCCGCAAGGCGCAGGTGAAGAAGGCCGTCGCCGACCTCGCGGCGGAGCTGCTGGAGGTGCATGCCATGCGCGAGACGCGGACGGGCTTCGCCTGCCCGTCGGACGACGATCTGCAGCTCCAGTTCGAGGCGGCCTTCCCCTTCGAGGACACGGACGACCAGGTGAGCGTCACCGTGGAGCTGAAGACCGATCTCGAGGCGCCGCGCCCGATGGACCGCCTGCTCTGCGGCGACGTCGGCTACGGCAAGACGGAGCTCTCCATGCGCGCCGCCTTCAAGATCGTGCAGGCGGGACGCCAGGTGGCCGTGCTCGTCCCGACGACGGTCCTCGCGCAGCAGCACCTGGACACCTTCCGCGGGCGGTTCGCCGACTTCCCCGTGACCGTCGACGTGGTCTCGCGCTTCCGCACCGACCGGGAGGTGCGCGAGGTGCTCCGGCGTGCGCGCGAGGGGACCCTCGACGTGCTCATCGGCACCCACCGGCTCCTCTCGAAGGACGTGGTGTTCCGCGATCTCGGTCTCGTCGTGATCGACGAGGAGCAGCGGTTCGGCGTGCGCGCGAAGGAGCGGCTCAAGCGGCTGCGCGCGACGGTGGACGTGCTCTCCATGACGGCGACGCCGATCCCGCGCACGCTCCACCAGGCGCTCGTCGGCCTGCGCGACATCTCGTCCCTCACGACGCCGCCGCCGGGACGGGAAGCCGTCGAGACCCACGCCGGCGACTGCGAGGACGACGCTCTGGTGCAGGAGGCGCTGCGCCGCGAGATCAATCGCGGCGGTCAGGTCTACTTCGTCCACAACCGCATCGCGTCCCTCGAGCACCGCACGCGGCAGCTCGCCGCGCTCGTGCCCGAGGCTCGCTACGCGCTGGCCCATGGCCGCATGGGCGACGACGCCCTGGAGGAGACGATGACGGCCTTCGTGCGCGGCGAGTTCGACGTGCTCGTCTCCACGTCGATCGTCGAGAGCGGTCTCGACATCCCGCGCGCCAACACGATCTTCCTCGACCACGCGGAGTGGTTCGGGCTCGCCGACCTCCACCAGCTCCGCGGCCGCGTCGGTCGGGGCGGGCAGAAGGCCTACTGCTTCCTGCTCACCTCGCGCAGCCAGCCCCTCGGCGCCGATGCGCGCGCGCGCCTGCGCGCCATCGAGGAGCTGCAGCAGCTCGGCAGCGGATTCGACATCGCGATGAAGGACCTGGAGATCCGCGGCGCCGGGAACCTCCTCGGCGCCGAGCAGAGCGGCCACATCGCAGCCGTCGGCTACGACCTCTACTGCAGGCTCCTGCGCGCCACCGTCGACCGCATGTCGCGCGAGCGCAAGCGGCGCGCGGCGCGCGAGCTCGCGGCGGCGGCGCAGCTCGGCATCCCGGCGCCCGAGCCGAGGCCGCGCGACCGGGTGACGGCTCTCAGCGAGGAGGACGCCGCGGCGCTCGCCGACGACCGGCCCGTCGTCGTCGAGCGGGCCGACGAGCAGGGCGCGGCCCGCGCGGAGATCGCCGTCGACGACGCGCGCGGCATCCCGCTCCCGAAGATGGTCGCCGGAGCCTCCGCCGACGAGGAGGAGGGTGTCGACCTGGAGACGGGCGTGCGCGCGTTCCTCCCGGAGTCGTGGGTGCCGGAGTCCTCGCTGCGTCTCGACATCTACCGCGCCATGGACGGCGTGAAGGGCCGTCCGAGCTACGACGCCGTCGCCGCCGACCTCCGTGACCGCTTCGGGCGCCTGCCGCCGGAGGTGTGGCGGCTCCTCGATCTCTTCCTCGTGAAGAACCGGCTCGCCGGCTCGACGGCGCGCCTCATCGTCTACGCGAAGGACCGCTACCAGGCGGACGTCGAGGACCGCAGGCGATTCGAGAGCCACGTGAGCGAGGTCTTCCGCGACCGCCGTTGGATCGACGAGGGCCGGGTGCACCTCGTGTTTCCCGGGGAGCGCGAGCTCGCGCCCGACGACGCCCTCGACCTGCTGGTCCGCGCCGTCAGCGGGCCGTCGGGACCGCCCGAGTCGCGGCCCGTTCCCGCAGGCGCCCGGCCGTCCGCAGCACCGCGAGAGCGACCAGCGCGAAGAGGACGGTGGTAGGCCCGAGGGGCCAGTCGAGCGAGTGGCTCGCCACGAAGCCGGAGGTGGCGGAGCCGAGGCCGATCGCCGCCGACGTCGCGAAGATCGTCCAGGGCTGGCGCGCGAAGGAGAGCGCCGCGGCGCCCGGGATCACGAGGAACCCGATGGCGAAGAGCATCCCCGCCAGGTGGATCGCCATCGCGATCGAGAGACCCAGCAGGAGGAAGAAGAAGCCTTCCCAGAGTCCGGCGCGGATGCCGAGCGAGAGCGCCATCTCCCGGTCGAAGGCGACGAGGAGGAATCGCCGGAAGAAAGCGAGGAGGAGCACGGCAGCGGGCCCCATCACCGCGAAGAGGACGTTCACGTCCTGGTGCGAGACGAAGAGCGGATCGCCCGTCATCAGGATCCGGATCTCGTCCATGCCGTGGGGGCTGCCGGCGACGAGGAGGACGGCGAGGGCTCCCGCGCCGGCGAAGCAGATGCCGATGCGCGCCTCGCGCGAGAGACCGCGGCTCTCGGCGGGGATCAGGAACGAGAGGCCGAGGAGGTTCATCACGGCGCCCATGGTCCAGTGCTCGCGCACGAAGGAGAGGGCGCGTCCCGGTGCCGTCACCTCGAATCGCTCCGCGAAGAACGACAGGGCGATTCCGAGGGAGGCCATCTCCGCGAGGGCGATCCCGACGAAGACGACGCGCCGCAGGATCACGTGCACGCCGAGGAACGAGAGCACCGTCGCGAGCACGAGCGTCGCGAGGAACGAGTCGCGGAAGAGATCGAGCGTCGACGCGATCGAGCGCAGGAACCCCTCCTCGGCGACGGGTGCGGCGAGCGTCATGGACGCGACTCCGTCCCGGGCACGACGGCGCGGCGCCCGCCGGCCGCGACGACGCGCATGGGGTACCCGTAGAGCTGGCTCAGGCGCTCGTCCGTGAGCACGTCGTCGGCGGAGCCCTCCAGGTGGCGCCCCTCGTGGAGCGCGAGGATGCGGCTCGCGCGCCGCGACACGAGGGAGAGGTCGTGGGAGACGAGCACCACCGTGAGCCTCTGCTCGCGCCGGATTTCGTCGATCCGGTCGAGGAGGCGCTCGGCGCCGCCGGGGTCCATGGCGCTCGTCGGCTCGTCGAGGGCGAGCACGTCGGGCGCGAGCGCGAGGGCGCGCGCCAGGAGGACGCGCTGGCGTTCGCCGCCCGAGAGCTCCGAGTATCCGGCGGCGATGCGGTGGCCCAGACCCACGCGCTCGAGCGCCGCCGCCGCCCGAGCCCGCATGGCGCGCGTCGGCGTCGGCAGGAAGAGCTGGTCGGCGCCCTGCGCGAGGAGGACCACCTCGAGCGCACGGAAGGGATAGATGGAATCGATCGCGTCGCGCTGCGGGACGTAGCCGATCCGCGGCGCGCCGCCGCCGGCGGAGCTCCAGTCGAAGCGTCCGGCGAGCGGGGGGAGTGCGCCGACGAGGGTCTTCAGGAGCGTCGTCTTGCCGCAGCCGTTCGGGCCGACGATGCCGAGCACGTCGCCGGCGGACAGCTCGAAGTCGAGGCCCGAGAGGACGGCGCGCCGGTGCACGCCGACCGTGAGGTCGCGGACGCGGAGGATCGGCTCGTCGCTCACGGCTGCTGCAGGGCCGACGAGACGAGCTTCACGAGCGTCTCGTGCAGGGAGAGGAATCCGGAGGCGCTCGCGCTCGCGTCCACCTGGTGGGGGAACACGACCGCCTTCGCGCCCGTCTCCGCGCAGACCTTCTCCACGGGTTTCGACGGCTGGTAGGAGCAGGAGAAGACGCCGCGCACGTTGCGGGCCTTCATGGTCGCGATCACGGTCTCGAGGTGCGTCGAGCTCGGCTGCACGCCGGGCTTCGGCTCCAGCGCCTCCACCACGTCGAGCCCGTAGCGCGCCGCGAAGTACGCGAGGTTCTTGTGATAGGTGACGATGGGCGTGCCCGCGAGCGGCAGCATGCGAGCCGCCCAGCCGCCGAGGTCGTCGAGGGCGCCGCGCTCGCGGAGGAAGTCGCCGAGCTTCCGTTGGCTCAGGAGCTCGGCCAGCGTGTCGGCGGAGAAGCGCTCCAGCACTTTCTCGCCGAACATCGCCACGTCGATCGACTTCTCGCAGCGCGCGCATCGTTCCTCGAAGTCCTTCCGCTGGGCGGGCGCGAGCGCCGCGAGGGCGTCGCGGAGCGAGCGCGCGACGACCTTGCCGTTCATCGGGTCGAGCAGGTAGTGCGGATTGCCGTCGGGGTGGACGTCGCCCATGGAGCGGTCGATCGCGCCCGCCGGCACGTCGAGCCTGCGGATCGCCGCCGACGCGTCGAGGTGGCCCGCGCTCCCCGGCTGGATCTTCGGGTTCCGCGACTCGGAGACGATGAGTGGCTCGTAGCCGATCTCGAGGGACATCCCGTTCTTCACGAAGAGGTCGGCCCGGTTGGCGGCCTTGATGGAGCTCGGCCGCGCCTGGGCGAAGTGGGGATCCTCGGGGCCGCGCAGGAGGCTCGTCGCCTCCACGGCGTCTCCGCCGACGATCTGGGCGAGGTCGCGCAGCTCCGGCGTCGTCGTGAGGACCTGGAGCGGCTCCGTGGCGGGCGCGTGGCCGCTCGCCGGGAGCGGGAGCGCGAGGAGGAGGGAGAGGAGGTGCATGGCGCGGGTTCGGGGGAGCGGATGGGGAAGACGGAGGGCGCGTGCGTCTCAGAACGCGTGGGCGCCGTGGGCGCCGAGGAGGATCTCGAACTGGAGCCAGAGGCCGAAGAACCACGAGTCCGCGAGACCCTGCACGCGGTCGAAGTTCGCCTGGAGCCGGATCCGGCTGAACTCGCTCGGGTAGTAGGTGAGATTCGGCGAGAGCCGAACGCGGCGGTCGAGCCCCGCGAGGCCGCCCGTCGAGGCTCCGTTGCCGTCGACCCAGTCGGCGCGTAGGCCGGCGGCCCAGGGCCGCACGAATCCCCAGACGAGCTGTCCGTAGGCGCCGAGGTCGCGGAAGCGCTCGCGCGGGAAGGCCTCCGCGAATCCGTCGCCGTCGAGGTCTCCGAGGAACACGTCGGCGTCGTAGTCGCGGGCGATGAACTCCGTCTGCGCGCGGACGAAGGGCCAGCCCTGGTCCGTCGCGACGGGTCTCCAGGTGGCGTAGAGGTCGGCGCCGAAGACGCGCGTCTCGCCGCGCGAGCCGGTGCCATTGGGGCCGAGGAGGAAGGATCCGCCGGGCGAGAGCGTGAACTCGTCGCCGATCTCGAAGAAGGCCGAGGCGCGCTGCGCGAAGAGCAGGTCGCCCGCGTCGCGCACGTCCTGCCGCACGAGCGGGTGGCCCCCGAGAGCCGCGGGGATCTCGACGCCGTTCACGTCGAGAGCCGGGTTCGTCTCCTCGTTGCCGAAGAAGCTCGTCTGCGTCTCGCCCCGCGGGTTCTGGATCCCCGACTGCAGCTCCAGGAAGAAGGGTGTCGGCGCGAGCCAGGAGAGCCGTGCTCCCGGAGCGCGGAGACCGTCGGGCCCGAAGACGCGGCCGTTCACGAGCGGCTGATCGACGAAGTCCCACTCGTGGGGATGCTGGCGATTCAGCCGTCCGAACTCCGTGAAGTACTGGCCCACCTTCAGCTGCAGGTCCTCCGGGAGCGTGAGCGTCGTGAGGTAGGCCTCCTCGAGCTCGAGAAGGGTCTCTCCCTCCGGATCGATCTGCAGGATCACGTGGGCGTCGCCGCGGAAATTCGGGTCGACGGCCCCCTGCAACGAGAGCTCGGCGTTCTGGATCGTGAAGCCGCGCTGGGCCGGATCGTGGCCGCCGGGCTGGACGAAGCCGATCTCCTCGTCGGAGGCCTCGCTGCCGCCGACGGCGGCGAGCACGTCGAAGGAGAGGTCGAGCCACGCCGTGCGCTGCGTGCCGGCAGCCTCGACGCGTGCCTGCCGGTCGGCGAGTGCGCCGAGACGAACCTGCAGCTCGGCGATCGCGTCGTCGAGGCGCCGCGCGGCTTCGGATCCCGGCGGGCTCGTTTCCGCCCGCTGGCGCAGGTCCTCGATCTGGCGGCGAAGGTCGGCGTTCTCGCGCTCCGCACGCTCGCGGAAGGCGCGGAACTCCGCCTCGAGGCGTTCCATCCGCGCCTCGGGAGTGTCCTGGGCAGGCGGATCCTGGGCGGAGGAGCGTCCGGGAACGAGCGCCGCGCCGGCAGCGAGGAGAGCGAGGAGAGCGAGTCGTGCGGGGAGTCGGTGTCTTTCGGAGACGGTTGCGAAGCGTGTGTGGGTCCGGTGCATCGGACGGTTCGAGGGCGGAGAGTGCGCGGCACGTCGCGCGGCGAGAGCCCTGCGCGAGCCGGCCGGATCGGACCGCGTCGCGCGGTCTCGGGAGCGGGGGCTCGCTCGGGCAGGGAAGGCCCGCAGCCCCACGCGCTCTCCGGGGGTCTCCCGCCTACGCTTCGGCGCGGCGCAGCGGGAGCCCTGGGCTCACGCCTTCGAGGCCTCGCCGCGGGGCGGCCCGCGCGGCTCCGCGACGGCGGGCATCTCGGCCGCGAGCACCGGCTGCGCCGGCGTCTCCACGCGGAGCGACACCGGCACCGCGGCTTCCAACGCCAGCGAGACCGGCGCTTCCGCCGCGGGTGCCTGCGCCTGGATGCAGACGGCGCAATCGGCGCCGCTCACGGGCGCCTCCGCGTGCGAGTGCACGGCGCCGAGCCGCAGGCCCAGCAGCAGCGCGGCGGCGATCAGCAGCCAGAGCGCCGTCCGCTTGGCGCGAGCGATTCGTCGAAGGGGGAAGCCCGGGAGCAACGCCACGACGTCACGAGACTCCCGGGACGCCGGGTCTGTCAAGCCCTCCCGCATCGGTACAGTCCGCGGCGACCATGCCGCATCGCCGACTCCGAGCCGAAGGCCACCTCATCGACACGGGGCTCATGTCCCGGTTCCTCGGCGCGATCCTCGAGGGCGGCGGCAGCTACCAGATCGCCCGCTTCGACGTCGGAGCGACGAAGAACGACTTCTCCGTGGCCGAGCTCGACGTGTCGGCGCCGAGCGCGGTCCAGCTGCGCGCCATCGTCGACAACCTCGTGGTCCTCGGCTGCCGCACCGGGGAGGAGCGGGAGGTGCGGCTCGTCCGCGCGCCGAAGGACGGAGTGGCGCCCGAGGGGTTCTCGTCGACGACCCACCACCGCACGCGCGTGCGTCACGGCGGGCGGTGGCTCGAGGTCGAGGGCCTCCGCATGGACGCGATGATCGTCGTGCGCGGCCGCCGCGCCCGCGCCGTGCTGATGCGCGACCTGAAGAGGGGAGACCCCGTCGTCTGCGGCGTCGACGGCGTCGAGACGCGGCCGCCCTTCACGACGCGCGAGCCGGAGACCTTCTCCTTCATGCGCTCCGAGTCGTCCAGCGAGCGCGCGCTGGAGGTGAAGGTGCGCGAGACCGTGCAACGCATGAAGGCCGCGCGCGCCGAGGGGAAGCGCATCGTCGTCGTGGCGGGGCCCGTCGTCGTGCACACGGGCGGGGCGCCGGCCCTCGCCGAGATCGTGCGCCGCGGCTGGGTCGATGCGCTCCTCGCGGGGAACGCGATCGCCGTCCATGACGCGGAGCTCGCGCTGTTCGGCACGTCGCTCGGGATCGACCTCCGCAGCGGCGTCGCGGCGCGGGAGGGGCACATGAACCATCTGCGGGCGATCAACGCGATCCGGCGCGACGGCTCCCTCGCGCGCGCCGTCGTGCGCGGCACGCTGCGATCCGGGATCCTGCGGGAGTGCGTCCGCGCGCGCGTGCCCTACGTGCTCGCCGGCTCCATCCGCGACGACGGCCCGCTGCCGGACACCGAGATGGACCTCCTCGAGGCGCAGCGCCTCTACGCGCGCGAGCTCCGGGATGCCGGCCTCGTGCTCGTGCTCGCCTCCATGCTCCATGGCATCGGCGTCGGGAACATGATCCCGTCGCACGTCGCCATGGTCTGTGTCGACATCCACCCGAGCGTCGTCACCAAGCTCGCCGACCGCGGCTCCGCGCAGACTCTCGGCGTCGTGACCGACGTCGGCTCGTTCCTGCAGCGTCTCGCGAAGCGGCTGCCGCGGGGGAGGGGGCGCCGAAGCCGCTGAGCGCCGGGCCGGCACCGCCGACCCGCCCGAGCCTCCCTTCGGGCCTGTACCAAACGAAAACCGATTTGCATATGGTGACACCATGTGCAATCGGGCTTTCCCATGAAGACGCGGTCCTTCTGGATCGAACGGATCGAAGATGCGTGGCGGCGCCGGTCGGTCGTGTGGCTCGTCGGCGTGTGGCGCGCGGGGAAGTCTGTCCTCGGTCCGACGGCGCGGGGATGAGTTCCGCCTCGGCCGCCGAGGCGTCGGTGGCGGAGTCCGCACCTAGTCGATGGTCTGCCGCAGGGACCGGCGATGCGAAGCCGGTGGCCGCGCTCGCAACGCTCACCGCAGCGGAAAACCCTCCGGCACCTCCACCTCCATCCGCAGCAGCGCGAGACCGTGGGTCTTGCCCTGCGCGTCGGTCTTCAGCGACTCGCTGCCGCCGCCGCCGAGGGAGTCGTGGAGGAGGAAGTTGAGCGCCAGGAGGTTCGGCGCCTCGAAGCGCTCGATCTCCCCATGCGCGATCGCGGCGAAGTGGCGCTTCACGCGCGCGACGGTGACCTCGCGGCGGAGGATCTCGAATCCCTCCTTCGAGTAGGCGGCGATGCCGGCGTTGCTGCCGTCGCCCTTGTCGCCGGAGCGGGCGTAGGCGATGCGCGAGAGGGGAACCTTCACGCGGACACCTCCTCGACGGTGACGGTGGGGCGCACCTTGGTCTTCGCGAGGAGCGCGGGCCAGTAGGCGATGATCTCCGTCGGCGCGGGACGCCCGCCGGCGAAGCCGGTGACTCCCGGCGGGCCGCTCGTGACGAGCGGCGCGATCTCGTAGCCGAAGCGCTGCACCTTCGCGCGGTCCTGCGACTTCACGCCGATCCGGAGCACCACCTCGCTCGGCTCCGGCGGCGCCACGATCCCCTCGTGGCACACGCCCGTCCCGACGAGCTCGACGACGCGCTCCCGCGGTTCGAAGGAGGCGCCGTCCATGGCGAGACGCTCGAAGACGACCTCGGCGCAGAGCTTCGCCTTCTCGACGGCGTCGGGACCGCTCACCGTGAGCTGGCCCTGGGCCTTCCAGCCGTTGCGGTAGGCGATCGACACCTTGTAGGTGTCCGTCGGGGGCGCGCCCTTCACGCCGCTGACGCGCACGCGGTTATTCCCCGCCTGCTCGAGGCGCGCCGTCGTGAAGTCGGCGACGACGTCGGGGCCGATGTACCGCTTCGGATCGCCCATCTCGTAGAGGAGCTGCGACGTGACCGTGCGCACGTCGACGAGGCCGCCCGTGCCCTCGTGCTTCGTCACGACGAAGGAGCCGTCGGGCTCGCACTCGACGATCGGGTAGCCGACGCGCGCGAGGTTCTTCACCTCGCGCCAGTCGGTGAAGTTCCCTCCGGTGCACTGCGGCCCGCACTCGACGATGTGGCCCGCCACGGTGGCGGCGGCGAGCGCGTCGACGTCCTTCGGCGTCCAGCCGAACTCGTGCACGAGCGGCCCGCCGACGAGAGCCGGGTCGGTGCAGCGGCCCGCGATCACGATGTGCGCGCCCTGGGCCAGCGCCTCGGCCACGGGGAATGCGCCGATGTAGACGTTCGCGCTCTCGACGCGGTCGAGCACGTCGGCGAGCGGCCGTCCATCGTCGAGGTTCGCGAGCTTCTCGCCGCCGGCGACCAGCGCCGGCAGCTCGCCGAGGATGTCGTCGCCGGCCAGCACGGCGACGCGCACTCCCTTCAGGCCGAGCTTCCGCACCACGTCCGCCACCGCGCGGCGGCAGGCCTCGGGATTGACGCCGCCCGCGTTCGCGACGATGCGGATCCCCTTCGCCATGCACTCCGGCAGCACCCGCTCCAGCATCCGCACGAAGTCCGTCGCGTAGCCCGCGTTCGGGTCGCGCCGCTTCTGCTTCTGCATGATGCTCATCGTCACCTCGGCGAGGTAGTCGAGCGTGAGGTAGTGCAGCGGCCCCTCGCGCACGAGACGGATCGGGCCGAGGGGCGAGTCGCCCCAGAAGCCCTGGCCGTTCGCGACGAGGACGGGAGATCGTTTCGGAGACATAGGGCGAAGATTCTGGGCCCTGCACGCGGGCTGCGCCACGACGCGGCGGAGCGGGTGTCGAGTCGTAGACTCCTCGAGTCGATGGGCACTCCCGCCGCGAGATTCCTGGAGCAGGAACCGAGCTTCTTCGACGCGGTCGGCGCCTGGTGGGTGTTCTACGGCGGAAGGCTCGTCGTGGTCCTCGCCGTGGCTTGCGCCATCACGGCGATCGCTGCGATCACGGCGCGTCGGATCGTCCGCCCGAGCAACGGCGAGAGACCGCGGCGCGGTCTCGCGCGCGACGCCTGCAGCGCCGCCGTCGCTCTCCTGCTCCTCGGTCTCGGCTTCGCTGCGGGCGGCGTCGTCTCCGGAGGCCGGATCTCCGGTTTCTTCCCCTGGTTCGCGATCTCTTTCCACGCGCTCGGGATCGGAATCCCGGCGGTCGCGCTCGCCGGCGCCGCGCGCCGCCGCCAGGCGGCGCGCGCCGCGCTGGCGGCTCCGCCGCTCCTGCTGGCGATCGCCATGCTGACGGTCGAGCCCAATCGCCTCGACGTCCACCGCGAGACGATTCCCGTCTCGAAGCTACCGGCCGGCGCGTCGATCCGTGTCGCGCACGTGACCGACCTGCAGACCGTCGGCATGTCGGCGCGCGATTGGCGCGCTTCGGCTGCCGTCGCTGCCTTCGACCCCGATCTCGTCCTCTTCACGGGAGACCTCGTGCATGGCCCTCCACTACCGGGAATCGCTCCTTCCGTGAGGAGCTGGCTGGGAGGTCTCGCCGCGCGCCATGGGTGCTTCGTGGTCGATGGCGACAGCGACGCGGACTTCGCTGCGCTCGTCCTGGGTATCCCGGGAGTGACGTATCTGCTCGACCGCGCCGTCGATCTCGAGATTCGCGGGGCGAAGCTGCGAATCGCAGGAACGGGGAATCGCACGCGTCCGCGCCGGCCGGATCTGCTGCTTGCGGATGCTCCGACGGACTCGACGACGATCCTGCTCGCGCACAACCCGCAGGTCTTCATTCAGCCGCCTGAGGAGTGGCACGCGGATCTCGGTTTCGCCGGCCACACGCACGGCGGCCAGGTGCAGCTGCCGTTCGTGGGTGCGCTGCTCACGCTCAGCCGTGTCGGCCGTCGCTACAGCGACGGCGTCTTTCGGGAACTCCGGCCGACGCCCGCGCTCCCCTGGCACGTCGACACGCTCGTCGTCTGCGCGGGCCTCGGCATGGAGGGCGGCTGGGCGCCGCGCATTCGGCTGCTTCGACCTCCGCAAGTGATGCTGCTGACGCTCGTCGGGCCGGAGCGCTGATCTACTCCTCGCGCGCCTGCGCCCGGCGCGCGTCGATTCTCGGAACAGGCGCACTTGGGTTGCGGGCGCAGCCCGCGATGTGGCTCGTCCCTGCTTCCGAGCTGGGTCCGTCACGACTCTCCGATCGAGCGACGCGCGCGATCGGAGAGTCGAGCCCGAACCATCGAGCCTCGCGCCATCCTCATCGCGCACTGCGTTCGCAATCGGAAGGCGCTCGTTCTGAGATCTTCGAGCAGCGGCCGCAGGTGCGCGAGACAGGCCTCAGCCACCCGACTCGAGCTTCTTCAGCCGCTCGTCGAGCTTCTCGAGGTAGCTCTTGCGCGCCTCGACCTTGCCGTAGCGCGCGCGGAAGTACTCGACGCCGGCGCGGAAGGCCTTCACGTCCTTCTCGCTCTCGCCGAAGACGAGGATCGTGCTCCAGAACGAGTCCAGGGCGCGCTCTCCCGTGGGCGTCTGCTTCTGGGAGTGCCAGGTCCAGAACTTCTTGCCGAGCGAGGACTGCGACTCCGTGCCGCGCGCGGCGCCGGCGAGCTCCAGGACCTCGAGATTGAGGACGAGGGCGTCGGCGCGCTTGCGCTGCTCGGGGGCTAGCTTCGCGCCCTCGATCTCCTTCCTCGCGTCGGCGACGGAGATCGAGCCGGCGTCGAGGCGCGCGAGGAAGAGTTCCACGCGCGCCTTCGCGTCTCCCTTGGAGGCCTTGGCCGCGAGGTCGAGCATCGCCTGGGCCTTCCTGCCGCTCGCGCCGAAGTTCTCGACGGTGCGGGCGATGCCGTGCTTCAGGAGGATCTCGCCGTCGGCGTCGAGGAAGAGGAACGTCGGGAACCCCGTGCCTCCCTTCTCGGAGAGGAGCTTCCCGTGCTTCTCGCCCTCGATGCGCGTCGTGATGTGACAGAAGAGGACGTAGTCCTTCGCGAACGCTGCGAACTCGTCGGAGGAGAGCTCACGGCTCTCCACTGCCTTGCAGGGGGGTCAGGGCGAGTAGGAGCGCGTGAAGTACGCGAAGACCGGCTTCCCCGTCTTCTTCGCCTCGGCGCGCGCCTTGTCGTAGTCGGTGATCCAGGGAGCCTTCTTCAGGAACTCCTCGGCGAGCTTCTTGTCGCGCTTCTCTTCGAGCGTCTCGTCGGCGCCGCGGGGCGTCGCGAGGATCGGCGGCGCGATCCACGCGGCAGCCGCGACGAGGACGAGACCGGTCAGGATCGATCGCATGGGGGAGTGCTCCGAGTGGGGGACGGGGACGTGGCCGGCCCAGTTTCGAGCAGCGCCCGCTCCCGGGGCAAGCGGCCGGCGCGCCCGCCCCGGAATGGAGCCGGCTCCGGCCTCCGCCGTGAGGCGAAGACCGGAGCCGGTGGATCGACGCGTCCCCGGAGGGGACGCCGAGCGGCTACTCGCCGTCCTTCTCGTCCGGGTCCTCGTCCTTGTCGGACTTCCCGGACTTCATCTCCTCGAGCTTCTTGTCGAGGTCCTCGAGGAACTTCTTCGCGCGGGGCTCGTCGGCGAGCTGCTTCTTCATGCCGGCGACGCCCGCCTCGAAGGCCGCGACGTCCTTCTCGACGTCGCCGTAGGTGAGGATCAGGCCCCAGAACGCCTGGGTCGCCTCCTCGCCGGTCGGGATCCGCTTCGCCTTGTAGAAGCTCGTGAAGAGCTTCTTCCCGGCCTCGACGGCTCCTTCCTGGGAGTCGATCGCGTTCACCAGTTCCATCACCTCGAGGTTCAGGAACTGCGCGTCGAGCTTCTTGCGCTGCTCGTCGGAGAGCTTGAGGCTCTTCGCCTGCTCGACGGCCTTGGCGTAGGGGATCGATCCCATCTCCACCTGCAGGACGAAGAGCTCGATCTTGGCCTTCTCGTCGCCGCCGGCGGCACGCTTCTGGAGGTCGATCACCGAGCGCGCCTTCGCGCCGGTCTCGGCGAAGTTCTTGATCTCTCGCGGCCCTTCATGGGTCGCGAGGACCGTTCCCTCGGCGTCCATGAAGGCGAGATGCGGGAACCCGCGCCCTCCCTTCTCGGAGAGCAGGCCGTCGTACTTCGTGTCCGGGATCCGGGTCGTGACGTGGAGGAAGAGGACGTAGTCCTTGGCCCACGTGGGGAACTCGTCGGAGGAGAGCGCACGGCTCTCCAGTGCCTCGCAGGGGGGTCAGTAGGCGTAGGAGCGCGTGAAGTACGTGAAGATCGGCTTGCCGGTCTTCTTCGCCTCCGCGCGCGCCAGGTCGTAGTCGGTGAACCAGGGAGCCTTCTTCACGAACTCCTTGGCGAGCTTCTTGTCGCGCTTCTGCTCGAGCGTCTCTTGCTCGTCCTGAGCAAGGGCGGGGAGGGCGAGGCCTCCCACGAACGCCACGAGCAATGCGCCCGCGAGGAACGATTTCACAGGTTTGGGTCCTTGGGGACTGCCGGCCATGGGCCGGGCAGGAGTGGCGAAGAGTCTATCCAGGGTCGACCCCCGGAAGGGGCGGGTCCTACGCGCGCCCCCTCGGAGACGACCCTTTCCTTTCTCGGCCTCGGACGCGCCCGACCACGAGGAGACGCACCGGATCCGTCGTGGCGGGGGCGCTCCAGCGCGGCTCCAGGATCTCCACGCCGGCGCCCGCGGCGGCGGCCCACTCCTCGATCCAGGGGAACGCGTCGTCGCTCGCCGTCACGAGCGCGCGCGGTGCGAGCGCGCCGAGGCACCGGGCGACGAGGTCGCGCGCGCGCCGTCGGTCGGCGTCGAAGCGCCGTCCCGAGAAGGTGCGCGGCTCGGCGCGGTGGTAGTAGAAGTCGTGCAGGGCGGGGAACTCCTCGGGGTCGTTCACGACGCTCACGAGCGAGAGGTGGCTCACGCCGCGGGGGAGCGGCGCCCGGCCCGCGTCGGCGGCGAGGACGCGCGGCGCCGACGCGTGGCGTCCACAGCCGCACAGCACGCGTGTCCCCGCGCGCAGCGCGGCGCCCAGGGCCGCCGCCTCGCCGCCCCGCTTCGTCCAGCCGAGGACGCGGCGGCCGAGACGTGCCTCGGCGAGCGCCACCGGGATCTCTGCGATCCCGATGCCGACGAGGAGCGTCGTGCCGGAACGCGCCGGGATCCGTGCCGTCCGTCGCGCGGCCGCGAGGACGTGGGCGGCCTCGAGTCCCGCGTCGAGGAACCGCCGCATCTGCCGCGGCGTGAAGCGCCCCCGCGGGTCCTCGAAGTAGGCGCGGCCGATCGCAACCGGGTCGAGGGCATCGAGGGCGGCGGTCGCCGCGGCGCGGAGGGGTTTCACTCGGTCGGGTCGGCGTCGCCGCGGCCCTCGGCGCGCGGCGGAGCGGGCCGCGATCGTACGATGCGGAGCGATGGCCCGATCGTCCACGCAGCAGAGACTCCTCGACCTCCTCCGCGAGCGCGCCGTGAAGCGGGGCGACTTCGTCCTGAGCTCCGGCCAGAAGAGCACCTACTACATCGACGGGCGCCTCGTGACGCTCGACGGCGAGGGCGCGCACGCGGTCGCCGAGGCGATCCTCGAGCGGATCGGTGAGCTGGAGAAGGAGACGGGCCGGCGCATCGACGCCGTGGGGGGCCTCGCCATCGGCGCCGATCCGATGGCCGGCGCCGTCGCAGCCGTTTCGTCGGTGCAAGGGCGGCCGCTGCGAGCGTTCATCGTCCGCAAGGAGGCGAAGAAGCACGGCACGCAGAAGGCTCTCGAGGGCCCCGTGCGCGAGGGCGACACCGTCGTCGTGCTGGAGGACGTGGTCTCGACGGGCGCTTCGGCCGTCGTCGCGGTGGAAGCGCTCCGCGCGGCCGCATGCCGCGTCGCCGCCGTGATCGCGCTCGTCGACCGCGAGATGGGCGGCGAGGCGGAGTTCGCGAAGGCGGGGGTCCGCTACCTGCCGCTCTTCACGAAGAGCGAGATCGTCTGACGGACCGGGCGCGCGGCGCCGCCTCGATCCCGCCGCCTCCGCCTCCGCCGTCCGACATCCGCGCGAAGCCGATCAGCTTGTAGAGCAGGCGCGCGCCGACGTTCGCGTCCCACTCGTCTCCGGCGGGTCCGGGCGCCACCTCCGTCAGGTCGAACCCGACGATGCGGCGGCCCGAGCGCACGAGCGCCGCGAGCACGGCCGTCGCCTCGTGGAAGAGGAGCCCTCCGGGGACCGGCGTGCCCGTGTGGGGGCAGAGCGTCGGGTCGAGACCGTCGACGTCGAAGGACACCCAGACCTGCTCCGGCAGGTGTCCCACGATCTCGTCGGCGATGCGCGCGAACCGCTCGCCCTCGAAGAGTCGCGTCGCGAGGTCGGCGGCGAAGAACGTCACGATCCGGCCGCGGGAGCCGCGGATCGTCTCCATCTCGCGCATGCCGAGATCGCGGATGCCCACCTGCACCAACCGCGCGACGCGCGGGAGGCGCGCGACCACGTTGTGGAAGATCGACGCGTGCGACCAGACGAAGCCTTCGAAGGCGACCCGCAGGTCGGCGTGGGCGTCGAAGTGGAGGATCCCGAGTCCCGGCCAGCGCGCTGCGGCCGCCTCGAAGGCGCCGAAGGGAACGGAGTGGTCGCCCCCCACGACGCCCACGAGCTTGCCTCGGTCGAGCCACCGCTCCGTCTCGCGTCGCACATGGGCATTCACGCGCTCGCCGATCGCGTTCACGCGCGCCGCCGCACGCACGAGCGCCGGCGTCGCCGCGCCGCCGGCGCGGATCACCGGCTTCGCCGCGCGCTTCCCCTCGTTGTTCCAGCGCCGCAGCGCCGCCGCCTCCGGGAGCATCGCGATGCCGGCCTCGTAGGGTCTTCCGGTCTCGACGTCGAAGAGGTCGACCTGCCGGCTCGCGGCGAGGATGGCGCGCGGACCCTTCGACGTGCCGCCGCCGTAGCTCGTCGTGGCCTCGAAGGGCACCGGCAGCAGCACCACCGCCGATTCCTCGGGCTCGAAGGGGAGACCGAAGACGCCGGAGCCCTCGGCGGCGGCGCCGTCGGGATCGAAGGCGCGCACGGACGGCCGGGCGCCGCGCGCCGCGCGCCGGCTCACTCCTTCACCCACGCCTTCTCGATCTTGACGGGCGAAGCGGGACGGTCGTTCGCACCCGTCTGCACGGCTTCGAGCTCCTTCAGCACGTCGTCGCCCTCGACCATCCGGCCGAAGGCCGTGTAGTTGCCGTCGAGGTGCGCGACGTCGCCGAAGCAGAGGAAGAACTGGGAGCCGGCGGAGTCGAGGAAGGGCTTGCGGTCGCGCAGGACGCCCGCGGCGGAGAGCTCCGTGTAGCGCGCCTGGAGCGCCTGGAAGTCGTTCGGGTTCTTCCCCTCGATGGCGAGGATCGCCTGCACCGTCTGCTGCGCCATCTGCGCCGCCGGGTCGCCGTTGCGCGCCATGGAGAGCGTGCCGCGGCGGTGATTCACGTCGGAGATCTCCGAGGGGAGCGGCTTCCCGTTGTAGGGCTTCCCGCCGCCGCCGTCGTTCGACGGGTCGGCGTCCTTGCTGTTGGGATCGCCTCCCTGCGCCATGAATCCCTTGATGATCCGGTGGAAGAGCGTCCCGTCGTAGTAGCCGCTCTTCGCGTGGCGCGCGAAGTTGCGGGACGCGAGGGGCGCATGCACCGGGTCGAGCTGCACCTCGATCTTCCCGAGCGACGTCTGGAGGACGATCCGCGCCTTCGTGAGGTCCTCCACCAGCTCCACCGTCGCCGGCGCCGACTTCATGCCCGCTCCCTCGAACCAGACGTCGGCCGTGTCGACCTTCCCCGCGATCGTCGAGGCGAGCGCGGCCCCGTCGATCTCGACGGAGAGCGTCGCGCCGGGGGGGATCTCGTAGGGCTTCGACGCGCCGAGGCGCGCCGGGTCGACGGGCTCGTTCGCGGCACCCGCCGCGGCGGCCCCCGCGGGTCCGATCCGGAGACCGAGGCCCGTGAGCAGCGCCGGATCGATCTCCGCGCGCTCGGCACCACGGTTCGTGAATCGGAGAGTCACCGGACTCCTCACGCCGCCGACGAGGATCCCCTTGGGGATGGCGACGGACGCCTCCACGTCTCCCGCGGCGTTGGGCGCGGCGGCGAGCGGAAGGAAGGCGGCCGGGAGGAGGGCGAGCGCGAAGCCGGAGGAGAGGAGCAGCGAGCAATGCATCGAATGCGGCCGCGGGCGCGGACGGAGCGAGTGGAGGAAGAGGAGAGGAGAGGAGGAAGAGGAGAGGGAGTGCGGAGCGGATCCTACTCGAAGCCCGCAGCGCCGCCGGGACGCGCGGCGCGGTGTGCTTCGGCAGGCTCCTAGGCCGGCAGCATCGAGCGGAACCACCGCACGAGGTTCGCGCCGAGGATCCCCGTCGATTCCTCGCGCCCGAAGCCCGCCGCGCGCAGCGTCGGTGCGATCAACGGGAAGTCGCGGGCGTCGCGCATCTCGACCGGCAGCCTCACGAAGCCGTCGAAGTCGGAGCCGAGGGCGATGTGCTCGGCGCCGATCACGCTCGCCGCGTGGCGGACGTGGGCGACGAAGTGCCGGAGCTCGCGGCCTCCGAGGTACTCCCGCGCGAGGATCATCGCGACGACGCCGCCCGCGCGGGCGAGCGCGCGGAGCTGGCCGTCCGAGAGGTGGCGCCACGACGGCCTCGCGCCGCGGACGCCCGTGTGGGAATCGAAGGCGGCGAGCCGGCCTCCGCTCGCCTCCGCCACGACGAGCATCTCGTCGAAGGCGCGCGGCGAGGCGTGCGCGAGGTCGAGCCCCATGCCGAGCCGCGCCATCTCGGCGAGCAGCTCGCGGCCGAGCCCGCTCAGCCCACGGTCGCGGTAGGCCCAGTAGGAGCAGCTCGCGAACTCGTTGGGGATGAGATGCGATGGTCCGAGGAAGCGCACGCCGAGGTCGAAGAAGCGTCGCAGGTTCTTCGGATCGCCCTCGAGGGCCTGCGCCCCCTCGATGCCGAGGAGCGCCGCGAGCGTGCCCGATGCGAGACAGCGGTCGAGGTCGGCGCACGTCCGCACGAGGGCGACGCGGCCTCCCGATCGGGAGACGTGATCGGCGAGCCTCTCCGCCTGCCAGAGCGCGCGCGCCAGCGGGCTGCGCCGCGCCGACCGCGGCCAGCGCCTCCACCAGGCGAAGAGACCCATGCCGTTCACGACGGGGAGTCCCCAGGTGGGGATCGTGAAGGCCTGCACTCGAATGCCGCCCTCGTGCAGCCGGGGGAAGTCGGCGTGGCCCTCCGTCGACGCGACGTTCAGATCGCGGTTCCAGAGGAGCGAGTCCGCGTGCGCGTCGGCGACGGGTGCCTCGGCGTACCAGCGCATCGCCTCGTCGCGCTCCGCCTCCGAGAGCGTCCGGGGAGCGGGAATCGGGGGTGTTCTCGGATCCACGCGACGCGCGAGGATAGCGGCCATGGCACGGACCGGCGGCTTCGGCGCGGAGCGTCTCCTCGTCTCGCGCGAGGAGATGAGATTCGACTTCGGCGGCGCGAAGTGGCGCCTCCCGCGCGACCGCGAAGCGCTGGGGTGGATCTTCAGCCAGTTCCTCTACGGGGAGGTCACCGGCATCCAGTGCGGCCACTGGCTGTACCGCGCGCCCGACCTCGAGTCGGCGCAGTTCTTCGCGCAGCAGTCCGTGGAGGAGATGGCGCACGTGCAGCAGTTCCTCCGGCTGCTGGAGCGCATCGGCGAGCGGCCGCGTCCCGTCCATCGGCTCGTGCGCTTCCTCTCGACGAGCTTCATGGGGGCGACCTTCGAGGAGCACACCTGCCTCGAGATGGCGGCCGGCGAGGGATTCGTGCTGATGGTCTTCTACGCTCTCATCGACACCCTCGAGGACGACTCCATGCGCCGCGTGCTGGAGGCGGCCGTGCTCCAGGAGGAGCGCCACGTCTCCTTCGGCGAGGAGCGCACGCGGCGCGCCGTCGAGGCGGATCCCGGTCTCGCCTCGCACTTGCTGGGGCTCTCCGTCGTCTCGCTCCAGGCCGTCCGGTGGCTCGCGAGGCGTGTTCCGCGCCACCTCCCCATGGACCACGAGGTGATGCGGCAGATGCCCGCGTTCCTGGAGCGCACCTGCTCCGTCGCCGAGCTGCGGCTGCAGCGCATGGGCGTGCTGCGCGGGAGCCTCTCGGAGATGGGTGCCGTGCGCCGCACCGGCCTCGCGGGCATCGCCTACGCGCGCCACCTCCTGTGGCGCGGCCTCCCCGTTCGGCGCCGTCTGACGGACACCTACCTCGACGATCCGCTGGTCCGGAGCCGCTGAGGACGAGCCGCCGCTCCCCGATCCGCGGAGCCGAACCGCGCGGCTGCAGAGGCTCTTCGAGTCCTTCCGTCAAGCGGCGAGATGGCGCTCCACGCTCGGGGATTCCCCGGGGGGAGAGGCCGGTTTCCCTCGGGGAATCTCGAATGAATCCTCCCCCTGGCGGCTCGGACGGCCGATACACTCCCGCACCCGATTCGAGACACGACCGGCGCGACGGATTCTCACCGAAGATTCAGCGACGGAACGATCTCAACTGGACCCCTTCCAAGAAGGAACACTCCCGTGCCCGTGAAGAAAGCCACGAAAGCGAAGAAGAAGACCGCGCGCAAGCCGAACGCCGCGTTCATGAAGCCCATGCAGCCCGACGCCGTTCTCGGCGCCGTCGTGGGCGACAAGGCGATTCCGCGTACGGCGGTGACCAAGAAGATCTGGGACTACATCAAGAAGAATGGTCTCCAGGACTCGAAGAACCGCCGGATGATCAACGCCGACGACCGTCTCAAGGCGGTCTTCGGCGGCAAGAAGCAGGTCTCGATGTTCGAGATGACGAAGCTCGTCTCGAAGCACATGTCCTGAGGCTGCTGTCGCGAGGCGACTCTTCCCGAGCCGTCTCGCACGCTCTCGAAACCCGAGGCCCGGATCGCTTCGCGCGGTCCGGGCCTCGGGTCTTTCTCGGGACGGCGCCGGCGACTGAGCGGCGACGGCGCGGCGACCGCGCGGCCGCCCGCCCCGCTCTCACCAGCCCATCAAGTCGACGCGCCACGCTTCGAGCGCTTCGGGGTCGCCGTTGCGGCAGGCGTCGGCGGGCGCTTCCGGCGGAGGCGGCGAGAGAGCCGCGAGCCGTTCGAAGGCGAGCTCGCGCAGGCCCGGCTCCGAGAAGCGCACGAGGTGCCAGACCGTCGCCACGTCCTGGCCGGCGGCTGCCGCGAGGATCCGCTCCAGCAGACGCCGTCGCTCGACGGAGTCCGTCGCGCGATCGAAGTCGTGGGCCGCCGCCGCGAGCGCCGGATCGGCGAGATCGTCGACGGGCGTGCCGGGGCCGCGATTCGGATCGACGACGCACCGCGAGCCGGTCCAGACGAAGACCGTGCGGTCGCCGAATTCGAATCCGACGCGGCCGAGCGAGACGCGGAGCTCCGTCGTGCCGTCGGCGACGACCGCCATCGTGTACTTGCATCCGAGGTCGACGGCGATGCCGGCGGGCGTCCCCACCTGGAAGAGCCGCGGCCGCGCGCGCGCCGAGATCGACGCGGCGATGGTTCCGCGGTGGAGGTAGAGCTTGTGCAGCTCGGCGCTCGTCGACTCGAGGACGATCTCTCCCGGGCCGTCGACGAAGGCCTCGCCGATGTCGGCCACCTGGATGCGCGCGCGCGCGCCGTCGCCGAGCCGCAGCGCGGTGCCGGCGACGAGCCGATGGGTCTTCCCCGCTTCGAGCGGCGTCGACCGCACGATCTTCGACTTCATCATCCCGTCGAAGGCATCGATGCTCCCGGCGAGGCAGAGCACCCGGTACTCGTCGGGCTGCCGCCCGATCCGCCGGGGCGACGGGAGTCCGATCCATAGAGCGACGAACAGCAGCGCCGCCACGGCGAGCGCCGCGGCGAGACGGGGACCGGAGAACCGGCGCCGTCCGGCGCGGCGGCGCGCCTGCGGCTCCGGCGCGTCGTGACGCAGAGGCTCGAGCCGCCGCTCGAGGGCCGCGACGACCGGATCGGGCTCGCCGCTCCCGTCCCAGAGGTAGTCGCCGCTCACTCGACGAGGCCCCTCCGCGCCAGCTCCTCCGTGAGGAGCTTCATGCCGCGATGCAGATGCACGCGGACGGAGCCGTGGGTCATTCCGGTGCGCTCGGAGATCTCGGGCCCCGTCATGCGTTCCACGAGCCGCATGACGAGCGTCTCGCGGTACGTGGGGGAGAGGGCCCGGATCGCCTCGAGCACCTCGCGCGCGTCCTCGCGCGCATCGCCGGAGGAGGGCGCGGGGACGCGCGTCTCGTCGAGGGGCGCCACGGGCCTTCGCGAGCGCACGCTCTCGCGCGCCACGTTGCGCGCGATCGCGCCGAGCCACGCGCCGATGCGCTCGTCGTCGCGGAGCCGCTCGATGCCCGCGAGGGCGCGCGCGAAGACCTCCTGCACGAGGTCCGCGGCGTCGCGGGGAGCGGCGTGGGCGAGGACGATGGAATGGACCATGGCGACGAATCGTTGGTGGATCCGACCGAAGGCGCTCCGGTCTCCGGCGCGCGCGCGGGCGACCCAATCTCGTTCGGCGGGCGATTCCGCGGGCGCGGTTTCGGCGTCGGAGGAGGGCGCGCTCGGGATCGGCACGGGGAGAGGAGGCGGCAACGTCCTCGCGACGGACAGCATCGCGCGCGAGGGGCCCGCTTTCCCGTCGTTTCCTGATGGGTGGATCGCCTCAGACCGTGAGGAGGTGGGAGCGCGTCGTGTCGCCGGGCTTGCGCGTGTCGCGCGCGGGCGGCCGGAAGTGCACCGGAAGCGCCTCCAGCGTTCGGCGCAGCGCCGCGCCGTCGGACGCAGCGCGCAGGGCGGCCTCGAAGTGGGCGTGCTGGCGTCCGTTCGGCCCGAAGACGACGACCACGAGCGCCGCCAGCAGGCGCACGCCGCCGTCCGTCGGCGCGAGCGTCGCGGCCTTCTCGACGTAGGCCTGCCCCGCGCCGTCGTAGCCGAGGTGATGCTGCTCGACGGCGATCGAAGCGAAGCCCGCGTCGAGCCAGCGCAGAGCGTCGCCCTCGCCCGACAGGGCGGCGCGGAGTGCGCGGTCGACGAGCTTCAGCTCGAGCGTCCGCGCGACGCCGTACTCGTTCTCGCCGTCGAGGTTCTGCGCGTAGAGCACGGCGCGGCGGATCGTCTCCAGATGGAGCAGGCTGTCGCGCGATCCGTCGAGGATCGCGAGCGTCTCCTGGAGGAGCTTCGCCGGATCGGCGAGGTAGGGATTGGATCCGTCGGGCGGCTGCGCGAGGGAGCGCGCCTCGCCGATGTCGAAGCGGATCGTCTCCAGGGGGAGGCCTCCGAAGCGAGGCGCCACCGGGGACGCCGCGGCGAGGACCGCGGCGAGAGCGAGCGTCGAGAGGGTCATGGGCGATCTCCGGGGATGCCCGCACGTCGGACGACCGGTGCCGACTGTTAGCAGCGCGAACTGCGCGGCTCCCGCCCTTCTCAGAAGTCGAGCTGTGCGTAGGCGTTCGCCCGCACGGCGTTGCCGATGCCCTGACCCACCCAGTCGGTCTCCCAGAAGATCACGTCGACGCCGGTCTTGAAGCCGGAGCCCCAGTCGGCCCGGCTGCCGACGTAGGCCGTCCAGTTCTTGCGGCGCATGCCCGGCGAGAGATCGGCGTTGCTCGGATCGTCGACCGTCCCGCCGGCGGCGAGCGTGAGCGTCTCGGAGACGCGCGCCTGCACCTCGGCCCAGCCGCCGACGGAGGCGATCTCCTGGCCGAGAGTGGTGTTCACCGACTGACCGATGCCGCCGCGCACGTCGCCGAGGGCCTCTCCGAACCAGGCTTCGCCCTTCGCCAGGAGATCGGCCGCGAGCGGGACCGTCACGTCGGCCCCCGCGGTCCAGGTGGTGAAGCGCCGGCGGCCGACGAAGGACGTGTCGGTCTCGAGGCGGCCGAGGAGCCCCCAGGCTCCGACCGCCAGGCGTTGCCCGTCCACCCACGACGGCGTCTCGAGCGCGGCGCGGAGCTGGCCGTGGGGCGTGCCCGAGTCGAAGCCGTCCGGGCGCGTCGACGTGAACGTGCCCGTCCCGGCGTCGAGGTCGAGATTGTCGACGGCGCCCGTGAGTCCGAGCGTGCCGCGCACCTGGAAGCTCGTGGCCTCCCTGTCCCCGCCGCTCCAGATCACGCTCGCCTGGGGCCGCCGATCGCCGAGGTTGCCGGCGTTCCACATGAGCGTCTCGGAGTTCACCCACGGCAGCAGCGGCGCGATCGTGTCCCAGTCCTGGCCCGCGCGGATCGTCACCTTGCCCAGGACGAGGTCGATGTAGGCGAGGCGGATGCGCGGCGTCTCGCGCGACTCGGGCACGCCCGCCGGGAAGTTCGCGAAGTCGGTCTCGAGCTTCCCCTTCACCTTCGCGTCACCGATCGTTCCGGCGTCGACGTCGAGGCCGATGCGCGTCAGACGCGCGTCGAAGGCGAACTGGTCGTCGTCGCGCGATGCCGCGGCCCCGTTCTCCGGGAGGACGAAGAAGGGAATGACCGGGTTCGAGAGCCGCGCCGAGTTCCAGTAGGTGTCGAAGCGGAAGAACCCATAGAAGGTGAGCGGCTTCCCGGAGCGCGTGATCGCGGGAGCGCTCGCGGGCTTCTCCAGCTTCGTGAGCAGATCCGCAACTCGGAGGTCGAGTTGCTGCTGCACGAGCTCCGGCTGCTGCGCGCGGAGCTGCAGGAGCTCCGCTTCGAGGGCGGCATTGCGCTCCTCGCTCCTCGAGAGACGGTCGAGGACGCTTCGGATCTGCTCCTCGAGAGCGCGGACGCGATCGTCCGTCGACGGCGAGGGCTGCTGCGGGAAGGCAGGGAGCGCGAGGGCGGCCAAGGCCGCGACGCGCACGACGATGCGGAGGAGGTTGGGCACGGGCGGCTCATGGACGCCCTGCAGCGATGGTGAGGAAGACCCTCGTCCTCAGGATCCAGACCGGATCCGTCCACCGGCACAGGGCCGGCTTCGGATTCAGGTCGGGTGGAGCGGAACCTGGGGTCGGACGAACACGCGGGGCGCGAGCGTAGGAGCGAGCGCGCTCCGGGGGCAACGACGTTTCTTGCATCGGCGCGCCTGGCCCCTTGCCTCCGGAGATCGCCTGCGGATAGACCTTCGCCCCATGTCCCTCCGAGCCTCGCTCCGCATCCCGTTCTGCTGACGACGGGATCGCGTGCGCGACGACGGGCCGAGCCCGATCGCTTCGCACGGGGGACCGGTCGGCTCCTCGCCTCCCTGACGCGCGCGCCCCGGCGCGCCCGCCAGGGGACCGCAGTCGCAAGGGGACTGCGGTTGCAAGGGAACTGGGTCCGCCTCGAAGCGGAGAGCTCGCCCTCCGGGGGCTCCTCCTCCCTGCCCACGAGGCGTCATGCGTTTCGAGCACCGCACCTCCGTTCCCTTCGTTCTCGCGACCGCGCTCCTGCTCGCCGGGTGCGCCGCGTCGCCGCGCCACGCGACCTTCGCCGCGACCCATGTCGTCTCCGTGACGCCTCCGCCGGAGGCACGGAGCGTGCGACTGTGGATGGCGCTCCCGCGAGAGGACGCCTTCCAGAGCGTCCAGGCTCTGCGCGTCGAAGCACCGGCGCCCCACCGGATCACTCACGACTCCGAGGGCAACGCGTTCCTCTTCGTCGAAGCGACGACGCCGATCCCGCCGCGCTTCGAGGTGCGCACGGAGTTCCGGGTGGAACGGAGGGAGCAGGTCGCCTCCGTCGATCCGTCGCTCGCGCGGCCGCTCACGGAAGCGGAGCGCGCCGAGCACGCCCACGACCTCGCGCCGAACCAGCACGTGGTGATCGACGACGGGATCCGTGCCCTCGCGCGCGAGATCGTCGGCGACGAGCGGAATCCGATCCGTGCCGCGCGTGCGATCTACGATTGGACGCTCGGGCACGTCGACTACTGGGTGAAGGACCCGTCCCGGTGGAAGGCCTCGTCCGCCGGGAGCAGCGAGTACTGCCTCTCCACGGGGACCGGGAACTGCACCGACTTCCACTCGCTCTGGGTCGCGATCGCGCGCGCAGCGGGAATCCCGTCGCGCATCCTCTACGGCTCGTTCTTCAAGAAGGAGCTCGACGGCGAGGACGTGGACCAGAGCTACCACTGCTGGGTCGAGTTCCTCGCGCCGGGGATCGAGTGGATCCCGCTCGACGTCGCCGTCGCGGACATCTTCGACGGGGCCTTCCCGCTCACGAAGGAGAACGAGGTGCTCGTGCGGCGGACGACGGCCGATGGCTACACGGCGCCCGATCCTCGGCTCGTCGAGTACTACTTCGGAAGCCTCGACGAGCGGCGCGTGCTCTGGAACGTCGGACGCGACCTCGTGCTCGACCCGAGGCCCGCGGCCGGCGCCCTCAGCTCCGTGCCGAAGGCCTGGGTCGAGGCCGACGGCAAGGCGCTCCCCGAGAAGACGGGCTGGACGCGCAAGCTCACCTACCGGCAGATCCGGTAGGAGGCGACGTCGTCCGGTCAGCGAGTCGACTTCGGGCCCGGATGCGCCTTCTCCAGGCGGGCGAGGCTCTCCTCGCCGAGGAAGTGCTTGCCGAAAGCCGTGGTGTTCTCGCGCAGGAGGGATCCCACCGGCGCGCGATCGAGGGCCGCGGCGAAGTGCGTCTGCGTCTTGGCGTTGCCGCCCTTCCCGAAGAGGCTCGTGTCGTCCATGAAGGAGGCGCCGGCGACGGCCAGGTGGATCGCGCCCTCGGACGGGGCGACGCGCGCCGCCTTCTCCAGGTACTCCATTCCGCGGAGACGGAGGGGATCACCCAGCTCGCGCAGCGCCTCGAGGAAGTAGCCCGCGTCGAGCCAGGGCAGCGCGTCCGAGCGTTCGCTCGCGGCCGCGCGGAGCGCCCGGTCGAGCAGCACCACGGCGAGCCGCGTGTTGGCACGGCCCGACCTTCCGTCGATGGAGTTCGCATGGAAGACGGCGCGTCGGAGCGTCTCCATGTGCACGAGCGCGTCCTGCGAGCCGTCGAGCACTTCGAGGGTCGCCGTCACGAGCCCCTCGGGGTCGCCCGCGAAGGGCGAGCCGTTCCCGGCCGGCTCCGCGGGGATCGTCCGCGCGTCGCCGATGCTCCAGGGGAAGCAGAGGAGCGGCGGGCCGAGCACGGCCGCGGCCGAGCCGAGGAGAACGGGAGCGGAGGCCGCCGTGAGGGCGACGGAGACGAGAGCGATCGTTGCGATGCGACGCATGGGGAACCTCCTGGGTCGGCTGCACAGGTGGTGGGCGGAGACCGGACGTTAGCAGACCCTTTCGGAGCGCGGCCGGCGGCGACCCAGCCCGACGGTCTCCTCGGCGCGCGCGCCGTGCAGTAGCATCGACGCTTTCCCGACCCCCGTTTCGGCACGAACTCCATGCTCAAGAAGATCCAGGACCTCCTCGGCGAAGACGCCTCCAAGCTGCTCCAGCACCAGTGCAAGACGATTCCGAAGGAGCGGCTCCATGCGCCGGGCCCCGACGTGGTGGACCGCGTGTGGTCGTCCTCGGATCGCTCCGTGCGCGTTCTCTCGAGCCTGCAGTCGATGCTCGGCCACGGCCGGCTCGCCGACACGGGGTACCTCTCGATCCTGCCCGTCGATCAGGGCATCGAGCACTCGGCGGGCGCCTCCTTCGCGCCGAACCCCGACTACTTCGATCCCGAGAACATCGTGAAGCTCGCCATCGAGGGCGGCTGCAACGCCGTGGCGACCACCTTCGGCGTGCTCGGCTCGGTGGCGCGCAAGTACGCGCACAAGATCCCCTTCCTCGTGAAGGTGAATCACAACGAGTTCCTCTCCTATCCGAACAGCTACGACCAGATCCTCTTCGGCAACGTGAAGCAGGCCTGGGAGCTGGGCGCCGTCGCCGTCGGCGCCACGATCTACTTCGGCTCCGCCGAGTCGAAGCGTCAGATCCAGGAAGTGGCGGCCGCGTTCCACGCCGCCCACGAGCTCGGCATGGCGACGGTGCTCTGGTGCTACACGCGCAACAGCGCCTTCAAGAAGGACGGCATCGACTACCACGTGGCGGCCGACCTCACGAGCCAGGCGAACCACCTCGGCGTCACGATCCAGGCCGACATCATCAAGCAGAAGCT
>CAZJHD010000041.1:0-37949 GCA_964545855.1 uncultured Planctomycetales bacterium
CGGCGACCGGCTCGCCGCCCGCGGCGAGGACGCGGCCGCGCAGCGCGACTCCGCGCCGCGCGACGACGCGGAGCGGCTCGGCCGCGCCGGGGCTCGTGGCGGGCTCGTGCCGCGGGAAGCTCTCGGCCACGAGCGTGTCGGACTCGAGTGCCAGGTAGAACGGCGCCTCCGGCGGCACGACGACGCGGAACGTGCCGTCCGTCGCGACCTCCGCCGAGGCACCGAGCTTCTTCTGGCGGCGCGCCTCCAGCGCCATCCGGCGCATGCCGCTGAAGCTCGTCCCGAAGCCGCGCTGCATGAGCTCGCCGAAGGAGAGCGAGCGGAGGTAGTCGGGCGGATCGAGGCGGACGACGACGCGCGTTCCGGCGGGCACGGGCCCGCCGTCGAGCGGCAGGACGCGGCCGTGGCGGGGCGCACCCGTGCGCGCGTCCGGCGATGTGGACGCCGCCGCGCGCGTTCGCTCCGCGTCACCCTCCGTCGTGGCGACGGGGGGGAGCGTCGCGATCACCTCGCCCGCCTCGCCCGGGTCGCTACGCTCTCCGCCACGCGTCGCATCTCTGACCCCGCGCCCCGTGTCCCCCGACGCCATCCACACAGCGAACGCGACGAGGACGAGGACGGCGAAGGTTCCGAGGACGAGAGGGCTTCGATCGGACACGGGAAGTTCTCCGCGGGCGCGACGGGTTCGGCGTGCCGTCGTGCATGCACCGGGCCCGAGCATTCTCGTCCTTTCGAGCCGCGTCGCGAGCCGCGGGGCGGGAGATCGGCCCCGTTGACGGCGGATCGTCCCCCCGTGGCGGAACTCGCGTCGATCTCCAAGCGCTACCGGCGCGAGGGAGGGGAGGTCGTCGCCGTCCGCGACGTGTCCTTCACCCTCCGCGCGGGCGAGATGGTGTCGCTCGTGGGCCCGTCCGGGTGCGGGAAGTCGACGACGCTGCACCTCGTCTCGGGCGTCGACGACGCCGAGGGCGAGCGCCTCGTCGTCTGCGGCGTCGATCTGCTGCGCGCCTCCGAGGCCGAGCGCGAGACCCTGCGGCGCCGCCAGGTCGGCATCGTCTTCCAGGCGTTCCACCTCATGCCGCACCTCACGGTGGCGGAGAACGTGGAGCTCCCCCTCGCGCTCGACGGCCGTCGCGACGCGGCGCGCGTGCGCACGCTGCTGGAGCGCGTGGGACTCTCCGAGCGCGCGCGGCACTACCCCGCGGAGCTCTCGGGAGGCGAGCAGCAGCGGACGGCGCTCGCCCGCGCGCTCGTGCACCGGCCCGCACTGCTGCTGGCCGACGAGCCGACGGGCAACCTCGACTCGGCGTCCGGCGCGCGCGTGCTGGAGCAGATCGAGGCGCTCCGCCGCGAGGAGGGAGCGGCGGTGCTGCTGGTCACGCACGACGAGCGGCTCGCCGCGCGCGCCGACCGCGTGCTGCGCATGCGCGACGGCGCGATCGTGGAGGAGAGCGGCTCGTGACGCGGCCGGCCCGAGACCGCGGCGCTCCCTGGCTCCCGGCGCTCGTCATGCGGTCGCTCTTCCTGCGTCCGATGCTCCGTCGGCCGGGACGCTTCCTCGTCACCGTCGCCGGCGTGGCGATCGGCGTCGCTTCCGTCGTCGCCACGGTGGCGTCCAATCGCGCGGCCGTCTCGTCGTTTCGGGAGGGCGTCGAGGAGGTGGCCGGCCGCACGCGCCTCGAGGTGACGCGGCCCGGCGGCCTCGACGAGGGCGCCCTCGGGAGCCTGCGCGGCCTCGCGAGCGACGCGGCGATCGTGCCCGTGATCGAGGAGCTCGCGATCGCGCCGGCCCTCGGCGACGCCGTCCGCGTGCTCGGAGTCGATCTCCTCGCCGACCGCTCCGTCCGCGATCTCGACCTCGCGTCGCGCGCGCCGCTCGACGCGGCACTGCTGCAGCGGGCGCTGCGGGGCGAGGGGGCGCTCGTGCCGGACGCGCTCGCGCGCGAGGCGGGCGTGGCCGCCGGCGGCTCGCTGCGGATCCTCGTGCGCTCGCGGCCCGTCGATCTCCCGGTGATCGCGACGCTGCGGCCGCGCGCCGCGGCGAGCGCCTGGGACCGGGTCGTCGTGGTCGACGTGGCCTGGGCGCAGGAGCTGTTCGGGCGCGTCGGGCGTCTCGACCGCATCGAGCTGCTGCCGCGCGAGGGCGTCGACGTCGAGGCCCTCGCGGGCGAGGTGCGGCGACGGCTCCCGGAGGGCTGCGAGGTGGCGGCGCCGCGGGAGCGCGGCGAGCGGACGGGCCGCATGCTCGCGGCCCTCGAGTTCAACCTGACGGCGCTCTCGGGGATCTCTCTCCTGGTGGGAGCCGTCCTCGTCGGCACGACGCTCGCCACTTCGGTCGTGCAGCGCCGCTCGATCCTGGCGTTGCTGCGGTCCCTCGGCACCACGCGCCAGCAGATCGCCGCGTCGATCCTCCTGGAGGCCGCGGCCATCGGCCTCCTCGGCGGCCTTCTCGGCGTGGCGGCGGGCGCCCTCGGAGCGCGCGCCATGCTCGCGAGCGTGCGCTCGACCATGGCGGCCGTGGTCCAGGGGATCCCGGAGACGGAGCTCGCGGTCCCCGCCGGCCTCGCCATCGCCGGAGTCCTCGCCGGCGTGCTCGTCTCGCTCGCGGCGGCGCTCCTTCCCCTGCGCGAAGCGCTCGCGACGCCGGCCGTGCAGGGGCTGCGCGCGGAGCGGCCGCGGCGCCTCGGCGCGAAGGGCTGGCGTCGCGCCGGGCTCGCCTTCGCGGCGCTCGTCGCGGCGGCGGTGGCGCTCGCCTTCGCGCCCGCCGTCGCGGGTCTGCCGATCCCGGCGCTGTTCTCGGCGCTCGCGGTGCTCGCGCTCGGCATCGTCGTCGCGTCGCCGGTCCTCGACCTCGCCGCGCGCGCGGCGGCGCGTGCATCCTTCGGCGGCCTGCGGACGCCGATCCGCATCGTGATGGCCGCCCTCTCGGCGGGGCGACGCCGTGCCGCCTGGGCGTCGGGTGCGCTCGGCGTGGCGGTGGCGCTCGCCGTCGCGATCGCCGTGATGGTCGGCTCCTTCCGCACGACGGTCGCCGAGTTCCTGGCGCAGACCATCCGCTCCGACGTCTGGGTGCGGCCCGTCGTGGCGGCGACGGGCGTGCACGTGGGACGGCTCGATCCGGAGATCGTGACCACCGCGCTCGCGCTCTTCGGCCCCGACGTGGTCGATCCCTTCCACGAATCGACGGCGCGGATCGCCGGCGAGGACGTCGCGCTCGCGGCGGGGGAGTTCGCCGTCGTGCGGCGCGCCGGCGGCGTGCCCTTCGTCGACGGCCGCGACTCGCGCGAGGTGTTCACGGCGGCGCTGCGAGACCGGTCCGCCATCGTGAACGAGTCGCTCGCACGGCGCTTCGGCGTCGGACGCGGAGACGTGCTCCGGCTCGAGACGCGCGCGGGGATCCTCGAGCGCCGCATCGAGGGCGTCTTCTACGACTACTCCCGCAGCCAGGGGCTCGTGGTGCTCGACCGGGGCGACTTCCTCGCGCACTACCCCGACGAAGGTCCCCAGCAGATCGCGCTCTTCCTTCCGCCCGGCGCCGACGCCGAGGCGGCGCAGGCGCGCCTGCGGACGGCGCTGGGCGGGCGCTTCCGCGTCGACGTGCTCCTGAATCGGGAGCTCCGGCGCGAGGCGATGGCCACCTTCGACCGCACCTTCGCCATCACGACGGCGCTCCAGCTCGTCTCGTCGCTGGTGGCCGTCATCGCGGTGCTCACGGTGCTGGGCGCCCTCGTCGACGAGCGCCGCAAGGACCTCGCGCTCCTGCGCGCGCTCGGCGGCTCGCGCTTCCAGGTGGCCGGCGTCGTCGTCGGCGAGGCCGGCGTGCTGGGGCTGCTCGGCGTCGTGTCGGGCGTCGTCCTCGGTCTCGCGACCGGGCTCGTGATCGTGAAAGTGGTGAACCTCCAGTCCTTCGGATGGAGCCTCCGCTTCCTTCCGCCCTGGGGCGACCTCGCGGCGACGGTCGGCGCAGTGGTGCCCGCGTGTCTCATGGCCGGCCTCGTGCCGGCGATCGCCGCGGCGCGGTTCACGCCGCAGGAGCTCTTCCGTGACGATGCGTGACCGTCTCGCCGGCGCTCTCCTCGGGCTCGCGGCGTGCGCCTGCGCGCCCGGCGGCTCCTCCGACGAGGGCTGGGAGCGGATCACGCCGCCGCTCGCGCTCGTCTTCCCGCGCGACCACGGCGCGCACCCGCGAACGCGGACCGAGTGGTGGTACGTCACGGGCGATCTCCGCGACGACGCGGGGAACGAGTTCGGCTTCCAGTGGACCGTCTTCCGACGAGGCATGGACCCGACGCCGCCGCGCGAGGGCGAGTCGGCCCTGCGCGCGCGCCACGTGCTGGCGGGTCACTTCGCGATCGCCGACCTCGCGTCGAAGCGGCTGCTCGCGGACGACCGGCTGCGCCGCCCGGGCGGAGGGCTCGCCGGATTCGCCGAGGACGATCTCCGGGTCTGGATCGAGGACCTCGAGCTCGCGCGCGCGGAGGACGGCGCGCTGAGGCTGAGCGCGCGGCGCGCGGGCCCGAGGGCCGCCCTCGATCTGCGACTCGTGCCGAGGAAGCCCCTCGTCCTCCAGGGCGACCGCGGCCTCTCCGCGAAGGGCGCGGAGCCCGGCAACGCGTCGGCCTACGTGTCGTGGACGCGCCTCGCCGCCGAGGGAACGCTCGAGACCGACGGCGGCGCCCGCGCCGTGCGCGGCGAGGCGTGGTTCGACCACGAGTGGGGGACGAGCCAGCTGGGTCCGGGCGTCGTGGGCTGGGACTGGATGGGGCTCCGGCTCGACGATGGCCGCGACCTCATGCTCTACCGGCTGCGGCGCGCCGACGGCAGCGCGACGCCCTTCGCGTCGGGCGCGCTCGTCGACGTCCGGGGCGCCGCGCGCACGCTGCGCCCGGAGGATTTCTCCATGGAGCCCACCGGGCACTGGACGAGCCCGCGCACGGGAGCGCGCTACCCCGTGCGCTGGAGGATCCGTGTTCCGTCGGCGGGCATCGACGCGGCGGTCGAGCCGCGCCTCGAGGACGCGGAGCTCGACACGCGCGCGACGACGGGCGTCGTCTACTGGGAGGGCCCCGTGCGCGTCGCCGGCTCGGCGAGCGGACGGGGCTACGCCGAGCTCACGGGCTACGCGGCGTCGATGGAAGGGAGCTTCTGAGCGCGGGCGCGCTCGGGCTCTCAGCCGATCTCGTACACGACGCCCTTCCACGCGACGACGAGCCGCGAGCCGAGGGCGAGGAAGCGCGCGAGGTCGGGCTCGCGGCGCAGCAGGTCGAAGTACTGGTCGGAGAGGAACTCGATCTTCACGAGCTTCCCTCGGTCCGACTCCTGGAACGCCGCGTCGACCCAGGTGGAGCCGACGAAGTGGAAGACCTTCGTGCCGACGGTGCGGACGAAGATCTCGCTCGTCTTGGAGAAGGCCTTGCGGCCTTCGAGAGTCGCGAAGACGCTCGCGCCCGGCGCTCCGAGCCAGTTGCCGGGTCGCATGCCCGACGTGGCCGGCGCCGACGGCGCGGCCGTCTGCGCCTTCGCCTCCTTGCTCGCTTCGACGGCGCCCTCGCCCGACGCGGTGGCAGGGAGATCGGCGAGCCGGTCGCGCGCGTCGGCGGCCACGTCCCGCTCGAGCTCGTCCAGTCGCTCGGTGACGGCGCGTCCGTTGGCGCCGGTCACGTCGAGCACGTCGTCGCCGACGTATCCGAGGCGCCGGAGAGCCTCCGAGTCGTCCTCTCCCTGGGCCCGACGGAAGCGCACGGCGCCGCCGCCCACGGGTGCGAGGCCGCGTGCCTGGCTCAGCCGGGCGCCCTCCTCGACGACGAGGAACGACGTGTAGGGCGTGACGATCGCGAACTCGCGGCCGAGGCGCTTCACCTCCTCCACGAGTTCGGCGTTCGATCCGTGGATCCGGATCTGGTCGAGGAGGAACCCCACCTTGCGCGACGCCCAGAGCGGGCGCAGCGCGTCGTTGCGCGCGAGCGCGCCCGGCAGGTCGACCTCCCAGGTCCACTCGCGGCGCTCGGAGCCGAGGTTGCCCGTGAGGCGGAGCGTCTTCATCCCCTGGCCGCGGTAGCGCCCCGCCACGAGGAGCTGGGAGCCGCGGAAGACGTCGGGCAGCTCGCGCGGATAGACGTCGTAGGCGTCGGCGCCGTCGAGCGCGACCTTCACGTCCGTGAGCACGGGGCTCGCCACCTTGTCGAAGAGCGAGGAGACCTTGATCTCCACGTCCTCCTCGGGCCGCACGTACTCGCGGTCGCCGCGGGTCGTCTCCGAGAGGGCGTCCAGCAGCTTCGTGTTCACGTCGAAGCCGACGCCGAAGGTGAAGACGCGGAGCTTCCCGCCGCTCGCCTCCTTCGCGCGCGCGAGGATCTTCTCGGGCGCCACCTCGCCGACCGTCGGCAGCCCGTCCGTGAGGAAGAACACCATGCAGAGGCGGCCCTCGGCGCGCTCGGTGCGGAGCGCCATCGCGAGCGCCTCGTCGATGTTCGTGCCGCCGCGCGCCTCGAGCTTCGCGATCCACTCGCGGGCGGCGGCGAGGTTCTCGGCCGTGGGGGCGAGGAGGCCCGTGCGGAAGGCCTCGGCCTCCGTCGAGAAGCGCACGAGGGAGAAGCGGTCCTCGGGACGCAGCCGGCCGACGCACTGCTCGAGCGCGCGACGCGCCTGCTCCATCTTCTCGCCGGCCATGCTGCCGGAGGTGTCGAGCACGAAGACCACGTCCTTCGCCTGGATCTGCGCCGGCGAGAGATCGAAGCGCGGCGCGAGCGTGATCGAGAAGAACCCGTCCTCGCCCGGCTTGCGGTGCGCGAGCGGCAGCGCGCCGAACTCGCGCTTCGTCGGCGAGTAGAGGAGCTGGAGGTCGCGCTCGGCGCGGACGCCCGACTGCTCCATCGAGAAGCGGGCGACGGAGCCCTCGTGGCGGACGTCGAGGGGATGCGTCGGCGAATGGATCGCGGAGAGCGGCTGGGTCGCCTCGAGGGTGCCCTCGAGGACGAAGCTTGCGAGGCCGCCGGGCGCGACGGACGAGAGGCGGAGCGGAAGCGTGTACTCGAAGGTGCCCGCGCTCGCCGGCACCGCGTTCGCGTAGCGGATGCGCACGCGCGATTCGCCGTTCGCCGGGACGGGGAAGACGGAGACCTTCACGCAGCGCTTGTCGATCCACTCCAGGAGGGCCGGGTCCTGGCGGCGCCGCACGATGTCCTCGTAGATGCCGCGCGCCTTGTCCTTGTCGAGCAGCTCCGCCTGCTGCGGTTTCCCGTCGACCCAGAGTTCGAGCTGCGAGACCACTGCCTCGTCGGGGAGCGGCCAGACGTAGACGTCCTCGACGGGGAACGGGTTCCGGTTGCGGAACGCCTGCTCCAGCTCCGTCGTCGCCGTCGCGTTCGCGATGGCGATCTTCACGCGCAGGCTCTCCAGGACGAGGGGCAGCGGCCTGCGGGGGATCGGGCGCGGCGGCCAGACCTCGACCGGCGGGAGGATCCGCGGTCCGTCGTCCTGGACGGGCGCCGCCGGTGCGAGCGCTGCGAGAGACGCGAGGGAGACGAGAGCGGCGAGCGTGAGGACGGAGCGCATGGAGTTTCCTTCTCTGCTTCGTTGGGCCCAACGGTTCCGGGGGGATCCCCGGCGCGGTCCCGACGACGCCCGTACGGCGGCGGTTCTTAGGGATTGGGGGAGAATCTCCGAGACGCCGGGTCGCGCGACGTCAGCGGCGCCGCGGCGTGCGCTCCGGGAGGAGCGAGGCGCCCGTCGGCTTCGGCGTCTCGGCGCCGGACGCGATCGCGGCGACGCCGAGGAAGATGCCGCGCACGAGCGACTCCAGGTTGTCGAACTCGATCCGGTCCACCTCGTCGTCGACGCCGTGGTAGTCGGGGTGCGTCGAGCCGGCGCTCAGGCTGTGGCCGATCACGTTCTTCCGAACGAAGGCCATGTTGTCGGAGCGCATGTAGTAGCGCTGCTCCGGGTACGGATCGGGGAAGAGCTCCACGCCCGCGCCCGTCGCGTGGCGCGCGAGGATCGGGCCGAGCGTCGAGAACTCCCAGCCCGTGAGCCACGTGCGCTTCGCGCCGACGCCGTGGGTGCGGCCCAGCATCTCCAGGTTCACGTCGCAGAGCGTCTCGGCGAGCGGGACCGGCGGCGACGTGACATAGGCGTTCGATCCGAAGCCGCCCGTCTCCTCGCCCGTGAAGCAGGCGAAGACGACCGTGCGCTGCGGTCTCGGCTCCAGCGCCGAGAAGGCGCGCGCGAGCGCCACGACGGCGACCGTGCCCGAGCCGTCGTCGTCGGCTCCGTTGTAGATGCCGTCGCCCTCTTCGTTCGGCTTGCCCGTGCCGATGTGATCGTAGTGCGCGCTGATCACCACGGCGCCGGCCGCCGGGTCGCGGCCCTTCAGGATGCCGATCACGTTCACCGGCTCCGGGAGCTCCGGCTTCGGCGCGGCGCCGTCGCCCTTCGGCTCCGGTTCCTCCGCGTTGCGACGCGACCGCCGCGCCGGCACCGGCACCGGCTGCAGGAAGCTCGTGCCGCCGCCGCCGGGAGCGAGGCCGATCTCGCGGAAGCGCGCCTCCAGGTAGAGCGCCGCCTCGTGCTGCCCCTGGCTCGGCGTGGCGCGCCCGCCGCGCTCGTCGGCGGCGATGAAGGTGAGGTCCTTGCGGAGGTCCTCCGCGGTGATCCGCGCCATCGCCTTGGCGACCGCCGGAGCGATCGGCGTCGCGGCCGGCTGCGCTGTCGCGGGCGCGCTCGCGGGCCGGGCCGCCGGGTCGTCGCCGACGAGGAACGGAAGGAGGACGAGCGCGAGGATCTGCGTCATGCCGCGCAGCGTGACCGCCCGGCCCAGCGCCGTCGAGGGAAGAGCCGAGGGCGGGTAGCATCGCGGGTCGCGGTTCGGCTCCCGATGGTTGGCCTGTGTCGGTTCTCTGCGGAATCGACCTGTCGCGTCCTGGAGGTCTCCCGATGACTCGAAGAGCGGCTTGGTTCGCTCTCGCGGCGATCACCACGGTGGTTGCTGGCGTGGCCTTCCTCGTCGACGCGCGACGGGAGATGCAACGGTGCGCTCCGGCGGTCGCGCCCGCGGTTCCCGAGTACGCGCCCGTTCCTGCAGCCAAGAAGGCGTTCGAGACGACGGAGTCTCCCTGGCCCGACCCGATCCGAGATCCGAGCATCGACTCGGAAGCCGTTTCCCGCGAGTTCGGGATCGTCCGCCTCCTCGTGCTCGATCGGGAGACCTGCGAGCCGGTCGCGGGCGCTCACGTCGGATTCTCGTGGCAGTCCGACGACGGGCACGAGTGCTGGCAATACTCGACGGGAGACAAGACCGACGCGAGCGGACGGATCTCGATCGAGCTGGAGGCTTCGGTGCCTCGGAGGATCCGGTTCTTCCGACCCACGGCCGGCGAGCGCGCAGGCGACGACGCACCCGTGAAGGCATGGATGGACGGGGAGATCCTCGATCTGAGCCCTCTCGCACCGGGAGAAGCGCGATCCCTCGTGATGGATCTGCCGCCCTACGAGGAGCACGTCTTCTGGGGAAGGGTCGTCTCCGACGAGACGGGCGTGCCGATCGAGGGCGCTTCGATCGTCGCTCGCGACGTCACGCGGAGCTCGGCGTCCGCGGATCGACGCGACGACGATCGGGGACTTGCGGCGACATACAGCGACCCGGCGGGTCTCTTTCGCGTCTCGGTGCCCTCTTGGCAAGGCTTCTGGATCCGGGTCGATGCGGGAGGCCGCGGAACGCGCGTGGCCAGCGTTCGCGAGGGGCACGAGACCGCGGACGAGGCGCGGCGGATCCCCATGGTCGCGGGCGCAGCGCTGCGCGCGACGGTCCGCGAGGCGGGAGGGCGGCCGACCGCGGGAGCCACGGTTCGACTCCGTGCCTGGGGCGGCTTCCTCAACGATCGACCGGGCGACTCCCTGGGTCTCTCGGACGTCTTCTGGCAGGGAGTCACGGACGAGGAGGGGACTCTCACGCTCGAGGGATTGCCCGCGGAGACGCCTCTCGACATCGAAGTCTGCAGCGGCGGTCGATGGACGATGCAGGCGGCCCCGATCTCTCTCTCCCCGGGAGAGACGCGCGACTGGACGCGGGTGCTCGGCACGGGAATCACGCTGACCGGCAGGCTCGTCGACCAGAACGAGTGGACGGTGGCGGGGTGCGAGGTCTGGCTGGTGCCTCGCGAGCGGCTCCAGAGCGGCGGCGATCTCGCCCTCCTCCGGAACGAGCACGAGAGACTCGCCGCGCACGGAAGGACGGACTGGGAGGGTGTGATCCGGTTCGCCGACGTTGCGCCGGGCGAATACTGGATCGGGCCGCGACCCGGAAGCGAGCACGGTGTGCTCCGCGTGAGCCCGGCGGCGATGCCGCTCGAGGTCTCGTCCGACGTCGATCAGGACGTGACGGTCCGTGCTTGGTGCGGCCTCTTCGTCGAGGGACGCGTCGTCGATGCGTCGGGTGACGCTCGGTCGAACGTCCGCGTCGGAGCAGTCCGCGAAGGAGCAGGTGGCTTCGGCGAGTGTCGCACCGGGAAGGACGGACGATTCCGTCTTGGGCCGCTCCCGGACGCATCGTTTCGCCTGATGCTCCTCCACGAGGGCGGGTTCGTGCCTCCCGACGGATCCGTCGTCGTGCGCGCGGGCGATACGGATGTGCTCGTTCGCCTGGAGTGATGCGCCGCGCGCGCGCGCCACGAGCAGGTAGCATCGCTCTCCCCATGAGCGACGCGGACTCCGACCGGGAGCGCTGGCTCTCGAAGACCTACGGGACCTCCGGCGAGACGAAGGAGGTCGTCTTCCCCGCGCGGTGATGCGCTCGCGAAGCCTTCCTTGGATCGTGCTCGCGGCCGTCGCGCTCCTCGGCGCGAGCTACCTCGCGTTCCGCGAGTCGAGTCGCGATGCGGCCCGAAGCGCTCCCCGGACGGCTCCGCTCGATCGTGCGGCCCCTCCAGTCCCGGCGCCCGTCGCGTCCGTGCGCGACGAGGAAGCAACAGAGTCGCGAGTCGCGGTGGAGCCGTCCGTGCTTCCCGACTCAGAGACGGCGAGCGAACCGAGCCTCGCCGCGAAGGACGCGGAGGCCGAGTCGGCGATGCTTTCTCTTCGGGTCGTCGACGAGGAGACGCGCCTGCCGGTTCGAGGCGCGCGAGTCGGACTCTGGCGTCCGTCGGCCGACGGTTCCAGCGCCGGCACGGGGTGGATCTTCGGCGAGGAGGATCTCCGCGCGCGAACCGGGGCGAACGGTCGAGCCACGCTTCGGGCAATGGCTCGTGTTCCTTTGAAGCTGCGGATCGTGCGCCCGAAGGGATCGGTGGGTCCCGACGTCGATCGCGAAGTCGAGGCCCTCGCTCCGGGCGAGTTGCGCGAGCTGGTCGTCGACTTGCCAGCGCCACGGGAGACCGCCTTCTGGGGGCGCGCCATCGACCGCGACTCGGGTCTGCCGATCGCCGACGCCCTCATTCCCTTCCACTCTCGCTCGCAGCTCGACCGAGAGTGGCGCTCTGCGCCCGACGACCCCGTTCATTCGCTTCGGAGCGACGGATCCGGCTTCTTTCGCGTCTCGGTGCCCGCGTGGGAGCAGTTCTGGATCCGAGTCGAAGCAGCCGGCTACTCGACGCGGGTCGCCCGCATCGGCGAGGGCCACGAGAGCACGGACCGCGCGCGAACGATCCGTCTCCTTCGAGGCGCAACGCTGCGAGCGTCGGTGGCGAGCGCGAGCGGCAGTCCCGTCTCCGATGTCCAGGTGTGGATCTGGACCGACGGCTACCGCCTCGACGACTCCTCCCTCGGGGATCGCGTCTTCGAAACCGTCGAGTGGATGGGAGTGACCGACGCGCGCGGCCTCTGCACGATCGACGGCCTCCCGGCCGACGCGCCTCTCGAAATCGAGGCACGCGCGTGGTTGCGGTCGAAGAGAGAGCCGACGTCGATCCGTCTCTCCGCCGGCGAGACGCGACTCTGGAGCTGCGTACTCGGCGGGGGCGGCGCGTTGAGCGGGCAGATCGTGGATCAGCACGGAGCTCCGGTCGCGCGATCGCAAGTCTGGTTGGTGCCGCGCGGCAAGCTGCCCGGCGGAGACCTCGCGATGTTCCCTTCCTCGACGCACGACGTGATCGTCGGGAGCACCCTGACCGACGCGGAGGGGAAGTTCCGGATCGAGGACGTAGACCCGGGGGACTATTGGGTCGGTCCGGCCGAGCGATACCCGAGCGAGCCCACCGCCGAATCGGTCTGCTCCGCAGGGATTCCCGTCACGATGCCGGCAGGCGCCGACCGGGAAGTGACGGTACCCGCCTGGCGCGCTCTCTTCGTCGAAGGACGCGTCGTCGATCCTTGGAGTATCGGATTGCCTGGAATCCGCGTCTCTGCTCACTGCGAAGGAGGTCCGATCGGGCGAGATGCCACGAGCGCAGCCGAGGGGCGGTTTCGACTTGGACCGGTCCCGCCGGGTGAGGTGACTCTGCATGCCTCCGTTTGGAGAGAAGGACTCGTGCGAGGTGCGCCCGTCGTCGCGCGCGCCGGCGAGACGGGTCTTCTCCTGCGGCTCGAGCGAGGCGCGTCTCTCTCGGGGCGCGTCGTCGACGGCCAATCCGGGGCACCGATTCGAGTCGACATCCATGTCCTCGGTTCGGACGGTGCTTCCGGATCGTTTGGACGCTCGGATCCCCAGGACGGGCGATTCGAGTTCCACGGTCTCGGAGCGGGCACCTATCGAGTCGTTGCGCGCGCGCCCGACGGAAGGGCCGGGTATTGCGACAACCTCGTGCTCTCGACGGGCCAAGCCCTGGGCGGTGTCGAAGTGCGCATCCCCCCCTGAGGGACGCTCTCTCAACCGTTAGCATCGTTCTCCCCATGAGCGACGCGGACGCAGACCGGGAGCGCTGGCTCGAGAATTCCTACCGCCCGGCGGTCGAGCGTTCGCCGGAGCGAGAGCCGGGATTCGAGACGCCGTCGGGCCTGCCGATCGAGCCGCTCTACGGCGACGGCGAGGGGCTCCCCGGCGAGTACCCGTTCACGCGCGGCATCCGCGCGTCGATGTACCGCGGGCGGCTCTGGACGATGCGCCAGTACGCCGGCTTCGCATCGGCCGCGGAGACGAACGAGCGGTTCCGGTTCCTGCTGGAGCAGGGGCAGACGGGGTTGTCGACGGCCTTCGATCTCCCGACGCAGATGGGCTACGACCCGGGCCACCCGCTCGCCGAGGGCGAGGTGGGGAAGGTGGGCGTCTCGATCCCGTCGCTGGCGGAGTTCGAGCGGCTCTTCGAGGGGATCCCGCTGGAGCGCGTCTCGACGTCGATGACGATCAACGCGACGGCGCCGATCCTGCTCTCGATGTACGTGGCGCTCGCGCGGCGCCAGGGCGTGCCGAGGGAGAAGATCGAGGGCACGGTCCAGAACGACCTGCTGAAGGAGTTCACCTCGCGCGGCACCTATCGCTTCCCGGTGCGCCCCTCGATGCGCCTCGTGGTCGACACGATCGCCTGGGCGAACGAGCACGCGCCGAGCTTCCACCCGATCTCGATCTCGGGCTACCACATGCGCGAGGCGGGCTGCACGGCCGAGCAGGAGCTCGCCTTCACGCTCGCGAACGGGATCGCCTACGTGGCGGCGGCCGTGGAGCGCGGCCTCGACCCCGACCGCTTCGGGAAGCGCCTCTCGTTCTTCTTCAACGCGCACAACCACCTCTTCGAGGAGGTGGCGAAGTTCCGCGCGGCGCGCCGCATGTGGGCGCGGATCATGCGCGAGCGCTTCGGCGCGAAGAACCCGTCGGCGTGGCAGCTCCGCTTCCACACGCAGACGGCGGGCTCGATGCTCACGAGCCAGCAGCCGGAGAACAACGTCGTGCGCGTCACGATCCAGGCGCTCGCCGCGATCCTCGGCGGCACGCAGTCGCTCCACACGAACAGCCGCGACGAGGCGCTCTCGCTGCCCTCGGAGGACGCCGTGCGCACGGCGCTCCGCACGCAGCAGGTGCTCGCGCACGAGTCGGGCGTCGCGGAGACGGCCGACCCTCTCGGCGGCGCGCCCTTCGTCGAGGCGCTCACGGACGAGCTGGAAGCGCGTGCGACGGCGCTCATCGCGCGGATCGACTCGATGGGCGGCGCCGTGGAGGCCATCGAGACCGGCTTCGTGCAGCGTGAGATCCACCGCTCGGCGCTGGCGTGGCAGCGCGACGTCGAGTCGGGGAAGCGGACGATCGTCGGCGTGAACCAGTTCACCGTGGAGGAGCCGGAGCCGCCGGCGGTCTTCCGCGTCGATCCCGCCTCCGTCGACGAGGTGCGACGCAATCTCGACGCGCTGCGCGCGCGCCGCGACGGGTCTGCCGTGCGCGGAACGCTCGACGTTCTCGAGGGCGCGGCGCGCGACGCGGCGGCGAACCTGCTGCCGCCGATCCTCGCGGCCGTGGAGGCCGAGGCGACGGTGGGGGAGATCTGCGAGCGGCTCGAGCGCGTCTTCGGCCGCTACCGCGCGCCGTCGGTGATCTGAGGAGGGACCGTCGGCCATGTGCGGACGATTCGCCCTCAACGTCTCGGCGGAGGATCTCTCGCAGCTCTTCCACGTGGAGGGGCCGCCCTCGCTCCCACGCCGCTACAACGTGGCTCCGACCCAGGAGGTGGTGGCCCTACGCCGCCTCCCGGAGGCGGCGGGCCCCGAGTACGCGCTCCTTCGCTGGGGCCTCGTGCCCTCCTGGGCGAAGGACCCGTCCATCGGCGCGCGCATGATCAACGCGCGCTCCGAGACGGTGGCGGAGAAGCCCTCCTTCCGCACGGCGATGAAGAGGCGCCGCTGCCTCGTCGCCGCGAGCGGCTTCTACGAGTGGCAGAAGACCGACGGGCAGAAGCAGCCCTGGCTGATCCACCGGCGCGACGGCCGGCCCTTCGCGATGGCGGGACTCTGGGAGAGCTGGAGCGATCCCGCAGGGAGCGCGATCGAGAGCGTCGCGATCCTGACGACCTCGCCGAACGGCGTGATGGAGCCGCTCCACGACCGCATGCCAGTGATCCTCGCGGAGGCGGACTTCGAGCGGTGGCTCGACCCGGCGACGATGACGGCGGACCCCGTGCTCCCGCTGCTTCGCCCCTGCCCCGACGACTGGCTCGCGCGCCACCGCGTGAGCCGGCGCGTGAACAACCCGCGCAACGACGACGCAGCCTGCATCGAGCCGGTCCCCGACGCGTGACGGATCTCTCCGGCGCCGACCGCGTGCTCGCCTACCACGAGCGCACGAAGCACTACCCCATGCGCTTCGCGCGCTCGCTCGGGTACCTCGATTGGGACAACCAGCCCGATCCGTTCCGCCGCTTCGAGGGGACACGCCTCGTGCCGCTGCTGCACGATCCGTCGGAGGCGGGCCCGTCCCTCGGCGCCCTCGCCGATCCGCGGGCGCCCTACGCCGCGCCCGCGCCGCTCGCGCTCGCGAGCGTGTCGCGCCTGCTGGAGCTGGCTCTCGGGCTCACGGCGTGGAAGCAGTACGGGAGCTCGCGCTGGGCTCTGCGGGCGAACCCCTCCAGCGGGAATCTCCATCCGACCGAGGGCTACGTCGTGCTCCCGGCGGCGGCCGGCCTCGGCGCGAGCCCCGGCGTCTACCACTACGCGAGCCGCGAGCACGCCCTCGAGCAGCGCTGCGTCTTCGGCGCCGACGTGTGGAAGGAGCTGGCCGAGGGTCTCCCGGACGGGTCGTTCCTCGCGGGCCTCACGTCGATCCACTGGCGCGAGGCGTGGAAGTACGGCGAGCGCGCCTTCCGCTACTGCCAGCACGACGTGGGGCACGCCGTGGGGGCGCTGCGCTACGCGGCGGCGGCGCTCGGATGGAGCCTGCGCGTGCTCGCGTTCCCCGGAGACGCCGACGTGGCGTCGGTGCTCGGCGTCGATCGCGCGGGCGACTTCGAGGGCGCCGAGGCCGAGCATCCGGACCTCCTCGCGTGGATCGTGCCCGGCGCGGCGCCGGCGCCCGGGCTCGCCGCGAGACCATGGCCGCCGGCCGGCGCGCTCGCGCGCTTGCGGTCCTCCGCCTGGTGCGGGCGAGCGAACCGGCTCAGCACCGAGCACGTAGAGTGGGACGTCATCGACGGCGTGGCGCTCCACGGGGCGAAGACCGCCGGAGCGCCGGGTCTGCCGGCGGGGATCGAGACGTTCCCTCCGGGACCGAGCGCCGCCGCCGACGCGACGCTCCCCGCCGCGCGCATCGTGCGGCAGCGCCGCAGCGCCGTCGCCTTCGACGGGGCCACGGGGATGCCTCGGGAGCGCTTCTTCGATCTGCTCGACCGGACGCTGCCGCGCGCGGCGTGCGCGCCCTTCGACGCCTTCGAGCACGCGCCGGCGGTGCACATCGCGCTCTTCGTGCATCGCGTCGAGGGGCTCGAGCCGGGGATCTACTTCCTCCTGCGACGCGCAGGCGCCGCCGAGGCGCTGCGTGCGGCGATGCGTCCCGCGTTCCCCTGGAGCCGCGTCGCCTCGGCGCCGGCGCATCTCCCGCTGCACCTGCTGAAGCCCGGCGACCACCGTGCCTGGGGACGCAGCATCTCCTGCGACCAGGGCATCGCCGGCGACGGCGCCTTCAGCCTCGGGATGGTGACGGAGCTGGAGGGCCCGCTTGCGCGCGAGGGCGCGTCGGCGTATCGGCGGCTCCACTGGGAGACGGGGCTCGTCGGGCAGGCGCTCTACCTGCAGGCGGAGGCGGCGGGTCTCCGCGGCACGGGCATCGGCTGCTTCTTCGACGACGAGATGCACGGCGTCCTCGGCATCCGCACGCGCGCCTTCCACACGCTCTACCACTTCGCCGTCGGCTACCCCGTCGACGACACGCGCCTCACGACGCTGCCGGCCTACCCGGCGGAATCCTGAGGGCGGCTCGCTCCTGCTAACGGCGGCCGCCGCCGGCCGCGGGCTGCGACGCGGCGGGAAGGGTGACCAGCGGCTTCGCGAGAAGGATCTTCACCTCGCGCGTCGCCACCGACGAGCCCGCGAGCTGCACGCTCCGCAGCGGCGCGAGGAACGGCTCCGAAGGATCCTCGTCCAGATAGACGACGGCGTTCCCGGCGGGCGCGATCTCGAGCAGGAGCTGGAACCGTCCTTCGACGTCGGTCCGGCCGAGGTCGTAGGAGGAGGGGTCGTCCCAGCTCCACTCGTCGGCGTCGACGACGTAGATCTCGGCGGCCTCGACGGGCGTGCCGTCCTCGCGCTCGACGATTCCCGTCACCATGACGGGCGCGGCGAGGCGCACGACGCCGTGGGCGGGGGGCGGATCCGAGTCCACGTCGAGATCTTCCGGGGGCGCAGCGAACCGAAGGGGCGCGAGCAGGGGATCGAGGGCAGGTAGCGAGAGCACCGCGTAGTCGCTCGACGTCACGCGGAAGGTGCTCCTGCCGAGCGGGAGCTGCGATGCATCGAGATCGAAGCTGCCGTCGAGGCCCGAGACTTCGAAGACGCGGTCGTTCGCGAGCCCGTAGTCGATGCCCATCACCGAGATCTCCGCGCCCGCCACGGGCCGGCCCGTCGCTTCGTCGACGACGCGGCCCGCGAACCGAACGGGCCGACGGAGCCGGAAGGAGATCTCCCGGCGTTCTCCGGCCGAGAGGTCGAGCGGCCCCACGATCTCGGTCTGGAACTCGTCGGCGCGGCACCACACGACGACCTCCTGGAGCGGCGCGTCCTCGAGCGGCAGCTCGTAGCGTCCGTTCTCGAGCGAATACTCCTCCTCGGCCAGGTTGTCGCGGAACGCGGGAGCGTTCGAGAGCACGGCGATCGTCGCGTCCTCGACCACGAGCCCCGTCGACTCGTCGATGACGGTGCCGAAGAGCGTCGGCGCGCGCGCGATCACGAGGTCGCGTTCGATCGGCGGCGTGCCGAGACGGTGGAGCGGGAGGCTCGGCGCGAGTCCCGGCGCGAGACGAGGTTCGCCGCCGGTCGTGGACTGGAATCGGATCCAGCTCGTCGAGAGGTTCCAGCCGGGCAGGAGCGTCCGGTCGTGACGCACGGCGAACCGTCCCTCGGCGTCGACGTCCGCCGACGCGAGGGGAGTGCCGAAGGCGTCGTGGAGCTCGACCTCGAGGCCATCGAAGACGACTCCCTCCGGCCTCACCACGCGTCCCACGGCCACGATCGGGTCGCCGGCGAGCGCCGAGGGGTCGACGACGGGAACGACGGGTCCGGTCGTCGGATCGCTCTGTCGCTCCACGGGGGTTTCGACGCGCGCGATCTCCGAGTCGCCGCGCGGGCCGCGCGCGACGCCGTCGGGCCCGCGCGCGCCCGGATCACCCGTGCCGGGCTCCTGCTGGAGTGCGAGGAACGCGATGATCGCCAGGACGAGGGCGATCAGGAGGAGGGCCACCAAGGATCGGGGTTTCGATTGCATGCGTCGCCGGGAGCGCCCGGCATTCGATCGAATCGGGCCGGAGCGCGCGACGCCAATTTCCCCCCTTCGAGGAAGGGCCCAATGCGCGGAAGGAGCGCGAAACTCGGAAGTTGCGATCCGGGCGGTGCCGGGGAGAATGTCATGTCCGCGCTCTCTCGGGACCCTTCCCGTCCTCGGCGCGCCCTCGGGGCGCCGCGGGACCGCGGATCGTCGTCCGCAGCGACGTCTCGAATCCTCATCTCCCCATGGTGGTACATCCGATGCGAATCCTCCTGACAGCCGCCGCGGCGTCCCTCTGCGCGCTCGCCGCGTCCACTTCCGCCCAAGCGATCAAGACCACGCTCGTGGCGAACGGCTACAGCCAGCCGCTCTTCGTCATCTCGCCGCCGAAGGACTTCAATCGCCTCTTCGTCGTCGAGCAGGGCGGCGCCATCCGGATCATCAAGAACGGCGTGAAGCTCGCGACTCCGTTCCTGCACCTCGGCCCGGTTGGTTCGGGCGGCCTCGGCCTCACCACGTCGTCCGGCGAGCAGGGCCTTCTCGGCTTCGCGTTCCGCCCCGACTACTCGCCGCTCTCCGGGAGCACGAACTACTTCTACGTCTACTACACGAACAACTCGGGCAACAACGTGCTCGCGCGCTACCGCGTGAATGGCGACGGCGACACGGCGAACCCGGCTGGGCTGATCCTGCTGACGTTCCTCCACCCGGTGCAGTCGAACCACAACGGCGGCATGATCGGGTTCGGCCCCGATGGCTATCTCTACATCGGCACCGGTGACGGCGGCGGAGCCAACGACGGTCCGAACAACGCGCAGAACATCAACAGCTACCTCGGGAAGATCCATCGCATCGACGTGAGCGACGCGGCGGGCCTGCCCTACGGCGTGCCGCCCAACAACCCGTTCGTCGGGGTGGCCGGTCTCGACGAGATCTTCGCCATCGGCGCGCGCAACCCGTGGCGCTTCAGCTTCGACCGGATCAACGGCGACCTCTACATCGGCGACGTGGGCCAGAACGCGCGCGAGGAAGTCCACTACATCGCGGGCACCTACGTTCCGGTCGCCGGCGGCGCGCCGCTGAATCTCGGCTGGCGCTGCTACGAGGGCAACAACCAGACGAACCTCGGCGGCTGCGTCTACCCGAACACCTACCCGGGCACCGACCTCCGCTTCCCGATCCACGAGTACGCGAATCCGGCCACTGGGCGCACGGTGGCCGGTGGCTACGTCTATCGCGGCTGCGCGATCCCCGGCCTGCGCGGCACCTACTTCTTCTCCGACTACATCTCGAACCGTCACTGGAGCTTCAAGGTGGTCGGCGGCGTCCTCACGAACTTCGTCGAGAGGACGGCGGAACTCGCGCCCGGCGGCGGACTGAACCTCAACTCGGTCGCCTCCTACGGCGAGGACGCCCTCGGTGAGGTCTACATGTGCGATCGGTCGGGCGGCGAGATCTTCCGGATCGATGCCGTTTCGCCGGTGCAGACGGGCGTCGCCTCCTACGGCACGGGAACGGCCGGCTGCAACGGCAACCAGGTGCTGTCGGTGAACTGCTCGCCGGTGCTCGGGAACCCGGGTCTCCGGTTCGACAGCACCAACTCGCCCGCGAGCACGATCGGCCTCGGGCTGATCTCCGATGCGCAGGACCTCGCCGGCTCCGACCCCTTCGGGATCGGCGCGAACCTGCACGTCGATCTCCTGTTCGCGACCGAGGTCCTGACGCTCGACTTCGTGAGCAACGCGGCGGGCCTCGGCACGGTGACGACCGAGATCCCGAACAACGCGATCCTCATCGGGAAGACCTACTTCGCGCAGACCCTCTGGGTCTGGACCACCTGCGCGCTGCCTCCGTTCAACATCAGCACCTCCTCGGCGCTGTCGCTGACGATCCAGCCATAGTCGAACCGGCGAGCGCTCCCCGCGAGACGCGCAGGGTCGGCCTCGCGACCCTTCCGGCGAGCCCCGCGAGCCTCGTGCTCTCGGGGCTCGCGCCAATTCCGCTGCCCCTCGCGAGCGACACGCACCTCCAACCTCCCATCGTGATCCGACTCCTCGCGGCGCTCGTCGCCGCTTCGGCGCTCTGCGCAGCCTCCGGCCGCGGTCAGGCTCCGTCGGCGATCCATGCCGTGCGTGTCGCGTCGGGCCTGAACGCGCCGGTGTTCGTCACGGCGCCCCCAGGAGATCTTCAACGGATCTTCGTCGTCGAGCAGGCCACCGGACGGATCCGGATCGTGAAGCAGGGCGCGCTCCTCGCGGCTCCCTTCCTCGACCTCCTCGGCAAGATCACGGGCACGGGCGAGAGCGGGCTCCTCGGCCTCGCGTTCCACCCGAAGTACTCCGAGAACGGCTCCTTCTTCGTCGCGTACTCGGACCTCGCGAACGCGACGACGATCTCCCGCTTCCGTGTCTCGGGGGATCCCGACGTCGCGCTTCCGGCGAGCGAGACCGTCGTCCTCAAGTTCCCGCAGCCCTTCGTGAACCACAACGGAGGGATGATCGCCTTCGGACCCGATGGGCGGCTCTACATCGCCCTCGGCGACGGAGGTTCGGGCTACGACCCGCTCGGCAACGCGCAGAGCCTGTCGAGCCCGCTCGGGAAGATCCTCCGCATCGACGTCGATCTGGCGGCGGCGGGCGTCTTCCACTCGGTGCCGGCCGACAACCCCTTCGTCGGCGTGCCGGGCGCTGTGCCGGAGATCTGGCACTACGGCCTGCGGAATCCGTGGCGCTTCTCCTTCGACCGGCTCACGGGCGACCTCTACGTCGCCGACGTGGGGCAGGACTGGATGGAGGAGATCGACTTCCACGCCGCGGGGGCGCCCGGCGGGAAGAACTTCGGATGGCGCTGCCTGGAGGGCACCGCGCCCGTCGTGCTCGCGCCCTGCAGCCCGCCTCCGGCGTCGGCGGTTCCGCCCATCCACGAGTATCCGCACACGCTGCCCGGGTGCGCCGTGATCGGCGGATTCGTCTATCGCGGCAGCCTCGTGCCCGACCTGCGAGGCACCTATTTCTTCGCCGAGTGGTGCAAGGGGAAGATCTTCTCGTTCCGCTACGTGGGCGGAGCCGTCGTCGATCTCCAGGACCGCACGGCGGAGCTCGTGCCCGTTCCCATCGGATCGATCTCCTCCTTCGGCCAGGACGCGGCGGGCGAACTCTACTTCTGCGCGTGGTCGAACGGAGAGGTCTACAAGATCCTTCCCGTGAGTCCGTCGATCCAGGGCGTGGTGTCCTTCGGAACGGGGACCGCCGGCTGCAACGGTCCGACGACGCTCGGCGCGAACAGCTCGCCCGTGCTCGGGAGCACGGTCTTCCGCGTGCGCGTGTCGAACGCCGTGCCCAGCGCGGTCGGTCTTCTCCTCGTGTCCGACCAGGCGAGCCCGAACGGCTGGGTCGTTCCCGAGCTGCAGGTGCTGCTCCACCTGCAGATCGCCACGGCGACGGAGCTGCTCCTCACGGACATCGCGACGGGCGCCAACGGCGCGGGCAGCGTCGCGATCCCCATCCCGAACGACCCGGCGCTCGTCGGCAGGAAGTACTTCCTGCAGTCGCTCTGGAGCTGGGGGAGCACGGGGCTCTGCTCCCTCCCGCCCGTCGACATGAGCTCGTCCGACGCGCTCGAGGTCGAGATCCTCCCCTGAGCCGTCTCGCTCCGCGCAACGGCGCCGCGGGTGCAGCCTCGGAGCGCCGATCGATCGTTGCGACTCTTGGTTCCCCGGCCAGGACTCGAACCCAGAATCGGAGAACCAAAATCTCCCGTGTTACCAGTTACACCACCGGGGATCGTGAACGCGGCGATTGTGCGCTCGGGCCGACGTTGGCTCAACGGCTACATTCCCGGACGACCATGAACACGACCGCCGTGCGCCGTCTCCCGGTGCGTCCCGCCGCCCTGGCGCCCTTGGCTCCCTTGGCGCTGCTGCTCGCGTCGACCCTCGTTGCCTGCGCGTCGCCGCAGCCGCTGCCGCCGGAGCCCGTGGGGGAGAGCGTTGCCTACACCTTCGAGCGCTACGACGAGGGACCTCTGCCGGCAACGTTCCTCGTGGGCGTCGCGGGCGCCGATCGGCCCGGGAGCTGGCAGATCGCGAGCGTCAGCGCTGCGCCGAGCGGCGCCAGGGTGGTCGCGCAGGTCGACGCGCTCGATGCGAGCGCGTCCCGCGCGCCGGTCGCATGGATCCGCCGCGCCGATTTCCGCGATCTCTCCCTGCGCGTCGTGGCGCGCACTCCCGAAGGCTCCGTGAGCATGGGATTCGGGATCGCCTGGCACGTCCGCGACGCGAACAACTACCTGGCGTGCTACGTGAGCGGCGACACGGGCGAGGTCGTCGTCGACGTCGTCGAGAGCGGCGTGCCGCGCACCATCGGAAGGGCGCCCGTCACGCTCGCCATCGGGCGCTGGTATGCCCTCGCCGTGGAGCATGCCGGCGGACGATTCCGGTGCGGCATCGACGGTCGCGTTCTCGTCGAAGGAGACGACCCGAGCTCCTTCGTCGGCGGCAGCGTCGGTCTCCTCACGCGCGGCTCGGCCGTGGCGCACTTCGACGACTTCACGGTCGTGGGCTCGGACCGCTGAATCGCCGGTTCTCGGACGGGCGCCGCATGCTCTCGGATCGGCGCAGTCGGATTGACGCTGTCGGATTGGCGCTCCCAAGGGGATTTGAACCCCTGTCCCCGCCTTGAGAGGGCGATGTCCTAGGCCACTAGACGATGGGAGCGTTCGGCCGAAAGGGCGGGGAGGGTAGCGGCGACCGGACGGGCCGGCAAGACCGCGCGCCGTTCAGCCTCGCGCGTGGAAACCGGCGCGAGTGGAAGTGGCTGGGGGGGAAGGAATCGAACCCTCACAAACAGATCCAGAGTCTGCTGTCCTACCGTTAGACGACCCCCCAGCGAGATCGGTCGGCGGACGCCGCCGGCCAGGAGGCCGGGACATCGGGGGTGAAGAAGATATCGAGCGCTCGAAACCGGTCAACGACGCCATGACGCGCGCGCTCGAGGGCGATTCCTCCGCGAATCTTCAGGCCGGCGGGGCCGCGGGCTCGTGCTCGTCGACGAAGCGGACGGCGATCTCCTTGAACGCGTCGCGGCAGTGCTCGAAGGCCGCGAAGACGGCCGGGTCGAAGTGCGAGCCGACGCCCTCGCGCAGCAGCTTCTCCACCACGTCCTCCTGGAACCGCGGCTTGTATCGGCGCTCGGAGGAGAGCGCGTCGAAGACGTCGGCGAAGGAGGCGATGCGCGCCTCGAGAGGGATGTGCGCGCCCGCGAGACCCTCGGGGTAGCCCGAGCCGTCCCAGCGCTCGTGGTGGCAGCGCGCGATGTTCGCACCCATCTCGACGAGCGCGCTGCCGGCCGCTGGCGGAGCACAGGCGCCCTCGGTCGGGAGGCCGAGGGCCTCGAGCGATCCCGGCTCGAGGACCTGATGGCTCAGGATCTCGGCGCCGATCGTCGTGTGGGTCTTCATCACGACCCATTCCTCCGGCGTGAGCCGGTCCTGCTTGCGGAGGATCGCGTCGGGGATCCCGATCTTCCCGATGTCGTGGAGCGGGCTCGTCAGGAAGACCTCCTGACAGAAGGTGGGGTCGAGGCCCATCGCGCGCGCGAGCTCGAGGGAGTAGTAGCCGACGCGCACGACGTGCATGCCCGTCTCCGAGTCGCGGAACTCGCCCGCCTTGCCGAGGCGCCAGATCAGCTCCAGGCGCGCGTGCTCCAGGGCCGCCGTGCGCTCGGCGACGCGTTGCTCCAGGAGCGCGCGCTGCGTCTTGAGCTCGTCCTGCGACTCCTTCAGCCGGAGCATGTTGCGGACGCGCGCCATGAGCTCGTCCGTGTCGAAGGGCTTCCGCACGAGGTCCACGGCGCCGCGGTCGAGAGCCTTGCGCTTCACGCCTTCGTCGACCATGCCCGTGAGGATCGTCACCGGCAGATCCCGCGTCGACTCGCGCGACCGGATCGCCGCGACGAGGTCGAAGCCGCTCCGGACCGGCATCTGGATGTCGGTGACGACGGCGTCGAAGTCGTGCTCGTCCAGAAGCACGAGGGCCTGGTCGACGCCTCCCGCGAAGTGCATCTCCCATTCGCTCCGCATGGGCCGGAAGGCCCGCCGGAGCGAGTCCAGGAGGTGAGACTCGTCGTCCACGAAGAGGATCTTCTTCATCGATCGGCACCGCGGCTTGCGCGGAAGGTGTGGGGGGCTCCGTCGAGCGCGGAACGAGTCGCTTCTTCGATCGCAACGGCCAGGGGGGCGAGGCGCGTCACGATCCGCCCTCCAGGTCGGCGAGCATCGCGCGCCACTCGGGCAGCCGCGCGGTCACGCCGATCGACTTCACGTACTCGGCGTTCATCGCCGAGTCGGCCGTCGACGCGATGGAGGACGATCCGAGGCCCGTCTCGTCGACGAGGGCGTTCGCGATGTGCACCGAAGCGACCATGCCGAGCGTGAGCTGGCCGCTGCGCTCCGGATGGTGGTGGTGCGTGACGCCCGCGACGATGTCGGCGCCGAGGCCCCAGACGCCGAGGAGATAGCCGCCGACCTCGGCGTGGGACACGCCGAACTCGCGCTCCTCGATGACGTGGATCGGCTGGCGCGCGGACTCCGCGGCGGCGGCGCGATTCGCCGCGTGCGCGGCGTCGCGCGACAGCAGCGCGAGGGAGCCCACGTCATGCAGGAGTCCGGCGAGGAACGTCGGCTCCACGAGCCGGCGATCCGCGACGATGCGCGAGCCGAGCTCCGCCGTCGCGAGGCTCCGGACCTGCACCTGCTCGATCTGCTTCGCGAGCGTTCGGTCCACGGCACCGAAGTCGCGGAAGACCTCCACGCTCAATGCGAGCGACTTGAGACGCTCCATTCCGAGATAGGCGACGGCGTCCTGGAGATTCGTGAGGCGGCGCGCCGGCGCGAAGAAGCTCGAGTTCACGAACTGGAGGACCTTGGCGGCGATCGCGGGGTCTTCCTCGACGATGCGCGCGATGCCCTTCGCGTCGGCGTCCGGGTCGGCCATGGCCGTCGTGAGACGCGTGAAGATGCGCGGCGAGGGAGGGAGCGCTCCGATGGCGCCGACGAGGGCGCGCAGCTCCTGGCTCCCGAGGATCTCCTGCAGCGCGCACGCCTGCTCGATCACGTCGCGGATCGTGTTCGAGTCGCACGGCTTCGTCAGGAACTGGTGCGCCACCTTCGCGAGCAGAAGAGAGGACTGCGGATCCGTGTGGCCGGAGAGGATCACGCGCACAGTCTCCGGGTGCATCTCCTTCACTCGCGAGAGGAGCGCCGCGCCGTCGATGCCCGGCATCCGGGCGTCGGAGACGACCACGTCGAAGCTCCGGCCCGAGAGACGCTCGAGCGCGCTGGGCCCGCCCTCGATGAACTCCATCTCCCAGCTCCGGCGCTGCGCGTGCAGCACGCGCCTCAGTCCGTCCAGGACGCGCGGCTCGTCGTCGACGAAGAGGACGCTCCTCACGCGACGGCGGGCTCCGCGTCCGCGGGCTCGACGGCGAGCGGCAGCCGGACGATGAAGGTCGTGCCGCGCCCCGACTCGGTCTCGAAGTCGATGGTCCCGCGATGCCCGACGACGACGACGTTGCGAGCGATCGTGAGCCCTTGGCCCGTGCCCTTGCCGACGCCCTTCGTCGTGAAGAACGGATCGAAGATCCGGTCGCGCGCGCTCTCGGGGATCCCCGTCCCGGTGTCGGAGATGCGGATCTCCGCGTGCTCTCCGACGACGGCCGTGGAGACTCGGATCGTTCCCTTGACGCCGGAGCCGTCGCCCACGACGTCGGCGATGGCATGAGCGGCGTTCACCAGGAGGTTCAGGAACACCTGGTTGATCTCGCCGGCGAGGCACGGCACCGGTGGCAGCGCAGGATCGAAGGAGGTCTCCGCGTCGGCGACGTACTTCCACTCGTTGCGGCTGACGGTGAGCGTCGTCTCGAGGGCGTGGTTCAGATCGACGGGCGCCATGGACTTCGCGCCGGGGTGCGAGAACTCCTTCATGGCGCGGACGATGTGGGACACGCGCTGGACGCCGTCGAGCGACTGCACGATCGCCGTCGGCACCTCGCCCGTCAGGTAGGGGAGATCCGCCTGGGCCATCTCCGCGCGGAGCGCCGCGAGCGTCTCGGCGTCGAGGGAGGACGGAGTCTCCACCTCCGCGATCCTCTCGGCGACGCGCACGACCCGCAGGAGGTCCTGGAACGCGGTCTCCAGGAAGCGCGTGTTGTCGCCGACGTACTGGATCGGCGTGTTGATCTCGTGCGCGATCCCGGCGGCGAGCTGCCCGATCGATTCCATCTTCTGCGCCTGACGGAGGCCCACCTCCCGCGCGACGCGGTCGGTGATGTCCCGCGCCAGGAGAAGGAACCCCGTCCGCGACCCGTCGGGTCCCGTCACCTGGGTGACGGTGCCAGCGAGCGTGCGCTCCGTGCCTCCGCCGTGGCGGAATCGCGCCTGCCCCTCGTGCGGCTGGGACCGGCGGCGTGCGCCGTCGATGAGGTCGCCGAGGCTCTCGCCGAGCCACGTGATCGGGAGCTCGGATGCGCTACGTCCGAGGGCGGCTGCTTCGGAGATTCCCAGCAGCTCCGACGCCGACCCGTTCCAGCGTCGCACGAGACCTCGCTCGTCCACCTCGATCAGGATCGACGCAATGGCGTCGAGCGCGCTGTCGGCGTCGCGCGCGTAGCTCCGCGAAGCATGGAGCCGCGCCCGGAGGTCCTCGTCGTCGAGGGTCGTCCGGAGATGCCACCAGCCGACCATGGCCGTGGTCCACAGGGCGAGGATCGCGAGACCGCAGTTCATCGGTCCCGAGGGCTCCATCGCTCCGCTCGCGCGGATCCAGAGGCCCGCGAGCGTCAGCACCGTTCCGGCGACGGCCGTCGCGAACCCGAGCGCGGGCCGGCGCAGCCAGAATCCCAAGAGCACCGGCACGCAGTAGAGGACGCCCGTCGCGATGCGGTCGGACGTGAAGACGTCCAGGGCGAACACCGCGGCCACGACGAAGCCCAGGATCGCGAGCGCGTGGCCCGAGAGGGCCGCTGCCGCCGCGCGCGGCGCCTCGTGCGCGCGCACGGACTCGATCTCCAGCGGTTCGGCCTCCTCGAGGAAGCGCAGGTGCGACCGCCCGCGCGCGACGAGGAACGAGACCGTGCCAAGCCCGAGCGCGCAGAGGAGGACCAGTGCCGCGAAGGCGGCTCGCAGGAGCCGGGCCGGCACGGGCTCGCCCGCGTCCTTCAGCCGAGCGAGCGCGAGCATGGCGACCGCGACCGTGCCGAAGGCCGCGATCCCGAAGAGCACCAGGGTCCGTTCATGGAACCAGCGCTCGCTCCATGCAAGCGATCTTCGAACCCGCGCGTGACGCTCCATCGGTGAACGACTCTCTTCGGGATCCTCGAGCCGACCGAATCGGTCGCCCGTCCCCGATTCCTTGGTCGGCCACGGGCGACCCTCGACCTGAGGGGAGCGCGGCGGAAGCGCTCGCGGCGCCTCCGGAGAGACGTCAGCCGTCGGCTCGCGACGCGCGGTCGCGTCCCGCGCCGATCCGCGCCACCGACTCCTCGACGCCGAGGATCTCCATCACGTCGAAGATCGGCGGAGAGACCGTCCCTCCGGTGATCGACACGCGGCACGCCTGGGCGAGCGCCACCATCTTCAGGCCGAAGCGCTCGAGGAGCCCTTCGAAGAGCGGTTTCAGCCCGGCTTCGGCGAAGGGCTGCACCGCTGGCAGCGCCTCCAGGAGCGCGTCGAGCGCCGGGACGATCGCCGGATGGAGGAACTTCTTCGCCGCGGCCGGATCGGGAGCGGCCGGCGCCTCGAACAGGAATCGTGCGGAATCCTCGAGCTCGCCGAGCGTCTTCGCGCGCTCGCGGAACGCCACCGCGATCCGCTCGAGGCGCGCCGGGCTCCCGGCGTCCCAGCCGCGCTGCTCGAAGCGACGCGCGACGCGCTCGGCGAGCTGGGCCGGCGCGAGGCGTTTCATGTGCTCGGCGTTCACCCAGCGCAGCTTCTCGGGATCGAAGACCGACGCCGTGTGTCCGCAGCTCGACCAGTCGAAGGCCTGGACGAGCTCGTCGAGCGTGAAGATCTCCTGGTCGCCGTGGCTCCAGCCGAGGCGCGCGAGGTAGTTGAGCAGCGCCTCCGGCTCGAAGCCCTCGTCGCGGTACTGCAGCACCGAGACGGCGCCGTGACGCTTGCTGAGGCGCGCCTTGTCGGAGCCGAGGATCATCGGCAGATGGGCGAACTTCGGGACGGGGTAGCCGAGCGCCTGATACATGAGCACCTGGCGAGGCGTGTTGATCACGTGGTCGTCTCCGCGCGCGACGAGCGTGATCCCCATCGTCACGTCGTCCACCACCGCGCCGAAGTTGTAGAGCGGAACACCGTCCGGGCGGAGCAGAACCTCGTCCTGGATCTCGCTGTTGCGGATGCGGATGTGCCCCTTCACGAGGTCGTCGAATCCGGTGTCGCCGTCCTCGGGCATCGCGAAGCGGACGACGTGGGGGACCTCGGGTCCGATGTCGGTCCTGCGGCGGCAGGTCCCGGGATAGCGGAAGGGGCGCTTCTGCGCCTCGGCCTCCTTGCGGCGCGCGTCGAGCTCTTCCTTCGAGCAGACGCAGCGGTAGGCCTTCCCCTCGGCGACGAGCCGATCGGCATGCTCGCGGTAGATCGCGAGCCGCTCCGTCTGGCGGTAGGGGCCGCAGGGCCCGCCGACGCCCGGGCCCTCGTCCCACTGCAGGCCGAGCCAGCGCATCGACTCGAGGATCGCATCGAGACTCTCCTGGGTGCTCCGCTCCTGATCGGTGTCCTCGATCCGGAGGAGGAACGCGCCTCCCGTGCGGCGCGCGAAGAGCCAGTTGAAGAGGGCGGTGCGCGCGCCGCCGATGTGGAGATAGCCCGTGGGCGAGGGCGCGAAGCGGAGGCGGGGGGCGGAGGAGTCGGACAAGGGGCGACGAGTCTATCGACGGGCCTCGCGAGGCGAGCCGCCCTCGGTCGCCGCGCGCGTCACGGCAAGGGTGCGTTCCACCATGGCGTCCATCGAGGACCGCTCGACGACGCGCGCGCGCGCCGCCGTGACGAGGGCTTTCCTCCGGCCGGCGTCGTCGAGGAGCGCGAGGGCCGCCTCGGCGAGAGCGGGCGCGTCGCCGCGAGGAACGATGCATCCCGTCTCGCCGAGGACCTCGACGGTGCCACTCGCGTCCGCCGCGACGACGGGCACGCGGAGCGCCATCGCCTCGCGGACGGCGCCGGGAGATCCCTCGCGCTCGCTGGCGAAGAGGAAGAGGTCGAGGTCGGCGACGAGCGCCGCCGCGTCGGCATGCACCCCGGCGAAGACGGTTCGCCCCGCGACTCCGAGATCGCGCGCGAGTGCCTCGAGCGCTCCGCGCTCGGGGCCGTCGCCGACGACCAGCAGGCGAGCGCCCGGACGACGCTCGACGATGCGCGCGAAGGCGCGCAGCACCACGTCGAGGCCCTTCTTCGGCGCGAGCTTGCCGACGGTGCCGAGGCGCAGCCCCTCGTCGGCGTCCGGCAGGAGGGCGCGCCCGGCGCCGCGGGGGAGCGCATCGAGTCGGGCCACGTCGACGCCGCTCGGAACGACGGCGATGCGATCGGCGGGGATCCCCGACTCGCGGAGCGCCGAGGCCGCCGATTCCGACACGGCGACGAAGAGCGCCACGCGATGGGGAGCGTGCTTCCACCGCGAGAGGAGTCCGTTGCGGAGCGGGCTCGCGATGCGCCGGTGGAGGATCGCCGGCACGCGCGCGAGCCGGGCGGCGGCGACCCCGAGGGAGGCCGCCGCGCCGTCGTGGAGGTGCACCGCGTCGAACCGATCGGCGCGGAGGCGGCGCGCGAGGGTGGCGATGGTGCGCGGGTCCCAGGCGAAGGCGGGCGCGATGCCGCGAACCGGGATCCCGCGCTCCTCGGCCGCCCGGAGACACGCGCCCGCCGTGCGCGCGACGAGGTGCGCGTCGACGCCGCGGCGCCGGCTCCCCTCGACGAGCGCCAGGACCTGCCGCTCGCCGCCGCCGAGATCGCGGTTCGTGCTGACGTGCAGGGCCCGCATCAGCGGCGCCGCGTCCAGGCGGGATCGGCGTAGCGTGAGGTCTCGGCCGCTCGGGCGCGTGCGGTCTCCGCGGCGGTGAGGGGAGCCTCGGCGAGGCCGTCGTCGAGGGCCCGCGCGAAGGCCGATGCGAGCGCGTTCTCGACGTGCGCCGGGTCGGCGTCGCCGCCGAGGGCCTCCAGGCTCGCCACCTCGGGGGTCCACGGGTTCGCCCTCAGCACGAGCGAGCCGTGATGAAGGATCCGGCCGGCCGTGCGCCGCTGGGCGGATCCGACGAGCTTGCGCGCGTCCGACACGAGGTCGAAGTCGGTGGACTCGTGGAAGCACCAGGGCGATCCCTCGCGCTCCGAGAGGAGCCGGTCCGCGCCGCGGGGAGCGACGTTCGCGAGGCCGAGCGTCGCGAGCGCCTCCGTGAGGACCGCATGCACGCGGCAGTAGCTGTCGCGGACGGTGCCTCCGAAGAGGCGTGCGCTCGCCGGCGCCGTCAGGGAGAAGGTGACCTCGTCGCCGTGGAAGATCGCGCCGCCTCCCGTGAGCCGCCGCACGACCGGGACGCCCGCGCGCGCGAGCGCACCGTGGTCGAAGTCACCCCACCGCTGGAAGTAGCCGAGGGAGACGCCGTGGGGGCTCCAACGGTAGAGACGGAGCGTTGGCGCGGCGCCGGCTTCGAGGAGCGCGTCGTCGACGGACATCGCCCACGTCGGCGAGACCGCGCCCGAGAGCAGGAGGCGCCACGGGGGACTCACTCGACGCTCCTCCTGCGGCCGTCGCGGAGAGCGGCGAGCGTGAGGAACGCGCGGCGCAGCGTCTCGGGAGGGACGCGCGGCGAGAGCGCCGGCACGGCGACGGCCACGCCGCCGCCGAAGGGCACGGGGGCATCGAGCGTCCGCTCGGCGACGGAGACGCGTGGACGGGTCTCCGCGCTCTCGGGATCGTCGGAGTGGTCGGGGAGGCGCTCCGTCGCCTCGGCGGCGTCGGCCGCGCGGGATCCGAGCGCCGCGGCGAAGAGCGCGGCGCCGACGAAGGCGACGACGGGGGAGCCCAGGGCGTGGAGCTCGCGCTCGAGCTCCGCCACGTCCGCCTCGAGACGATCCGCCGCGCGGGCGGCCGCGGCCTCGCGGTCGGCCTCGTCGCGCGCCGGCTTGGGAGAGTCGATCTCGCGCAGAGCGATTCCGTGCGCCGCGAGGGCCTTCGCGGCGAGAGGGACCGTCGACGGCGGAGCGAGCCCGGCCGCGGCGAGGGCCCACCAGAAGGGCTCCTCCACGAAGGGCGAGCGCCGGGCGCTTCGCGCCACGAAGACGAGGTCGATCGCGGGCCGGTCCATGGCACGGCCACTCTCGCCGGACGATCGTCCGACTTCCACGCGGGGGCCCGGCGACGTCCGAAATGAGAACGACTCGCAATTTGGTGTGGACAGGCCGTGGGGCCGCCGGCACCCTCCGCCGCCCTGAGAACGATTCGCAAGTTCGCCCGATCCCGCACCGCCGCCGACGTGATCTCGACCGCTCGATCCCTCCCCGTTCCCGCGCCGACGCGCCTCCTCCCGCTCCCGCGCCGCTTCGGCTTCCTGTGGGTCGCCCTCGCCCTCTGGTCGCTGATCCTCGCGACCGACGTGCTGGGTCAGGACTCTCCGGATCTGCAGGAGACGATCCGGCGTCAGGAGCAGCTCATTGTGGAGCAGGCGCAGGGGCTGGTCGAGCTGCGCGAGCGCGTGCGTGTCCTCGAGGACCAGGCCGCCTCGCGTCCCGCTCTGCAGCTCGACGAGGCGATCGCCGAGCTGGGCCGCCGCCTCGACGCGGCGATCGAGGCGAAGATCCGCGGGGCGCGGAGCGCGGCGGACTCGCCCTTCGGCCGTCCGACCAACGAGTCGTTGCGCTGGGGCGGCTACTCGACGATCGCCTTCCTCGACCGGCAGGAGACGAACTCCACCTTCAGCTCGATCCGGTTGGTCCCTCAGCTCGAGGCCGACGTGAGCGACTGGCTCGTCTTCGGGACGGAGATCGAGTTCGAGCATGGCGGCGCCGGAGCGGGCTTCCTCGACGACGCGGAGATCCTCGTCGAGTACGCGGAGCTGCGCGCGCAGGTGGAGAAGGAGCTCAACTTCAAGGCGGGCATCCTCCTCATCCCGTTCCTCTCCTACAACTCGCGCCACGACGACCCGCTGCACGAGTTCACCGACCGGCCCTACACGGCGAGGAACCTCGTCCCCACGGCCTTCGGCCAGCCCGGCATCGGCGCCTACGGCGCGATCGATGTCTGCGACCTGGGGTCGGTGAACTACGACGTCACCCTCACGAACGGCTTCGACGACGGCTTCGACTCGGAGAAGGGCGCCCGCGGCGCGCGCTCGCCCTTCAACGAGGACAACAACGGAAACAAGACCTTCACCGGGCGCCTGGGAGCCGTGCCCCACGCCCCGTTCTTCGACGTCGTCGATCTGGGCGGCTCCTTCCTCGTCGGCACCTACGACGCCGAGGGGAAGCGCGCGATCCGCGGCTACGGCGTCGACGTCTTCGTGCGGAAGGGGCCCTTCGATCTGCGTGGCGAGTGGGGCGCCTTCGAGCTGGAGCGGCGCAACTCGCTGCTCGTCCCGGACGACCGCGTGGCCTTCGATCCGAAGCTGGAGATCGACCACCCGACGGGGCTGCGCGGCTGGTACGTCGAGGGCGCTTGGCGTTTCTTCCCGTTCCCGGAGGAATGGCGATCGCGGAAGCCCTTCTCCTCGGAGTCGGAGTTCGCCCTGGCCGTGCGCGTGCAGGGAATGGACCTCAACACGGCCGTCCGCGGCGCGACGCCCACGGACGATCGGAACGCCACGGCGATCGCCCTCAGCTTCCGCCCCAGCGCCAAGACCGTGATCCGCGTCGCCTACGAGTGGGTCCGCTCGGCCTTCGACGGCCCGGGCACGCGACAGAACTCGCTCACCGCCAGCATCTCCACCTACTTCTGAGGCTCCCGTGCATCCCGTCGCGTCGCGCCGCGTGCGCGCCCTCCTCGCCGCCCTCGCTCTCCTGGGGCCGATCGCACTCTCGATCGGCTGCGCGTCGATTCCCGGCGGGAACGGCGGGAGCCTCGCCTCGTCGCCTCCCGACCTCTACCGCGCACGCTGCACCTCCTGCCACTCGCTGCGCGACCCGGGCCTCTATCCGGTCGCGACGCTCGACCGGTTCCTGAACCGCTTCGCGTGGCGCGCGGGCGTGACGCGCGCGGAGAAGGAGGTGCTGCGCGCGTACTTCCGGACGGTTGCGAGCGACGCCGTGCCGACGGCCGGCGATGCCGCGCCGCCGGCGGTCCTCGCACGACCTCTCTGAGTCGCCGCGCGGCTCACGGACGGCGCCGGCGCTTCGGGCCGCGCTTCACCGTCGTCGTCCGCGCCTCGGCCGCGCGGCCGCCCGGCAGCACGCGCTCGCGCGACGTCGCCGCCGGCGCGTAGAAGGAGACGCCGCGGACGTTCTCGTCGACGCGGAGCGGGTGCTGGATCGGCGGGAACGCGCGCTGCTCGCAGTCCATGCGGTCGCAGAGCCGGCACGTGACTCCGATCGGCACGGCCGCGTCGAGGTTCTGGAGGTCGACGCCGTCGGCGTAGACGAGGTCCCGGGCGTGGCTCACCTCGCAGCCCATGCCGATCGCCTGCACGGTATGGGGCGCGTGGTAGCCGCCGCTCCCCTTGCTGATGGTGCGCGCGAAGCAGAAGAAGGTCGTTCCGTCGGGCATGCGCGAGAGCTGCGTGCGCACGATCCCCGGCGTGAGGAACGCCGAGTGGACGTTCCAGCGCGGACACGCGCCGCTGAAGCGCGCGAAGCGGATGCCCGAGGCCGTGAACCGCTTCGAGATGTTCCCCGCGATGTCGATGCGGATCATGTGGAAGGGGACGCCCTCGGCTCCGCGCCGGCGCAGGCTCGTGAGGCGGTGGCACACCTGCTCGAAGCTCGTGCGGAAGCGGTTGCCGAGGAGCTCCACGTCGTAGCGGTAGTCGAGGGCCGCCTTCCGGAACCGGCCGTAGGGCATGAGCACCGCCCCGGCGAAGTAGTTCGCGAGGGCCACGCGGCAGAGGGCGCGCGAATCGGCGGTCGTGAGCGTCGCCGCGGCCGTGAGGCGGTCGAGGACGGCGCCCTGCGTCATGAGCCCGATCTGGTGGGCGAGCTGGAAGATCCGGCTCCGGGGAGCCAGGAGCTCCGAGAGCGTCAGCTCCTTCGCCGCGGGATCGAAGCGGCGCACCGCGCCGCCCGCCCGGTCGACGGCGACGATGCGCACGCGGATCCCCAGTCGGTCCTCCAGGAAGCGCACGAGGCTGCTGCGGAGGTTCGTCGGGTCGAGGTCGCCCTCCGACCAGAGCCGCTCGGCGGACTCCTCCAGCTCCTCGAAGTGGTTCCCGTGGGTCTGGATGAAATCGGAGACCTCCTCCGAGGAGAGCTGTCCCGAGGGAGCGATCGAGGGATCGGCGGCGTCGGTCACGTGCTCGGCGAGCGAGCGCGCGGACTCGAGGGCGGCTTCGTAGGCGCGGTGGAGCGCGAGGATCGCGCGCGCGACGGCCGGCGCCTGGACGGCGAGGTCCCTGCGCTCCGCGTCGGGCACCTCGACCGACGCGAAGACCGGATCGCCGAACACCTCCTGCAGATCGGCGTCGAGCGAGGCGTCGGAATCTCCCGCGAACGACTGCAGGTCGACCTCGAACTCCTCCGCCAGGCGCAGGAGATGCTCCGCGGAGAGCTTCCGCTTCCCGTTCTCGAGGAGGTTCAGGTAGCTCGCCGAGATGCCGAGGCGCTTGGCGAGCGCGGCCTGGGTGAGCTTGGAGCGCGCTCGCAGGGCGCGAATGCGCGGACCGAGAGATGCGTGGTTCGGCATGGAGCGATGGACCGGTCGAGCCGGGCGCGAGATGTCAGGAACCTTACACTGTCAACGGCTGTCATTTACTCCAGATGACATCCATAACTAGCTATCAAATAAAGAGTATTGACCATAATGCCGAAATAGAAAACAGTTTGCCTGTTCTCCGAAGTCGTTGTTCCCTACCTGAGCACCCCATGTCGAACACCGTGACGCCCCGCTCCTCGACCGAAGCCGTCCGCCTCCTGGGACCCGCCCGACCCGAATACGCGTCGGTGCTGACGGAGCCCGCGATCGACTTCGTGGCCGACCTGGTGCGCACGTTCCGCGGCCGCGTCGAAGGACTGCTCGACGCCCGCGTCGAGCGGCAGACGCGCCTCGACGCCGGCGAGAAGCTCGGCTTCCTCGCGGAGACGAAGGCCGTGCGCGAGAAGGACTGGAGCGTCGCGTCGATCCCGGCCGACCTGCGCGATCGCCGCGTCGAGATCACGGGGCCCGTCGATCGGAAGATGGTGATCAACGCCCTCAACTCGGGCGCCCGCGTCTTCATGGCGGACTTCGAGGACTCGAACGCGCCGACCTGGGAGAACAACGTCGAGGGGCAAGTGAACCTGCGCGACGCCGTGCGGCGCACGATCCGCTACGAGGACCCGAAGTCGGGCAAGGAGTACGAGCTCGGGAAGGATCTCGCGACGCTCGTCGTGCGCCCGCGCGGCTGGCACCTCCTCGAGAAGCACCTCCTCGTCGGCGGCGCGCCGGCGACGGCGGCCCTCTTCGACTTCGGGCTCTACTTCTTCCACAACGCGAAGGAGCTGATCGCCCGCGGCTCGGGCCCCTACTTCTACCTCCCGAAGATGGAGAGCCACCTGGAGGCGCGCCTCTGGAACGACGTCTTCGTCCGCGCGCAGGAGAAGCTCGGGATCCCGCGCGGGACGATCCGCGCCACGGTGCTCATCGAGACGCTGCCGGCGGCCTTCGAGATGGACGAGATCCTCTTCGAGCTGCGCGAGCACTCCTCGGGGCTCAACTGCGGGCGCTGGGACTACATCTTCAGCTTCATCAAGCGTCAGCGGGCGCACGCGGAATGCGTCATGCCCGATCGCGGCCGCGTCTCCATGGACCAGCACTTCCTGCGGTCCTACACGCAGCTCCTCGTGAAGACGTGCCACCGCCGCGGCGCGCACGCGATGGGGGGCATGGCGGCGCAGATCCCCGTGAAGAACGACGAGGCGGCGAACGAGGCGGCCTTCGAGAAAGTGCGCCAGGACAAGCGCCGCGAGGCGAACGACGGCCACGACGGCACCTGGGTGGCGCATCCGGGACTCGTCGCGCTCGCGACGGAGATCTTCGACTCCGTGATGAAGGGGCCGAACCAGATCGACCGCAAGCGCGAGGACGTCCGCGTGACGGCCGACGATCTCCTCCGGGTCCCCGAAGGTCCGCGCACGGAGGCGGGCCTCCGCGTGAACGTGAACGTGGGGATCCTCTACCTCGAGGCGTGGCTCCGTGGCTCCGGCTGCGTGCCGCTCTACAACTTGATGGAGGACGCGGCGACGGCCGAGATCTCGCGCGCGCAGGTCTGGCAATGGGTGCGTCACGGCGCCCGGCTCGACGACGGGCGCATGGTGACGGCGGACCTCGTGCGCCGCACCGTCGCCGAGGAGATGGAGTCGATCCGGAAGGCCGTCGGCGAGGAGCGCTACGGCTCCGGCAAGTTCGCCGCCGCGCGCGAGCTCTTCGAGCGCCTCTGCGTCTCCCCGGAGCTGGAGGAGTTCCTCACGCTCCCGGCCTACGACCTCCTCGTCGGCGATCCCGGCTGACGGCCGCCGCGCCGCTGCCGGCTCCACGACCACGACCGAACCACCTCGAAACGAACCAAGAACCCGAAGGACTCATGCCGAAGCGCACCCCGATGAATGGACAGACCCAGGAGAAGAAGAAGAGCCCGGCCGCGCCGGCGGATCGCTGGAAGGGCGTCGAGCGCCCCTACACGACCGCCGACGTCGACCGGCTCCGGGGCACCGTGCGCGTCGAGCACACGATCGCGCGGCTCGGAGCCGAGAGGCTCTGGACGCTCCTCCACTCGCGGCCCTATGTGAACGCCCTCGGCGCTCTCTCCGGCAACCAGGCCGTGCAGATGGTGAAGGCCGGTCTCGAGGCGATCTACCTGAGCGGCTGGCAGGTGGCGGCCGACGCGAACCTCGCCGGGCAGACGTACCCCGATCAGTCGCTCTACCCGGCGAACAGCGTTCCCCAGGTCGTTCGGCGCATCAACGCGGCGCTGCTGCGGGCCGACCAGATCGACCATGCGGAGGGGAACGACACGACCCACTGGCTCGCCCCCATCGTCGCCGACGCCGAGGCCGGCTTCGGCGGACCGCTCAACTCCTACGAGCTCATGAAGGCGATGATCGAGGCGGGCGCCGCGGCGGTGCACTTCGAGGACCAGCTCGCCTCGGAGAAGAAGTGCGGACATCTCGGCGGGAAGGTGCTCGTGCCGACGAGCCAGTTCGTCCGCACGCTCGTGGCGGCGCGCCTCGCGGCCGACGTCGCCGATGTCCCGACGATCCTCGTCGCGCGCACCGACGCCGACAGCGCGCAGCTCCTCACGACCGACGTGGACGCGCGCGACCAGGCCTTCTGCACCGGCGAGCGCACGCCCGAGGGCTTCTTCCGCGTGCGCGGTGGCCTCGAACCCGCCATTGCGCGCGGCCTCGCCTACGCGCCCTTCGCCGACATGATCTGGTGCGAGACCTCCACGCC
>CAZJHD010000042.1:0-37440 GCA_964545855.1 uncultured Planctomycetales bacterium
GGCGCGCCGGCGCGGGCGTCGTGATCGACGCCGTGCTCGGCCCCGAGCAGGAGGGCGCGGGCCCGCTCCGCCGCACGCGCTGCGAGGCCGCGAGCTTCCCCGAGGCCGTGCGCCGCACGGTGGAGGCGCTGCGCGCGCCCGCCTCGGAGGTGCCCCGCTTCCGCGATGCGCTCACGGTCGTCCTCACGGCCCAGCGGGGACGCGGCGCGCTCCACGCCCGGGAGCTGGAGGAACGGGGCGCGCGCGTGTGGCTCGCGCCGATGATCGAGACGGTGCCGGAGATCTCCGACGAGACGCACCTCGCCGTCGCCGGCTCGGTGGACGCCGAGGCGATCCTCTTCACGAGCCGGACGGCCGCCGAGCGATTCGTCGATCTCGCGCCGGAGGACACGCTCACGGCGCTCCGTCGCGGCGCCCCCTGGATCGGCGCGCTCGGCGCCGCGACGGCGGAGCCGCTCCTCGTGGCGGGTCTCCCCGTCGCCGTCGTGGGCGACGGCACCGGCGCCGCCGACCTCGCGCGGCGCTCCCTCGCGCGCCTGCCGCGGGGCCGCAACGCACGCGTCGTCTTCCCCTGCGCGCGCGCGCCGCGGCCCGAGCTGCCGGACGCGCTCCGCGCCGCCGGCGTCGAGGTGCGTCCGATCCCGCTCTACCGGACGGAGGAGGCGCGGCCCGATCCCCTCGCGCCGCTCGCGGGAGAGCACGCCGACTTCGCGCTCTTCCTCTCCCCCTCCGCCGTCCGCGCCTTCGCGCGGCTGCGTCCTTGCGCGATCGGCGGCGCCGTCGCCGCCGGCGCCGCGACCCTCGAGGCGATCGAGGAGCATCGCACCCGGCTCGCGATCCCGGGCGGCTCCGACCGCGTGCGACTCGCCGCCTCGGCGGGCGCCTCCGACGTCGCCGACGCACTCCGATGACCGACACCCCTCCCGACCGCCGCTCGCGGCCGCGCCGGCTGCGGCGCACGGCGCCGATCCGCGACGCCGCCGCCGAGACGCGCCTCGGCCGCGCGATGCTCGTCCAGCCCCACTTCGTCGTCGACGGCCGCGCCCGCCGCGAGGCCGTCCCGTCGATGCCGGGCATCGAGCGCCAGTCGATCGACGCCCTTCTGCGCACCGTCGAGCGCGACCTCGGGCTCGGGATCCGCATGGCGATCCTCTTCGGCGTGCCCGACGGGCCGAAGGACGCGATCGGATCGTCCTCCTTCGGCGAGGACGCCCTCGTGCCGCGCGCCGCGCGCGAGCTGAAGCGCGCCTTCGGGAGCGACCTCGTCCTGCACTGCGACGTGTGCCTCTGCGCCTACACCGACCACGGTCACTGCGGCATCCCGAGCGGCGGCACGATCCTGAACGACGAGTCGCTCGTGCCGCTCGCGAAGCAGGCCGTCGCCTGCGCCGCCGCCGGCGCCGACTTCGTCGCGCCCTCGGACATGATGGACGGCCGCGTGGCGGCGATCCGCGACGCGCTCGACCGGGAGGGCTTCGGCGCGACGGGGATCCTCGCCTACAGCGCGAAGTACGCGTCGGCCTACTACGGCCCCTTCCGCGACGCCGCGCACTCGGCGCCGTCGGAGGGCGACCGGCGCAGCTACCAGATGGATCCGCGCAACGGGCGGGAGGCGCTGCGGGAGTGCGCCCTCGACGAGGCGGAGGGCGCCGACGCGCTGATGGTGAAGCCGGCCCTCGCCTACCTCGACGTGATCGCCGCCGTGCGCGCGCGCACGACGCTCCCGGTCGCCGCCTACAACGTGAGCGGCGAGTACTCGATGGTGAAGGCCGCCGCCGCCGCCGGCTGGATCGACGAGCGCGCCGTCACGATCGAGAACCTGACGGCCATCGCGCGCGCCGGCGCCGACTGGATCCTCACCTATCACGGGCGCGAGGCCTGCGCGGGAGGCTGGCTGTGAGCGGCGGCGACGGGAAGCGGCCGAGGTCGCGAACGCTCTTCGCGCGCGCCGTGGAATGTCTCCCGGGCGGCGTGAGCTCGCCCGTGCGCGCCTTCCGCGCCGTCGGCGGCACGCCCGTCTTCTTCGAGCGGGGCGAAGGGGCGCGGCTCCACGACGCCGACGGCAACGTCTATCTCGACTTCTGCGGATCCTGGGGACCGCTGATCCTCGGCCACGCGCACCCGCGCGTCGTCGAGGCCGTGCGGCGCGCCGCGGAGCGCGGCCTCACCTTCGGCGCGCCCCACGAGGGCGAGATCCTGCTGGCGGAGCGGATCCTCGCCATGAACCGCCACCTGGAGCGGCTCCGCTTCGTGTCGTCGGGCACGGAGGCCGTCATGTCCGCCGTGCGCGTGGCGCGCGGATTCACGGAGCGCCCGCTCGTCGTGAAGTTCGACGGCTGCTACCACGGACACGCCGACCATCTGCTCGTGCGCGGCGGGAGCGGGCTCGCCACCTTCGGCACGCCCTCCTCGGCGGGCGTCCCCGAGGAGATGGTGCGGAACACCGTCGTCCTCGAACTCGACGACGAGGAGGCCTTCGACCGTCTCCTGGAGCAGCGAGGCCGCGAGATCGCGGCGGTCCTGATCGAGCCCGTGCCGGCGAACGACGGGCTGCTGCTCCAGCGGCGCGCGTTCCTCGCCCACCTGCGGGAGCGCACGCGCGCGATCGGTGCGTGCCTCGTCTTCGACGAGGTGATCTCCGGCTTCCGCGTCGCTCCCGGCGGCGCCGCCGCGCTCCTCGACATCGAGCCCGACCTCGCCACCTACGGCAAGATCGTGGGCGGCGGTCTCCCCGTCGGCGCCTACGGCGGGCGTCGCGAGATCCTCGACCACGTGGCGCCCCTCGGACGCGTCTACCAGGCGGGCACCCTCAGCGGGAATCCGCTGGGCATGGCGGCGGGCCTCGAGACGCTGCGCATCCTCGAGGAGGAGCGCGTCCACGACCGCCTGGAGGCCCTCGGCCGCCGCCTCGACGCGCGCGTCGGCGCGGTGCTCGCGGCGCGACGCTTCCCCGCGACGCTCGTGCGCCTCGGCTCCATCTTCTGGCTCTGCCTCGGCGACGGACCGCCGCCGCGCCGCGCGAGCGCCCTCGCCGCCGGCTCCGGCGAGCGCTTCGCGCCGCTCTACCACCGGCTCCTCGACCGCGGCATCTACCTCGGGCCCTCGGCCTTCGAGGTGGCCTTCCTCTCGGCGGCCCACACGGAGAGCGACGTCGACCGCTTCGCCGAGGCTCTCGACGGGGCTCTCGGCGACGGGGCGATCGGCGAAGGCGCCGCGGGAGCGACCCGGTGACCGGCGACGCGCGGAGACCCTCCGGCGAAGCCCCGCGCGTCTCGCGGGCGCCGCTCGTCCTCTTCCTCACGATCGTCGTGCTCGCGCTCGCCCAGATCGGATGGTGGGTCGCGGTGCTCGTGCGCGACGTGGAGGGCGGCGTCTCGTCGGAGGAGCGCGCGCGCCGCATCGTGATGGTCGTGACCGAGGGCGTCGCCTTCGCCGTCGCCATGGTCTTCGGCGCCTTCCTCATCTACCGCAGCACGCGGCGCGAGGAGCAGATCCGCCGCGACGAGGCGAACTTCCTCGCGGCGGTCACGCACGAGCTGAAGTCGCCGCTGGCGTCGCTGCGGCTGCACGCCGAGTCCCTCGAGATGCGCTCCGGAGACGCGGAGCGCGTGCGCACCTACTCGGCGCGGATGCTCGACGACGTGGGGCGGCTCGAGCGGCTCGTCGAGAACCTGCTCGCGGCGGGACGCGCGCAGTCGGGCCTCCTCGACGTGCGGCCCGTCGACCTCGATCTCTCGGCGGAGGTCGTCCGCTACGTCGAGTCGACGGCGCCGCTCCTCGCCTCGAAGGGGCTCGAGGTGCGCGCCGACGTGGAGCCGGAGGTGCACGCCATGGCCGACCCGGCGGCGTTCCGCTCGGTCCTCGAGAACCTCGTGGACAACGCCGTGAAGTACAGCGACCCGCCGGCGTCCATCGAGGTGCGCCTGCGCCGCGAGCCGGCGGGCGCCGTGCTGGAGGTGCGCGACGAGGGCATGGGCCTCGACCGCGAGGACAGCGACCGCGTCTTCGACCGCTTCTACCGCGCCGGAGACGAGCGCGTGCGGACGGCGAAGGGCACGGGGCTCGGTCTCTACCTCGTGCGCGAGATCGCGCTCGCCCACCGCGGCGACGTGGCCGTCGAGAGCCCCGGCCGCGGACGCGGTGCCACGTTCCGCGTGCGCTGGCCGCGCCTCGAGGGCGCGGGAGGCTCGGCCGCATGAGCGGAGCAGCGATCCTCGTCGTCGAGGACGAGCAGCATCTCGCCTCGGGCATCGCGGAGAACCTCGCGGCCGAGGGCTACGTCGCAACGGTGGCTCGCGACGGCCCGACGGCCGCCGAGCGCCTGCGACGCAATGTCTACGACCTCGTGGTGCTCGACGTGATGCTGCCCGGCATCGACGGCTTCTCCCTCTGTGCGCAGCTCCGCGCCGAGGGCAATCGCGTGCCGGTCCTGTTCCTCACGGCGAAGAGCACCGCCGACGACCGCATCCGCGGCCTCGAGATCGGCGGCGACGACTACCTCGCGAAGCCGTTCCACCTGAAGGAGCTGCTGCTGCGGGTGAAGGCGATCCTCCGCCGCCACGGCGCCCGCGGCGCCGCCCTCGCTCCTTCCCTCGCCGTCTTCCGCTTCGGCGACGGCGCCGAGGTGAACTTCGCGAGCTTCGAGGCCGTCGGTCCCGGCGGCAGCGCGACCCTCACGCAGAGGGAGGCCGCGCTCCTGCACCTCCTCGTCGAGGAGCAGGGCCGCGTGCTCTCGCGGAACGAGATCCTCGACCGCGTCTGGGGACGCGGCGCCTTCCCGACGACGCGCACCGTCGACAACTTCATCGTTCGCTTCCGGAGGCTCTTCGAGACGGACCCCGACTCTCCGAAGCACTTCCTCACCATCCGCAGCGTGGGCTACCGCTTCGTTCCAGACGCGGGGCTCGCAGGAGAACGCGATCCCGCATGACCGATCCTCTCGTCCTACGCGCTCTGCGCCGGGAGCCCGTCGAGCGCACGCCCGTCTGGGTGATGCGCCAGGCGGGCCGGTACCTCCCCGAGTACCAGGCCGTCCGCGCGAAGCACCCGTTCCTCGAGGTCTGCCGCACGCCCGACCTCGCGACGGAAGTCACGCTCCAGCCGATCCGCCGCTTCGGCTTCGACGCCGCGATCCTCTTCAGCGACATCCTGATCCCCGTGGCGGCCATGGGCGCGCCCGTCGAGTTCGGCGACGCGGGTCCCCGCTTCCGCCAGCCGATTCGCTCGCGCGCGCAGGTGGGCGAGCTGCGCGTGCCCGACCCCGAGGAGACGATGCCCTTCGTCGCCGAGACGGCGCGCCGCGTCCGGCGCGAGCTGCCGCCGCCGGTCGCGCTCCTCGGCTTCGCGGGCGCGCCCTTCACGCTGCTCACCTACCTCGTCGAGGGCGGCGGCTCGAAGGAGTTCGCGGAGACGAAGCGGTTCCTCTCGCGCGAGACGGCCGCCGCCCACCAGCTCCTGGAGAAGCTCGCCGAGACGTCCGCCCGCGCGCTCGCGGCGCAGGTGCGCGCCGGCTGCGGCGCCGTGCAGCTCTTCGACACCTGGGCGAGCGTCCTCTCGGCGCGCTGCTACGAGACCTTCGCGCTCCCCTACGCGAAGCGCGTCTTCGATGCCCTCGCGGACCTCGGCGTCCCGCGCATCTACTACGCGAACGGCCTGGGCGCCCACCTGGAGCGCGCCGCCGCCACGGGAGCCGACGCGCTCTCGATCGACTGGCGGCTCGACCTCGGCGAGGCGCGCGCGCGCGTTCCCCACGCGGCCTTCCAGGGGAACCTCGACCCTCACCTCCTGCTGGCGCCCGAGCAGACGCTGCGCGAGCGCGTGCGCGGGATCGTCGCGTCGAACGGCGGCCGTCCGGGCCACGTGTTCAACCTCGGCCACGGGATCTTCCCCCAGGCGCCCATCGAGGCCGTCGAGTGGATGATCGACGAGGTGCGCGCCGTGACGTCGAAGCCGAGGGCCCAGGACGAGGCGCAGAGCGCCCCCGAGTGCGGATGAGCGCCGACGAGGAGAGGCTCCGCCCGGGCGACATCACGCCGGAGCTCGTGGCGCGCCTCGACCGCGCGGGGCCGCGCTACACGAGCTATCCGACGGCGCCCGAGTGGACGGAGGCCTTCGGCCCCGGCGACTTCGCCGAGGCGCTGCGGCGCGCCAACACGAGGGCCGGCGAGCCGCTCGCGGTCTACGTGCACGTCCCCTTCTGCGACGCGCTCTGCTTCTTCTGCGGCTGCACCGTCGTGATCCAGCGCGACCGCGGCCTCGGCGCCGGCTACCTCGCGCGGATCCGCCGTGAGCTCGCGCTCGTGGTGCCCCACTTCCCCGAGCGCCGCCGCGTGGGGCAGCTCCACCTCGGCGGCGGCACGCCCACGTGGCTCTCCCCCGAGGAGATCGAGCGTCTCCACGACCAGCTCGCCGAGGAGCTCGCGTTCGACGCCGACGCCGAGAAGTCGATCGAGGTCGATCCGCGGGTCACGACGGCGGAGCACGTGGCGACGCTGCGCCGCCTCGGCTTCGGCCGGATCTCCCTCGGCGTGCAGGACTTCGACGCCGCGGTGCAGCGCGCCGTCAACCGCGTCCAGCCGGAGGAGGCGACGCGGGCCCTCGTCGAGGAGTGCCGCCGCGCGGGCTTCGTGTCCGTGAACGTCGATCTCATCTACGGCCTCCCGCACCAGACCCCCGACTCCTTCGGCCGGACCCTCGAGCGCGTGATCGCGATGCGTCCCGATCGCGTCGCCTGCTTCGGGTACGCGCACGTCCCCTGGATGAAGAAGGCCCAGACGAAACTCGAGCGAGACGGGAACCTGCCGGGGCCGGAGGAACGCTGCCGCATCTTCGTACGCGCCGTCGAGGCGTTCACGGAAGCCGGCTACCGGTCCATCGGGATGGACCACTTCGCCCTGCCGGAGGATTCTCTCGTCCGCGCCCTCGACGCCGGCACCATGACGCGCTCGTTCCAGGGCTACACGACGCGCCCCGCCGACGACCAAGTGTCCCTCGGCCATTCGGCGATCTCCGACCTGGCCGGTGCCTACGCGCAGAACGCGCGCGAGCTGCCGGCCTGGGAGGCGGCGATCGACGCGGGACGGCTCGCGACGATCCGCGGCTACCGCCTCACGCCCGACGACGAGCTCCGCCGCGACACGATCCGCCGGATCATGAGCGGCACGACGATCGAGTGGACGGCCGTGAGCGCGCGCCACGGCGTCGACGCCGAGCGCGTCTTCGCGTGGGAGCTCGCGGAGCTCGCGCCCCTCGAGGACGCGGGCCTCGTGCGCCGCTCGCCGGGGAAGCTCTCGATCACGCCCGTCGGCCGCATTTTCGTGCGCAACGTGGCGATGGTCTTCGACCGCTTCCTGCGCGACCGCGCGCCCGGCGAGAAGCGGTTCAGCCGGACGGTGTGAGCACCCACTGGGGGGAGCGACGGGAGACGGAGGAGCTCTGCGTCTCACGCGCCTCGAAGCGGATCAGAACCACGCCCCGCCCGCGACGCGGGCCCACTTCGTCCAGTTCTTCCCCGCGTCGGTGCTGAAGCGGTGACGGATCGTCAAGTCTCGAGCGATGCCGAACACGTGGATCTCCGCGCCGTCCGCCGAGCAGGCGAGGGCCGGGGCCGAGACGAAGCTCCCGCCGAAGGGACCCCAATCGGCCGATGCATCCGAGCCGAACTTCGCGAGCCGCCGGATGAGGTACCTCTGGTCGTCACCGAGCGCGGCCACCCAGAGGATGCTCCCGTCGGCGGAGCAGGCGCACGACGGTGCGGAGAGGAACGTCGTTCCGAGCCGGCGCGTGAACCTCGGGTCCCAAGTGCGACCGCGGTCCGGAGTGAAGGCGTGTCGGATCCGCCGCGACGCGTCGAGCGCCACGATGTGAGTCTTCGATCCGTCGGCGGAGCAAGAGACGGAAGGAGACGTGAGGAATGTCTCGTCGGACAGAGGGTCCCACTTGTCGGTCCATTCGCGGCCGCCCTCGGCATTGCGAGTGATGAGGACGCGTCCGTCCTCGGAAGTGGCCGCGAGCCAGAGATGCTTCCCGTCGGCGGAGCAGGCCACTCCGGGCCCCGTTCGAAACTCGGTCTTCTGGAGCGGATCCCAGTCGTTGAGAGGCTTCCCGTCCGGCTCGGAGAAGCAGAACCAGATCCGATGGTCCATTCCCCTCCCGGCGATGAAGAAGCGCGCGCCGTCGGCGGTCCAGGCGGCCGCCGGTCCCGAGGTGAGCACGCCGTTGCTGACGCGCTTGTTGAAGCCCCAGGTCTCGCCGCCGTCCGAGCTGCGCTGGAGGAAGACGCCGCCGCCAGTGCTGCGGGCGCAGAGCGCCAGACGACCCTCCGCCCTCCAGAGCCCTGCGAACGTCGGCGGCTCCTGGATGTCTCGCCGCTCGACGCGCCCGGTGACGCGATAGCTGCCGTCCTCGCTGCGCAGGATCCGGTCCTTCGCCTCGGGAGGGATCGGAAGCTGAGGAAACCTCTGCTTGATCGATTCGAGGAAGCTCTGGTCCTTCGTCAGCTCGAGAACCAACGGAATCCCGAGAAGCGAGTTCGCGAGGATGCGCGGGAACGTGAAGGGGTCGGGGACGGCGTAGCCGACCCGGTCGTCCGGATCCGACCCCTCGACCGCCGCGCTGATGAGGGAGACCGGGTTGAAGAAGGCGCCGACGATGGCGAACGGCAGCACGTCGGAGATCAGGCCGTCGATCACCTCTCGAATCCGGTCGGCGTTCACCTGGTCGCGCAGCCGTTCCTCCACGTCCTGCGCGCTTGGGCCCGCTTCGCCCGCGGCTCGAGCGGCGACGATGTCGCGGATGACCCGCCGAATCTCGGCCGTGAGCCTCTGCTTCACGTCGGCGACCACCCGGCGGTGCGCCTCGAGGGCATGCGAGTCGGTCGTCTGATCCTCCTCGAGCCCCGCGACCGCGAGCGAGAGTGTGGCGAACTGCGTGAGATCGAGAGCGGCGTCGAAGCCGCGGAGGGACGTCTCCCACTCGCCGATCGCGGCGGGGATCGGGATCGACTGGCCGGAGCCTACGCCTTCGGAGGGCTTGCCGAGATTGTGGTGAGCGCCCGAGGGCGCCCGCACCGCGATGGTTGCGTCGTCGGGAAAGAGCACGTTGGCCGTGCTGCCGTCGAACTTGAAGAAGATGACCCAGAGGAACGGCTCGTCGGAGGACTCGTTCTTGCGGACGACCCGAAGACGATCGAGCTTGATGCGGACGTCGATCTGCACGGACTGGACTCTCGGTGGGCCGTCAGAACGACGGGAGGGAGAGAGAAGCGCGGCGCACGCTCTGCGGGAGCCCGCACGAAGTCAATCGGCCTCGCGGCATCGCGGGTCAGGGGCCGCCCTCTCGCGCGGCTCCCTCGCGGCAGCCGCCCGAGGCACGCGGCGCGGGCGCACCCTCGCTCGCGGGCCCGCGCAAGAGCCGTTCGCTCTGCGCACGATCATCCCCGCGTTCGCGGGCGCGGAGGATCGCCGATCGGGCACGTGCTGCGGACGAGCCGGTGCCGCCACGTGATAGCCTGCGCCGCCCATTCCCGGGAAGACCGTCGATGTCGATCACGATCCTCGAGGATGCCGCCGGCGCAGAGCTGAGCAGCGGCATCGTGGCGATCCATGCGGCGCTGGTGCCGACTCCCACGGGAGCCGCCATTGTCTACTTCGGCACGAACGACCAGGCCTGGATCTTCGATCCGGACGACCTGGAATCGGCGCCGAAGCAGCTCGCCACGAAACCCGGAGCATGGGCCTTCTGCTCCGCGCACGCGTTCCTCCAGGACGGGCGCTGGGTGATCGCGGGAGGCGTCGTCAACCAGAACGTCTCGCACCACGGCCACGCCGAGCACGACAGCGGCGAGCGCCGCTGCGCGATGCTCTCCCCGCTGGCCGGCACCTTCGCCGCCATCAAGGATCTGAACTTCCAGCCGGGCGGCGACCACGGCGGCGGCCGCTGGTATCCGACGGTCCTCACGCTCGCGAACGGCGAGGTGCTGGCCGTGGCCGGCCATCCGTTCTCCGGGAAGAAGATCCCCAATCCGGCCTGGAGCGAGGGGCAGGCCGACCCGAGCAACCCTCCGCAGTGGCTCGACGACACCACGGGATCCGACGACTACGTGTTCGCGCCCGGCGAGGGGCCGCGCCACAACAACAACACGCCGGAGCGCTACTCGCCGAGCCGGGATCGATGGACGCTCCTCACGGCCGAGTCGACGAGCCAGAACAACGAAGCGCCCGACGAGTACCCGCGGCTGCACCTCGCGCCGAGCGGACACGTCTTCTTCTCGACGATCGCGAAGGGCGATCGGCGCTTCTACAGCCCCTACTCCGGCACGTACGACGGAACGGTCGTGCTCGCCGGCAACAGCGACTACCACCGCGGATCGGATTTCACGTCGGTCGTCCTTCCGATCCTACCGGGAGACCTGAAGAGCGTCTGGGTCCTCGCCTGCGGCGCCGCCAGCACGCAGAAGATCAACATCGCCGCGGGACCGTCCGTGTGGGAGAGCGCCGGCACTCCGCCGCTCGCGAAGGCCCGCAAGCACGCGTGCGCCGTGCTGCTGCCGACCGGCTCGGTGTTCCTGAGCGGCGGCGAGGTGGAGGGTGGCCCGCTCACTCCGGCGGCAGAGCTCTACCACCCGCCCATCGATTGGTCGAAGCTCCAGTACAAGCCCGGGCCCGGTGAGTGGGTGGCCACGGACACTCCGAACGTCAAGCGCGGATACCACAACGTCTCCCTGCTCATGCCGGACGGACGCGTCTGGATGGCCGGCTCGACGTGGTCGGACTGGGAGCAGGACGAGCGCCGGATGGAGGTCTACACCCCGCCCTACGTCGTGTCGGGTCGGGTCCGGATCGAGGACGCGCCCCCATCCGCGGCCTACAGCGCGACGTTCGAGGTCGAGCTCTCCTCCACCACCAAGATCTCTCGCGTCGTGCTGTTGCGTTGTGGATCCGTCACGCATGCCTTCGACGCCGACCAGCGCTACGTCGTCTGCACCTTCACTCAGTCGGGCAATCGGCTGAAGGTGAAGGCGCCCGAGGGACCCGGGGTCGCGCCGCCGGGCCACTACATGCTCTTCGTGCTGGATTCGCAGATCGTGGCCGGCCATGGGCGCCCCTGCGAGCGCGCGGCCATCCTGCGCGTGTGCGCCCAGGAGTGCATTCCGGTCAACAACCGCAGCACCTACAGCAAGCTCGAGGTGGATGCGCTGAAGAGCGCAGGCGCCGCGGTCTTCCCGGACGCCGTCTGGCTCTTCCTCGAGAACTTCCGACCCCACGAAGCGGGATTCCCGAGCAACCCGACGATCTCGATCACCTGGGATTCTCCAACCGGCGCGCCGGTCGACCAGGATCAGTTCCGCCTCGAGCCGCAGAATCCTTGGGCGGAGAGCGACACGCTGCCGGCGGACGTCGCGCAGCGCTTCACGCTGCGCCACGACGTGCGGGTGCATGAAGACGTCTATGACGACGTGAACGCGCAGCGCGACCTCTTCGTGCGCTTCGACTTCGGCTACTTCGAATGCATCACCTCGCTGCGGCTCACGACCAAGCCGAATCCCTTCATGGTCGACGTGAAGGGGGGCAACCCGCACTGGCTCTCCACGGACCTGCGCGTCCTCAGCGTGCGTGCAAACGCAACGCCTCCGCTCGGTGCGCCCTCGTTGGCGCCCGGCGAGGCACCGCTCGACTATCTGGAGAAGCTGCTCCAGCAATACAAGGACGCAGAGAGCGACGGGTCTCATCCGTTCCTGAAGCTGTCGGCCGATCAGGACGCCTCCGCGCTGGAGCTGCGTCAGACCATCGGCATTGACGCCGTCTACAACTTCGCCGTCGCGAAGGTGCGCTACGTGGCGCAGGGGCAGGACGCCTCGAACGTGCGTGTCTTCTTCCGCATGTTCAACACGGTGGGCACGGCGCTCGAGTTCAACCGCGAGACCATGTATCGCCGGCACGGAGACGGATCGGGAGCGGTGCCGCTCCTCGGACACCAGGGGCCGATGATCGTCTCCATCCCCTTCTTCGAGAAGGCACGCGTGACTCCGCAGCAGGCCATGACCGCTCAGCCGGCCGACCCGGCGCGCAGGATTCCGGCCGCGGGGGCCAAGGAGTCGGTCGCCTACTTCGGTGCGTGGCTCGACATCAACCAGACCACTCCGCGGATTCCTCCCCTGTGGTGGGGCGATGGTCCATACCCGAGCTTCCCGCCGCCGCTCGGACCGGAGTCGATCCTCGCCCTCGTGCGCAATTACCACCAGTGCCTGATCGCCGAGGTGCACTTCAGCGACGATCCGATCCCCGATGCATCGGACCCTGCGGTCCAGCTCGCGGGCACGCCGGCGAACAACGACAATCTCTCGCAACGGAACGTCGCCATGGTCCCCGTGGGCAATCCGGGCTCGGCGGCCACCCGGACGGCGCAGACCACGTTCCTGGCAAGGCCTTCGGGCAGCATGCCGATAGAGAGCCTCCTTCCGGTGCATCTCGTTCCGCGAGGCGACGTCATTCGGACGGCACGGCTCCGGCGCCGCGGTCCCGACGAGCTGGTCTTCGACGGCACGCAGCTGCCGCCGGGCTCGCGCGTCACGGTCTACATGCCCGACGTCGACGTGGAAGAGGTCCTCACTCTGGCGGCGCGCCGCGCGAGCCCCGTTCGCTTCGAGCGCCACGATGGCAACACGCTGACCTTCGAGCTGCGCTCGGTCGCCTACCTGCCGCTTCCGGGAGGTCGCACGGCACCGATTCCGGGGTTGCTCTCCGTCGAGCTACCGCCGGGGATCCACGCGGGGCAGCGCTACCGGCTCGTGGTGCATCAAGTGTCGGGGAGCAAGCTGCGCGTGATCGGAACCTTCCAGCTCGAGGTCCCGGTCTCCCACGAGCCCGAGCTGCTCGAGGGCGAGAGCGTGAAGCTCTCGATCCTGCGCTGGGTGTTCGAGCGCATTCCGACGGCCGATGCGTGGCGACCGGTCTTCGAGCGCTACCTCGGCGAGATTGCCGATCGCGTGCGCGCATTCGGCGGCGATCCGGACAAGATCGGCCCGTCCGCGAATGGCGAAGGCGGCTCCGACCGGCCGCGGGAGAAGAGCGGCGAAGTCGAAGGGAAGGTCGCGGAGGTGCGCTACGACTGCTTCGGCGACTTCTCCGGATTCGTCCTTGCCACGTGCAGCGACCGGCGTGGATTCGAGTCCTGCGAGGCGTCCGTCGAGCGACTCGTGACCCGGGCGTGCTCCGAGCGTCTGCGTCTGGCGGTGACCCCGCGCCCCGACGATCCGCGACGCATCCTGCGCATCACGGTGATCTGCGGCTGCTGACAGCCCGTGACAGAAGTGCTCCGCAGAGCGAGCGCGAGCCGCTCTCCGGCAACACGGTGACGCTCGGCGCACAGCGTCTTGCGAGATTGCGCGCGCCGCAGGCGTCGCCGGCAGCTTCGACGAGGACGCGCAACGAAGCGCCGGGCGTCGAGGCCCGCGCGCAGCTCGGATGACTTCTGCGACGGGCAGCTAAGAGCGCGTCCTCGCGCGCGACGATCCATCGATCCGCCGGTCCGCCCAGGTGCGCGCGACCGCCTGCGGCGTCCGCCCGTCGCGGCGCGCCGCGTCGAGGATCGACCGCACGAGGGGCCCGATGGCGGCGAGACGCTCCTCGACGCGATCTTCCTCGCCGAGGGCGCGCGAGGCGCCGGCGATCAGCGCGCCGCAGTTCGCGACGAAGTCGGGCACCGCGACGATGCCCCGGTCGCGCAGCCGCGCCTCGTCGTCCTCGCTCGCGCACTGGTCGTTCGCGGCGCCGCAGACGACGCGGCAGCGCAGGCGCGAGATCGACTCCCCGTCGAGGACGCCTCCGAGCGCGCAGGGCGCGAGGACGTCGCACTCGGTCTCGAGGATCTCCTCCGGCGGCACGAGGTCGAACCCGTCGACGGGCCGCAGGTCGCTCGCGACGACCTCCTTCCCCGCCGCGCGGAGCCTCTCCGCGAGGCGAAGCCCCACGGCGCCGAGACCCTGCACCGCGACGCGCCGTGCATCGGGCGCCGCCGCCTCCATCGCGAGCGCGACGGTGCGCGCCGTGGCCTCGGCGAGACCGAAGCAGGCGACGTGTCCGGTCCGCGACGCGAGCGCGCGGACGTCCTCCTCGCCGAAGCCGTAGTCGGGCCCGCAGAGGTAGCGCCCGCCGAGGCTCTCCACGAAGTCGCCGAGCGCGCGCACGGACGCGGCGCGGTCGCGCCAGGGCTCGGGGGCGACGAGCACGCATTTCCCGCCGCCGCCGCGCAGGCCCGCGATCGCCACCTTGCGGCTCATGGCGCGGGCGAGGGAGAGCGCCTCGTCGAGCGCCTCGCGCGCGGATCCGTAGGCGCGGATCCGGATGCCGCCGAAGGCCGGGCCCGTGGAGCAGCGATGCAGCGCGACGAAGGCGGTCGCTCCGGCGCACACGAGGCGGTGCACTTCGTCGAAACCCGCGACGGCGATGCGCTCGGTGGTCGACATGGGGAATGTGCGGCGCGAGCATGTCCGGCCCTCCGGGCGAATGCCACGGCGCCGGTCTCGCACCGACGCGGCGCGCCTTCCCCGCGACGCACTCCCCCTCCGGCCCCGCTCCGCCATGCATCTCCCTCCGCCGTTCCGCTCCGCGCTCCTCGTCCTCCTGCCCGTGCTCGTCGGCGGCGCCGCGGCGGCCCAGGACGATCCCTTCGAGGAGATCGCGGTCCAGGCGCCGAAGGCGGAGACGCCTCCGCCCGACGTCGATCGCTGGATCGGCGAGCTGCGCTCCTCCGACCCCGTCGCCCGCGAAGCGGCGGCGACGGCGCTCGTCGAGGCGGGCGACGCGGGGCTCTCGGCCGTGCGACGCCTCCTGGCCGAAGCCCCGCCCGTCGCCGTGGAGCTCGCCGCACGGCGGGTCTTCGGCGCCATCGCGGGCCTGTCGCCCGAGGACGCCGACCGCGTGGAGGAGCGCCTCCGCGAGCACGCCGAGAGCGGCGTCGCCGATCCCTCGGCTCTCGCCCGGGAGATCCTCGAGATCGGCGACGAGGCCGCGCGCCACGCGCTCCGGACGGCGCGGTCGCTCGGACCGAGCCCGGCGCTCGACGCGGTCTCGCGCCGGCTGCAGGCGCTGCGCGCCGTGCGCGACCTCGCCCAGGGGCACAACCGGCGCGACCGCGCCGTGCGCGCGCTCCACGCCCTCGGCGAGCCGATCGTCGAGGAGCTCGCCTCCATCGCCGCGAGCGACGACTTGGAGAGCACGTGGCGGCTCGTCGCCTCGGAACGGCTCCTGCATGCGGGCGGACTCCGCGCGCTCGATCCCGTCCTGCGCATCGTCGATCCGTCGGAGCCCGAGATCACGGCGCTCCTCCTCCCCTGGATCGCCTCCGTCGCTCCGGCCGCGCGCTTCGCCGACATCGCGGCCGCCCTGTCGCCCGTCCTCGAGCGCGATTCCGCGCTCGAGATGATCCTCGCGCCGCTCGTCGAGCGCGTGCCCCTCGAGACGCTCCGTGCGTCGCTCGCGCGCGCCGGGAGCGACGGCCAGCGCTCCCTCGCCGCTCTCGGCCTGGGACTGCGGCGCGACCGCGACGCGCGCGATGGCCTGAAGACGGCTCTCGGCAGCTCCCCGCGGGTCGCCGAGAGCGCGCTCGTGGCGCTCGGCCGCATCGGCGACGCAGCGGACCTCGACTCGGTGGCGGGCGCGCTGCGACGCGACGAGACCGCCGTTCGTCGCGCCGCCCTGTCGGCCCTCGCCACGATCGGCGGGAACCGCGCCATCGGCTGGGCCTCGGCCGCTCTCGCCGACGGCGACGCCTCCGTGCGCGCCCGCGCCGCCCACTGCCTCGGACACCTCGGCGACGTGGCCGCGATCGACGCCCTCGTGGCGTCGCTCGGCGACCGCGATCCCTCGGTGCTGGCGGCGGCCGCCGCGAGCCTCGCGCGCATCACCGGCGAGGGACTCGCGACGGCGCTCTCCGTCAGCAGCGAGCGCGAGCGCGACGAGACGCGCACGGCTTGGAGCTCGTGGCTCGAGACGCGCCGCAAGGACGCGGCCAAGGCCACACCGTCGGGAACGGAATCGAGGCCCGCCGGCGCCGCCGTCGCCGCCCTCGCCCCCGAGGGTGCCCGCGTCCTCCGCGAGCTCGCCGGCGTGCTGAAGGCGTCCTTCCGCCCGTATGGCGACCTGAAGGAGAAGAAGAGCACGGATCCGTCGGCGCTGGCGGCGGCGGCGCGCGCCGCGATGCGCGAGCTGGTCGACCGGACGGCCGATCCCGACGATCCCGACCGTCTCCCCATGGAGCTCGCGCGCGAGGGGAAGGCCATCCTCGAGCTCGCCCTCGACCGCGGAGCCTTCGACGCGCCCGACCAGCTCGCGCAGCGCGTCGGCTCGCTCCCGATCGGCCTCTCGGAGCGCGACTACGCGCTGCTCGTCTACGAGGCGGCGCGCGCCATGGTCTCGTCGCTCGGCGACCGCTTCACGCGGATGTCGATGATCGAGAACGCGGCCGGCGAGGTGATGCCGAAGCAGCTCCCCTCCCTCTTCGGCCAGCAGGAGACGACGGGGCTCATGCTGAAGAAGACCGACTCCGGCGCCCTCGTGGAGTTCGTCTTCGCCCTGGGCCCTGCCCATCGCGCCGGCCTGCGGCGCGGCGACAAGGTGGTATCGCTGAACGGCGAGCTCGCGCTCTCCATGGACGAGTCGAAGCTGCATCGCACCGCCGGCAAGTCCGTCGACCTCACGGTGCTCCGCGACGGCTGGACCCGGCCCGTCGCCTTCCACCTGGAGCCCGAGCGCATGGACCCGAAGGCGACGGTCCGCGCCGCGATGCTCCCGGGCGGCGTCGGCTATCTCCGGCTCCAGCAGTTCGAGCTCGGCTGCGCCCAGGACCTCGAGTGGGCGCTGCGCGACTTGGAGAAGAATGGCCTGAAGGGGCTCGTGCTCGACCTCCGCAACAACCCCGGCGGCACCGTCGTCGACGCCATCGCGATCGTCGACAAGTTCGTGCCGAAGGGGAAGACGATCACGACGACCTGGACGAACGCGTCAGGCGACGCGAAGGACCACGACGAGCAGAAGTACGAGTCGACGGACTCCGAGGCGGACCGCGCGTACCCCGTCGCCGTCCTCGTGAACGAGTGCTCCGCGAGCGCCTCGGAGATGACCTCCGGCGCGCTCCAGGACCTCGAGCGCGCGACGATCGTCGGGCGCACCACCTGGGGGAAGGGCATCGGCCAGTCCCAGGCGGGCGTGCGCGGCCTGCCGCGCAGCTCCCTCTTCGGGAAGACGGCCGCGACGCTCTCCCTCGGCGTGACCGTCCTCGAGTACTTCCTCCCCACGGGACGCAGCATCCAGGGCATCGGCGTCCAGCCCGACGTGCCCGTGCAGGAGCCGCTCCTCCTCGGAGACCGCTTCGAGCTCCTCGTCCGCGCCCGCGACGCGGAGAGGACGGGCCTCTTCGTGGATGCCCTCGTCGCCGCCGGAAGCGAGGAAGCCCTCGCGCTCGCGCGCTTCGACGCCTGGGACGCCTCCCTCTACTCCGGCCTCGACGCGCTGCGCGCCGACCTGCGCCTCGAGATCCCGATGCCGCAGCTCCGGCGCGCCGTGCGCGAGCGGCTCCGCTCCGTGCTCGCGGCGAGCCATCCGGAGCTCGCGATCGTCGATCCGCAGGAGGACGACGACGTGCGCGCGGCCGTCGAGGCCCTCGCCCCCGGCATGGGTCTCGACCTCGCGACGATCCCCGAGTGGGAAGACCTCGCGCGGTAGAACGCTGTCCGTCCCGTCCTCTCGACTCATTCCACCGACTCCGTCCCCTTCGACGCCCCATGCATCTCCTCTCGCCGCGGCTCGTGGCACCTTGGCTCTCGGTCCTCGCGCCCCTCGCGCTCCTCGCCACGCCTCAGGACGCCGCGGCCCCCGCCGCGCAACCTCCCGCAGCGGCCTCGGCCGCGACGACGGCGCGCCGAGCGCCCGCCGCCGAGCTCCCGCCGGACACGCTGGCGCATCTGGAGGTCGCCGCCGGAGCGGACGCGGCGCGCTGGCTCGACGGCACGGCTCTGATGGCCTGCCTGCGCGACGAGACGATGCAGGAGTTCATCGCGCCCTCGCTGAAGGCGATTCGCGAGGACCTGCAGTTCCTCATGCGGAAGGCGCCCGAGGCCTACGGCCTGCTGTTCCGCGAGGCCCCGGGTCGCGTGACGTGCAGCCTCCTCTCCGTCGATCCGCTCGCCGAGGACGAGGACGAGCGGGCGACGCTCGTCATGACGGCGGAGCTCCCGGGCCGAGCCGGCGCGATCTTCGCGCTCGCCGTGGAGAAGATCCGCGAGGAGAACGAGGGCGACGTGCTCGAGATCGAGATCGCCGGGCGCAAGGCGATCGTGCCCTCGCCGGAGGACGAGGACGCTCCTCCCGTCGCGATCGTCCTCGACGGCGAGCGACTCGTGCTCGCCCTCGGGAAGGACGTGGCCCAGCAGCTCCTCGCGCCGCGCGTGGAGTCGCTGGCCTCGAGCGAGGCCTATCGCGAGGTTGTGCGGGGGCTCGACACGCCGGAGCCGCTCCTCTTCGGCTACGCCAACATGAAGCTCGTCCTCGACCGCATCACCGACGGCATCCGGCGCGCGGCGAGCGAGCTGGAGGACGAGGAGGCGCGCAAGCAGATGGAGCTCGCCGCCGAGGGCTCCTTCCAGTCACCCGCCATGAAGGGCATGCGTTCGGCGGGGATCGCCTGGGGCGTCGAGGGCGAATCGCTGCGCGACCGGATGTTCTTCGCCATGACGATCCCGCCGGAGGATCGGCCGAACACCGGGCCCGTGGGCGACGCCCTCGTGCGGCACACGCCGCTCGTCTCCGCCGAGGCCGACCTCCTCGCGACGGGCTTCGTCGACGTCGCCGACCAGCTCGCACGGATGCGGAAGGAGATGGACCGCACGGCGGCGCTGGCCAAGGCGAAGGGGCTCGAAACCCCCGAGAACCAGATCGCAGGAGCGCTCGACGCCGTGCGAACGACGAGCGGCATCGACCTCGAGAAGGAGCTGATCCCGGCCCTCGGCAACCACTGGACCTGGAGCGTCGAGCTGCCGGTGACGAACCTCACGATTCCTTCCGTCGGCATCGTGCTCGATCTGAAGGACCCGAAGGCGATCGAGGCGATCCTCGCGAAGCTCGTCGAGAACGACGACCGGATCGACGTGCTGAACTTCGAGAAGTCGACGTTCCAGGACCACGAGCTCGTGACGGCGAAGCTCGTGAACGCGGCGATGCCGATCCTCCCGACCGGCTGCGTCCACGAGGGCCGGCTCCTCCTCGCGCTGACGCCCACGGCCATGAAATCGACGCTCGCGGCCATCGCCGACGGGAAGACGATGGCGAAGGACCCGCGGATCGCGAGCTTCCTCGCCGACACGCCGCCCGAGGTGTCGGGCGCCCTCTGGCTCGACGTGGGCGGGAGCTTCCGCTGGCTCTACGGCTTCGTCGGCGTCGCGCTGAGCGCCCTGCGCATGCAGGGAGTCGAACTCGGGGAGCGCTTCGACCCGTCCCTGCTCCCGCCGGGCGACGTGATCGCCGACTACCTCGGCACCGGCGTCGGCGTGACCCGCGAGGTCGACGGCGGATTCCTCCTCGAGGGCCGCTCCGCGCTCGGCAATCCGGTGACGGGCGTCCTCCTCGGACTCGGCGGCATGGCGGGGCTCATGGGCGCCTCCGAGGGGCTCCGCGTCGCCGTCGCCGAGGCGAAGGAGACGCAGAGCCGCGAGAACCTCGAGGCGATCGCGCAGGCCATGGAGGCCTACCGCGGCACCGTCGGCGGCGGCTCCTATCCGACGAGCCTCGTGCATCTGGTCGATCGGGGAATGCTGATGGACCCCTCGAAGCTCCTCGACCCCGCCGACCCGAAGCCGAAGCGGCTCCGCGCCGGGAACGACGAGCGCCTCGCCGTCTCCTACGAGATCGTCTCCGCCGATTCGCTGCCGGCGGGCGCGCGCGGCGCCTGGGCCGCCGAGGCGAAGGCGATCCTCGTCACGCGCGAGGGATGGCACCGCTACGCCGGAGGCAAGGCCCGCCTCGCCATCGCCCTCGGCACGGACGACGCCTACGTCACGTCGGTCTCCGAGGAGAGCTGGACGCAGAAGAGGTAGCGGCGGCCTCAGGCGCCGGCGCGATCGAGATCACACCGCGTCCTCCGGGCGCCGCGGGCAGTCGCGGCGCCCGGCGCGCACGTCGCCGACGATCGCCGCGAGCCGCGCCGTGAGCGCGTTCGACGGATCGCGGCCGAGGGCGTCCCGGACGATCGGCTCCGCCACGTCGGGGTGACCCGCCAGCAGGTGCGAGAGCGCGAGGTTCGCGCGCAGGCCCGGATCGTCGGGCGACGCGCGGAGCGCGCTCTCCGCGAAGCCGATCGCCTCCTCCGGCGCGCCGCTCTCCATCGCCTCGATGCAGGCCTCCCGCGCGACGTCGGGCTGCGGGCCCGCGAGGTCGTGGGCGCGGCGGAGGTATCCGAGCGCCGTCGCGTGCTCCTCGAGCCGCTGATGCACCTTCGCGAGCGCGAAGAGCGCGGGCCAGTTCTCCGGCACGAGGCGCAGCGCCGCGCGGAAGAGCCCGGCCGCCCTGCGGAGCTGCCAGCGCCCCCACCAGCCGAGCACCGGGATGGGCCTCCCTCCGAGGACGATCCGCGGCTCCGCGAGCTTCCACGCGTGCTCGTAGAGGCGGTCGTGGCGGGCCGCCACGTCGGGCGGGAGCCGCCGTGCGGCGGGATCGGCCATCGCGGTCTCCTCGTGAGAACCTCTCGATTCTGCGCTCCGCGAGGGGGCTCGGCACGAAGGAAGCGGAAACGTCGGGCGCCCGGCGTGCATCGACGGCGATTCACCGTTCCCGCTCCCCATGCCCGCATTCCCCGTCCATACGCTCGCGACCGCTCCGCTCGAGGCGCGCGCCGTCCTCGTGCGCGTCGAGGACCGCCTCGGCTTCGTGCCGCGCCTCCAGGGAGCGATGGCCGACGCGCCCGCCGTGCTCGAGGCCGATGCGGCGCTCACGGCATGCCTCGATGCGACGAGCCTCGCACCCGTCGAGCTGCACGTCGCGCGCCTCGCCGCGAGCGTGGAGAACGCGAGCGCCTACGGAGTCGCGGCGGCGACGGTCGAAGCGCGAGCCGCCGGCGTCCCAGAGACGGTCCTCGAGGCCGTGCGCGGGGCCCGCGAGATCGACGACCCGCGCCTCGAGGTGCTCCGGCTCTTCACGAAGGGCGCCGTCCGCCTGCGAGGACGTCTCAACGCGGGCCCGATCGAGGCATTCCTCTCCTTCGGCTATTCCACGCGGCAGGTGCAGGAGGTGCTGCTCGTGGTCGCCGCGCGCCTGCTCGCCGATTCGATCGCCCACGTCGCGCGCTCGGAGACCGACGGAGCCTTCGGCTCCGGGAGGTGGTCGCCGGGGGGCCCCCCCGACTGACCGAGCTGCGCTCGCCCGGCGTGACCGGCGCGGACACTGGCCCCGAATCATTCACATCCTCTCGAAAGCCCGCCGAGCGCGTCCCCGCGGCGTGCACTGATTCGGGGCCAGTCTCCCCGTTCCGCCTCTGGGCGCCGTGCCGTAGCGTTCGCCCTCGTGACGCTCCGCCTCCGCAATGCGCGCCCCGAGGACGCCGCCGCCCTCGCACGGCTCGGCGAGCAGCTCGGCGGCACGCCGGCGCCGCAGGACGTCGCGCGCCACCTCCAACGCCTCGTGGAGCTGGGGCACGCCGAGATCACGGTCGCCGAGCTCGACGGCGAGGTGGTCGGCTTCGGCCACGTGCGCCTCGACGCCGACCTCCGGGGCGGCCCCTTCGCCGAGCTCGTGGAGCTGGTCGTCGACGAAGGCCGCCGCAGCGCCGGCGTCGGCGCGGCGCTGCTGCGGCGCGCCGAGGCGTGGGGACGCGCGCAGTCGCTCCCCTGGATGCGCGTCCGCTCCCGCACGACGCGCACGCGCGCCCACGCGTTCTACCTGCGCCACGGATACGCGCTGCAGAAGCAGCAGTGCGTCTTCGTGCGCGCGCTCGCCGACTCCGCGGGAGCCGAGCCGGGATGAGCCGCTCCGCCGCGTTCCTCGCGACGCCCGCCGGCCTCGCATCGCTCCTCGCGCTCGGCTGCGCCTCCGGCCCGCCGGCGGCGGCGCCGGCCGCCCCCGCACCGTCGGAGATCGAGGCGACGGTCCGCGGCTTCGCCGTACGCGCGATCGTCCTGGGCGCGGGCCCCGAGACGGTGCTCTTCGTCCATGGATGGTGCGGCAACGCGCGGTTCTGGTCCGAGTCCCAGGAAGCGCTCGCCCCCTTCGCGCGCGCCGTCGCCATCGACCTGCCGGGCCATGGCCGCAGCGAGGCGCCCCACGTCAACTAAGACTTCGACTTCCTCGCCGAGGCGATCGTCGCCGTGCTCGACGCGGCCGGCGCCGGGCACGCGACGCTCGTCGGTCACAGCCTCGGCGCCGGCGTGATCCGCCACGTGCAGCGCCTCCACCCCGAGCGCGTGCGTGCCCTCGTGCTCGTCGACGGACGCATCCAGCTCCTCGGCACGCCCGAGAGCCTGGAAGCCTTCGTCGCGCCCTTCCGCGGGCCCGAGTTCCCGCTGGCGCTGGAGCGGTTCGTCGAGGTCCTCGAGCCGGGCGACGACCGCCGGCGGCTCCGCGAGTGGATCTTCACCGAGGCGATGCGCACGCCCCGGCACGTCGCCGTGAGCGCGCTCGAGCGCTCCCTCGACCCCGAGCTCTTCCCCGAGACGTCGATCCCGGTGCCGGTCCTCGCGATCCGCGCGCGCGCGTTCCTCGGCTCCACGGAGGAGGCGTTCGTTCGGCGCGTCGCGCCCGATCTCCGATGGATCGTGTGGGAGGACGCGGGCCACTTCCCGATGCTGGAACGACCCGAGGCCTTCGCGGCGGAGCTCCTCGGGTTCCTCCGGCAGCTCTGAGCTTCGACTCGCGCGCCTGCGCCCGCCGCACGACGAGGCTCGGTACGGGCACCGTTGGGTCGCGGGCGCAGCCCGCGATCGAGACTGGCACCGATTCATTCACGCCCCGGGGCGCGGGCCGGCGCGCCCCCTCGTGTCGTGAATGAATCGGTGCCAGTCTCGGGGAATCGCGTTGCGCTCTCGCGGCGTTGCGACCACCGACTCTCGTCATGCGATCCTCGTCCCTGGGCGACCTCTTCGTGCGCTTCCGCGACCACGGAGACATCGGCGCCTTCGCCGCGCTCTTCGATCGGACGGCCGGCGATCTCCGGCGCGTCGCGCGCAGCGTCGCGCGAGACGCGGCGGAGGCCGACGACCTCCTCCAGGGCGCCTACCTGAAGGCGATCGAGTCCGCGCCGAGCTACGACGCGGCGCGGCCGGTCGAGCCCTGGCTCGTCGGCATCCTCCTGAACTGCGCGCGCAACGCGCGGCGGCGCCGCCGGCCGACGGCGGACCTCGACGGGGAGTCGCTCCCCGCGAGCGCCGATCCTTCCCGCGAGGCGGAATCGCGGGAGCTCGAGGAGTCGCTCGCCGCCGCGCTCGCGCGGCTGCCGCGCGGCGACCGCGACGTGCTCGCGCCCCACCTGAGCCAGGGGAAATCGGGCGCCGAGATCGCGCGCGAGGTCGGGCGATCGCCCGGCGTCGTCCGCATGCAGATCCATCGAGGCCTCGCGCGGCTGCGCCGGCTGCTTCCGGCGGGCCACGTCGCCGGCGCGGCCCTGCCGATCGGCCTCGGCGCGCCGGAGCTGCAGTCGCTCCGGCTGCGCGTCCTCGAGGCGGCTGCCGTTCGGGCCGCAACCCTTCCCGCCGGGGCGCTCGCCGCCGGAGGCGCACTCGTGAGTCAGAAAGCCGTCGTCGCGATCCTCGCCGCCGCCCTCCTCCTCGCGGGGTTCCTCCTTTGGAACCCCGGGACTCCCCCGGCTTCCCCGCCCGCGGCGACCTCCGGCGCGGCGGGCGCGCCGCAGCTCGCGGACCCGACGGCCCCGCCGGGCGCCGCCTCGCTCTCCCCTGCCGCCACCGATCGCGTCGCCGCCGAGCCGAGGCCCGAGGGCGCCGCCGTCTCCGTCGCCGCGGCGCTCTCGGGGATCACCGGGCGCGTCGTCGAGGAGGACGGCCGGCCCGTCGCGGATGCGGCGGTCGCGCTCCTCGAGCTCCGCCCCGCACGACTCTTCCCGCAGATCCAGGTCTCGGCCGTCGAGCTGCCGCACGGAGACGAGCTGGCCCTCGGGCGCACGCGCACCGCGGACGATGGGCGATTCCGCTTGCAGGGCGCTCGCACGCTCGGCGCCCACGCCCTCTCGATCGCCGCCGGCGGCCGCCGCGCGCTTCGCGGGATCGACCGGGCGCTCCCCGGAGGCACGACGACGGACCTCGGCGACTTCGTCCTCGAGACGGGCGCGACGCTCACGGGACACGTCGTCGACGAAGACGGAGCCCCCGTCGCCGGCGCGCGCGTTCGCGCACTGCCGATGCCGCTCGGGATGCACCCCGACGATCTCCGCGGCCTGCAGGATCTCCGCGAGGGCTGCGCCCTCGTGCTCGGAGACCGCGGAGACCTCGCCGTGCTCGAGCTCCCGGCCTGGATCGACCGTCTCCTGCGGGAGCTGCCGCTCCCCGAGACGGCGAGCGGCACCGACGGGAGCTTCTCGCTCGCCGGCGTTGCTCCCGGCGAGGTCTCGGTGGTGGTCGATCGCCGCGGCGCGTCGGGCGTCGTCGGCGCACCGTTCGAGGTCCACGCGGGCCGCCGCAGCGACCTCGGCGCGGTCGCGCTTCGCCGCGGACGAAGCGTCCGAGGGCGTGTCGAAGCCGCGGGGGGCGAGCCCGCCGCCGGCGTCGAAGTCGCCGTCGCCGCCGTGTCGGGAATCCACGGCCTCGGCGTCCTGCAGCCCGCGGGTCGAACGGACTCTTCGGGCCGCTTCGCGCTGGAGGGTCTGCCGCGCGACGGCACGCTCGCCTTCGCGCTGCGGCGCGCCGAAGGAGCCCCCTGGGAGATCGTCGCCGACGACGGCCGCGGCGGCCCCGAAGGCGCGCGGCTCCCGCTGCACGCGAGCGCGACGCTCGAGCTGGAGGTCGCCGGCGCCGAGGGCGAGCCCCTCGACGAGATCTCGGTCCTCTGGGCGCCCGCCTCCCACGCGCTCCGCGACTCGGAGCTCCGGTCGGTGATGCGGCTCGCGCGCGCCGACGCCGAAGCGCTCGGCAACGGCCTGCATCGCGTCGCGGGCCTTCCCAAGGGCGCCTGCCGGATCCTCCTGTCGGGACCGGGGATTCCTCCACTCGAGCGCGAGGTCGAGCTCGTCGAGGGGACGACGCGGCTGCGCCTCGAAGTCCCCGCCACGCGCGCGATCGCCCTGCGCGTGCTCGACGCCGCCTCCGGCGCTCCGGTGGAGGGCGCGTGGACGGCCGTCGCGCGCTCCCGGCGCGGCGAGCCGCTCGTGGCGGCGCGCCACACGGACGGATCGGGGAGCGCGCGGCTCGAGCCCGTTCCCGCCGGCCCGGCGGAGTGTCTCCTCCTCGTGCATCACCCGGGCTACGCCGACGTCGCTCTCGCCCTCGGCGACGTGCCCGACGGCGCGGGCCCCTTCGAGGTCCGCCTCGGCCACGGCGCCGCGATCGAAGGGCGGCTCACGATCGACGGCCGACCTCCGGACCGCCCCCTCCTCGTGGCGCTGCGGCCCTGGAGGTCGAAGGTCTCGCTCGGCGCGAGCGTCGTGCTGCACGACAGCACCGATCCGGACGGACGATTCCGCTTCGACCGCGTGCCGGCGGGCTCGCACCGCTGGCAGGTGGCGGAGCGTTTCTTCGGCGCCGACCTCCTCTCGCTCGCGCTGAGCGGCGAGCTCGCGCAGCTCTACGACGCGGACAAGGGCGCGCTCGAGATCCGTTTCGCGGACGGAGAGGTGGAGCTCCGCGATGGCGAGACGAGGAAGCTCGACGTGCCGTTGCGCTCGCACGACCTGCCGCGGAGCGGCGTCGTCCACGGCGTCGTCACGGTGGACGGCGCCCCCGCGCCGGGCCTCCGCGTCGTCGCCGACGCCGAGGACCGCCGCCACTTCTCGCGATCGGGCTCCGACGGCTCCTTCCGGTTCGCTTCCGTCGAGGAAGGCCGAGTCCGGCTGCGCGTGCTGACGGCCGCCGAGCCGCGGAACGCCTCGACGGGGCTCCTCGAAGCCGAGATCGAGATCGATCTCGGCGGAGGCGAGGAGGAGCGCGCGGACTTCGCCCTCGCACCGGCGACGGTGCGGATCCGCGTCGCCGACGCGGTCACGGGAGCGGCGATCGAGGGAGCGCGCGTGTCGATGCGCGCGTCGCGGCGGACGGGTCTCGTCCCCGGCGCCGCGCCCTCGACGGACCGCGCCGGAGAGGCGCGATTCGTCGCGCAGAAGCGCGGAACGCTCCGGTGGACCGCCGAGAGTTCCGGCTACGTCGCGGCCTCCGGCGATCTGGAGATCGCCGCGCCGGATCGCGAGATCACGAAGGACGTGCGCCTCGCTCCGGCGGTGCCCTGCGCCGGTCGCGTCGAGCTCTCGGGGTTCGACCCCGAGAGCCGGCGGGCTCCGCTGCTGCAGCTCGACGCGCTCGACGCGCCGCAGGGCCAGTCGGCGCCGTCGGCGCGCGTCTCCCTCGCGGACGACGGCAGCTCCTTCGAGATCGACACGCTCGGTCCGGGCCGCTACCGAGCGCGAATCTGGTGGGTCTCGCAGGAGAGCCACCCGATCGAGTTCGATCTGCCGGAAGCGGGCGCGCGGGATCTCGTGCTGCGCTTCGCCCGGAAGTAGCGGGCGCACGGCGCACGCGCTGGCGATTCGGCGCCCCCCGCGGAGAATCCGCGGCCCATGCCCGCGCCTCTCCCGTGCTCGAGACCGGTCCGCGTCGCGTCCTGACGGCGACGCGGGCCCCGGCGCCGTTCCTCGTCGCGATCCTGCTCGCGTCGATGGCGCTCGCCCAGGAGACCGAGCCTCCCGCGCCGGCGCAGGGCCTCTCCTTCGTCCCGCGGCGCGCGCGCGCCGTGCGCATCGACGCGAGCGAGGCGCCGGCCATCGACGGCAGCCTGTCGGACGCCGTCTGGGCGCGCGTGCCGCCGATCCCGGATCTCCGCATGCGGGAGCCCGTCGAGGACGGCGAGCCCACGGAGCGGACGGTGGTGCGGGTCGCGCACGACGGCACGACGCTCTACGTCGCCTTCCGCTGCTTCGACTCGGAGCCCGACGGCATCCGCGCGACACAGCGGCGTCGCGACGCGCGGCTGCAGCCCGACGACCGCGTCGAGATCCTGCTCGACACGCAGCGCGACCGGCGCAACGCCTACTTCTTCGCCATCGGCGCCGGCGGCGCCATCAACGACGCCCTCGTCTCCCAGAACGGAGGCACGACCAACCGCGCCTGGGACGGCATCTGGGAGGGACGCGCACGCATCGACGAGGAGGGCTGGAGCGCCGAGATGGCGATTCCCTTCCGCACGCTCGCCACCTCGCGCGACGTGACGGTGTGGGGCTTCAACGTGGAGCGCTTCATCCGGCGCAAGCGCGAGGAGCTGGCCTTCGGGAATCCCACGCGCGACGTCGACTTCGAGCGCGTCTCGGAGGCGGGCGAGCTGGAGGGGCTCGAGGACCTCGATTCCGGCGTCGGCCTCGACGTCGTTCCCTACGTGAAGGGGACGGCGTCGACGGACCACCTGGACGAGGACTCCGACCTGCTGGGCACCGGCGGCGGCGAGCTCTTCTACCGGCTCACGCCGGGAATCACGGGCGCGCTCACGGTGAACACCGACTTCGCCGAGACGGAGGTGGACGAGCGGCGGGTGAACCTCTCGCGCTTCCCGCTCTTCTTCCCGGAGAAGCGGAAGTTCTTCCTGGAGGACGCGGGGCTCTTCTCCTTCGAGACGGAGGCCGGAGGCGGCGGCCGCCGCGGAAGCAGCAACGACCTCCTCCCCTTCTTCAGCCGCCGCATCGGTCTCGACGGCGACGGCGATCGGCTCCCGATCCAGTCGGGTGTGAAAGTGAGCGGCTTCGAGGGCGACTGGAGCGGAGGCGTCCTGGGCGTGCGGACGGGCACGTCGGACTCGCTCTCGGAGCGCGAGCTCTTCGTGGCGCGCGCGCGCCACAACGTCGACGACAACTCGACGGTGGGTGCGATCTTCACGAGCGGGAATCCGGCGGGCACGGCGAACAACCAGGTGGCCGGATTCGACTACCGCTACTCCACGGGCGAGTTCCTCGACGGAAAGAACTTCGACGTGTCGGCCTTCGCGTTGCAGTCCTTCACGGAAGGCGCCTCCGGCCGGGAGGCCGCCTTCGGCGCCGAGGTGCGCTTCCCGAACGACTTCCTCGACGGGAGCCTCTCGGCCCGCGAGGTGGGCGACGAGTTCTTCCCGGCCCTCGGCTTCGTGGAGCGCACGGGCGTCCGTCGCTACGCGGGGACCGCCGCGATCCGTCCGCGCCCCGGCGGCGACGTGCGCCGCCTCTTCCTCCGCGTGTCGCCCGTCGTCTACACGGACCTGTCGGACCGGCTGCAGACGTCCACCGTCGAGACCTCCGCCGGGATCGAGATGGAGTCGGGCGACGAGGCGAGCGTCTCCGTGACGCCCGTCTTCGACCGCATCGACGAATCCTTCGAGATCGTGCCGGGGCTCACCGTGCCCGCCGACACCTACCGCTTCGAGCGCTACCGCGCGCGCGCCGAGTCCTCGAGCACGCGCCCCGTCGTCGCGGGAGCTTCCTTCGAATGGGGCGACTTCCTCGGGGGCGAGCGCACCGACATCGAGTTGGAGCTCGACTGGCGGCCCGACCCGCTGTTCCAGATCGGCGCCGAATCGGTGACGACCTACCTGCGGCTGCCGGGCGGCGACGCCGACATCCAGATCGGACGCGTCCGCACGGAGGTGAACTTCTCGCCGGACGTCTCCTGGCAGACCTTCGTGCAGTTCGACAACGTCTCCGAGAGCGCCGGCGTGAACAGCCGCCTGCGCTGGATCATCGAGCCCGGCCGCGACCTCTTCGTGGTGCTGAACCACGGCTGGCAGGAGCTCCCGAGCCGTGCGGTCGTCCCCGATCGCACGGACTTCGTCGCGAAGCTCGTCTTCACGATCCGCTTCTGAGGCCGAGGGCGCGGCGCTGCTCCGCCCGGCGTAGGATCGAGAGAGCGCCACCATGCCCTCCGGCACCCACGAAACCGTCGACGACCGCGAGCGCGCGGCGTCGCTGCTCCAGCGCTGGCAGCTGGACGACGACCGCGACGCGCTCGACGAGCTGCTGCAGCTCGAGGTCGGAGCGCTCCGCACGCGCATCGCCTACCGCGGACGCAACATGCTGAGCGGGTCGGCGAGCGCGAGCGACGTAGCGCAGGAGGCCGTGACGCGGATGCTGCGGCTCTCCCGGCGTCCTTCCTTCGACGACCCGCGCGCGCTCCGGGCCTACCTCTGGCGCGCCGCGTGGAGGCTCCTGCTCAATCGTGCCGCGCGCCCGCGCCGCGCCGTGCTGCGCATCGACGCCGAGCGGACGCACACGGTGACGACGGCGCTCGCCGTGAGCGGCGGACAGAGCCGCGTGGAGGACCGCGAGCAGCAGGTGGCGCTCCTCGTGGCGATGAACGTGCTCTCCGAGCCCGACCGGCAGATCCTCGATCTCGTCTATCTCCAGGGGCGCGACCTCGGCGCCGCGGCCGAGCAGTTCGGCATCAGCCGCGACACGGCGACGAAGCGCCTCAGCCGCGCGCGCCTCGCGCTCGCGAAGAAGCTCGGCGGCTGGAGCCGGGTGCTCGCGGGATGAGAGAGTTCCCTCGATCCCCGGGAATGGGGTCAGACCCCTTTCTCTCTCGCGCGCGCTCGCGCGCGCGAAAGAGAAAGGGGTCTGACCCCATTCCCGGCTGAATCCATGGACGACCCCGTCGAGCTGATCCTCTCGGAGGTCCTCGACGCGGCGCTGCGCGGGAAGCCCGTCGATCTCGAGGCCGTCCTCGCGGCCCATCCGGAGCTCGATGCCGCGCAGCGCGCGCGCCTGCGCCGCGATCTCGGCGTCGTGACGGGCGACGGGACCGACCTCCCCTTCGAGCGTCTCGGCGCGTTCCGCCTGGTGCGGCGCGTCGGCGAGGGATCCATGGGTGTCGTCTACCTCGCGGAGCAGGAGCCCCTCGGCCGGTCCGTGGCCCTCAAGGTGATCCGGCCCGAGCGCTCCCTCTCGCCGACGGCCATGGCGCGCTTCGAGCGCGAGGCACAGGCCCTCGCGCGCGCCGAGCATCCGGGCCTCGTCCGCGTGCACGCGACCGGCGAGGAAGCCGGCGTGCGCTTCGTCGCCATGGAGTGGATCGAGGGGCGCGGCCTCGACGAGATCGTCCGCGCCGCGCGCGACGCCGGCACGCCCGTTCCCGTCGCGGAGGCGATCGGCTACGGGCGCGACCTCGCCCGCGCGCTGCACGCCGCCCACGGAGCCGGCGTCGTGCACCGCGACGTGAAGCCCTCCAACGTGCGCATCGACGTCGCCGGCCGCGCGCGCCTCCTCGACTTCGGGCTCGCGCGGCTCGAGGACGCCTCGCAGCTCACGCGCACCGGGGCCTTCCGCGGATCTCCCGCCTACGCGTCGCCCGAGCAGGTGGACGCGGCCCACGGCGCGATCGACGCGCGCACGGACGTCTACTCCCTCGGGGCCACGCTCTACGAGTGCCTCGCGGGACGCGTCCCCTTCCGCGCCGAGACGGCGGAGGGTCTCTTCCAGGAGATCCTGACGGCGGCGCCCGGGTCGCTCAGGGCGCTCCGCCCCGACGTTCCGGAGGACGTCGAGGCCGTGATCGCGAAGGCGATGGAGAAGCGGGCCGCCGACCGATACGCGACCGCCAGCGATCTCGCCGACGACCTGGAGGCGCTCCTCGAGCTCCGGCCCGTGCGCGCGCGGCGTCTCTCGCCCCTCCTGCGCGCCAGCCGCTGGACCCGCCGCCGTCCCGCCGCCGCCGCGAGCGCCGCCCTCGCGGTCCTCCTCCTGTTCGTCCTTCCGGGCGTCCTCTTCGCGCGCGAGCGGCTCGTGCGCGACGAGCTGGAGCAGGAGCACGACCGTGCGAAGGGCGAGCTCGCCCGCTCCGTCGAGAACCGCGCCGCGGCGGAACGGAGCGCCGACGAGGCGAAGGCAGCCGAGCAGGCCCTCGCGCGACGCGTGGAGGAGATCGGCCGCCTCGCGGACGTGCAGCTCGGCCGGGACGCCATCGACGAGGCGGAGGCGCTCTTCCCCGTCGAGCCCGGCATGGTCGACGCGATGGAGCGCTGGATCGCGCACGCCGAGGAGATCCTCCTGCGCGTGCCGATGCACCGCGGCACGCTCGCGCGCTGGGAGGCGGAGGCCGCGTCGCCGGAGCCGGGAGCGCATGCACCGTCGGCCTTCGAGATCGAGACGCTGCGCGAGTGCCTGCGGCGCATGGAGCGCCTCGAGCGGAAGGTCGACGAGGTGAGGACGCGGCGCGACCGCGCGGCGCGCGTCGCCGCGGAGACGATCGAGGGCGAGGAGGCCGCGCGCCTCTGGTCGGAGGCGGCGGAGGCCATCGCCGCGCATCCGGAGTACGGCGGCCTCGTCCTGCGGCCGCAGCTCGGCCTCGTGCCGCTCGGGCCCGATCCCGAGTCGACGCTCTGGGAGTTCTGGCACCCGCTCACGGGCGCGAGGCCCACGCGCGACGCCGCGACGGGGCGGTGGCGGATCGACGAGGCGACCGGCGTGGTGCTCGTCCTCCTGCCGGGCGGTCGCACGGTCATGGGGTCGCGGCCGCCCTCGGCCGCGGCGCCCGTCGGAAGCCCCTACGTCGACCCCGCCCACCACCGCAGCGAGGCGCCGGCGCACGAGGTCGCTCTCGATCCGTTCTTCATGGGGAAGCACGAGCTGACCGGAGAGCAGTGGGCCCGCATCGCCGGCGACGACCCGAGCGAGGGCGAGCAGCGCTTCACTCCGGAGCGCGGCTACGAGGACGTGCGCATCCCCCGCACGCCGCTCAACAACGTCCTGCCCGAGCAGATGGACGTCTGGCTGCCCCGCGTCGGCCTCGAGGTCCCCACGGAGCCGCAGTGGGAGCACGCCTGCCGCGCGGGGTCGACGACGCCCTGGTGGACGGGCGAGGACCCGCTCTCCCTCGCCGGAGCCGCGAATCTCGCCGACGCGACGATGCAGGCGCACGGCGGCGCGGCGCACGTCGACTACACGCCGGAGATCGACGACGGCTTCGTCTGGCGCGCGCCCGTCGGGAACTTCCGGCCGAATGCGTGGGGGCTCCACGACGTGCACGGGAACGTCTTCGAGCTCGTCCGCGGATCGGGCACGTTCTACCGCGCCGACGGCCACCGAGAGGGCGACGGCCTCCTCGTGGTGCCGGGCATCCTCGAGCGCATCGGCCGCGGAGGCTGCTACTCGTCGGCGGCGGCGGGCTGCCGCAGCGCCTACCGGCATCGGCTGGGCTCGCGCTTCAAGTCGGGCGTCCTCGGCGTGCGTCCCTCGAGGCCCGTGCGATGACCTCTCCGGCCGCACCCTTCGAGCAGATCGGCGGCTATCGCATCCTCGCGCGCCTCGGCGAGGGAGCGACGGGCTCGGTCTTCCTCGCCGAGGAGCCGTCGCTCCGCCGCCACGTTGCGATCAAGTGCCTTCGCCCCGAGCGCGCCGGCTCGGCGAGCGCGCGCGCGCGCCTGCTGCGCGAGGCCCAGGTCCTCGCGCGACTGTCCGATCCGGGCATCGTCCGCATCCACGCGGCGGGCGAGGAGAAGGGCGTCGTCTGGATCGCGATGGAGCGGCTCGCGGGGAAGACGCTCCGCGCCGTCCTCGAGGAAGCCGCCGCCGAGGGCCGGCGCATCCCCGTGCGCGAGGCGATCGGCTGGTGCCGCGACCTCGCCCGCGCACTCCACGCCGCGCACGGCGCGGGAGTCACGCACGGCGACGTGAAGCCCGAGAACGTGTCGCTCGAGCCCGACGGACGGCTCGTGCTCCTCGACTTCGGCCACGCCCGTCTCGAGGGGGCGGAGTCTCTCGCGCTCTCCACCGACGCCGGCGGGACGCCCGCCTACGCCTCGCCGGAGCAGATCGGCGGCCGCGCGCCGGACGCGCGGAGCGATGTCTACGCCGTCGGCGTCGTGCTCCACGAGACGCTCGCCGGCGCGAATCCCTTCGGTGGCGGCACGCTCGAGCAGACGATGCGGCGCATCCTGCAGGGAGACCGCGCGAGCCTTCGCCGCGCGCGCCCGGGGCTGCCGCGCGACGTGTCCGTCGTCGTCGAGCGCGCCCTCGAGACCGATCCGGAGCGGCGCACCGCGAGCGCGCGGGATCTCGCCGACGATCTCCAGGCGATCCTCGACCTCCGCGGCGTGCGCGCGCGCGCCGCCTCGCCGATCGAGCGCGTCCTGCGCTGGGCGCGAAGGCGTCCCGCGCAGGCGACGGCGAGCGGCCTCGCCCTCGTCCTCGCGACGGGCGCGCCGGGGACGCTCGCGTGGCACCAGCACGAGTCGAACCGCGCGATCGAGGAGGCGCAGCGCGAGACGGAGCGCGAGCGCGACGTGGCCGACGGGCTCGAGCGGGTCGCCCGCGGGAACGAGGAACGCGCGCGCACGAGCGAGCGCGAGCACGCGGCCCGCTTCGAGGAGCTGCGCCAGCTCTCCGACGCGAAGCGCGTGCGCGACGCGATCGCGGCCGAAGGGGCGCTCTGGCCGACGCGCGCCGAGACCCTGCCGGCGATCGACCGATGGCTCGAGACGGCGGCGGCGCTCGCGGCGCGGCGCCCGGCCCACGAGGCGGGTCTCGCGGCGCTCGCCGAGGACGTTCCGACGGACTCGCCGGGGCGCTTCACGGCGCCGATCGACGCGTGGCGCCGCGAGGTGCTGGCGGAGGTGGTGCGCGACCTCGACCGCCTCGCGCAGCTCGTGCCCGTCGTCGAGGCCCGACGCACCTTCGCCCTCTCCGTCGCCGAGCGCACGCTGCGGGCCCCGGAGGCGGCGGCGGCGTGGGAGTCGGCGATCGAGGCGGTTGCGCGCGATCCGCGCTTCGATGGTCTCCGCCTCGCGCCGCAGCACGGGCTCGTTCCCATCGGCCCCGATCCCGTGACGGGGCTGCAGGAGTTCTGGCATCCGGAGACCGGCGAGAGACCCGCGCGCGATCCCTCCTTCGGCGATCTCCTCCTCGACGACGAGAGCGGCCTCGTGCTCGTCCTCCTCCCGGGCGGGACGTACGAGATGGGATCGCGTCTCCCCGACGACGCGCATCCCCTCGGAGCGCCGAACGTCGACCGCGACTCGCGCGACATCGAGCGGCCGCCCCACGAGGTGACCCTCGGCCCCTTCTTCCTCTCGAAGCACGAGATGACCCAGGGCCAGTGGGTGCGGCTCACGGGCCGGAATCCGAGCTACTTCGGGTTCCCGCGCGGCGGCACGCGGCGCTCGCCCGTCACCGACGTCCCCTGGTACTTGGCGGCGCTCTGGCTCGAGCGTCTCGAACTCGCGCTCCCCACGGAGGCGCAGTGGGAGTACGCCTGCCGCGCCGGCACCACGACCGTCTACTGGACCGGCGACGATCCCTCGACGCTCGAGGGGAAGGAGAACATCCAGGACCTGCGCGATCACTCGCGCGCGACGTTGGCCGGCTCGACGCCCGTGCACGCGCCCGTGGGCGTGCACGCTCCCAATCCCCTCGGCCTGCACGACATGCAGGGCAACGTGCGCGAGTGGGTGCGGGGGCCGATCACGATGTCCTACGCCGGCGTCGAGCACGCGCCGGGCGACGGACTCCTGCTCGCCTCGGGCGACGCCTCCGCCGTGAACCGCGGCGGCTCCTTCTACCGCGAGCTCGTGAGCGCGCGCTCGGCAACGCGCGCCTACTGGCTCCCGGACTCGTCGGCGAACGACCTCGGCCTCCGCCCGGCGCGGCCCGTGCGGTGACGGCGCGCCTTACCTACTTCCCGCGCTTGCGGCGCGCGGGGCGCTTCGACGGTCGGCGCGCCGCCTTGCGCGCGGGCCGCTTCCGCGCCGCCTTCCGTTTCGTCTTCGGGCGCACCTTCCGCGCGGGAGACTTCTTCTTCCTCTTCGGCATGGCCGGCTTCGGCGCCGGTCGCGGGACCTCCCGCGGCACGGCCGCGCCCGGCGACTCCGCCTCCTTCGCGCGGCGCGCCCACTCCCAGAGGCCGTACTGCGCCTCCATGGAGAGCGGATAGCCGGTCTGGCGCGCGAGCATCGTGATCTGCCCGCGGTGGTGCGCCTCGTGCGCGAGGATGTACCCGATGAAGCCGACCACGTCGGGGCGGAACTCGGCGATCTGCAGGTCGGTCTGGAGCGGCGGCTCCACGAGCGCGCGCAGAGCACGGTGGCTCTTCGCGAGCGAGCGCGCGATCTGCGCGCGCGTGACGATGCTGCGCTCGACCTTCGGCGGGATGGCGACGCCGCGTCCCGACACAGTGAGCCAGAGGTGCCGGACGTTGTGCATGTGCGCGAAGATCGAGGCGACGGTCCTCCCGCGTCCGCCCGGCGGATCGGCGCGCCACGCCGCGGCGGGGATGCGCTGGAGGAGGAATTGATTCAGCCTCTCGTTCGTGTCGAGCACGTTCAGCAACGCGCTCGACAGCTCGATGGATCTTCGTGCGAGATCGGGATGCATCGGGGTTCCGATGGAGGGCGAGGGCGCAGCCTATCCGCGGGAACGATCGTCTCGCAGGCGCAGCCGACTGCAGCGGGCTGCGCGCCCTACGCCCGCGCGCGCTCGGCGATCAGCTTCTCCAGCTCCGCGCGCAGGCGCGGGAGGATCTCGTCGTAGCGGAAGGCGCCGATCTCCTCGGGGCCACGCTTCAGGTTCACGGTCGTCGGCCCGCACCAGAGGCCGAGGTCGGCGTCGTCGGTCTCGCCGGGGCCGTTCACGCGGCAGCCCATGACGGCGATCGTGAGGTCGTGCTCCTTCGCATCGGCGGTGATGCGCTTGACGTCCTCGGCGAGCTCGATGAAGCGCTCGTTCTCGACGCGCGAGCAGGAGGGGCACGCGATGATGTTGAGCCCGTCGAAGAAGTTGGGCGGCACGGAGCGGAACCGCCCGTTCTCGACGTCGTGGATCAGCTCGCGGCCCACCTCGATCTCCTTCCCCTTGTCGTCGAAGGGCACCGTGAGCGAGACGCGCAGCGTGTCGCCGAGGCCGCGCGCGAGGAGCTGCTCGAAGGCGATGCGCGTCTTGATGATCCCCTCGGGCGGCATGCCCGCCTCGGTGACGCCGAGGTGGAGCGGCACGTCGGGCCGCGCCTGCGCGAAGCGCACGTTCGCGTCGACGACGAGACGCGGGTCGCTGTCCTTGATGGAGACGAGGTAGTCGGAGAAGCCCGCCGCATCGATCATCGCGCAGTGGTCGGCGGCGCACTGGACGATGGCGCCCACGTGGTCGTCGCCGAAGCGCTCGAGGTACGACGGCGCGATGGAGCCCGCGTTCACGCCGATGCGGATCGCGCAGCCGTGGCGGCGCGCCTGCTCGACGATCCAGGCCACCTTCTCCTCGACGGGCCGCGACCTCTCGTGGTGGTGCAGGTGGCCCGGGTTGTAGCGGATCTTGTCGACGTGCGGCGCGACCTGCTCCGCGAGCCGGTAGCTCTCCTGCAGATCGACGGAGAGGACGGCGCTGGTCTTGCCGCGCAGCTCGACGAGGGCCTCGACGTCGGCCCGGCTGTCGACGGCGATGCGGATGAGGTCGGCCCCCGCCGCCTCGAGGATGCGGATCTGCCGGAGCGTCGCCTCGCGGTCGCGCGTCGGCGTGGCGGCCATGCTCTGCACGGCGATCGGCGCGGCGCCGCCCACGCGCAGCCGGCCGATGGAGATGGTGCGGGTCGTGCGGGGAGGGATCATCGAGACGTTCGGCGTCCATGCTACCGGCGCCGCCGGCGGTAGAGTCGACGGCCCGGGCGGGCCCCACGCGGCCCGCGACGCCGCTTGGACCCCGCCGCACGCTCCCGACCTCCGGTCCTGCCCTGGCTCGTCGCCGGCGCGGCCCTCGGCCTCACGGCGCTCGGTCTCGTCGCCGTGCGACGAGACCTCGACGCGTCGGCGCTGCGCGACCGCGAGAACGCACGCGAGCTGCAGCGCGTGGTCGCGGGCGCGCTGGCGCGCGAGCTCGACGGCCTCGCCGCGACCCTCGGCACGCTGCCGCCCGACGACCCCGTCCGGCTCGATGCCTTCGCCGCCGCGCAGCCGAGCGCGCTCCTCGCCTTCGCCCTCGATCCGGCGCACCACGTCGCACACCCGCGCCGCGCGGAGACGGCCGCCGCCGAGCCGCCGCCCCTGGAGGAGCGCGTGCGCGTGGAGACGCTCCTCGACGAGGCCGCGTTCCGCGAGACGCAGCGCGACGATGCCGCGGGCGCCGAGGCGATCCTCGAGCGCGCCCGCGAGACGGCGACGCACCCGCGCCTCGCCGCGCAGGTCGCCCTCGCCTCCGCGTCCCTCGCGCTGCGCCGCGGCCGTGCCGCCGAGGCCGTCGCGATGCTCGAGGCGGAGCTATGGTGCGCCCGACGGTGTTGAGCGCGCCGGTCGACAGCAGGTTGACGCCGAACGA
>CAZJHD010000043.1:0-36974 GCA_964545855.1 uncultured Planctomycetales bacterium
CTCTCGCTCGGCCTCGGGCCAGCGGCGGCGATTTCCTCACAACCTCTCTGACCCCTTTCCCGGGCTCCGCGAGGCCGGGAGGGCCGGTAGGGCTCCATTCGACACCCGGTCCGCGGACCGCTGACCGCGGAGGAGCAGAGTCGACTTGCCACGCGATCGCGCGCGGTCTCGAGAGTCGCTTCTCACCCCTTCGCACGTCCGGAGCGGCCTACCGGATTCGCGGACGCTCGGGGTCGAGCGGAACGCGCATCTCGGGAACGAGACCGACGCTCAGCAGCTCGATCCAGGAGTCGAAATCGCGGCCGCTCTTCCACTCACGCCTCACGAACTCGAGGTGACGACGCGCGGCGTCCAACGAGCCGCAGAGCGCGATCTCCATCACGAGGAAGCACCGCGGGCCGAAGCTGCCGTAGGTGAAGGGCGGGTCGATCCCTCTCGTGGCGACGAGGTGCTCCAGCGCCTGCTCGCAGTCTCCGCGCGCGGCTGCGACCAGCCCGAGCAACTCGTGCGCATCGTGACCGAGGGTGTTCCACGGATCGGAGCCCGCACCGAGGCCGGAGCGGAAGAGCCCCAGGAGCTTCTCTCCGACACGAGCCGCCTCGTCGATCTCTCCCTGCTCCCACAGGTGGAGGCCGACTTCCGACGAGTTCCGGTAGATCCACGAGGTGTCTTCGCTCGGGAGGACCGCGGATCGATCGACGCCGGATCCGAGCCCGTCGAGATGGAGGGAGATCTCCTTCCAACGTGACAGCGTGAAGTCGGAGATCTCGAATCGACTTCGGAAGTACGCGTCCCATCGATCCGCGGGTCCCCACCTCTCGTCGAGGCGAGCTCTCGCCGTCTCGGTGCGTGCACACGATCCGAGAGACACTTCGGCGCGCTGGATCAGCTGGCGGGCCGCGATGGGCTCCACTTCGTGGAAGAAGCGTGCAGCGCCGAGGAGCAGATCTCCATCGGTCGGACTCTCCCGGATCGCATCGACCCAGTGCGCCGTGAAGTCGAAGTAGAGATGCCATCCGGCGGTCCGGTAGCACTCGATCAGTCGGCCTGCGTGCTCCTCGAGGTCCACGCGGTCTCGAATCGCCACCCTCGCCGCATCGCCGAGGAGAGATCTCGACTCGACGGGACAATGGATGCGGAGGAGCTGATCTTCGAGGATCGCGTCGATCACCGTGCGCGCGTCGGTCGCATCGCGCACTCCTCGCTCCATCCAGTCGAGAGCCCACGCCCGCTTCTCCTCCGACGGGTCGGTCTTCGGCCGCGAGTCTCCGAGCGGTGCGACTCCGGCGGTGCCGCGGGGACTACGCGTCTCGAATCGGCACGCGGATTCGAGCAGGGAGTACGCGACGACGCCGAAGGCCGCGAGCGCGATGCTGGCGATGACGAGTCGTCGAACTCGCGTCATCGGGAGCGATCGCGCAGGAGATCGATTGCGCGTCGCCGGGCGTCACGGATCGCAGGCCAGATCGTGGCGATCGGCGTCCGAATGGAAGGCCCGGGACGCTCCATTCGACGCTACCGATTCTCGGGTGCGTCCGACGCGCGCGCCCGAGGGAGAAGCGGGACCCGACCACTCTCCCGTGGCATCAGGTGCCGTATGACGGCGGCCGTCCCTTCCGACACGCCGAAGAGCAAGGCGCTCATTCCGACGATGAAGAACGGCACCATCCCGACGGCGAACGCGATTCCCCCGCTCCGATGAACGATCGCGTACGCGAGCATCCTCGGAGCGTTCTGGATCGCGCCCCACGTCATCGCGCCAGTAGCGGGGGCGACGACGGCGAGCGAGACCTGCCATGGCGCGCACCGGATGCGCTCGCGGATCGGTCTCCACGCGACGGAGAGAGCGCGCGCGAGAATGCACACCACGATCCTGCCGGCGATCGTCCCGAGGACTCCCGTGCCCAGCCAGTAGGCGCCGAAGAGCACGATCTCGACTCCGGCGACGGCGAGCACGACGCGGAGTCGCGAGGACGCCTTCGTGACGCCGGGGTTTCGATCCGTCACGCGAGAATCATGCGCCCGTGCGCCCGCATACGCACTGGTCTCGTGTCCCGGGAAAGGGGTCAGACCCCGAGCCGTCGCGAGACGAACGCGATCCCGAACCCACAGGCCAGAACGATGCCGAGCGCGCGGAAGTGATTCGTCGAGATCGCGTGGATGTCGGAGCCGGGCGGCGGGAAGAAGGCGAAGCCGCAGACGGCGGCGATGAGTCCGAGAGCGAGCAGCGGCACGAGCGGGCCTCCCGGCGCGATGAACCGGCCCTCGCGCGCGACGAGACGGCGGAGCCGCCAGGCGGCGCAGACGGTCGTCGCGTGCTGCACGAGCGAGAAGAGCACGTTCGCGTCGAGGAGCGTGAGCCAGTCGACGGCCCAGACGAGCGCGATCGCGACGGCCGTGGCGGCGAGGATCGCGAAGACCGGCGTGCCGCGCGCGCTCGTGCGCACGAGCGCCCGGGGCACGAAGCCGTCGGACGCCATGGCGAAGAGGTAGCGCGGCGACACGAAGGCGATCCCCGAGCAGAAGCCGATCATGGAGACGGCGGCGCCCACGAGCACGATCCGCTCGAAGAGCGCGCCGAAGCCCGAGGAGACGAGCCGCTCCCCCGCCTCGCGGGCCGCGAGCGGCAGCGCGAGCGTGCCCGGCTGCCCCTTCGGCACGACGCCGGCGAGGTCGGCCGACGCCGACGCGGCGGCGAGCTGCACCAGCGCGTAGAGCGCGCTCGAGGCCGCGATGGCGAGGAGCACCGCCCGAGGGATCCGCCGCTGCGGGTCGCGCACGTCGCCGGCGATGACGCCGATGTTCTCGAAGCCGCCGGCCGCGAAGATGCAGCGGTAGACGGCGACGCCGAAGCCGCCGGCGCCCGCCGCGGCGAGGGTGGCGCCGCCGCCCTCGAAGCGGGTCGCGTCGAAGGCGAGGAGCCCCACGGCGACGAACAGCACGAGGGGCACCAGCTTCGCGAAGGTGAGCACGTTCGAGAGGCCGGCGCCGGGCCGCGCGCCGAAGGCGTTCACGATGCCGAAGAGCGCGATCTCCGCCGTCGCGATCGCCTGCCCCCAGGCGCCCGAGCCGAGGCCCGGGGCAACGAGGTCGAGGATCTTCACGAGCGCGAGGGAGATGCCCGTCCAGGCGAGGATCGTGTTGATCCAGGCGAGCCACGCGACGCCGAAGCCGGCCCAGGGGCCGAAGGCCGCGCGCGCGTACTGGTAGGCGCCGCCCGGCGCGTCCGTCGTGCCCGCCGCCTCGGCCGTCATGAGCCCGATCGCCGCGACGACGACGGCGGCGCCCGCGAAGGCGACGAACGCCAAGGGGCCGAGCGACCCCGCGAGGACCGGCGGCAGCGCGAAGATCCCGCCCCCCACGATCGTCGTGAGGCCGATGCAGACGCAGGAGACCATGCCCAGGTCGCGCCGGGCGGCCGCGGGGGTGGCGTCCAAGGAGACGTTGTACCGGACGGGCCGCGCTCTCCCTCGGGCCCCTCTCGGACCTTGGTACACTCCGCGGCCCATGTCGCCGATCCTCCGCCGACGGCCCGCCTCCCTCCGCAAGCTCGCGGAGCGCGAGGGCGTGTCGCGCCCCTTCGAGATCCTCGTCTCGATGGACACGGACTCGCGCGCGCGCATCGCGGCGCACCTCGGCGTCCCCGTCGAGCACTGCGGCGGCAACGCCGCGCGCGAGGCCTGGGCGATCCTCCACCGAGACCTCCTCGGCATGCAGGCGCGCGGCCACGGCGCCTTCGAGCGGCTGCTCCCGCTGCGCAACATCACGTGGCGCGAGATGCTCCAGCGCACGGCGCGCTGGCTCCATCTCCCGAGCAACGGCTCCGTCGCGGAGCTGGAGCGCCGCATCTACGAGAGCTTCGCCGACCGCATCGTCGCGACGTGGCGCCCCGAGGAGATCTCCCTCTGCGACGCGATGTCGTCGGTCTACCCGTGGGTGCTCCGCATGCGCGAGCGCCTCGCGCTCTCGCCGAACGGCGTGCGGCTCGCCGTCGGCACGACGCCGATGCGGAGCTGGATCGAGACCCTCGGCGTCGCCCACGTCGTCACGCGCTCCCGCGCGCTGCGCGGCCTCGGCGCGCGGCTCGCCGCCCGCGCCGGCTCCGCCCTCGACCGCCTCGCCCTCGCGGCGCCGCTGCTGCGGCCGGCCATGCGCGCCACGGCGGCGCTCGTCGCGTTCCCCGCGCTCGTCCTCGTCCCGAACCACGCTCGGAACGCCCCCGTCGTCGTGACGCTCGTGCTGCAGTCGCTGCAGCGCACCGCCGCCGAGCCGACGCTCGCCTTCTGGCATTCGATCTGACGGCGCGACGCGGCACGCCGCGCGCCCTCCGATCCCCGGTCTCCCGTCCCCCACGACTCCGCCATGCCGTCCGGACCCGGTCCCCACCCCGCCGTCGCCGCCTCTCCCTCCCGCGCCGGACGCCCGCTCGCCGAGGCCGACCCCGAGGCGTTCCGGATCGCCGAGGACGAGCTCGCGCGCGAGTCCGAGGGTCTCGAGCTGATCGCCTCCGAGAACCACACGTCGCGCGCCGTGCGCGAGGCGATGTCGACGTACCTCACGAACAAGTACGCCGAGGGCTATCCGGGGAAGCGCTACTACGGCGGGTGCGAGGTCGTCGACCGCGCCGAGGACCTCGCGCGGTCGCGCGCCAGGTCGATCTTCGGCGCGCAGCACGTGAACGCGCAGCCCCACTCGGGCGCGCAGGCGAACCAGGCCGTCTACCAGGCGCTGCTGCAGCACGGCGACTCGGTCCTCGCCATGGACCTGAACCACGGCGGCCACCTCACGCACGGCCACCCGAAGAACTTCTCCGGCGTCTTCTTCCGGTTCACCGGCTACGGCGTCGACCCGAAGTCCGGCCGCATCGACATGGACGTCGTGCGCGCGAAAGCGAAGGAGCTGCGCCCGAAGATGATCGTCGCCGGCGCGAGCGCCTATCCGCGCGCCATCGACTTCGCCGCCTTCGGCGAGATCGCGCGGGAGGTGGGTGCGCTCTACTTCGTCGACATGGCGCACCCGGCGGGCCTCGTCGCGGCGAAGCTCCATCCCGACCCCGTGCCGCACGCCGACGCCGTCACCTTCACGACGCACAAGACCATGCGCGGCCCGCGCGGCGGGACGATCCTCTGCAAGGAGGAGCACCAAAAGAAGATCGACTCGGCGCTCTTCCCGGGGGTGCAGGGCGGTCCCTTGATGCACGTGATCCTCGCCAAGGCCGTCTCCTTCGGCGAGGCGCTCCAGCCGTCCTTCCGCGCCTACCAGGCGCAGACCCAGAAGAACGCCGCGCGCCTCGCCGAGAGGCTCCTGGAACGCGGCTTCGCGCTCGTGTCGGGCGGCACCGACAACCACCTCGTCCTCGTCGACTGCCGCTCGAAGGGTCTCACGGGCAAGGACGCCGAAGCGGCGCTGAACGCCGCCGGCCTCACCGTGAACAAGAACCTCATCCCCGGAGATCCCGAGAAGCCGATGGTGACGAGCGGCATCCGCATCGGCACTCCGGCCGTCACCTCGCGGGGCCTGAAGGAAGCGGAGATCGACCGCGTGGCCGCCTGGATCGACGACGCCGTCGCGCACCGCGCCGACGCCGCGAAGCTCGCGAAGATCCGCGAGGCCGTGCGGGCGATGTGCAGGGAATTCCCGGTGCCGTAGGGAGCATCGCGCGACTCGCGGAACGGGGCGAACTGTTTCGACTCCGATCGGCGAGGTGCAACCGGCGCGAATACGATTCCTTCGCCGTCACACCTTGAGGTCGCGTACGACGAGGCCAAGCAGGATCTGGGCCCAGCGGAAGAACTGACTCGCATCGTCACCTACGCTGACGCGCCGCTCAGGCTGAAGGCTTATCGGGTTCTCGCGGATGACGCGCTCGCCTCCATTCGCCTGATTGGATGAAGGAAACGCCGACAACAGTGCGAGCGATTCGCACTTGTAGACATCGACAACTCCGGACCCGACCGCGGTCCTTAGGCAGTAGACCGCGTTGTCGACTTCAGGTTTGATCTCCCGAATGTGAGGAAAGGACCGCACCAGCGATTCGCTGGCGCGTAGGTAGAGGTCGACAAGTTCGACGTAGTCCAGAGTCTCCTCTCGGCTCGGCACTGAATACTCATGCTCGACCGCGTTTCGAAACTTGTTCAGCTTGGCGACGATCCTCGGGGTCGCTATGCCGCACTCAGCAAGAAAGCGGACGCGGACCGAAAAGTCAGGACGCTTCGGCTTCTCAGTCCACCGCTCGAAGCCGAGCGCGTCGCAAAAGGTCTCAACGTGAAGATGGAGCGCGCGCTTGGCGTTGGCGAGCGCGTTTACTCGGTGTCGGGGACCATCGCCGTCACTGATGTCTTCGTGCGCGAACTCCAGGTACTTCCTCGGGTCTGGATCCGCAGGACGAATGAGCCCAATGCCGATTCGGCATTGTTCTCGTGCGGACTGTGCGGCTTCTAGCGTCAGCATGGAGCCGACTCAGATCTCTCCGTGGACGGCAGCTTCGAGCCTCAGAAGCTGCTGCTTGACCCCCACCGCCCGCTCCTTCCCCGCGAAGCCGCCGATGGAGCCGTCGGACGCCACGACGCGGTGGCAGGCGAGGACGAGCGGCACGGGGTTGCGCGCGAGCGCCATGCCGACGGCGCGCGCGGCGCGCGGCGAGTCCGCGCGGGCGGCGAGCGCGCCGTAGGAGCAGGTCTCTCCGAAGGGCACGGTCGCGAGGGCGAGGAGCACGCGGACCTCGAAGGGCGTCCCCCGCAGATCGAGCGGCAGGTCGAAGCGATCGCGCCGCCCCGCGGCGTACTCGGCGATCTGCCTCAGGGCGCGGCGCAGCAGCGGCGTCGGCGCGTCGCTCACGGGCGCGTCTCCGGCGAGTGCGCGCACGCGCTCGAGGAAGGCATCGCGCGACGCGTTCGGCAGCGAGACGGCGAGCAGGCCGGGCCGCGAGGTGGCGGCATGGATCGCGCCGAGCGGTGTCTCCACGGAGCCCCACGCGACGGGCGTCCCGTCTCCGCGCACGAGCCGCGGACGCGCCCGCGCCCGCGCCGGACTCGACGTGCGCACGGGTACCATCGGCCACGATCCATGGAGCCTTCGCGAGCGACCGAGCACGCCGATCCGGGGAGGCATGCGCCCATTCTGGGGCACGACACTCACTCGTCGAAGCTCGGCCCGGCGATGCCCTCGGAGATCGCGCGCCACTTGGCGGCCGCGACGGCGGTGCTCGCGGTCGGTGCCGCCGGCGCTCTCGCGCTCACGCACTCCCTCGACCTCGGCACGCTCCCGATCGACGCCAGCTACTACCTCGCGAAGGCGCGCTCCTTCGGCGAGACGGGAGCTCTCCGCGTCCCCTGGGGCACGGGGATCGACGCGAAGTTCTTCCCCGGCCTCTCGATCCTCCAGGCGCTCCCGGTGCGCGCCCTCGGACTGCAGGCGGGCTGGATCACGGTCGCCCTCGCGTCGCTCGTCGCCTGCTGCGTGCTCACGGCGGCGCTCGCACGCCGCCTCGGCGCCGGCACCGTCGGCGGCGCCGCCGCCGCCATCGCCTTCGCCGTCGACCCTCTCGTCGGCAAGTGGGCTCCGATCCCCTATGCGGAAATGCCCGCGCTGGCGATCACGCTCGGCGCGCTGCTCCTCGCGTCGAGCGCCGTCGCCTCGTCGCGACGCACGCTCCTGGAGACGGCGGCGGCCTTCGCCCTCGGCGTCGCGGGCTCCATGCGCCTCGAAGCGCTCGTCGCGGCGCCAGTGCTCCTCCTTCTCGCGCTCTCGGGACGCGCGGCGCGCCCCGCGGCCCTCGCGGCGCTCCGGACGGCGGCCCTCGCCGCGGCGCCCCTCGCTCTGCATCTCCTCGTCCTCTCCGCCCACGGCGTCGGGCCCTCGCGCCTCCACTACGTCGCGGAGCTCGCCGCGAACTTCGACACGGACCGCTACGCGCGGAACCTCGAGCTCTTCGCGCGCGAGCTCCTGCACGCGGTGCCGCCGAAGCGCAACGTCCTCGCGGAGATGCCGGCCCCGCTCGCGACGGCGCAGACCGTGGCGCGCCCCGCCGTGGCGGTCCTCGCGGCGCTCGGCCTCGCCGTCGCGTTGCTCCGCGGGCCGCGGGCGCCCTGGGCGCTCGCCCTCGGCGCGCTCCTGCTCTACCCCGTCGTCCACGCCCTCTGGCACTACGGCGACGCGCGGTTCCTCCTCCTGGTCTGGCCGATCCTCGCGATCCTCGCCGGCCGCGGCGCCGAGGCGCTCCTCGCCGCGGCGCGCTTGCCGTTCGTGCCGGGGACGCTCCGCACACTGCTCGCCGCCCTCGCCAGCATCGCGCTCCTCGCCGTGGCGGGGACGCTCCTCGCGACGGGCGCGCGCGTCGCCGAGGCGCACGCGCGCGAGTGGGAGGCGGCGACGGGCGGCTCCGCCGCCGACCTCGCGCGGCGCATCGACGAGACCGTGGGCCCGGACGCCGAGGGCCTGTACGAGTCGGGCGGGCCCATGGTCGCGGTGCACCGTCGCGCGCCCGCGCGCTTCGCCTTCCCGATCCCGAACTTCTTCGAGTCCGACCTCGACCCGGCGGAGATCCCGGCTCTCCTCCGGTCGGGCGACCGCTTCGTGCTGACGGGACTCCCCTTCGGCGAGTGGCTCCGCGCGCGCGTCCCCTCGGCCACGAACGCGCCCCGCTACCGGGCGGTGATCGAGGAGCCAGGCCGCACCGTCATCGTTGCGCGACGCTGACGCGGCGTGAGGATGGGGCGCGCGCGGCTCGCCGATCTCCCCGGAGAAACCGAGCGCGCGCCGCCGCATCGGTCCCGACTCGGATCCCCGCCCATGACGCTCCTCCGCATCCTCCCGAGCTGGCACGTCCCCGAGTCGCGGATCACAACGGAGGCGGCGTTCCTCCACCGCCGCGCGTTCCTGCGCAGGGGCGCCGCGCTCGCCGCGTCGTCGATCGTGGCGCCGAGCCTGCTCGCCGCCTGCGGGGAGACGGAGGCGGCGCTGTTCCAGGACCCGGCCGGCGCCGCGTCGCGCCCCGCGCTCCGCGCGCTCGAGGCGAAACGCAACGCGAAGTACGTCGTCGAGGGCGCTTTCACGCCCGAGTCGGTCTCCAGCCGCTACAACAACTTCTACGAGTTCACGACGGACAAGGGGCTCGTGTGGAAGCTCGCGGAGCGCATGAAGACGTCGCCCTGGAGCGTCGAGATCGCCGGCGAGGCGAAGCGGACCGGCGTCTTCGACGTGGAGGACCTGATGAAGGCGCTCCCGCTGGAGGAGCGCGCCTACCGCTTCCGCTGCGTCGAGGCCTGGGCAATGACCGTGCCCTGGATCGGCATCCCGATGAAGGCGTTCCTCGACTGGGCCGATCCGCGCGGCGACGCGACGCACGTGCGGTTCGTCTCCTTCCTCGATCCGAAGAACGCTCCCGGCCAGCAGCCCGGGAGCGGATCCACCTGGCCCTACTACGAAGGGCTCCGGCTCGACGAGGCGGCGAACGAGCTCGCGCTCCTCGCCGTCGGCATCTACGGCCACGTGCTCCCGCCGCAGCACGGCGCGCCGATCCGCGTGATCACGCCCTGGAAGTACGGCTTCAAGTCGGCGAAGTCGGTCGTGCGGATCGAGTTCGTGAAGGCGCAGCCGAAGACCTTCTGGAACGACGCCGCGCCGCGTGAGTACGGCTTCCTCGCGAACGTGGAGCCCGACGTGCCGCACCCGCGCTGGTCGCAGGCGACGGAGACCGACATCGGCACCGGCGAGCGCCGCCCGACGCTCCCCTACAACGGCTACGGCGCGCTCGTGGCCGGGATGTATCCGAAGAAGGGCGGCTGAGAGCCGCGCGTCACTCCTTGATCGGCTTCGTCGTCGACTTGGGAGGCCGCAGGCTCAGCGACCCCGCGATCGTCCCCGACGTGCCGCCGGCGGCGCCGAAGCCGAGCTGCCACTCCCCGAACAGGCCGAGGGGCACCTTCTTGAAGGAGATGCGGTCTCCCTTCGGCGACACCTGGATCGACGCGGCGACCTCCGGGTCGCCGAGGATCGAGCCGGCCGGGCCGTCGAGCGCGGCGAGCTCCGGCAGCAGCGGCTTCTTGCCGCGAATGGAGCCGGAGACGAGCGTCCCCGCCTTCGCGACGACGGAGAGGAAGGCCTGGTCGGGCCCCACCGACACGGGCGGCTTCGTCGCGAACTTCACGCGCCGCGCCTCCTTCGGCAGAGTCTCCCGCAGGGTGCACGCGTAGTCGCCCGTCGCGCCGCCGATCCCCGAGAGCCGCACGAGGATGCGCTCCGACACGGGCAGCACGAAGTTCCTCACCTGGGCACGCTTCGTCTTCGACAGCGTGAAGGCCGGGTCGAAGGCCGGGTGCGCGGGGTCCGTCGACAGCAGGTCGTCGCCGGCCTCGTTCTCCAGGAGGATCGCTGGCGCCGGGATCCCGTTCTTCCCCTTCGCGGCCAGGGTCACGTTCACCTTGGTGCCCGCGATGCCGTCGAAGTGGAACGAGTCGATGTCGCCGCCGGGATCGATGGCGCCGAAGAGACGCCCCGCTCCCGTGAAGGCCGGCTGCGACTCGAGGAGACCCGTCGCCACGGCCACGTGCTGGTCGGGGTTGCGCACGACGATCGCCACGTCGCCGAGGGGACCGGCCGGCACCGTGACGGAGAGCTCCGTGTCGGAGACGAAGGTCGCGGACGTCGCTGGCACGCCGCCGAGCCCCGTCAGCGGATCGACGAAGAGCTCGACGCTCGCTCCGTCGACGAAGCCGGTGCCCATCACGGACACCGTGCTGCCGCCCACGCTCGCGACGTACGGGGGCACGACGACGGCGATCGTCGGATCGGCGCCGGCGATCGCCGTGAAGGCCTCGACGAGGACGCCGTCGAGCGGCGGTGCCCCCGGGTTCGTCACCTTCACGTCGTGGGCGCCCGGCGCGAGGGCCGGCGTCACGAGGTCGATGCGCGTCGCGCTCACGACGACGACCGACGTCGGCGCGACGCCGCCCACGCGCACGGCGGCGCCGGGATCGAAGCCGCTCCCGCCGAGACGCACCGTCTGGCCGCCGGCGGTGCTGCCCGAGTCGGGGAAGACCGTCGCGACGATCGGGCTCGTGCCGTTCGCGAAGAGGAACCCGGCGACGGCGCGCGCCTCCTCGCCGGCCTCGTTCATCACCACGAGGTCGACGGTCTTCGCGGCGGCAGCGGGCGTCGTCGCGCGGATGCGCGCGCTCGAGATCCCCTCCGTCGACGCCGCCTCCAGGTCGCCGAAGGCGACCACGGGCGCCGCCGGCAGGTTCGCGCCGTCGATGGTGACGGGCACGCCGCCCGCCGTCGACGCGGCGCCCGGCTGGATCGCCGTGATCGTCGGCGCGAGCGGCAGCACCTCGAGGAATCCGTTCCCGTCGGCGACGGCACCGCCGGCAGCGGCCGTGACCCACAGGTCGTAGATCCCGGGCGGCGTGGCGGGGCTCGCCTGGATCGAGAAGTTGGGCGCGAAGCCCGCGATCAGGAACGAGGCGCCGCCGTCGGGCACGCTCACGGTCGCTCCTGCGAGGCCGACGCCCGTCAGCCCGACGATCTTCGTCTCGCCGGGATGCATCGTCCGGACGACGGCGGGGCCGAGAACGTTCAGCGCCGCATCGGGCGGCACGAAGACCGTCGGCGCCGCGACGGTCTCCCCCGCGCCGAGGGCGATCGGATCCCCCGCCGCCGGCTGGAAGTCGGTCTCGAGGGGAGCGGTGCTCGAGGGAAGGATCTCGCCGCTCGACACCGGACCATCGAGGGGTCCCGCCACGACGCGCCAGCTCCCCGCGGGAACGCCGTCGAGGGCGTAGGACCCGTCGGCCGCCGACGTCGTCGCCGTCGCGAGGCGTCCGTCGAGGGCGCTGCGCGCCCAGACGTGGGCGCCGCTCACGGGCGTCTCGTCGGCGGCGCGCTTCACGAATCCCTCGATGCGGCCGAGGGCGAGGCCCTTCTCCGGATAGAGCGCCGTCGCGCCGAGCGCATCGTCGAGGGAGAGCGTCCGCCCGTGGAACTGCTGCGCGGACTGGAAGGGCGCCATCGTCGCCGCGAGGAGACCCGTGTGGTCGAGGCCGATCAGATGGCCCACCTCGTGCGTCGCCGTCGTCTGGACGTCGAAGCTGTTGTTCCCGAGGTTCGTCGAGAAGGGCGAGCCGAGCTGGCCGTTGAAGAGGATGTCGGCGTCGAGGATCACGCCGCTCGACGGCGAGAACTGCAGTGGCGTGATCGCGATGATCCCCGAGCCCGGCGGGAAGAAGCCCGAGGAGTTCACCTCGTCGAAGAGGACGAGCCGGATGTCGTCGCTCGCCCAATCGGTGCGCGCGCGCTGCGCGGGCGTCGTGATCTCCTGGAACCGGATGGCGGAGGTCGTCACGTCCTCCCAGGCGCGGAAGCCGCGGCGGATCGCGAGGTCTTCGCTGGCGTCCTGGGGCAGGTCGGCCGAGCCCTGGTCGTTGATGACGAAGGTGACGGGGATCTTCCCCTTGGCCCAGTGGAGCGGCTTCCCGCTGGCGGTCCGGATCTCGACGTGCAGGACCGAGGCGGCCGCCGACGCGAGCGATGCTCCGGCGGCGAGCACGCCGGTCGCGAGGAGAGCGAGCGCGCGGCTCACTTCCTCCCGTCCCCCTTCGGATCCGCCTTCGGGTCCTTCGCCTTCGCCTCGTCGGCGCGGCGCAGCTCGGCCTCGAGGGCCGCGACGAAGTCGCCGTGGACGAAGGTCTCGGACGCGGCGCCGCGGGTCCTCGCGCCGGTCCGCGGATCGACGAGCTCCAGATCGGCCGTCGAGCGCAGGAGCCCCTTCACCCCCGTCGCCGGATCACGCGTGACGAGGAGCTTCCCCTGTCCGAGCCCCACGGGCATGCGGATCCCCCGGTGCGTCTCCGCCGTGAGGAAGAGGATCGACTCTTCGTCCTTCGCGAAGCGCGGCATGCCGGCGATGACGAGGCCGCGATCGCCCACCTCGCCGCCGGGCACGAGGAACGCGAGATCCTCGCCGGCCTTCGCGCCGCGCCAGGCGCGCGCGACGCGCACGACGACGCGCGTCGCCGGGAGGCCATGGCGGTCGAGGACGGGCTCGGCGCTCCTGCAGACGCCCTCCACGAGGACGTCGGCGCCGGCGACGAGGCCCGCGAGGTCGAGGCGCTGGACGACGGTGGCGGACAGAGCGCCCGCGACGAGGGCGCAGGCCACGAGGCCCGCGACGGTGGCTCGCGCATGCTTCGGCATCGGAGTTCGGGCCGACTACCCGGCCCGCGAGAGGATCGATCTCGCGGGCGAGACTCGCGAATCCTTCCACGCGAGCCAAGCACCATCCCCGGGGAGCATCCCCCGGCAGCCACCGTCACTTCACGGCGAGCTCGATGGCGCGGATGAACGCCTCGTTGCGCCGCGCGGTCCGAACGAAGACGCGCATGCCGTTCGGGATCTTGGGATACTTCTGCACCATGTCGACCGGGATGCCCTGGGAAAGGAGCCGCCGCAGCACCAGGTCCGGATCGGCCACCTCGAAGACGACGTAGTCCGAGGGCGAAGGACGCGACGTGACGTTCTGCACCGACGTGAGGCGCGCGTAGATGCGGTCGCGCTCCATGGAGAGCTCCTCGGGGGAGAGCGGCCGGTCGAGCGCCTCTCCGGGGACGACCTCCAGAGGCGCGAGTTGGATGCGCTTCGGAGCCCGGGCGAGGAGCGCCGCGTGGGCCGCCGTCGCCGCGCGCTCGCGCACGCGCTCGAGCTGCTCCTTCGTCTTCATCTTCCGAGGCGCCGCGGCCACGTGCGCCTTCGTCGACCTCGCGGTCTTCGGCGCGGCGGCCGCGCCCCCTCGAGCCGTCGATGGACGCGCCCCCCGCCGGGTTGCGGAGGTCTTCTTGGGGGCGGACGACAATCTCTTGGAACGGGAGGTCTTGGTGGCCATGGAGTCGAGAAAAGAACGGGACACGAGGAACGATTGCGACCATCGCCGCGAGCGCCCGCCGAATCCCTCGGGCACATCGGTTCGAGCCGCGATCTCGCCGGCGGAAGCTCGAGGAAGAAGGACATCGAGAGCGCCGAGCCCGGGAGCATCTTCCGGCTTCTCGACTCGCTGCGCTGCGGGCGGCGACACTGCGAGTCCTCGATCGCGCAGGTCGTCTCCTGGTCGCGCCGCCGGTCGAACGTTCTGCGATTCGCCGGAAACGCGGGCGCTGATCCTATTCCAAGGCGCTCGAAGCGAACAGACCCCGCCGCAGACGCGCCTTCGCAGGCTCAAGACGCTTCAATGAATGACTTTACGATCAGCGTGCCGGCGAGCACCAGCAACCTGGGCGCCGGCTTCGACTGTCTCGGGCTCGCCCTCGACCTGCGGGTCCGCCTCTCGGTGCGGATTCTTCCCCTCGGTCAGCCCCTCCTCCGCAGGAAGCCGTTCACCGGAACCCTCGCCGAGTCGCCCTTGGCGCCGCCGGATCGATTCGAGCGCGCGATGGACGCCGTGGCCCGTCGCGTCGGCCGGCCGCTCCCGCCCCTCGAGATCGAGGCCGACTCCGACACACCCGTGGCCCGTGGCCTCGGCTCCAGCGGCGCGGCGACGGTCGCGGGGCTGGTCGCGGCGGCGCGCGTCCTGGAGGCGTCGCTCACCGCCGACGACCTCTTCGACCTCGGCTGCGCCCTCGAGGGACACCCCGACAACATCGGCCCGGCCCTCGTGGGCGGCTGCGTCCTGGCGATGCCCGATGCGCAGGGCCGCGTGAGCTGGTTCCGAGCGCCGGTGCATCCCGATCTCCGGGTCGCCGTGGCCTGGCCCGCCACGCGCGTCGAAACGGCGCGCGCGCGGGAGGCGCTCCCCGCGTCGGTGCCCTTCGCCGTCGCCCGCGACCAGGCGCGACGTCTCGCCCAGCTCCTGCGCGGCCTGGAGGATCTGGACCCACGGCGGCTCCGGCTCGGCACCGAGGACGCGCTCCACACGCCCTACCGCGCGCCCCTCGTGCCGGGCTGCGCGCGCGTCCTCGCCGCCGCGCTCGAGGCCGGCGCCCTCGCCGCCGCCATCTCCGGGAGCGGTTCCGCGATCGTCGCCCTCGCCCGCGCTCCCGAGGCGGAGCGGGCGGCGAAGGCGATGCGCGCCGCCTTCGAGGCGTCGGGGGAGAAGGTCCAGGCGATCGTCTCGGGCGTTCCCGGCGAGGGCTACCGCGTGGAGCCGCTCGTCCGCTCCGCGCCCTGATCGATGGGGACGCCGCGCCTCAGCGGCCGGCGGCGCCCGAGCTCACGATCAGCGAGGCGATGGCGGCGGCGGCGAAGGACGCGGCCTCGCCGTTCCAGCGACCCGTCCGCACGTCGAGCGGGTTCGCGAGACGCTTCTCCAGGGCCTCCCGGAGGATCTGCGTCAGGTCGATGGTCGTGACGCCGGCCGCCCGGAGGCTCCCGGCGAGGCGCGCCGCGTCGTCGAAGGTCCAGGCTGCGGACGGCGCGCGCGCCTCCTCCCGTGCGAGGGCGTCGAGGAGGAGGGCGCGGAGCTCCGCGTCGGCTTCGAGCGGGTGCGGCAGCACGGCGACGACGAGCCGCAGGCCGCGCCGCTCCGTCTCCGCGTGGATCCGCGTCGCGAGACGCACGACCTCGTCGGCGTCGAAGCGCATCTCCTGGGAGAGGAGCGACCCCGGCGCGGCCTCCCGGGCCGGGAGCGCGTCGCGCCGCGCGAGCGCGCGCGCGAGATCGTCGCGGGCCCGCGCCCACTCCACGGTGCCGAAGGCGAGCGACTCGGCCGGCGCCTCCGCGGGATCGCCGCTGGGCGCCGTGACCTCGGCCGCGCTCGCGCCGAGCCATCGGAGCAGTGCGAGGGGAGGCGACGGGGGCGCGATCACGGCCCAGGGGTGCGCCACGGCCGACTCCGGCTCGGCGATCCAAACGACGACGTCGGGATCGACGTCGAAGGCGACGCGCGCACCGAGCAGCGCCTCGCCGGTCCAACGCGAGCGTCCTCCCGGGCCGACGGAGACCGCCTCGATCGCGCGGTCGGAGACGTTCTTCACGAGCAGCGCCTGCGTCCTGGCCGCCACCGTCCGAGCGTCCGCGAGCGATCGCCCGAAGGCGAAGGGGCCGCCCGCGACGGCCACGCGAAGCGCTCGCGGCGGGCGCGGGCTCGCCGGCACGAGGCCGCGGTAGCCGAGCGCGTTGGTGCGGAAGCCGGCGGAACCGCCGACGTCGACGCCTCCGAGAGCGCGGCCCCCCGCCTCGCCGCCCGACGGGCCCGTGGCGGAGATCCGCGCGAGGACGGGCCCCGGCGCCGCGGCGGCGCGCACCGGCGGCGCCGTGACGCGGGCCACGATCTCAGCTCCGACGAGCGCCCCCGCGATCGCGAGAGCGGCGAGCGCGAGCGAGCGGGCGCGCATCGCTACCCGCGGTAGCCGATGAGGAGCTGCTCGAGCTCGCCGATCGTGGCGCAGCGCATGGCGTCGAGCGCGATCCGGCGGCACTCGCGCACATCGAGCTCGCCGAGCACGCGCTTGAAGGCCGGCAGGGCGAGCGGCGTGAGGCCGAAGCGCCGGACGCCGGCGCCGATCAGGAGCGGGACGTTGCTCGGGCCGACGGCCATCTCGCCGTGCACCAGCACCTCGCGGTCGAGCGCGTCGGCCGCCGCCACGACGTCGCGCACCGTGCGCAGGACGATCGGGTGGAGGAGCGCGAAGTGGGATCGGAGTTCCTCGTGCTCGCGGTCCGCCGCCAGCAGGTACTGCACCAGCGAGTCGAGGGCGATCACGAGGAAGTCCACCTCCCCCAGGAGGTCGCGCGCGCCGAGGGCCGCCGCCGGCACCTCCACGAGGGCGCCGAGCCTCACCTTCTCTCCGTGCGGGATCTTCGCCTTGCGCAGGGCGTGCTTCTCGTCGAAGAGAGCCTCCTTCACGCGGCGCACGTCGCTCGGGTCGGCGACGAAAGGGATCGCCACGCGCACGTCGCCCTCGGCGGCCGCCCGGAGCAGCGCGCGCAGGAGCGTGCGCAGGAGCTGCGGCTTCCGGAATAGGACGCGCGTCGACCGGATCCCGAGGGCCGGGTTCGGATCCTCCTTCGGCGGATTCTCCGGGTCCGCGAGGAGCTCGAGCTTCGGGAGCCCCTCCACGTCGAGGAGGCGGAAGGTGATGGGGCTCCCCTTCGCCAGCTCGACGGCTCGCGCGAAGTGCTTGGTGAGCGTCTCCTCGTCCGGCGCGCGGCGATCGAAGAGGAAGAGCAGCTCGCAGCGGTAGAGGCCGATGCCGTCCATCCGCGACGCGACGGCCCTCTGGACGTCGTCGTGGTTCCCGCCCGTGGCGAGCACCGACACCGTCGTGCCGTCGCGCGCGCGCGTGGGCTCGCGCACCCACTGCGAGACCTCCTCGCTGGCGGCCGTGCTGGGCGCGTACTCCGCCAGCACGCGTTCGTCGGGATTCACGTGCACGGAGCCGCCGCTCGCGTCGACCAGCACCGTGTCCCCCGTCTTCACGGCCTTCCGCAGCCCCTTCGCCCCCATGATCGTCGGGATGCGGAGGGAGCGCGCGAGGATCGCGGCGTGGGACGTGAGCGCCGTCTCCTCCGTCACGATCGCCACGACGCGCTCGTTGCCGAGCGAGAACATGTCGACGATCGAGAGGTCGCGAGCGCAGAGGACGTAGCGGTCGGGGAGCGTCGGCTCCTCCTTCGCCGCCGCCGGCTCGGCGGGCTTCAGGCAGCGCAGCACGCGGATCCCCACGTCGCGCAGGTCGAGGGCGCGCTCGCGGAGGTACTCGCTCTCCACGAGCTTGAAGACCCGGTCGAAGTCGGAGATCACCTTCGCGATCGCCGACTCCAGGTTGCGCTGCTCCTCCAGCACGAGCCGCTCGACGTCGGTGACGAAGATCGGGTCCTTCAGGTAGGTGACGTGCGTGTCGAAGATCCGCGCGTCGATCGTGCGGATCTTCCCCTCCATCTTCCCCTTGAGGTCGACGAGCTGCTGCCGCGCCGTGTCGAGGGCCTCGCGGAAGCGGTTCAGCTCGTCGTTCACCCGGTCGGAGCTGACGCGCTGCGTGCCGACGCGCTCGAGCTCGTCGTCGCGAAGGACCGCGGGTCCGACGGCGACGCCGGGGCAAACGGTAGTGCCCTGGAGCATGGGGACGATGCGTGAGGTGAGCGCTCGACGCGCCCGCGCTGAGGAGTCCGCGAGAGTGGGCGGGGATTCTGCGAAGGGCGCCGGACCACCGCAACGGTGGCCGTGGTCGGATGCCCTGGCGATGCGGGGGCGCTCCAACCGCTACTCGTACACCCGCAGCTCGACGAGATGCACGCCGCGATTGGCCGTGTTGCCGAGCATCGTCGCGCGGACGAAGCGGGCCGGCGCCGCCGCGACGTCGTGCGCGTGGCCCGCCTCCGTCGCCACCGCCGTGTTGCCGCTCGCGTCGACGATCTCCGTCCAGGCCGCGCCGTCGAGGGAGACCTCCACGCGGTAGCGGTAGGCGCGCGTGCCGTCCCAGTAGGGAAAGAGGTGCACGCGCCGCAGCGTGTGGGGATCGCCGAGGTCCACCTGCAGCCATTGGGGCGGACCGCTGCTGGCGTCCCAGAAGCGCTCGAGGTCGACGGCGCCGTCGACGGCGGCCGCCGGCGGATGACCGGCGTCGACGCGGTCGGACGTGGTGGCGGGGCGGCCCGTCGTGAGGTTCCGTTCGAAGTCGACCCGCCGCAGGTCGCGCCGCCACTCCTCGCCCCGCGGGCGTCCCTCCGCGTCGAAGGCGCGCGCCCGCACCGTCGCCGACGCGCGTAGCACGATCGGCGCGGTCGCGACCGGAGTGCCGGGACACGGCGCGCTGCCGTCGAGCGTGTAGCGGACGATGGCCCCCTTCGTGGCGCACGAGAGCTCGACGCGCGCCTCGTTCCCGAAGACCGTGCGCGGCTCCCACGCGCGGTCGTGCGGGAGATGTTCCAGGAGGCCCTCGATCCGCGCGCGCACGGGATGGTGCTCGTAGCGGATCCGCAGCGTCGATCCGACGCGCTGGCGGCGCACGCCGAGCACGGCGACGGAGATCGTTGTCGTGTCCGTGAGCCGAATCGGCTTCGTCGCGACGCGGGAGCGCTCGTCGGGCTCGCTGCCGTCGAACGTGTAGAGCACGACCCGGCCCTCGACCGACGGGCGCAGCCGCAGGACGAGTTCCCCCGCGAAGGCGTTCTCGCGTCCCGGGCTCGCGCCCTCCGCCGCAGCCTCGTCGAGGCCCTCGGCCTCCACATGCACTCCGAAGAGGAGCCGCTGCACGAGGTCGTCCGCCGCCGCGAGCCTCCGCGCGAAGTCGGCGGGCTCGGGCTCCGCGCGGGGCGACGCCATGCGATCGGCGAAGGCGGCGAGCCGGCGGCGCAGGTCGGCCACCTGCATCGCCTCGTCCATCTCCCAGGAGCAGAGCTGCGCCCCGAGGACGCGGTCCGTCGGCTCCACCTCGATCGGCACGTAGGAGGGAGCGAAGGGCGCCCAGTTCTCCCAGCGCAGCGGATGCCAGCCGTGGATCGCCTCGACGGGGAAGCGCGCCCAGGGCGTCACGTAGAGCGGCTTCCACGACGCGTTGATCACGCGGTAGCCGTTCGCCAGCAGGCTCCGGGGCTCCTGGTAGGCCGTCTCCCACGCCATCACGATCACGTCGCGCGGGATCGAGACGCGCGCGCTCCCCGTGCCGGCGAAGCTCTCCCAGACGAGAGTCTGCTTGCCGCGGCGCTTCACGGACTCGTGCATGCGCACGACGAAGTCGAGCAGCAGATCGTGGAGATCGTCGAAGCCCTTCTTCGCGAGGGCCGCCGCCGTCTCGGGCGCGCGGCCGAGGTTCCCGAGCCAGGTCTCGTCGGCGCCGACGTGGACGAAGGGCGACGAGCGGAACACGTCGCAGAGATCGCCGACGATCCGGTCCATCGCCTCGGCGACCGCCTCGCTCCCGAGGTTCAGCACGCCGAGGTCGCGCATCGCGCCGGTCGCCGGATCGACCGAGTCGAAGAGCGCCGGCATCGCGCGGCGCATCGCCGTCGAGTGGCCCGGCACGTCGATCTCCGGCACGAGCGTCACGCCGCGGGCGTCGGCGAAGGCGACGAGGTCGCGCAGCTCCGGGAGCGAGAAGGAGTGGCCCGGCGTCGCGAGCGCGGGGAAGGACTCCGACGGGAACGTGAAGGCCTGGTCGTCGGTGAGGTGGAGCTGGAGGTAGCGGATCCCGTAGAGGCGGCAGAGGACGACGAGCTGCCGCAGCACGTCGATCGAATGGGGCCGGCGCGCCACGTCGACGAGGAGCCCGCGGTAGGCGTAGGGCGGGCGGTCGTGCAATCGGAAGCGCGGGAGCGTCAGGGGCGTCTGCGTCGCGTCGATCGCCTGCAGCAGGAAGGCCGTTCCCCGCGCGACGGCAGCCGGGCTCCCGCCGCGGACCACGACGCGCTCGGAGACCTCCACGGCGCACTCGTCCTCGACGAGCTCCGGGTCGAGAACGAGCTCGACGTCGCCGGGCCGCGGCGGCGTGCGGTCGGTCCACCAAACGGCGAGGACGCCGAAGGCCCCCCGGAGCTCCTCCGCGAGCGCGCCCGCGACGGGCGCGAGCCGGGCGTCGGCGGGCACGATCCACAGTCCGACCTCGACGGGACACGTCCCCTCGCGCATCTCGACGATCGTGGGCAGGGGCACGAAGGGGATCGCCGCACGCGCTCCTGACTCCGCGTGGGGGAACACGAGCGCGGCGACGAGGAGGAGGGGCGGGGCGATCACGGCGGCCCGCCACTCTCGCCCCGTCCCGCGACGCGCGCCAGCGCGCGCGGCGGCCGCGGGACCGGTTCGGATAGAACGACCTCGATGGCCGCCGCTGGCAGCTCCGGATCCGCGCGCCCGCCTCGCGGGCGGCTCGCGCCGTCGCCCACGGGTGCGCTCCATCTCGGCAACGCGCGCTCGTTCCTGCTGGCCTGGCTCTCGATCCGATCGCGCGGCGGCACCGTCGTCCTGCGCGTCGAGGACCTCGACGGACCGCGCCTGAAGCCCCGCGCCGAGGCGCAGGCGATCGAGGACCTCCGCTGGCTCGGCCTCGACTGGGACGAGGGTCCCGTCGAGGGCGGCCCCTTCGCTCCCTACCGGCAGACGGAGCGCACGGCGCGTTACGGCGCCGCCATCGATCGGCTCGCCGCCGAGGGCCGCGTCTACCCCTGCGTCTGCTCGCGCGCCGAGATCGAGCGCGCCGCCTCGGCGCCGCACGCGGGCGAGCACGAGACGCGCTATCCCGGCACGTGCCGCGGGCGCTTCGCGAGCCTCGGCGACGCGGAGCGCGAGGCCGGATGGCCCGCCGCACTGCGCCTGCGCGTCGATCCGGGGTCCGTGCGCTTCGACGACGCCCTGCGCGGCGCCATGGAGTTCGACCCGTCGCGGGAGTGCGGCGACTTCGTGATCGAGAAGGTGGAGCGGTCGGGCACGCGGGCGGGGAGCCGCACGGCGTCCTACCAGCTCGCCTGTGTCGTCGACGACGACGCGATGGAGATCGACGAGGTGCTGCGCGGCGACGACCTGCTCCCCTCGACGGCGCGGCAGATCCTCTTGCAGCGCGCCCTCGGCCTGCGCACGCCCGCCTATGCCCACGCGCCGCTCCTCGTCGGCGAGGACGGGCGACGACTCGCGAAGCGCCACGGCGACACGACGATCGCCCGGTTCCGCGAGGCCGGCGTCGCGCCGGACGCCCTCGTCGGCTGGCTCGCGCACGTGTCCGGTCTCGCGCGGACGGGCGCCCCGGTGTCGGCGCGCGCGCTGCTCCCACGCTTCGACCTCGCGCGCCTGCGGCGCGAGGCCGTCGTCGTCCGCGCGAGCGACGTGTCGGCGCTCCTCGAGGCGCGCTGAGACGCGTCCCTCGGACGGGAGCCCGGCTACTTCACCGCGATCGACGCCTTGTAGGCGCCCGGCGCGCCACCCAGGTTCAGCACCGTGAGCCGGTAGACGCCGCCGTTCACGACGACGATGCCGCTCTCGCTCGCCTTCTCGCCGCCGTTCTTCACGACCTTGCCCTTGCCGTGCGCGAAGTCGCCGGGCCCGTCGTCGAACGAGAAGTCGACGCGCGTGCCGTCCTTCTTCGAGCCGGTGAACGACACGGAGATCTTCTGCCCCGGCACGAGGATCAGATCGACGGCGTGCTGCGCTCCGGCGGAGGCGAAGGACGACGTGAACGACGCGCGCGCGCCCTTCGCGCCCGTCGCGTCGACGAGGGGCACGGTGCCCGCGTCGGGCGAGCCGAGGGCGCCGTTGCACCACATGGCGCCGAGCGCCGCGAGCGCGGCGGACGCCCCCTTCTGGAGCTCCACGTCGAGGAGGAGCTCCGCGAGGCACTGGCCGAAGTAGGCGGCGTAGGCGTCCTCGGCGTTCTGGGGGGTGACCGAGCCGAAGCCCACCTCGCCCGTCGTGACGGGCCAGTAGGGGAGCGACGAGAAGACGATCGCCTCGGACGTCTTCTTCAGCACGCGGCGGACCTTCCAGAGCGTCGATCCGAAGATGACGCCCGCCTCGTGCTCCTCCGGCAGGCCGCCCTGGCCCACGACGTCGAAGAGGTCGTCGGGGAAGGACCGCGGGTCCGTGAGGTCGCGCAGCGACCCGGCGAAGACGCCGAGGTCGGGGCCGAGGTGGACCGCGAAGGCGGGCCCGATGCGCGCGTCGTTCAAGAAGCTCGCGGCGAAGAAGTCGGCGAGCGCCTCGTTCACCGCGCGCGGCGGCGTGTCGACGGGCGACGCGCCGAAGCCGTGACCCGCCTTCTCGACGACGCCGTGCGTGTATTCGTGGAAGACGACCGACGGGTCTCGGGAGAAGTCGTCCATCGGATCGCCCGTCTCGTTGGAGACGTCGCCGAAGGCGAAGAAGCCCGAGCCGTGACCGAGGCCGAGGTCGCTCGTCGAGAAGAACGCGTTCACGAGACCCGCCACGTTCACCACGGCGGGGATCGCGTAGCTCGCGGCGCTCTCGCCGAGGATCTTCTCGAAGCGCCGGCCGGCGTCCGTGAGCCAGAAGTAGGTGTTCACCTGGTCGAAGAAGCTCGCCTCGGCCGGCGCATCGTCGGAGACCGGCTTGAAGGTGTGGCTCGCGCTGAAGATGTCGACGCCCAGGTCGTCGAGCACGTGGGCGAACCGCCCGAAGAGGAGGCCGTCCTCGGCGAGGCCCGGCACCACGTCCTCGATGCCGAGGTCGGCGAGCGGCTTCGTGCCGGCCTTGCTCCCGATGGCCGCCTTCAGGTTCGGGTACACGCTCCCCGTCCCCGTCCCCGTGAGGAACGGCAGCGAGTCGCCGCCGAAGTGGTAGGCGCCTTCCCCGGTGGAGCGGTTCTCGAAGACGCGGAGCACGCTCCCGGTCGTGGCGTCCACGTCGACCGACAGCGGTCGGAGTCCCTCCCGCAGCACCGTGTCGACGCGCAGCACGAGGAGCACGGCGCCGTTCGTGGCTCGCGCCGTCCGAGACACGACGGCGCGGCGCGACGCGCCCGGCCCGACGAGGAACGCTCCCGCGTCCACGCCGAGGGTGGCGAGGTGCGTGCTCGCGATGACCTCCGCCGCCGAGTCGCCGAGGACCGGAGGCGCCACGGCGACGGCGCCCAGCAGGTTGCCGCTCGCACCGACCACGCCGCCCTTCCGGTCGAACCGGACGACGAGGCCGCGACCCTCGAGCGGGAAGCCGTGCACGGTCTGTCCGAACCGCGCCGCGCGCACGGCGCCGCGTGCGTCGCGGAGGATCGCGGGCGCCGAGACCTGCACCGAGGCGCCGGACGCCGCGCCGAAGAGATCCCCGTAGCTCGCGAGGAACGACTGGGCCGCCTCGGCCGAATCGCCTCCGTTCGTCGGCACGGGCCCGCGCAGGCGCCGCACGAGACCCGACGACGGGTCCACGTCGACGACGAGCCGCTCGCGGGCGGCACCGAGCGCCGCGAGGGAGGCGCGATCCTGCGCGCGGAGCACGCCGCCGCGCACCACCTGCGCCGACAACGGCGGCGCGACGAGCGAGAGCAATGCGAGTGCAACGATCCTTCTCATGCCGGCTTCCCTCCTTCCGAACTCCGCGGCCCTGCCCGGTGCATCGGCACGATCGCGCCGCGAGCCCAACACCAAATCGAGGCTCCCGTCGACTCAGTCCGCGCCGCGGAAGCGGCCCGTCCGCAGGAAGCGTCCGACGGCCTCGGCGACGTCGCGCCGGTAGACCATTCCGTGGTGGTCGGCGCGCACGAGCATCCAGTCGGCCTCGCCCGCGAGCCGCGTGCTCGCGACCTCGACGAGCCGGTCCGACGCGCCGTCGCCCGTCCCGCCGGAGCCGCCACGCGCGCCGGCGATCGTGCCGAAGGGCACGGCGGGCGCGGGCGTCGTCGCGAAGAAGCTCGCCTCGGGACGGAGCTGCTGCCCCGCCTTGGTTCCGAAGACCGCCCGGTAGATCCAGCGGTCGCCCCAGACGCTCGCCAGCCGCGCGCCGTGGTGGGGCGTGCCGAGGAAGGCCACGCGGCCGAGACCGGGGAGCGACGCCGCGCCGCGCCCATGACGCGCGAGGCACGCGCGGATGACGAGGCCGCCCATGGAGTGGCCCACGAGGTGGAACGGCCGCGAGAAGCCGTCCGTCCGCCGATCGAGCGCCGCGTGGAGCGCGTCGGCGTGCTCCTCGATCCAACGCCGCGTCGACGGATAGCGGTGGATCGTCGGGTCGAATCCTTGTCCCGCGAGCCGCCGGCCGAGGAGCCCGAGCGCGATCCAGAGCTCCAGGATGCCGGGGACGAGGACGACGATCTCGCGGGGAGTGGAGTCGATGCGGTCGGAGGTCACGCGGAGCGGTGGCGCCCGGGGACGACTCCGGGGTCGCGAGAGCTTCGCCGTCGGCCCACACCTCGCTCGGGGGTGCGGAGGATCGGCGCCGGAGCCGGCACGGGACGGGGCGCATCCTCCCCGAAATCCTCTTTGGCGGACGCCGCGAGAATGCAGGCTACCCTGACGCCCCGAGGTCGCCTCGTCCGGCGGCCCCACGCGAGACCACGAGCCCATGCTCTCCGAGCCGACATCGCACTCCAGTCACGCCGCGCCGGCCGACTCGACCGCTCGAGCGCGTCGCGCCATGGTGGTGGATCAGATCGAGGCGCGCGGCGTGCGCGACCAGCGCGTGCGGTCGATCATGAAGGTCGTCCCGCGCCACCTCTTCGTTCCCGAGGTCGATCGGTCGCGCGCCTACGAGGATCGCGCCCTCGCCATCGGCCGCGGCGCCACCATCTCGCAGCCCGTGATCGTGGCGCAGATGACCGAATCGCTCGAGCTCACGGGGACCGAGCGCGTGCTCGAGGTCGGCACCGGCTCCGGCTACCAGACGGCCCTGCTGAGCGAGCTCGCGGGCGAGGTCTGGACCATCGAGATCGACGAGGAGCTCGCGCACCAGGCGGAAGAGCGGCTCGCGAGCCTCGGCTACCGCGATCGGCTCCACTTCCGCGTCGGCAGCGGCGAGTCGGGCTGGCCCGAGGCGGCTCCCTTCGAGCGCATCCTCCTGAGCGCCGCGCCCGAGCGCATGCCGCGCGCCCTCCTCGATCAGCTCGCCGACGGCGGACGGCTCGTCGGTCCCGTCGGCCCGACGGCGCGCCAGCGCCTGAAGCTCGTCGAGCGGCAGGGCTCCCGGTTCGAGGAGACCGATCTCGGACCCGTGCGCTTCGTGCGTCTGCGCACCACCTCGCAGGATCCCTTCAGCCCGGCGGGCTGAGACGCCCCCAGGGCGGGGCGCCCCCGGTCGCGCGCGTCGATCCGACGCACCAGCGACTGAAGCCCCGAGGGAGGGATGGCCGATGGGCTCCCGGGGAGGGAGCCGTCACCGCGCACGTTCGTCGCGGCGGAGCGGCTCGGGGAGTCGTTGCGCCAGCCGGTCGATGCACGAGGAGGGCGGGGAGCAGGTCGCGGGCTGCGATGCAGCATCGTGATCGCCGCGCTCGTCACGATCTCCGGAGCGATCGCGGTCCTGCGCGAGGGCGCCTGGAGCCAGGTCCCCTTCTGGGACTCCGCCTGGTTCCACGCGAACGCCCTGCGCTTCCACCAGGCGATGGTCGCCGAGGGTCTCGAGGGCTTCTGCGGAGCGTGGGTCTGGGTGTCGGGAACGCACGCGCCCCTCGTCTCCGCGCTGTCGGGGCTCCTCATGATCCCCTTCGGCGCGTCGCGGCCGGTGGCGGAGGCCGTGCTGCCCCTCTCCGCGTTCCTGTTGCTGCTCTCCACCTACCGCGCGACGGACCTGCTGTGGGGCCGCGCCACGGCGCGCGCGACGACGGCCCTCGTCGCGACGTTCCCCGTCTTCCTCACCTACACGCGCAACTACTACTTCGAGGCGCCCCTGGCGGCGCTCTTCGCCGCCTCCTGCTGGGCGCTCGTCGCGTCGGACGGTCTCGGACGCTGGACGCCGACGCTCCTCTTCGGCGCGCTGGCCGGACTGCAGGCGCTCGCGCGCACCGGCGGCTCGATCTTCGTCGTCGGACCGGCGGTCGTCGCGGCGATCGTGGCGCTCCGCATGGAACGGCCCTGGGCACGCCTCGGCCGTCTCGCCGTGGCGACGGCCCTCGCCCTCGGCCTCGCCGCCACCTGGTACGGCCCGAACCTCGACACTCTCGCGGCGTACCTGCAGCGGTGCACCTGGGGCGACCGCGCGTCGTTCTACGCCGGCGGCGCGACGGCCCTCACGCTCGAGAACGTCTCCTACTCGCTGCAGTGGGCGATCCTCGCGGGCCCGGGCGTCCCCATGGCGGTCGTCGCGCTCGGCGCCGTCGCGCTCGCCGCGTGCCGACGCCCGCGGCCTCGAGCCACGTCCGTCGGCCTCGCCCTGGCGAGCGTCGCCGCGATCGACTTCGCGCTCGTGCTCCTCGCCGCGCAGCGCATGGGCGCGACGCTGCTCCTCCCCCTCATGCCGCTCCTGGCGCTCGCCATCGTGCGCGCCGTGGCGTCGATCCGCGCCCTGCCGCTGCGGCTCGCCGCCAGCGCCGCCGTGGCGGGACTCGGCGCCTGGAACGTCGTCGCCTGCACCTTCCTCTTCGAGGCACCGCGCGTCGGCGACGCTCCGCGTCCGATGCCGTTCCCGAACGACCGCGGCAACGTGACGGGAGGCGGCTGGATCCTCGGCCACCTCGGCTACCACGGGAGCTTCTTGCTCGACTGGTCGCACGCGGGCGGCGGCGAGGTGGACGTCGACTATCGGATCGCCGAAGTGATCGACTCCCTCGAACGCCTCGCGCTCCCCTTCGAGGCGCGCGTGGCCGTCGTGGGCGACGTCTGCTTCTTCGGCGCCGGGACGCTCGAGTGGGAAGCGCGGTCGCGCGGGCACTCGTGGCACTTCGACGACCACCCGAAGTGGTTCGCGAGCGAGGCGATGCTCGACGAGTGCTTCCGCGCGCTCGCCGAGAGGGACGTGGTCGTTCTGCGAGCGGGCGGCCGCTACCCCGAGCCGTCCCTCGGCTACGCCGCGAGCTTCGACAGGCTGCGCGCGCGCGGCGAGCTCGCCTTCGACGAGGTGGCGGAGCCGACGGTCGCCGGCGACGGTGCCGAGATCCGGATCTACCGGCAGAAGGCGGCTCTGTCGGCGGTCGCCTTCTTCCCTCCGGAGTTCGTCCCCTTGAGCGCCGCCTTCGGCGACCCGGAGAGGCCGGCGATCCGCCTCGAGGCCGGGAGCATCGAGACGGGGCCGCGGGGTCCGGTCGCCGTGCTCGGGCTCCAGCTCGACCCACGGGCGACGCGTCTTCCTTCGATCGTGGTGCAGGTCCTCGAAGGGACGCGCGTCGTCGCGACGCGCGGGCTCCCGAGCGTTGCCGTCGTCGCCGAGCACGACACCGCGACGCATCCGGTGCGGCTGCTGGTGCGCATCCCCATGCCGGCCGAGGAGGGCACCCGGGAGATCGCCGGAGACCGCGTGCTCGCCCTCGGCTTCCTCGCGGAGCCGAGCACGCCGGAGAGCGCGCGCGTGCGCTCCCGCCTGCGGGTGACGTCGTCGCTGCGGGTCCACGCCGACGAGACGATCGTCTCGCTCCCCGCGGTGATGCTCGCGCCCTGAGCCACGACTCGCGCGCCTGCGCCCGCCGCACGACGGTTCTCGGAGCGGGCACCGTTGGGTCGCGGGCGCAGACCGCGATGGGTGCCGGGAAGCGCCGACGCCCTCCGTAGGGGCTTCCCGACGCGCGCCGATCCCCCCATGATCGGCGCATGACGAGAATCGACATGCGCGCCGCGGTGCGCTCCTGGCAGCGCTCTCCGCTCCTCCTCGCCCTCGCCGTTCCGCTGCTCGCGGGCTCGGCGTTCTCGCTCCAGGACGACGTCTGGACGCCGCACCGGGTCGCCACGATGCGCGGCGTCGGCGACGCCGTGATCTCCCCCGACGGGACGCGGATCGCGTACACGCTGGCGGTCCCGCGCATTCCCTCGAAGGACGAGGACGGCACCGCGTGGCGCGAGCTCCACGTCATGGATCCCGCCACGGGGATCTCCCTGCCCTACGTCACGGGCGAGGTGAGCGTCGGCGCGATCGACTGGACGCCCGACGGCTCGGCGATCTCGTTCCTCGCGAAGCGCAACAAGGACAAGACGACGTCCCTCTACGTGCTGCCGCTCCGCGGCGGAGAGGCGCGCCGCGCGCTCTCGATGGAGACCGACCTCTCGGCCTACGCCTGGAGCCCCGACGGAAAGCGCGTCGCCGTGCTCGCCGCGGCGCCCGAGGCCGAGGCCGTGAAGAAGGCGAAGGAGAAGGGCTTCAAGCAGGAGATCTACGAGGAGGATTGGCGTCCGACGAAGGTCTGGATCGGCATGCCCTTCGACGACGACGCGAAGCCGCGCGACCTCGGGGTGGAGGGGCACGCCTCCGCGCTCCGCTGGAGCCCGAGCGGCGACCGCATCGCCGTGGCGCTCGCGCCGACGGCCCTCGTCGACGACAGCTACGTGAGCCAGCGCGTGCGCATCGTCGACGCCGAGAGCGGCAAGGTGCTCGTGCGCATCGAGAACCCCGGGAAGCTCGGCTCCTTCGACTGGAGCCCCGACGGATCGGCCCTCGCCGTGATCGCCGCCGCCGACGAGAACGACACGGTGGCGGGCCGGCTCCACTTCGTCCCGGCGAACGACGGGAAGCTGCTCGAGCTGATGCGCGGCATGGAGGGGGACGTCGGAGCGGCCACCTGGATCGCGAAGGACCGGATCCTCTTCCTGGGCGACACGGGAACGGCCACCACGCTCAGCACCTTCTCGACGAACTTCGACGAGGAGCGCCGGGGCTCACTGCGCAAGGACCTCGTCTCCGCCGCCGCGCCCGTCTTCACGTCCCTCAGCGCGTCCCGCGACGGAAAGCGCGTCGCGCTCGTCGGGTCGGCGCCGCACCACGGCCCCGAGCTCCTCTTCTGGGCCGAGGGCGACACGCAGGCGCGGCGCCTCACGCACTCGAATCCGCAGCTCGAGAAGCTGCGGCTCGCGAAGCAGGAAGTGGTCCGCTACGAGGCGCGCGACGGAATGCAGATCGAGGGCCTCCTCATCCGGCCCCTCGACGAGACGCCGGGCGTGCGCGTGCCGCTGATCGTCGTCGTCCACGGCGGACCGGAGGCGCACATGAGCAACGGCTGGCTCACGGCCTACTCGATGCCGGGTCAGGTGGCCGCCGCGAAGGGCTACGCCGTCTTCTACCCGAACTACCGAGGGAGCACGGGCCGCGGCATCGCCTTCGCGAAGTCGAGCCAGGGCGATCCCGCCGGCAAGGAGTTCGACGACCTCGTCGACGGCGTCGACCACCTGATCGCGACGGGTCTCGTCGACGGCGCGAAGGTCGGCATCACCGGCGGCTCCTACGGCGGCTACGCGACGGCCTGGTGCTCGACGCGCTACACCGACCGCTTCGCCGCCGGCGTGATGTTCGTCGGCATCAGCAACAAGATCTCGAAGGTCGGCACCACCGACATCGCGAACGAGGAGTTCCTCGTCCACGCCCGCAAGCGTCCTTGGGACGACTGGCAGTTCTTCCTCGAGCGCAGCCCGATCTTCCACGCGAAGGACGCGCGGACGCCGCTGCTGATCCTCCACGGGAAGGACGACCCGCGCGTCGATCCGGGCCAGTCGCGCGAGATCTACCGCCACCTGAAGCTGCACGGGAAGGCGCCCGTGCGGCTCGTCCACTACCCCGGCGAGGGCCACGGCAATCGCAAGGCGGCGGCGCGGCTCGACTACTCGCTGCGCATGCAGCAGTGGTTCGACCACTACCTCCTGGGGCAGGGCGGAGCGCCCCCCGGCTTCGAGATCGACCACGCCGATCCGGCGGCGGCGAAGAAGAGCGCCGAGCCGGCGAGCGCCCGCAAGAGCGACGAGAAGGCCGGGTCGGGCAACTGAGGCGCGAAGGGGCGCCGGTCCGGGTCCGCGACGAAAGGCGCGGTCCGGAGAACGCCGAGGAGGGTTCCGCCGCGGCCCTCGCGGCCCGGAGGCTCTCCGGCTGCTTCGTCGACACCCATCCATGAACCGAGTCTCCTCTCGCACGCCGCTCGCGGCCGCCCTCGTCCTCACGGTCCTCTCGGCCGGCGTCGCCCGCGCGCAGATCGCGTGGGAGGGCGACTTCCAGGCGGCGAAGCAGCGCGCCGCCGCCGAGAAGCGCGTCCTCTTCGTGGCCATCAACATGGATGGCGAGAAGGCGAATCAGGAGATGGCGACGAAGACCTACGCCGATCCGATGATCGTCGCCTGGTCGCAGCAGACGGTGAACCTGATCGCCTCGAAGTACGACCACCGCTCGGGCACGAAGCCCTGCCCGCGCTTCGGGTCGATCCCCTGCGAGGCGCACATGAAGGTGGACATCCGCGTGCGCGAGGGCGTCGTGAAGCAGAGCCCCGACGGCTTCGTCGTGGCGCCGCAGCACGTCTTCCTCGACCCCGAGGGGAAGGTGATCCTCTCGGTGCCCTACGCGATCACGGCGCAGGAGCTGCAGTGGTGCTTCACCATGGCGCTCTCGAGGGTGCAGCCCGATCGCACGATCGTCGGCAAGGCGCCGAAGCGTCTCGTGATGGGCGACGTGTTCGATCCGGCGAGCGAGACCGGCTCCGGAGGCGGCGGCGGGCGCGGCGACCTCGCGGCGCCGAGCGGCGGCCCCATCACGAAGGAGGAAGCGAAGGAGATCATCCGCGCCCTGAAGAAGCAGGGCGGCGGCGGCCCCGGCGGCGGAGGCGGCGGCGGTGGTGGCGGCGCGCGGCTGGAGGCGCTGGCGAAGCTCCTCGGCTGCGACGACCCCGAGGTCGTCTCCTTCGTGAAGACGGAGATCGGCGCGCGCTGGTTCGTGCAGCGCAGCGACGAGACGAAGGCCGAGATCGTGCATCGGATCGGCGCCATCGCGGAGCCCGGCTACTGGGAGGTCGTCGAGACCTTCGCCGAGGCGAAGAACGAGACGCTCCGCACGGAAGCGGCGATCGCCCTCGAGCAGCTCGGCACGAAGGAGTCGCTGCCCGTCGTCCAGGCGGGCTTCGCGCGGGAGCTGTCGCCCCTCGTGAAGCGCGCCTGGGTCCGGGCGCTCGGCACCACGGGCACGCACGACGCCGGCGTCCGCCGCCAGCTCGCCTCCCTCGCCCGCGGCGACAAGGACGCCGTCCTCCGCGCGAACGCCCTCGTCGCCCTCGGGATGGCGGAGCCGCTCACGGAGGTGACGGGCGCCTTCACGAAGGCGATCGCGAGCAAGGCGGAGAGCGATCGCATCGCGTCGGCCTGCGGCATGGGCCTCTCGCGCGACGCGCGCTACATCGCGGTGCTGGAGAAGGCGATCGCCCTCGAGGCATCGCCGGAGCCCAAGAGCGCGATGGAGAAGGCCCTCGCCGTCCTGAAGGGCGGCCCCTTCTCCTCCCTGCGGCCGATCATCGAGGCCGTGACCGCCGACGCGAGCGCGCGCGAGCGGCTCTTCGGCGCCGGGAGCTGAGCGGCACGTCCCGCGCCCTCGCGAGGGCGCCGCGCCAACGGGTCGATCCTCCCACGCCGCTCGACCCATGCGCGTCCACGACCTCCCCACTCCCTGCGCCGTCGTCGACCTCGACGTCCTCGAGCGCAACGCGCGCCGGATGGCCGCGCGCGTGACGGAGCTCGGCGGCCGCCTGCGGCCCCACGTGAAGACGCACAAGTGCGCCGAGATCGCGCGCCTCCAGGTGGAGGGCCACTTCGGCGGCATCACCGTGTCGACCCTCGCCGAGGCGCGCCACTTCGCCGCCGCCGGATTCCGCGACGTGACCTGGGCGCTGCCCATCGCGCCCTCGCGGCTCGACGACGCGGCGGCTGTCGCGCGCTCCCTCGAGGCGCTCCAGGTCCTCGTCGATCATCCCGAGGCCGTAGACGCGCTCGAGGCCCACGGGCGCGCGCGCGGCACGCGCTTCCGCGTGCTGCTGAAGGTCGACTGCGGCACGCACCGGGCCGGCGTCGATCCCAGCGACCCCGCGAGCGTCGCGCTCGCGCTCCGCCTCGCCGGGAGCCGCCACCTCGACTTCCGCGGCGTCCTCGTCCACGCGGGCCACTCCTACGCCTGCCGCACGCGGGAGGAGGCGCGCGTCGTCGCCCGCTCCGAGCGCGAGACGGCGGTCCGCTTCGCGGAGAGCCTCCGCGCGCACGGCGTCGCCGTCGCCGAGGTGAGCCTCGGCTCCACGCCGACGCTCGCCGCCGCCGAGAGCCTCGAGGGCACGACGGAGGCGCGGCCGGGCAACTACGTCTTCCACGACGCCTTCCAGGCCGCCATCGGGAGCTGCGCCCTCGAGGACATCGCCTTCGCGGTCCTCGCGTCGGTGATCGGACGCTATCCGTCGCGCCGCGAGGTCCTCGTCGACGCGGGCGCGCTCTCCCTCAGCAAGGACGAGGGCGCGCGCCACGCCGACCCCGGCTGCGGCTTCGGCCGCCTCGCCTCGGCGGAGACCGGCGCGCCGCTCCCGGGCCTCGTGGTCGACCGACTCTCCCAGGAGCACGGGATCCTGCGCGCCGAGCCCTCCTTCGACCTCGACCGCCTGCGCATCGGCACGAAGCTGCGCATCCTGCCGAACCACAGCTGCCTCTCCGCCGCGATGCACGACCGCTACGTCGTCGCGCGCGGTGACGACGTGGTCGCCGAGTGGCGACCGGCACGTGGCTGGTGACACTGGCTCCGATTCATTCACGCCCGAGGGATGGGGCCGGACCCTCTCCCGACGGCGTGCACGAAATCGGAGCCAGTCTCAGCCGCGCGCGGAGCGCCGTCTCGTCGGCGTGGGCGCCGACGAAGGCGAGCACGGCCGCGGGCTCGGGCTCGAGGAACGCGCGGCGCAGCGCGCCGCTGCGTCCCGTGACCTGGAGCTGGTGGAGGGCGGGCGCGTCGTCGAGGCGCAGGAAGCCCTTCACGCGCTCGATCCCCTCCGGCGGGTCGGCCACGAGCGCGTCGACGACGGCGCGCGCGAGGGGGCCGTCGAGCGGGATCTCGACGCAGACGCAGGGAGTCGCCGCTGGCGCCGCCTGGTCCGCGAGGCCGGCCGGATCCGCCGCGGGGATCTCCTCCAGCAGCAGCGTCGACTCCACCGTCGCGAGCGTTCGCGCGCGCGGATGACGCGCCGCGAGGCCGGCGACGAGTCCCGGCACGTCGCCCTCGAAGCGCGCGTCGGCCTTGTTGAGCAGGAGGACGTCCGCGCCGTCGGCGATCGGCTGCCAGCGATCGCGCGTCGTCTCCAGGCGCTGCGCGTCGAGGACCGCCACGACGACGGGCGCCGGCCCGGCGGCGGCGAGCGCCTGCGCGAAGGCGCTCGGCGCATCGCCCCCGGCGAGCTCCACGAGGACGCCGTCCTCTCCGCCCGCGGCCGCCGCGCGCGCGACGCAGCGCAGGAGCTCGGCGACGTCGCGCGGTGCGTCGCCGGTGATCTCCCAGGGCACGACGGGGAGACGCTCGTGCCCGAGTGTGAGAGCGTCGATCCGCGCGGAGCCGCGCTCGCCGGCCACGATCGCGACGCGTCGGCCGTGGGCGCGCGCCTGCCGTGCGAGGCGGCGCACGAGAGTCGTCTTCCCCGCGCCGGGGAGGCCCGCCGCGAGGAGCCGGCGCGGCACGCTCGCCGGATCAGGCACGCGGGCCCTTCTTCCCGCCGCGCTTGCGGAGCTCGGTCACGAGGTGGCCCGCCTCCGGCACGAGGATCCGCTCCAGGGCGAGCTTCACGGCGCCGCGCGAGCCCGGCGCGGCGAACACGCCCTTGCCGCGCGCCACGCCGCCGACGGCGCGCGAGAGGATCGTCGCGGTGCCGATCTCGGCGAGGCTGAGGGAGCGGAAGAGCTCGCCGAAGCCCGGGAGCTCCTTGTCGAGGATCTCTTCCACGGCCTCCGGCGTCGTGTCGCGCGGGGAGATGCCGGTGCCGCCCGTGAGGAAGACGACCTCGACGGCGCCGTCCTGCAGCGCGAGGGAGATCTCCTCGCGGATCGCGTGCGCGTCGTCGCGCACGATCGACTGGAGCGCCACGCGGTGTCCTGCCGCTTCGAGGATCGTCCGCGCGAGCTTCCCCGAGACGTCGTTCTCGGAGGTGCGCGTGTCGGAGACGGTGATCACCGCGAAGGAGACGACGCGTCCTCCGGAGGCCGGCGGCGCGGCGCCGGGGCCGTCGTGCTCGTGGCGGGGCTCGGCGGTCATCGGGGGCGGCTCTCCGGCGCGGCGGGCGTCGTCGCGGCAGCCGGCGCAGGCGCGGCGGACGCCGCCGGCTCCGCGCTCCCCATGGGGATCGGGACGAGGCCGAAGAGGAGGAGCAGGAACTCCCCCTCGGGCACGTTCGCCCAGCCGACGATCGGCGTCGTCCACATGCCGTGCTCGCCGCGGCTCCATCCCATCGCGAGGAGGCCCGAGAGCAGCGACCACCTCCGCAGGTCGACGAGGAGGCCGTCGCCGCGCCGCACCTGCCGCGACTCGTAGCTCGCGACGAGCTGGCCGAGCGAGTTCCAGCTCACGACCTCCTCGACGTCGCCGGGATGCGGTCCGCCGCCGGGGAGCTTGGCCGACGCCTCGGCCGCCGCGGCCGCTTCCGGCGACGACTCCGGCGGCGGGAGCTGGTAGCGCGCACCGAGGGGACCGTGGCGCGTCGAGCTGAAGGAGAAGCCGATCGGGAAGGGCCCCCACCACGTAGAGCGCTCGAAGGGTGTGCCGTCGGGCTCCGGCGCGTCGGTCCAGCTCCGGCCGAGGAGCCCCAGCAGCACCGACGTCTCGCCCTGCACGGGGTCGCCGTCGCGGACCGTGCCGTCGCGCTCGAAGGCGACCTCGCGCACCTCCTGCCAGTTCACGAGCCCCGTGCGCACGCGGCTGCCGCCGGGCGCCGACGACGCCGCCGGCGCGTCGACGATCGGGAGGATGGACCACGAGTGGCTCTCGTGGTCCTCGCCCCAGACGGCGGAGCCGACGCGAAGACGCTTCAGCTCCTGCCGAGGCGCCGTGCGCCACGAGAGGAGCCCCATCAGCGCCGAGATGCGCGTGCCGTCGGCGTTGCGGTCGACATCGAGGAGGAGGCCTCCCAGCAGCGAGAAGGAGCTCGCCTCGCCGTGCCGCTCGCTCGCGGCGGCGAGGCCGCCCAGGAGGTAGGCGCCGGAGCCGTCGTCGTAGTCGCGCGACGACAGGACGCCCGCGTCGAGGCCGCCCTGGGGCGCGCGCGGTCGGGCGGGCATCTCGATGCGGCTCGCATCGGCGAGACGCAGCGCCCAGTCGGCGTCCGCCTCCTCGGCGCCCGCGGGGATGCCGTCGACGACGAGCACGGTGCGGCCCGTGCGGCGAATCCGCGCGATGCGCCCGTCGGGGCGGTCCATGTCGTCGCGCCCGAACTGGACCATCCAGAAGGGAGTGACTCCGTGGCGCGCCGCGAGCCAGTCGTCGGCCGCGCGCGCGAACTCCTCGGCCTCTCTCTCGTCGTCCCACTCCGTGCGCCAGAGAAGGACGTCGGCGCCGCCCACCTCGACGACGGCGTAGCGGTCGCCGCCCCAGCCGGCCGCCGCGGCGCGCGCGCGGCGGCGAGGCAGCCGCGTCTCGAGGAGCTGCCGGATCCCGAACTCGCCGAGCGTGTCCTCGTGGACGAGGGTGCCGCCCGTGAAGCCGATGCCCACGGTGACCGTCACGGGGTCGTCGCGGCGGTCGACGAGCTTCGCCGGATGGAGGATCTGCTCCGTCGAGAGGGGCGGATCGACGAAGGCCTGGTCGACGGAGGCCGTCCCGCGCCGCTCGCGGAGCGCGCGCACGAAGGCGAGGCCGCGCGTGTAGGGGAAGACGATCCGCTCCCGCAGGTAGGACGGCGTCGTTCGCAGGATCGCGCGCGCGCGCTCGCCGCGGACGCGGGCCATGAGGCCGATGTCGCTCTCGAGATCGTCGATCGTGCGCGCCGCCACGATTCCGCCGAGACCGCCCTGCGCGTCGTCGTAGCTCTCCGACAGGGCGAAATCGAGCTGCGTCACGACGGCGCTCCCTTCGATGAGCGCGAGCGTCGCGAGGGCGCGGTCGGTGTTCCCCTCGGCGGCGAGGCAGAGCGCCTGCAGCGACCAGCGCGAGTCGTCGAGACGATGCGCCACCTCGTGGGCGAGCGTGTTGTCGGTGCGCAGCCCTCCCTCGAGATCGTTCACGACGACGATCGCCTTCGTCTCCGCGTCGTAGGTGCCGGCGAAGCCGAGGTCGCCGACGGCGAAGAGCTGGCCGCGGATCGCGAGACCCTCCGGCAGGAGGCCGAGGGCTCGGTCGGCGCGGATGCGCTTCGCGATGCCGGCCTCGTCGAGATTCGATTTCGCCTTCTCGCCGTACTGCTTCGCCAGATCCTCGCGGGCGGAGACCTCGACGGAGAGCGGACCATCGAGCGGAATGCCGCGCATGCGCGCCACGCGCTCGGCGACCCAGCGCGCGCGTCCCTCGCTCATCTCGCCGCCGAGCCGGCGTCCCGCGTTGAGGCAGGAGGCGCTCGCGAGGAGCACGGCGGCCGGGAGGACGAGCAGGGCTCCTCGCCGGAGCGGATGGGACGCGCGCATCGGGGCGAGCATAGCAGTCGGCTTCGAGGTCCTTCCGCGCGTCGGATCGTCCCGGGAATGGGGTCAGAGAGGTTGTGAGGAAATCGCCGCCGCTGGCCCGA
>CAZJHD010000044.1:0-35909 GCA_964545855.1 uncultured Planctomycetales bacterium
AGACCGGCGGCTCGTCGGGCACCTCGACGCGCGCGTTGCCGCCGTAGCCGCCGGCGAAGCCCTGGCCGGCCGCTCGCGTCGGCGCTTCGCCCGCCGGGCTTCGCGGCGCCGGAGACGACACCGCGCCTCGCGCGCGCGGCGACGCCTCGCCGGAGCCGCCCTCGGGCGTCAGCAGGTGGCGCGAGCGCGCCACGGGGAACGACACGCCGCCGCGCCCCGAGGCGTAGCGCTGCTCGATCTCCCAGTAGTCGGGGCGGATGGCCGCCACGCGCTTCAGGTTCACGAGGTGGCGCGCCGTGATGTTGTCGCTCGAGATGTTGCGCCCCATGGGGCCGCACCCGAGCGTCATCGACGCCTCCAGGTTCGTCGCGAGGCCGACGGCGCCCTGGCTCGTCGGCGCGTTCACGAGGATGCGGTTCGACGGCTTCTCGAGGGCGAAGGCCGTCACCACCTCCTCGCTCGTCGTGTGCAGGCCGAGCGTGTGGCCGTCGCCGCCGAAGGTGAGCACCTCCTTGCAGCGGGTGCAGCCCTCGCGCCAGTCGGCCACCGTGTACCAGGCGAGCAGCGGCGTCAGGATCTCGCGCGAGAGCGGGTACTTCGGCCCGACGCCCGCCTGGGGCGCGAGGAGCACCGTCGTGCCCTGCGGCACGGAGAAGCCGGCGCGCTCGGCGATGCGCACGGGCGCCATGCCGACGATCTCCGGATTCATCAGCTCGCCGCGCACGCAGAGCTTCTCCAGCGACCGCGTCTCCGCCTCGCTGCAGAAGTGCGCGCCCTGGCGACGGAACTCGGCGAGGACGGCGGCCTCGATCGAGCGGTCGACGATCAGCGACTGCTCGCTCGCGCAGATCGTGCCCCAGTCGAAGGTCTGCGACGACACGACGCAGCGCACGGCGTGGGCGATGTCGGCGGTGCGCTCGATGTAGGCCGGCACGTTGCCGGGGCCGACGCCGTAGGCGGGCTTCCCCGACGAGTAGGCCGCCTTCACGAGGCCGGCGCCCCCCGTCGCGAGGATCACGTCGACGAGGGAGTGGTGCATCAGCTCGCGCGTCGCGTCGAGGGACGGAGCGCTGAGGCACAACACGAGGCCGTCCGGCGCACCGGCGCGCACGGCCGCTTCGTTCAGGATCCGGCACGTCTCGCGAACGCAGCGCACGGAGCGCGGGTGGGGTGACATCACGGCGGCGTTCCGCGCCTTCACGGAGATGATCGCCTTGTAGAGCGCCGTCGACGTCGGATTCGTCGTCGGGATGATGCAGGCGACGACTCCGTAGGGCGACGCCACCTCCCAGAGACCGTTCGCGTCGTCGCGCCGGACGATCCCGACCGTCTTCAGATCGCGGATCGACTCCCAGAGGATCTCCGTCGAGAAGAGGTTCTTGAGCTTCTTGCTGTCGGCCCGACCGTAGCCGGTCTCCTCGACGGCGAGGCGCGCGAGCGACTCGGAGGCGCGGACGCCCGCTTCCACCATCGCCTTCGTGACGCGGTCGACGGCCTCCTGGTCGAAGGCCTCGAAGGCCTTCTGCGCCGTGGCCGCTTGGCGAAGGAGCGTGCGGACCTCCTGAACGGAATGGAGGTCTCGGTCGAGGTCGGCCATCGGTCGGGGCGCGGATCGGAGGATCGCGGCGCCGAGGGATTCTCGCGGGGCCGAGTGCGCGGTCAACAGCCGTGGCCCGAGCCACCGGGAGACGCCTGGTTCCCGCCGGCGGAAAGATCCCCGCGAAGCGCTCGCGGAGCTCCTACCCGAACAGGCTCGCCGTCAGCGCGACGACGCCGCCCAGGGCGAGGACGATGGCGACGACGAGCGCCAGCAGCGTGAGCGCGTCGGCCCGCGTGCGGCGCAGGTCGCGGCCACAGCTCTCGCAATGGGTGCCGACGGGCACGCCTTCCGCGGGAGCGCGATGGGGCATCCCGCAGGAACGGCAGACGAGCGCGTCGTCGGAATGATGGACCCACGGAGGATCGGCGAAGCGGGCGACGAGGCGCCCTCCCGCGGTTCGCGGTCCCGACTTCGACAAGACTTCGGACTGGGTGGTCACGATCACCGCCCCTCCTGGGGCGCGATTTCGCGGATCCCGAGTCTCCAGCCACCGACCGGACGAGGTCGTCCGTGCGGCCGCCTTCACGTGCGGCGGGAGTGTGCCGTCGGGCATGCGCGTTTCGATCGGAATTCTCCGGATCGAAACGACGGCCCTGACGGATTCCGAACGGGCGCCTCCTTCCTCAGCGGCTCGCCGCGAGCCGCCGGCTCGTGCGTGCGTCGCTCCCGCGGCCTCCCGGAAGGGTCCGGTCGAGCAGGGTCTCCTCCTCCTCCGGCTCGAAGGAGTCTCCCGACAGCACCGGCTCCGCGTGGGCCGCGAGGTCGAGGGCGAGGGCGAGGCTCGTGAGCGTCACGACGGCCGACGAGCCGCCGTAGCTGACGAGCGGCAGCGCGATGCCGGTCGTGGGGAGCGCGCCCATGGCGACGCCGATGTTCACGAAGGCCTGGAAGCCCACCTGGGCGGCGATGGCGACGACGCCGAGGCGCGCGAAGGGCTCGCGGACGCGCAGCGACAGGAGCAGCAGCCCCGCCGGAAGCGTGAGCTGGAGCGCCAGCACGAGGAGCGCGCCGAGGAATCCCCATTCCTCGGCGATCACGGAGAAGGCGAAGTCGGTGTGGCGCTCGGGAAGGAGGTCGCGCTGGTTCTGCGGGCCCTCGGACCAGCCGTAGCCCGTGAGCCCGCCGGAGCCGATGGCGAGCTTCGACCGGTGCAGGTGGTAGCCCTGCCCCTGCTTCTCCGCGGGCGTGAGCGAGTCCTGCTTGATCCAAGTCTCCACGCGCTCGCGCTGGTAGCCGTGGAGGCCGAAGATCGCGTAGGCGGCGACGGCCGCGAGGAGCAGCGCGATCACGATGGCGAGGTGGGAGCGCCGCATGCCCGCCGCCAGCAGGACGACGAGCGCGATCGGGAGGATGTTCAGCGCCGTCCCGAGATCGGGCTCCTTGAGCACGAGCAGCGCCGGCACGGCGGCGATCGCGAGCGCGACGCAGACGCCACGGAGACTCTCCACGCGCGAGCGGATCGAGCAGAAGCGCGCCAGCGCGAGGCAGACGGCGAGCTTCGCGAAGTCGCTCGGCTGGAAGCGGAGCGCCGACGTGAGGACGAGCCAGCGGCGCGCTCCGTTGATCACCGGCCCGACGAAGAGCACGGCCACGAGGAGCGCGAGGCAGAGCGCGTAGAACGCGTAGGCGTTCGCGCGCACGAAACGCGGCCGCAGGAAGAAGGCCACGGCGCAGACGGGGAGCGCCACGAGGAGCCGCAGGCCCTGCTGCAGGGCGAGGGTCGGGGGCCGGTCGGCGGCGGCGTCGACGCTGGAGCTCACGACGAGGCCCACCATGCAGAGCAGCGCCGCCGCCGCGACGACGACGAGGGCCGGCGTTCCCAGCCGGAGGCGGAGCAGCCGCCAGCGTCCGCGCAGGCTCACGGAGTCCTCAACCAGGGCGCCATGGCGTCGCTCGCGAGGAGCCGCGCCGCCATGGCGGCGACGACGCTCCCGTGGACCGGGACCTTCTCGGCGAACAGCGCGAAGGCGATGCGCGGCGCTTCCGCCGGCGCGAAGCCCGCGAACCACGCGTGGTTGTCGATGCCGTGCCGGTCCACCTCGGAGGTGCCGGTCTTGCCGGCGACACGCACCTCGGAGAGCCCGAGACCCTTCGCCGTCCCGCGCGTGACGACGCCGCGCATGGCCTCGCGGACGACCTCGATGGTCCGCGCGGAGATCCGGAGATCGGCGGCCGGCTCCGGGAGCAGGTCGTCCTCCCCCACGGCGCGCACGACCCGCAGCGCCGGGAGCCTTCCGCCGGTCGCGAAGACCGACGCCATCCGCGCCACCTGCAGCGGCGTCACCGTGAGCGTGTAGCCGATCCCGAAGCGGCGGAGCATCTCGACGTTGCGGTCCTGCAGCTCGAAGCGGCCGGCGAACTCCGCGCGGCTGAAACCCGTCGGGCTCCCGAAGCCGAAGCGCTCGGCCTCCGCCTGGAGTCCATCGCGGCCGAGCCTCTCGGCGAGCCAGCCGAAGTAGCAGTTGCACGACAGCTCGAGCGCCGGCACGAGGCCGATGTCGCCGTGCTGGCCCTCGCAGCGCAGCGTGCCGATCCGCCCGCCGCAGAAGTGCTTCGTCTCGGGATCGACGAGACCGCGCTCCAGAGCCGCCACCGACGTGACGAGCTTGAAGACGGAGCCCGGCGTCGGCGGGAAGTAGGGCCGGTAGCCGCGGTGGTTCATCGGCTTCGCGCGGCTCGGGCCGTCCTCCTGGATCCGCATCACGGCGGCGCGGCGCACCGGGTCGAAGAGATCCTCGCGGTGCACGTCCGGCGTCGCGGCGAGCGCGAGCACGTCCCCCGTCGCCACCTCGAACAGCGCGATGGCACCGCGCACGACGATCTCCGGATGGGCCGGGAAGCCGCGCCGCAGCAGGCTCTCGGCGAGCTCCTGGAGCTCCAGGTCGATCGTGAGCCGGAGGTCTCGGCCGTGCTCCGGCGCGCGCCACACCGTTCGGACCGGCTCGCCCGCGTGGAGGCTCGGCGTCTCGATCCGCCAGCCTCGGGAGCCGCGGAGCGACTCCTCCCAGGCCCATTCGAGACCGCTCACGCCGCGCACGTCGCCGGCGACGTAGCTCTCGGCGCGGACCCGCTGGCGCAGCTCGTCGAGCTCCCGCTCCTCCTCCTCGGAGAGCACGAGCTGCCGCGCCAGCTCGCGCATCCGCTGCTCGTCCTGCAGCGTGCGGTCGAGATCCTCGGCGCTCGGCGACGCCACGGCGCCGACGAGGGCCGGGAGCACCGGCGAGGGATAGCGGCGCGTCATCGTCTCGACGGCCGAGAACCCGGGGAACCACTCCGGGCGCGCCGCGAGGATCTCCGCGGAAGCGTAGGGCGCATCGTCGGCGAAGCGCTCGAGCCAGGTCTCGCGCTGGCGGCGGATCTGGTTGCGCTCGCCCGCGACGTCGAGCTCCTCGCCACGCTGCGCCGCCTGGGAGACGCGACGCGACACGCGGCGCTCCACGTCGGCCGCGACGCGGGCACGGAGATCGTCGAGGAGGGCGATGCAGGTCCCCGGCTCGCGCCCGAGGGAGCGGTCGAGGAGCGCGAGGTGGCCGGCCGACTCCCGGATCCTCGATTCGACGGCCGCGCACGCCTCGGGGAACGCGGTCGCGAGGGGCGCCGCCGACCCGTCGCGGATCGAGGCGAAGAGCCGCCGGCGGTCGCTCCGGCCGAGTCCGAGGAGGCGCTGCAGCGCCGTGCGGAGGCGCTGCCGTTCGAAGTCGAGGAAGACCTCCGCGATCCGCGCCGGCGTCACGCCGACGAGCGCGCGGGCCGAGCCGACGGGGTCGGCGGCCACCTCGGCGAAGGGCACGGGGCGCCCTTCCAGCACGGAGAGCGCGGAGGCCGCCTGCGCGAGCGGGTCGCGCCCGCGGTAGGCGCCGAGCTCGAGGTCGATCCCGTAGCTCTCCTCGTCGACGGCGATGGGGCGGCCTCGGCGGTCGAGGATCGCGCCGCGGCGGAACGGGATCGTGCGGGAGCGCGAGCCGAGAGTCTCCGCCTCGGCGCGCCAGGTCTCTCCCTCGACGATCTGGAGCTGGAAGAGCCGCCCCGCGAGGCCCAGCGCGGCCGTGCCGAGGAGGAGCAGGAGGAGGAGGATGCGCTCGCGGTGCATGGCGCTATTCGCCGAAGCGTCGCTCCAGGAGCGAGCGCGTGAACGAGAGCCGCCGGAGCGTGGGAACGACGAGCACCGTGAGCGCGCCGGTCGACGCGGCGGCGCCGAGGGACGGCGCGAGGAGGCCCGAGCCGGCGCCGCGCGCGTGATCGGCCGCCGCCGCCAGGCCGAAGACGAGCACGGCGCCGAGGATCCCCGCGCCGAAGGCGACGGCGGCATGGTCGCGGAACACGAAGCGCCGGCCGTGCAGGACGAGGAGGCCGAAGGCGAGGAAGGCTCCGACGCCGCTCAGCGGATCGGCTGCCGTCGTGGGCGCCCGCAGCACGCCGAGGAGGAGGGCCGACCGCACGACGACGGACTCCTTCCCGGCGAGCGCGATCGCCGCCACGAGGGCGATCGCGAAGTCGGGGAGCCAGGGGCCGATCTCGCTGCGCGAGCGCGCGAGACCGATCACCTCCACGAGGAGCACGACGATCACGAGGCGCAGCACGCTCCTCACGGCGCTCCCTCCTCGCGCGTCGCGACGAAAGCCGTCGTGAGGTCGGCGCCGTGGATCGCCCGCTCGACGACGAGCCGGCCCTCCTCGACGCGGCCGTCGCCGATCCGCAGCCCCTTCGGAACGCTGCGCAGGGCGTTTCCCGTGACGACGGGGCCGCTCGCGCCGAGCGGCAGCTCGACGGAGCCGGGGGCGATCGCGAAGGAGACCCGGGAACCGCCGCCGCGCTCCGTGCGCAGGAGACCGAGCGGGAGCGGCGGCCCCTCCGGCGGCAGCAGGATCGCGTCCACCTCGAAGCCCGGGTCCTCGACGCATTGCACGCGCACGGCCGGTCCGCCTTCGCGCACGACGCGGCCGACGAGCCAGCCGTCGAAGGCGACGGCGCAGCCGTCGAGCGACCGGCTGCGGCGGCGCGCGCGGCCGAGGATCGTCGCGCGTCCGGGCCCGACGTCGCCGGCGAGGGAGAGCTCGAGGCCCTCCCAGCCTTCCGGTGCGTCGGAGACGGCCGCCACGGGCGCGCCCGCCCCCGTGCGGACGATCACCTGGAGCAGCCGCGCCGCCGCGGCCTCCCCCGGCGGGACCACCCAGGGCTCGCGTGCCTCCGGCGCCCGGCGGATCCGGCCGACGACGAAGCCGACGGCCGCGTCGACCAGCGCTCCCTCCGGCGAAGGCGCGACCTCGACGACGGCGCCCTCGACCCACTCGCGCCGCTCGGACACCTCGACGCGCAGGAGCCCCTCGCCCGATCCTCCGACGACGAGCCGTTGCGGCTCCTCCTCGCGGGTGCGGCCGACGATGCGCGCGTCGCGATGGAACACGAGCCGGACCGTCGCCTCGTGGGGCTCCACCTCGTGCACGAGGCCCACGAGGGCGTCGGCGTAGGTGACGGGCTGGCCGGGGACGAGCCCGTCGCGCGTGCCGCGGTCGATGACGAGGGTCGCGTTCGATTCGTCGCGCCGCACGACGCTCGCCGGGAGGCCGGGGCGCGCCTTCAGATCGACGCTCGCGGCGATGGCGCCCGCCAGCTCGCGCGCGCGCAGATCGAGGAGGCTCTCGCCGGCGTCGACGGCGCGGGCAGGGTCCGACGCGCTACCGGTGCCGAGGAGCCGCACCTCGGCGTCGCCGAGCGCGAGGTACGGGACGGCGAGCCAGCCGACGGCGTGGGCGGCGAAGCGATCGGCGGCGCCGACGGGCCGCAGGCCGAGCAGGATCAGCGTCGCGGCGGAGGCGGCGGCCAGCGCGGTCCCTCGGGTGAGCGCGCCTCGTTGCATCGTTCCGCCGCCGCGCCCGGGTCGCTGCTACCGGTCGTCTCCCGACTGCAGGACCTTCGAGAACTCCTCGAGATTCTCCAGGAAGCGCAGCGTGCCCCGCGCGACCGCCGTGAGCGGGTCCTCGGCGATGCGCGCCGGGAGCTGCGTCTCGTCCTCGATGGCCTGCGCGAGACCGCGCAGGAGGGCGCCGCCGCCGGCGATGGTGACGCCCTCGTCGACGAGGTCGGCCGCGATCTCGGGGGGCGTCGCCGCGAGCGTGCTGCGGATGGCGCCGATGATCTTGCGCACGGGCACGAGGAGCGCCTCGCGCACTTCCTCGCTCGTGAGCTCGATCTTCCGCGGCATACCGGTGAGCGTGTCGCGGCCCTTCACCTCGACCGCCATCTCCTGCGCGAGCGGATAGGCCGATCCGACGTTGATCTTGATCTTCTCGGCCGTCTGCTCGCCGATGTCGAGATTGTGGTACTTCCGGCAGTGGGCGATGATCGCCTCGTCCATCTCGTCGCCGGCGCAGCGCAGCGACGTGGAGGCCACCATGCCGGCGAGCGAGAGCACCGCCACCTCCGTCGTGCCGCCGCCGATGTCGACGATCATCGTGCCGCGCGCCGACGTGACCGGCAGACCGACGCCGATGCCCGCCGCCATGGGCTCCTCGATCAGATAGACGCGGCGCGCGCCGGCGCGCTCGGCGGAGTTGATGACGGCGCGCTTCTCGACGGCCGTGATGCCGCTCGGGATCGAGATCACGACCTGCGGCGTCGCCCACTGGCGCCCCTCATGCACCTTCGTGATGAAGTAGCGGAGCATCTTCTCGGTGATCTCGAAGTCGGCGATCACGCCGTGGCGCAGCGGGCGGATCGCCTGGATGCCGCCCGGAGTCTTCCCGAGCATCTCCTTCGCGTTCAGGCCCACGGCGCGACCCTCGAGCAGCACTTCGTTGGTCCCCTTCTTCACGGCGACGACCGACGGCTCGTTCAGGACGATGCCACGGTCCTTCACACAGACGAGCGTGTTGGCGGTGCCGAGGTCGATCCCCATGTCGGTGGAGAATCTCCCCAGGAACCACTCGAAGGCTTTCAACATCGACGGTGCCCGACCAGGCGGCGTCCGGTCGAGAGCTGCGGAACGGGGTGTGGTGCGCGTCGAACGATGCGCCGGCGAAGCATAGGGACGCGCCGGAGGGGAACGATGGACAAAACGCACGCGCGGAGCGCGCCGATCGGGCCGATGGGGCCATCCATGCGACGGGCCGCCATTGCAGGCGGCCCGTCAGGATTCCCGGAGTCCAACGCTTCGCCGAGCGTCGTGCTCGTCCGCTCGGGATCAGTCTGCGCCGAGCCCGCCGTACCACTTGTTGGCGGCCATGACGACGAAGATCACGGACATCGCGAGGCAGACGGTCGTGGCGATGATGTAGATCTGATCCCAGTTCGACGCCTCGGGGCCGACGGGCTCGTCGGAGGCGGTGTCGTCACCGGGTTCGACCGCGCGGGTCTTGGCAGCTGCCATGGGGTTTCTCCAGTGTTCCGAAGTTCGGCTGTTCCGAGGTTCTGCGGCTCCGAAGGGCGTCCGGTAGCCGCGGGTGGGTCTACCAGAGACGGGTCGTGGCCGAGTCTCCGGCACGCACCGCCTTGTTGGGAACGAGCTTCGTGATGCGCGCCGTGGCGAACTTCGCCTGGACGTCCTCGACGATCGCCTCGCCCTTGTATTCGCTGCCGCTGTAGATGGCGAAGCTGTAGCCCTTCCTCACGTTGCCGTCGCTCCCCATGTCGAGCTGCACGAGGCGCTCCTGGGCTGCGACGTTCACGACGTTGCAGGTGATGAGCGGCGGGGCCACGGCGACCTCGGAGATCGGGATGCCGGTCCGGGAGGCGTACATCTCGAGGGCCGTCTGGGCGCTCGTCAGCGACGTCGACGTCTCGTTCACCGACTCCTTGAGCGAGGCCACCTGCGCGTCGAGCTGCTGATTCGCCTGCTGCGCCTGGGCGAGCAGGTTCTCGGCGTTGTCCTGGGCCTGGCGGGCGGCATCGCGCTCGCCGCGCATGGAGTCGACGTCCTTGTTCGCTTGGGAGAGCTGTCCCTGGAGCGCGTCGATGTTCTGCCGGTGGTTCTCGAGGACCGTCGCGATCCGGGCGATCTCCCCGGAGTTCTTCGAGTTGGTGTCGAGCGCCACGGAGAGCTGCGACTTGAGACCGTCTCGGTCGACCTTCACGGACTCGAGTTCGGAGCGGAAGTTCTCCGTGGCCTTGCGGGCCTCCTGAACCTCCCCTTCCTTCGCCGTGAGCTGGGCCTGGAGTCCGGTCACCTCGCTCTTGCGAGCACTCACCTCACCCTCGTAGCGCCCCTTGTAGTTCTCGCTCTTCTGCAGAAGCATGATTCCGCAGACGAGGAAGGCGACGCTGAGGACGAGGTTCAGGAAGACGAAGAGCCGAGCAATCGTGCTCATGACCTGTTGGTGCAGGGGGCGTGAGGGATGTGGGGTTCGAGAGGAGGGGTGATCTCCTCTCGAGGCCGAGGGACGCATGGGTCCCGAGACCTCGGCCGACCACCGACCGCCGTCCCGTGCCGACGAGACCGCGATGGGTCTCGCTCCGGCGCGCGGACGCGACCGAGGGCGATCGCGAGAGAGCGTTCGAGTCGACGAACCGAACCTGCGCGAGGAACCCGCGACGGAATCGGCCCGCCCGCTTCGAGGCCAGCGGGCCCCGATGGGCCGAGGAGTCTATCGGGACCCGGAAAGTGGTCAAGGCGGCCCGCCCCGAGTCTCGGCGAGGGCCCGCGCCTTCCGTTCGCGGCGACGCGCCAGTGCGAGCACCGCCGCGAGACCCGCCGAGGCGGCGGCCAGCAGTTCGAAGGGCGTGTCTCCGATGGAGAGATAGGGAGTCGTCGCGGAGCCGATCGGCGGGCGCGCGAGGAAGACTCCCTCGATCTCGCTGCGGCGGCCGTTGCGCTCGAGCACCGAATGGAGCGAGCCGTCGGGCGCGACGAGGCACGAGATCCCCGTGTTCGTGCACCGCAGCACGGCGCGCCGCGTCTCGATGGCGCGGAAGGCCGAGTAGGCGAGCATCGCGTCCATCTCGTGGCTGTCGGGGAACCAGCCCTCGTTCGACAGGACGAGATGGAAGCCCGCGCCGGCGCGCGCGGCCTCGCGGAAGAGGTCGGGGAAGACGTTGTCGTAGCAGATAGTCGGCGCGAAGCGGACCTCGGCCCCCGACGCCGACGGCATGGAGAAGACGCGCGCCCCGTCGCCCGGCGCCATGTCGATCATCATCTCGCCGGTGAAGGGATCGAGGGCCCGGCGGAAGGAATCGGCGAGACCGCCCGAGGGGAGCGGGAGCGCCTCGCTCCCGGGCACGAGGTGGACCTTGTCGTAGCGCGCCACCTCCCGTCCCGACGGATCGAAGAGGAGCGCCGAGTTGCGCGGCCTCGGTCGCGGATCGCCGGGCGCGTGCCGATCGAAGAGGAGCGCGCCCGTCGCGAGCCAGGCGCTCCGCGTCCGCTCGCGGAGGATCTGGAGGAAGTCGCGCTCGTCGAGGCGCGCGAGCTCCGCCGTGAGCGGGCTCGGGGAGCCGGCGCCGATGAGGATCGCGTCGGGCGGGAGGTTCCGCGCGAGCCAGGGCGGGAGCAGCGTCTCGGGAATCACGACGAGCTCCGCGCCCGCCTCGGCGCCGTTCGCGACGAGGCGGAGGATCGTGCGGGAGACGTCCTGCAGCGTCGGTCGGCCGGCGTCCTTCAGGTCCTGGGGGATGTTCGGCTGGACGCAGGCGACGAGGGGACCCTCGGCGAGCGGCCCGACGTCGCGGCGCAGGCGCGCGCCGAGGAGGGCGCCGCCGGCGACGGCGAGGGCGACCACGAGCAGCGGGAGCCGACGGCGCGGAGCGCCGCCGAGACCGAGGAGGTCGACGATGGCGCCGGAGCAGGAGGCGACGAGGAACGTGAGGAGGTACGGCCCGCCGAGCGCCGCGAGTCCCGCCAGGTCGAGCCACGGAGCCACGTCGTAGCCGAGGAGCGCCCAGGGGAACTGCTGGGGCGGGAGGCCGCGCGCCACCTCCCCCGCGAGCCACGCCAGCGGCAGCGCGACGGCGCTCGGCAGGACGCCCGCGAGGCGGCGGTAGATCCAGCCGGCGAGGCAGACGAACAGGGGCGCGCAGATGGCGACCGGCAGGAAGGCGGCGAGCGCGATGCGCGCGAGCCAGATCACCGTCGGAACGAAGAAGAACGCCCCGCAGATCCAGTCGACGGCGAAGCGCGCGCGCGACGAGTCGGCATGGCGCGTCGCGATCGCCCAGGGCACGAGCGCGACGAAGGCGAGCGGCCACGGCCCCGGTCCGGGCGCCGCGAGCGCGAGCAGGGCGCCCGAGGTGGCGCCGAGGGCGGCGGAGACGACGAAGCGGGCCATGGGGGCGCGGAGTCTCCGGTCCCGCGCGCGCCGAAACAAACGAGCGGTGCGGCGCTCCGCCGTCCGCCGCTCGGGGGACCGCGCAATGACTGCGGGAAGTCGTCGTGATCGGTCGGGGGAGAGTGCCGCTTCGTTCGCTCGAACCCGGGAATGGGGTCAGACCCATTTCTCTCGCTCTCCTTTCGCGGCGCGCGTGCGCGCCGCGAAAGGAGAGCGAGAGAAATGGGTCTGACCCCATTCCCGGGCGCCCCGCCCGGCGGCGCCGCTCCGTTTCAGATCCGCAGCCACTGCACGTTCGCCCCCGGCACCGGCGCCACGCCGACGGGGATGCGCGCGAGGGCGTCCGCGCGGGCGAGCTCCACGAAGTCGGCGCTGCTGGACCAGGCGAGGAACGTGACGTTCCCTCCGTCGTCGACGCGCGCGGGCACGAACTGCTCCCGGTCGCCAGCCTTGGCGGGACCTCCCGCCACGACGCCGTCGCGGAAGGCGGGCCCCGGCGCGAGTCCGCGCAGCTTCTCGATCGCGGGGCGCACGAAGATCTCGAAGGTCACGAAGGACGACACGGGGTTGCCCGGCAGTCCGAAGGCGAGCACGTCGCCGCGCCGCCCGAACCAGACGGGCTTCCCGGGCTTCACGCGCACCTTGTGGAAGCCGCCGGCGAACCCGAGCTCGCCGAGGACGGGGGCGACGAAGTCGTAGGCCCCCATGGAGACGCCGCCCGTCAGCACGAGCACGCCGGCCCTGCGCGAGGCCGCGTCGATCGCGCCGCGGATCGTCTCCTTCACGTCGGGGAGCTCCTCGACGGAGACGACGGCCGCGCCCGCCTGCGCCGCCTGGGCCGCCAGCATGACGCCGTTGCTGTCGCGGATCTGACCGGGGCCCGGCGTCGCGCCGGGCGCCACGAGTTCGTCGCCCGTCGAGAGCACGGCGACCGTCGGGCGCGGGATCACCCGCGGCCTCGGCGCGCCGAAGCTCGCGCAGACGGCGAGTTCCTGGGGCCGCAGCAGGACGCCCGGCTCGAGGAGTCGCTCGCCGCGCCGCACGTCCTCGCCGCGGAATCGGATGTTCTCCCCCTTCCGCACGGCGACCGCGATCTCCACGAGGTCCCCCTCCCGCCGCGTGCGCTCCACCATCACCACGGCGTCGGCTCCGGCGGGGATCGGCGCGCCCGTGTAGATCGCGGAGCACTCTCCGGACGCGAGCGGCCTCCCGAGGGGCGCGCCTCCGGGCCGCTCCTCCCCCACCGCGCGCAGGCGCGCGCCGGGCGCCGCGGCGTCGGCCGCGCGGAGCGCGTAGCCGTCCATGGCGGTGCGGTCGAAGGCCGGCATGTCGGCGTCGGCGACGACCGCTTGCGCGAGGACGTGGCCCGCCGCCTCGGAGACCGCGACCTCCCGCGACTCCGGGCTCGGGACCGACCCCAGCACCTGCCGAAGAGCCTCGTCGTAGGAATGCACGCCGCGAGCATAGCTGCCACCCCCTTCCGCCCGCGGCGGCCGCCCGCATCCCGCCGGTGGAGCGATCCCCGATCGTCGCGTATCGTGGCCCGCCAGCGGACTCCGGGCGGCCGACCCGATGTACCCGCACGACGAAGCCTTGATCGCCGCCCCTCAGACGTTGCAGCGCCCGCTCCCCGCGCGGCGCCTCCTTCCCGTTCCGCTCGTCGGCCTCGGCCTCGGCCTCGGCCTCCTCCTCCTCGCCGGCTGCGGCGGCGCGGGCTCGGAGTCCGGCGCCGGCGACAAGAAGAACGAAGCGCCCACCACGGCGGAGCGCATCCGCGTGCGGACCCAGAAGCCGGCGCGCGACCGCATCGCCGCCTACCTGGAGACCACGTCCCACGTCGAGGCCGTCTTCGACGCCGACGTCTACGCCCGCGCGACGGGCGTCGTGAAGCAGCTCCTCGCGGAGGAGGGCGACCGCGTGACGCGCGACCAGCTCCTCGCCGTGATCGACCCCGACGTGGCGACGATCGAGCTCCGCCAGGCGGAGCTCGCCAAGGAGGAGGCGCGGCGCGCGGTGGAGGAGTCGAGGCTCGCCTTCGAGGAGGCGCAGAAGAACGTCACGCTCGCGCGGGCCGACGCCGACCAGGCGAAGCGCGACCACGAGCGCAACGCGAGCCTCTCGGCGCCCACCGACTCCTCGGGTCTCCGCGTGATCGCCCTCAAGGATGCCGAGGCCTCGAAGCTCCTCTGGGCCCGCGCCGAGAACGCCTTCACGACGGCCGAGTTCGCGGTGCGCAAGGCCGAGCTCGCCAAGTCGGCCGCGGAGACGAACCTGCGCAAGGCCGAATGGAGCGAGAAGCTCGCCGTCGAGGGCCTCGAGAAGACGAACGTGCGGGCGCCCTTCGACGGCGTCGTGAGCGCTCGCATGGTGAAGCTCGGCCAGTCGGTGACGGTCCAGTCGGTCGCCTTCCACGTGACCGACCTCACGAAGCTCGAGACGAGCTTCTACCGGCCGCAGCGCGACCTGCGCGTCCTCGGCGACGGCGCGAGCCGCGAGGTCGTCGCGACGAGCGAGGCGATCCCGGAGGCGCCCGGCTCCGAGCGTCCGATGGTCTTCCGCGGCCGCGTGGCGCGCGTGGCGCCGGTGGTCGACCCGTCGACGGGCACCTTCAAGGTGACGGCCGCCCTCGAGAACCCCGAAGGCCGTCTGCGGCCGGGCCTCCTGGTCCGCGTGCGCGTCACCCTCGGCGAGCGCGCCGACGCCGTCCTCGTGCCGAAGCGCGCGCGCGTGCTGGAGGGCGAGCAGCCCTGCGTCTTCGTGGTGCGCGACGGCCGCACGGTGCGCGTGCCCATCGAGGAAGGCTTCTCGGACACGGAGCGCGTCGAGGTCCGCAACGTCGGGGGCGACGGACAGCTCAGGTTCGACGACGACGTGGTCGTCGTCGCGAACGTCGATCTGAAGGAAGGGCTCGCCGTCGTCAGCGAAGGCGCCGCCCCCTCCGGTGGCTGAGCCTGCCGGCGTCGCGCCCCCGGGCGCGCCCCAGGACGTCGAGCGCACGAGCTTCTTCGCCTTCACGGCGAGGCGGCCCGTCGCGATCTCGATGGTCGTGATCACGACGCTCCTCTTCGGGATCGTCTCCTTCGGGAAGCTCCGGCTGAATCTCCTGCCCGAGGTGAGCTACCCGACGATCACCGTGCGCACGGAGTACGAGGGTGCGGCGCCGGAGGACGTGGAGGAGCGCGTGAGCGAGCGGCTGCAGGAGGCGCTCGCCACGACGCCGAACCTGGTGCGCCTCTGGAGCGTGTCGCGCGCCGAGGTCTCGGACGTGGTGCTGGAGCTCGACTGGGGAACGCGCGTCACCTTCGCCATGCAGGACGTGCGGGAGAAGCTCGACCGCGTCTTCCTGCCGAACGACGCGAAGAAGCCGATCCTGCTGCGCTACGACCCGAACCTCGATCCGGTGCTGCGCATCGGCGTCTCGGGCGAGTCCGATCTCCGCAAGCTCCGCCGCATGGTGCGCGACGATCTCAAGCGCGAGCTGGAGGGTCTGCCGGGCGTCGCGGCCGTGAGGATCCGCGGCGGCCTCGAGGACGAGGTGCGCGTCGCCGTCGACGCCCACGAGATCGTGCAGCGCAACCTGACCTTCGAGCTCGTGGCGAAGCGTCTGCGCGAGGAGAACCTGAACGCCGCCGGCGGCAAGCTCGAGGAGGGCGACACGGAGTTCCTCGTCCGCACGCTGAACCAGTTCGGCAGCGTCGAGGACATCCGCAACGTGGTGCTCACGACCGTCGGCGACGCCGAGGTGAGGCTCCGCGACGTGGCGCTCGTCGAGCCCTGGCACCGCGACCGCGACGTGATCGTGCGCATCGGCGGCGCCGAGGCCGTGGAGCTCGCGATCTTCCGCGAGGCCGACGCGAACATCGTGGAGCTGGCGCGCGCGGTGAAGGAGCGCATCGACGGCACGCCGGCGCAGCAGAAGTTCCTGGCGCAGCTCGAGTCGGGCGAGCTCCAGGGACAATGGGACGCCGAGGACGCGAAGTTCGCGGCGAAGGAGTCCCCGTCGAAGGAGGAGATCGAGCAGCACGACCAGGTCGTGCGCGGCCGCAAGGCGAAGATCGAGGAGAACTCGAACTTCCTCGCGAAGAAGATCGATCCGAAGCTGCGGCTGACGGTCCTCTCGGACCAGTCCCGCTTCATCGAGGACGCGATCACCGACGTGAACCAGTCGGCGATCTTCGGCGGCATCCTCGCCGTCCTCGTGCTCTACCTGTACCTGCGGCGCTTCGTCGACACGGCGATCATCGGGCTCTCGATCCCGATCTCGGTGGTGGCGACCTTCGCCCCGATGTTCCTGCTCCACGTCTCGCTGAACGTGATGAGCCTCGGCGGCCTCGCGCTCGGGATCGGGATGATCGTCGACGACGCGATCGTGGCGCTGGAGTCGATCTCCCGCTGCCGCGCCGAGGGCGACGGCATCGTGCGCTCCGCCGTGCGCGGCATCTCCGGCGTCGCGGGCGCCATCACCGCATCGACGCTCACGGCGATCGCCGTCTTCTTCCCCATCGTCTTCGTCGAGGGGATCGCCGGTCAGCTCTTCGGCGATCAGGCGCTCACGGTTGTGGTGAGCCGCATCCTGTCGCTGCTCTTCGCGCTCTTCTTCATCCCGATGCTGGCCTCCCGCCAGACGAAGCAGCTCGCCGTCTCGACGCGCCTGCTCGCGAATCCCTTCGCCGGGCTGCGATGGCGCAACGTGCTCCACTGGCTCCCGAATGCCGCCATCGCGACGGGCCGCGTGGTTCTCGCGCTCTTCGGCCTCTGCGTGCGGATCGTGGCGGCCCTGTCGGGCGGACTCTGGTGGTGCTTCCGCGTCGTGATGACGCCGCCGCGGATCGCCTTCGACGCCGTGAACGGAGCCATCGAGCACGTCTACCCCGTGCTGCTGCGCCGGGCGCTGCGGGCGCGCGTCGTCGTCGTCGTCGTCGCCGCCGCCATCGTGGTGCTCGCCGGAAGCCGTTTCCCGAAGCTCGGGAGCCAGCTCCTTCCGGACGTGCACCAGGGCGAGTTCACGGCCGTGGCCCAGCTCCGCGACGGCACGGCCGTCGCCGACACCGACCGATTCTTCGAGCCGATCGCGGTCGAGCTCCGCGGGCTGCCGGAGATCGCCGAGGTGATCCAGTCCAGCGGCGTCGAGCGCGACGCCCTCACGAACAGCGACGAGGGCGACCACACGGGGTTCCTCACGATCCGCATGCGGCGGGGAGGGCACCTCGCCGAGCGCGAGCAGGCGCTCATCGCCGACGTGCGGACCCTCCTCGCGCGGCGCCCCGAGATCCGCGACATCCGCTTCAAGAAGCCGACGCTCTTCTCCCTCGCAACGCCCATCGAGATCGAGGTGCGCGGTCGCGACCTCGCGACGCTGGCGGAGCTCTCCTCCGAGGTGGAGCGCGTGCTCGGCGACGAGCCCGACTTGAAGGACGTCCGCAGCACGCTGCGGCGCGGCAATCAGGAGGTGGCCGTGCGGTTCCGCCGCGACGAGATGCTGCGCTACGGGCTCGACGCCTCGGCCGTGGCGGCGCTGCTGCGGACGGCCGTCCTCGGCGAGGTGGCGTCGACCTTCGTGGAAGGAGACCAGCGAATCGACATCCGCGTGCGCGCCGCCGCGGAGAACGTGCGCGGCCTCCGCCAGCTCGAGGAGCTCGTGATCAACCCGGGGCAGGCGACGCCGATCCCGCTCAAGGCCGTGGCCGAGCTCGTGGTGCGCGAAGGACCCGCCGAGATCCGCCGCATCGGCAACACGCGCGCGGCCGTCGTGACGGCCGCCGCGCGGCGGCTCGACCTCGGCACCATCTCCGAGCGAATCGCCGGCAAGCTCGCGTCGATCCCGCGCCCGCCGGGCTACGCCATCGAGTTCGGCGGGCAGAAGCGCGAGATGGAGCGGGCGCTCGGCTCCATGCAGTTCGCGTTCCTGCTGGCCGTCTTCCTCGTCTACATCGTGATGGCGGCGCAGTTCGAGTCGGTGCTGCAGCCCCTCGTGATCCTGATGACGGTGCCACTCGCCGTCGTCGGCGTGGAGCCGGTCCTCGAGCTCACGGGGACGCCGCTGTCGGTGGTGGCGCTCCTCGGCGCGATCCTCCTGGGCGGCATCGTCGTGGCGAACGCCATCGTGCTGCTCGACCGCGCGAACCAGAACCGCGCCGCCGGCATGGACGACGACGAGGCCCTCCTGGAGGCGGGTCGCGTGCGTCTGCGGCCGATCCTCATGACGGCGCTCACGACGATCCTCGGTCTGCTGCCCATGACCGGCTGGCTGCGCGACGTGCCGCTGATCGGCGGGCTCGGATCCGGCGAGGGGGCCGAGCTGCGCGCTCCCATGGCGATCGTCGTCGTGGCGGGTCTCGCCGCGAGCACCGTGCTGACCCTCATCGTCATTCCGGTGATCGACTCCCTCGTGAAGCGCCCCGTGCGCGGGAAGGTCGCATGACCGCCGAGATCGGACCGGGCGGCGCCGTCGCCCACGACGCGCACCGCTCCATCGCGGCCTTCCTGCGCCGCCCCATCGGGGTGCTGACGCTCCTCGCCGTGCTCGTGACGCTCGGCGTGATCGCGACGCTCCGGATCCCGATCCAGCTCCTGCCCTCCGGCTGGGGCTCGCAGACGTTCACCATCTTCCTCAACAACCCGAACTCGAACCCGCGCGAGACGGAGGAGCGCGTGTCGCGGCTCGTCGAGGAGGAGATGCGCACGATCCCGGGCGTGCGGCGCGTGCGCTCCACGTCGTCGGCCGACCGCGCCGTGCTGCGGGTCGAGTTCGGCGGCGAGCAAGACCTCGACGTCGCCTACGCCGAGCTCCGCGACCGGATGGAGAAGATCCGGCCGCAGCTCCCCCGCGGAGCGGACCGCTACTCGATCTTCCGGTTCAACCTCGACGAGAGCACGCCGATCTTCTTCGGCGGCCTCCTCTTCGACCTCGACCCGACGGATCCGCGGGTCAACGACCTCTGCGAGAACGTCCTGAAGCGTCGCATCGAGGGCATCGATGGCGTCGCACGCATGGACATCCGCGGAACGTTGGAGGAGTCGATCCGGATCCTCCTCGACGTCGACCGGGTGCGGGCGCACCGGATCGATCTCGTGCAGCTCGTCACGCGCCTCTCCCAGGACAACTTCGCGTCGCCCGTCGGGAAGCTCGACGACGGCGAATCGCGCGTGCTGCTGCGCGTCGACTCCAGGTTCGCCGACCTGGAGGAGATCCGCCGCGTGCCGATCACGGCCTCCGGCCTGACCGTGGGCGACGTGGCCGACGTGCGGCGCGTGCAGGCGATCCGCGAGACGCTCTCGCGGATCAACGGCAAGTTCTCCCTCTTCTGCTCCATTTCGAAGGCGGCCGGGGCGAACACCGTGGCCACGGCCGCGCTCGTGCGCGAGGCGATGGCGGAGCTGGAGGCGCGTCCGGACCTCGCCGGATTCCAATTCCGGTCGTGGTTCGACCAGGGCGCGATGATCGCCGGGAGCCTCGACGGCCTGATCGGCGCCGCCGAGGACGGCGCCCTCTGGGCGATCGCCGTCCTCTTCTTCTTCCTGCGCCGCGTCCGGCTGACGATCCTGATCGCGCTCGCGATCCCCGTGTCGCTGCTGGCGACGCTGGTCTCGCTCTACTTCGCGGGGTCGAGCTTCAACGTGATCTCCATGGCGGGCATCACGCTCGCCATCGGCTCACTCGTCGACAACGCCGTCGTCGTCGTCGAGAACGTGCACCGGAAGAAGGAGCGCGGCGTCCCCATCCGCGAGGCGGTGACCCAGGGCGCCGGCGAGGTGGCCGTCGCGATCACGCTCGCGACGATCACGTCGATCGTCGTTTTCCTCCCCATCATGTTCCTCAGCGAGGGGCGCAACCTCCGCGTGGCCATGATGGCGCTCGGCTATCCCTTCAGCGTCGCGCTCCTCGCGTCGCTCGCGGCCGCGCTGATCTTCATCCCGGTGGCGCTCTTCCGCCTCGAGCGCGACCCGAACGCTCCCGTCGAGCGGGCGATCGGACGCGTGAAGGCGATCCTCCTCGCTCCTCTCCTCGTTCCGCTCCGACTCCTGCGGCGCGGCCGCGCGGCCTCCTCCGACTCCGCCGCCGGCGACGGGAGCCCCGAGTCGCATTCCTTCGTCCTCCGCATGCTCCGGGACGGGAATTCGGCGCTCCTCGCCTGGAGCCTGCGCCACCGGTTCGCCGCGTCCGCCATCGCGGTCCTCTGCGTCGCGACGATCCAGCATCCCGCGAAGAACCTGGAGGTCTTCAGCGGCGGCGGCGACGGGAGCACGCGCGTCGAGATCCGCATCGACCTCCCGCAGAACACGACGCTCCAGCAGGCGAGCGAGGAGTTCCTCGTCTACGAGCGGCTCCTCGAGAGCCACGGCGACGAGCTCCGCCTCGGCGATCTCAGCTCCGATTTCTCCCGGCTGAGCGGCCAGATCACCCTGTGGCTGAAGGGGCCCCTCACGGAGAAGGAGCTGAAGGCGAAGCGACAGCGCGTGCGCGACCTCCTGCCGAACCGCGCCAGCTCCTACGCGCGCCTCGAGGGCGGCGGCGGCGGCGGCGAGCGATCGACGGGCGTTCGGTTCGTTCTCGTGGGGCGCGATTCCGACGCCCTCGCCAATTGGGCCGAGCGCGCGAAGCTCGCCCTCGAATCGGTGCCGATGCTCACGAACGTCCGCACGGAGCTCGAGCGGGGCAGCCCCGAGGTCCGCGTTCGCATCGACCGCGAGGAGGCGCAGCGCCTCTCGCTCAACCCGACGAACATCTCCGGCGCGATCGAGTGGGGCCTGCGCGGTTTCCTCCTGTCGCGGATGCAGGAGGAGGACGTCGAGCGACAGGTCATCATCCAGTACGAGGGGGCGAACGAATCGACTCTGGAGGACCTCTCCGACCTGAAGCTCGTCGCCGAGGGCGGCCGCGAGATCCCGCTCGCCGCCGTCGCCCGATTCGAGGTCGGGAAGGGCTACGGCCAGATCTTCCGCCGCGACGGGCGCACCTCCGTCGAGATCTCCGCCGACGTGCTCTCGGGCGACACGAAGGTGGCGAACGACGCGGCGAAGGCGGCGCTCGCGCCCCTCGTGGAGTCGATGCCGCGCGACGTGCGGCTCGAGGAGGAGGGCGTGCTGCAGGACTTCCGGCGCGACCAGGAGGAGGTGATGGGCGCGCTCGTGCTGTCCATCGCGCTCGTCTTCGTCGTGATGGGGATCCTCTTCGAGAGCGCGGTGCTGCCGCTCTCGATCATCTTCTCGATCCCCTTCGCGTTCTTCGGCGCCTACTGGGGCCTCTGGGCGACCCGGACCCCCATGGACATGCTCGGGCTCCTGGGGCTCGTCGTGCTCGTGGGCGTCGTCGTGAACCACGGCGTGGTCCTGATCGACCACATCAACTTCCTGCGGGTTCGCGAGGGTCTCGACCGCGCGACGGCCGTGGTGCAGGCGAGCCGCGACCGCCTGCGGCCCGTGCTGATGACGTCCCTCACGACGATCGTCGGCCTCCTTCCGATGGCGATCGGCGACGAGAGCGCCGGCGAGGGAATCTCCTACAAGGTGCTCTCGCGCTGCGTGTGTGGAGGCCTCGCGACCTCGACGTTCTTCACGCTCTGGCTCGTGCCGCTCTTCTACACGATGTTCGACGACCTGAGCATGCAGCTCGGGCGCACGGTCCGCGCGGCGGTGGCGTTCGGGAAGAGCGCAACGTGAGGCGACGCGCGCTCGATCAGTCGAGCTCCATCACGTTCCACCAGAGCTCGTTGCCCTTGCGCGCGCCGAAGGCGACGCGCTTCCCGTCGGCCCGGAAGACCGCCGGACCCAGCTCGTCGAAGGCCTCGCTCTTCGCGTCGCCGACGACCATGCGCCAGGTCGCGCCCGTGCGCGCGCGGTAGGCGAGCCGCGAAGCGTCGGGAGAGAAGACCGGATCGGCGACGGAGTCGAAGGCCTCGCCCTTCGCGTCGCCGAAGACCATCGACCAGGTGCCGCCCTTCACGAGGAATTCCCCCGCGCGCGTCGCGGGATCGAAGGGCCCCTGGCCCTCCGGCGTGCCCCCCGTGTTCGCGGCGTAGGCGAGGGTCTTGCCGTCGGGCGAGAAGACCGGCACTCCCACCGCATCGCAGGGCGACCCCACGAGCTTCCCGTCCACCGCCACGTGCCACTTGCCGCCCTGGAGCGCCTTGAAGGCGAGGCGCGATCCCTTCGGCGCGAAGACCGGCGAGCCGACCGACGAGAACTCGAGTCCGTGCTCCTCGTTCCCGACCACGACGATCCAGCGGAGCGCGCCCTTCACGAGGCCGTAGGCGCCGTAGGCCACGTGCTTCCCGTCGGAGGAGAAGACCGGCGCGTCGACGACGCGGTATCGCTCGCCCTTCTGATCGTTCACGACGACGAACGCCTCCTGCTTCGCCTGCTGCATCACGTCGTAGGCGATCCTCTTGCCGTCCGGGCTGAGGGCGGGCGCCAGCGGCCCCGGCTCGCCCGACCATGCCCTCCATCGCTTCGTGCCGACGACGGCCACCACTTCGTCGGGGTCGTAGAAGCCGCCCTTCCCCGTCTTCGTGCCGGGACCGGCGACGTAGCCGACCGTCGAGCCGTCGCGGCTCCAGGCGAAGCCCGCGATGAAGTCCTCGCGGGGGCCCTTCTTCGCATCGACGTAGAGGAACCACTCCTCTCGCGACTCGGAGACCTCGTTGCCGACGCGGCACGCCATGCGTCCGCCGGCCGGGCTGAACTCGGGACGCACGACGAAATCGAACTCGCCGATCTTGCGGTCGTCGAGCCAGAGCTCCGTCTTGCGGCTCTTCGCGCGCTGCAACCCGTAGGCGACATGACGGCCACCTCGATCGAAGGCAGCGCACTCGGGGACGAGAACGGAGCCGTCCGGCACCTCGGCGAGCTTGCGCTCGACGAAGGCCTCGTCGCTCGTGTCGGCGGCGCGAGGTGCACAGAGGGTCGCCGCGACGATCGAGAGGCCCGCGGCCGACAGGAGGTCGCTTCGCATCGAATCCGGGGACGAAGAGCGGCGAGAGGGCGTGTTCCACGGGCTCGGGCCGCGGTGCGTTCTTCCACCGCTCGATGCACCCCTCCCGTGGGAGTGGCTTGCCCGTGGGAGTCCATCGGATATCACGGTTCGCGCCCCACGTCATGGAACTCCTCCGAGCCCGAGCCTCCCTCGTCCTTCTCCTCGCGGCCGTCGCGGCCGCCTGCGGCGGCGGAGGAGGCGGATCGAAGGCGATCGTGGCCGCCGGGTCCGTCTCGGTGCTCGCGCCGGCGGTGCTGGCGACGGGCGAGCCGGCGACGCTCCGGCTCGCGGCGCCCGCGTCCCTCGCCGTCGCCTCCGCCGAGTTCTTCGCGAACGGGCAGTCCCTCGGAATCGACGCCCTCGCTCCCTTCGAGATCGCGTTCGTCCCCTCGGCGCCTCCGGGCACGGTCTTCTCCCTCACGGCCGTCGCGACGGACGCGTCGGGCGCACGTCACGGAGGTCCCGCGGCGATCGCAACCGTCGGCCTCGGAGGGTCCTCGCTGGTCTTCGTGTCGGGCGTCACGGAGGTCGACCCGGCCGTGCACCGCGTCGGCTTCTCCCTCCTGGGCGGCGCGGGCGCGACCTTCGGCGCGGCGCGGCTCTCCTTCTCGACGGACGGCGGCGCGACGATCCGCACGGGAACGCTCGTCGGCGCCGACGGCGCCGCGCCGCTCGCGGCCTCGCCCGTTGGCGCTCCGCACTTCGTCGAATGGAACGCGGCCCTCGACCTCGGCACGGAGGACGCGCCGTCGGTGACCGTCGGCGTCGCGCTCCAGGACGGCAGCGGCATCTGGCGCGCCGCGGCGTCGGCGCCCTTCGGCGTCTCGATCGAAGGGGCGATCGCCGGATTCCGCGAGCGACTCGTCCCGAACCTCGCCGACGTGCTCGACCACGACAGTCCGAGCTACGCGAAGGTGCTCTCCTCGGCCGTCACGACGCAGGCGTTCCCCGGCGTGCTGCGGACCGACTTCGTCTTCGACTCCACGTGGTTCGCCGGGAGCGGCGCGCCGTCGAATCTGTGCGCCGGCTGCCCGACCTGGAAGAAGGACGTCTGGCCCGACGTGGCGGCACGGCTCTACCTCCCGGCGGGCGCGAGCCCGCAGGCCTTCGTGCTCGTCTCGCCGCTCGAGGGGAAGGAGACCGTCTGGAGCGCGAGCTACGCCGCCCTCTTCCCGGACCTGGCCGACGGCACCATCGCCGGCGAAGGGAACCCGGCGCTCGCCGAGGCCGGGTCGGCGGAGGAGTCGATCGCGAAGCTCGTCCGCGAGCTCTCCGTCGGCGTGATCACGGGCGACTGGGCGCAGGCGGGCCCGGCCGCCGTCGGCTTCACCGGCATCACGGTGCTCTCCTTCGACCAGGCGCTCCGCGACGGCGATCCGCGCTGGAGCATCTTCGCCGGGATGGCGGAGGCGCAGATGCGCGCGCTCACGGCCGTCGAGATCCTGCGAGACGCGGCGCCGGGCTCGCTTCGCTTCGCGCTGCATGGCGTCTCGAAGAACGCCTGGGCGGCCTGCATCGCCGCCGCCGCCGACCCGCGCGTGGAGGGCGCCGCGCTCTCCGACGGTCCCGAGGTGGGACGCTGGGCGCTCATGGGCGAGCTCGCGGCGATCCACCACGCGCCGGGGATCGAGAGCGCGTGGGCCGCCGCCACGACGGCCGTACTCGCGGCCGGCTATCCGCTGGCGCAGCCCTTCGACTTCGCGGGGTTCGCGTCGATCCCGACGAAGCCCTTCGGCGCGCCGTTCGCGCGCGACCTCGACCCCGCGCGGCAGATCGCCCTCGGATGGCTCCAGGGGAAGCGCTACCTGATCCAGTCGGCGACGGCGGACCACGTGGCCGACCTGCATCTCCGGAAGCCCTGGTTCGACGACGCGATCCGCCGCCGCTATCCGGGCCCGTCGCTCCGCATGCACGTGGGCGCGAACGCCGACCACGCGAGCGCCGGTCCCCAGGCGATCCGCAACCTGCGCTCCTTCGCCGCCACGGCGCTGCTCGGCCGGCCGCGGGCCGACGTGGTGCTCGCCTCCGCGCCGGGAGCCACCGGCACGGTCTTCCGCGCCACGGTCGAGAATCCCGACCCCGCGCGGATCGTCGTGCAGCGCGTCTGGCTCCGCTGGTCGCGGGACGGCGACGGCGACTTCCGCCTGCGCGCGCTGCCGCCCTGCGCCGGCGCGACCTGTTGCACCACGCCGGGTGCCGGAAGCGTGCTCTGCTTCTCCGAGACGGCCTTCCACCTGAACCGGAGCTGGGCCTCGATCCCGATGACGCCGACGGGCCTCCCCGGAGAGTGGCGCGCGGAGGTGAAGCTCTCGACGCTCGTCACGCCGTCGGAGCCGCGGCTCGCCTTCTTCGCCGAGGTGGAGGACGTCGCCGTGCCGGCGGCCTTCCCCGCCATCGACGGTCCGAGCCGCGCCTACGCCACGAGCGCGCCGATCTTCGTGCCGTGAGCTTCCACTCGCGCGCCGGTCGCCCCGTGACAGGAGCGCGCCGGCGACGGACACTCGGGGGTCTCGCGCGCTCCCCCCGCGTCGCGCGACCCCGACCCGCGCCGTGATCCGGCTCCCGCACCTCCTCGCCGTCTCGACCTTCGCAGCGATCGCCGTCGGCTGGGCCGGCGGAGACCGCGCGCGTCCGGCGGAGCCCGTCGTGCGCTTCGGCCGCGACGTGCGCCCGCTCCTCTCGGACCGCTGCTTCAAGTGCCACGGACCCGACGCGGCGACGCGCCAGGCCGACCTGCGGCTCGACCTCGCGGAGACGGCGACGGCGGCGCGCGAAGGAACGACGGCGATCGTCCCGGGCGACGCCGCGCGCAGCGAGATGTGGCGGCGGATCACGAGCGACGACCCGGACGTGCGCATGCCTCCGCCCGACAGCGGGAGGCGCGCCCTCTCGGCGGAGGAGCGCGAGGTGCTCCGCGCGTGGATCGAGGAGGGCGCGGCCTACGAGCCGCACTGGGCCTTCGTCGCGCCGCGGCGCCCGAGCGTCCCGGAGGTGCGCGATACGGCGTGGCCCCGCAACGACGTCGACCGCTTCGTCCTCGCGCGCCTCGAGCGCGCCGGCCTCGCGCCGAGCCCCGAGGCCGACCGCCCGACGCTCCTCCGGCGCCTCTTCCTCGACGTGACGGGGCTCCCGCCCACGCCCGAGGAGCGTGCGGCCTTCCTCGCCGACGAGGCGGCGGGCGCCTGGGAGCGATGGGTCGACCGCCTCCTCGACGAGGAGCCGTGGCGCAGCCGCTCGGCGGAGCATCGGGCGACGCCCTGGCTCGACGCGTCGCGCTATGCGGACACGAACGGCATCCACATGGACGGCGGCCGCTCGATCTGGCCGTGGCGCGACTGGCTCCTCGCGTCGCTGCGCGACGATGTGCCCTACGACCGGCTCGTGACGGAGATGGTGGCGGGAGACCTGCTGCCGAACGCGACGCTCGAGCAGCGGATCGCGAGCGGGTTCCACCGCAACAGCACGGCGAGCGACGAGGGTGGCGCGATCGACGAGGAGTACCGCATCGAGTACGCGATCGACCGGATGACGACGACGGGCTCGGTCTTCCTGGGGATGACCTTCGGCTGCGCGCGCTGCCACGACCACAAGTTCGACCCCGTCACGCAGGAGGACTTCTACGGCCTGATGGCCTTCTTCGCGTCGAACGACGAGAGGGGCATCTACCCGCAGGTGCCGGAGGATCCGAAGCGCGCCTTCGTCCCGGCGCTCGCCGTGCCGAGCGCGAGCCAGGTGCGCGAGCGCGCGGAGATCGTCGCGAGCCTCGAGCGCGAGCACGCGGCGCTCGACGCGCCCGTGCCCGGCGAGGAGGCGGAGCGCTCGGCGTTCTTCGCCGCGCGACGCTCCGCGAGCGGCGCCGGGTTCGAGGCGCTCGTGCCGCGCGAGGCGCGCTCCTCGGGCGGATCGACGCTCACGATCGAGGACGGCGCCGTCACGGCATCGGGCGAGAACCCGGCGAAGGACGACACGACGATCGTCGCGACGACGGGCGGAACGGGGCTCCGGACGCTCCTCGTGGAGGCGCTGCCGAATCCGGCGCGCGCCGACGGGCGCGTGGGGCGTGCGCCGAACGGGAACGTCGTGCTCTCGGGGGTCGACCTCGAGGCCGTCTCGATCCGCGACCCGTCGAAGCGCGCGACGGTGCGGTTCACGTGGGCCTGGGCCGACGTGGAGCAGGAGAACGGCGACTACGGCGTCGCGAACCTCCTCGACGGACGCGACGACAGCGGGTGGGCCGTGGACGCCCACACGCGGCCCGGGGGGAGCCGCCTCGCATGGCTCGTCTCCGAAGCGCCCTTCGGCTTCGAGGGCGGCACGGAGCTGCGCACGACGCTGCGCTACCGGTCGGTCTACGCGCAGCACTCCTTCGCGCGCGTGCGCCTCTGGGTGGGCCGCATCGGCGACGCGGGGCTCGAGACGCTGCCGATCGCCAGCAGCTCCTTCCGGCGCGTCGGGCCCTTCGCCGCGCCGCCCCCCACAGGGTTCGCGAAGGTCTTCGGCCCCGAGGAGGACACGAAGCTCGACCTGCAGAAGAACTTCGGCGACGGGAATTCCTTCTGGCGTCCGGTCCCGGAGTTCCGCGACGGGATCGTGAACGCGCTCGCCCCGGGTCAGAACGTGACCTACGTCGGCCGCCACCTGTACGCGCCCACGGCGCGTCGCGTGGAGCTGTCGCTCGGCAGCGACGACGGGATCCGCGTCTTCCTCGACGCGCGCGAGGTCTTCGCGAAGGAGATCGACCGGCCGGCGGCGCTCGACCAGGAGCGCGTCGTCGTCGACCTCCCCGAAGGCGCGAGCACGATCGTCCTCAAGATCGTGAACACGGGCGGCCCCGCCGGATTCGCCTACGGCGCGCTGCCGCGGCCGCACGAGCTCGGCGGCTCCCTCGCCGCCGCGCTCCTCCCGGATTCGGTGCGGCCCGGAGAGCTCGGCGCGCGGATGGCCGTCGACTGGCGGCTGCTCTACTCGCCGGGATTCCGCGAGCGGCGCGAGGGCATCGCGAAGCTCGAGAAGCGCCTCGCCGAGATCGATCGCGAGATCCCGCGCTCCATGGTGATGCAGGAGCTCGCGCAGCCGCGGCCGACCTTCGTCCTGAAGCGCGGTCAGTACGACCAGCCCGACGAGACCCGGCCCGTCGCCCCCCGCGTGCCGGCGGCCCTCGGCGCGCTCCCGGCCGGCGCGCCGCGCAATCGCCTCGGTCTCGCCGAATGGCTCGTCGCGCCGGAGAACCCCCTCACGGCGCGCGTGGCCGCGAACCGGCTCTGGGAGAGCCTCTTCGGCACCGGGCTCGTCCGCACGAGCGAGGACTTCGGGTTCCAGAGCGAGTGGCCGAGCCATCCGGAGCTCCTCGACTGGCTCGCCGTGGAGCTCCGCGAGAGCGGCTGGGACCTGCGCGCGCTCCGCCGATCGCTCCTCACGAGCGCCACCTACCGTCAGGACTCCCGCCTGCGCCCCGAGGCACGCGAGATCGACTCCGACAACCGCCTCTGCTCGTCCTTCCCGCGGCGGCGCCTGTCGGCGGAGCAGATCCGCGATCAGGCGCTCTTCGTGTCGGGCCAGCTCGTCGAGAGATTCGGCGGACCCTCCGTCAAGCCGTACCAGCCCGACGACCTCTGGAAGGAGGTGGCGATGACGCAGTCGAACACGCGCAACTTCCAGCGCGGCGAGGGCGACGACCTCTGGCGCCGCAGCCTCTACACCTACTGGAAGCGCGCGTGCCCGCCGCCATCGCTGATGACCTTCGACGCGCCGACGCGCGAGTTCTGCACGGTGCAGCGGGCGCTCACGAACACGCCGCTCCAGGCGCTCGTCCTCTGGAACGACGAGCAGTTCGTCGAGGCCTCGCGGCTGCTCGCGCAGCGCGTGCTCTCCGGGCCGGGCGACGACGTCGCGAAGCTCACGCAGCTCCTCGTCCGATGCACGGGACGCGAGCCCCTTCCGGAGCAGCGCGCGGCGCTGGAGTCGGCCCTCTCGGATCTCCGCGCGCGCTATCGGGCCGCGCCGGAGGACGCGGCGAAGCTCCTCGCCGTGGGAATGGCGCCGCGGATCGAGACGATCGACGCCGCCGAGCACGCGGCCTGGACCCTCCTCGCGAACGCCGTGCTGAGCGCCGACGCGACGATCACGCGGCCCTGACCTCCCATGGATGCCACCGCCGACGCCTTCCGTCCCACCGACCCGCGCGAGGAGCGCTGCGTCGAGCTCACGCGGCGCCGCTTCTTCGGGCGCGCCGCGCGCAGCGTCGGCTCCGGCCTCGGATTCCTCGCCCTGTCGTCGCTGGCGACGGGGCGCCGGGTCCTCGCCGCGCCGGCCGACGGAGCCGTCCCGGGAGGACCCCACTTCCGTCCGCGGGCGAAACGCATCATCGCGATGCACATGGAGGGCGGGCCGAGCCACCTCGACCTCTTCGACTACAAGCCGGGGCTCCGCGCGCGCTACGACGAGGAGCTGCCGGACTCGATCCGCCAGGGGCAGCGCCTCACGACGATGACGAGCGGGCAGTCGCGCTTCCCCGTGGCGCCGTCGCTCTTCCGCTTTCGGCAGTACGACAACGGATCCGACGGCGCGTGGATGAGCGAGCTCGTCCCCCACACGGCGTCCATGGCGCGCGACCTCTGCATCGTGCGCTCGATGCACACGGACGCGATCAACCACGAGCCCGGCATCACCTTCTTCCAGACCGGGAACCAGAACCCGGGGCGCCCGGCCTTCGGCGCGTGGATGAGCTACGGGCTCGGGAGCGCGAACCGGAACCTCCCCACCTTCGTCGTCCTCATCTCCCAGGGTCTCGGGAACATGCAGGCCCTCGCGGCGCGCTTCTGGGGCAGCGGCTTCCTCGCGAGCGAGCATCAAGCCTGCAAGCTCCGCGCGGGCGCCGATCCCGTCCTCTACCTGAGCGACCCGCCGGGCGTGGCGCGCGCCGACCGCCGCCGCGTGCTCGACCTCGTGGCGGAGCTGAACGAGAAGGAGTTCGCCGACACCCTCGATCCGGAGATCCGCGCGCGCGTCGCCCAGGGCGAGATGGCGTTCCGCATGCAGATGTCGGTGCCGGAGCTCACGGACTTCTCCGACGAGGACGAGACGACGCTCGACCTCTACGGCCCCGACGTGAAGAAGCCGGGCAGCTTCGCGGCGAACTGCCTCCTGGCGCGCCGCCTCGCCGAGCGCGGCGTCCGCTTCATCCAGCTCTACATGCGCGGCTGGGACGCCCACAACAACCTGCCGAAGGAGATCCGCGACCAGTGCGGCGCCGTCGATCGCGCCCAGGCGGCGCTCCTCCAGGACCTGAAGCGGCGCGGGCTCCTCGACGACACGCTCGTGCTCTGGGCCGGCGAGTTCGGCCGCACGGTCTACAGCCAGGGCGCGCTCTCGCCGACGAACTACGGCCGCGACCACCATCCGCGCTGCTTCAGCCTCTGGCTCGCCGGCGGCGGCATCCGGGGCGGCGTGGTGCACGGCGCGTCCGACGACTTCGGCTACAACGTCGTGGAGGACCCGGTGTCGGTGCACGACCTCCACGCGACGATGCTCCACCTGATGGGATTCGACCACGAGCGCCTCACGTTCCGGCACCAGGGGCGCGACTTCCGACTGACGGACGTCTTCGGGCGCGTCGTGCCCGCGCTCCTCGCGTGATCCTCGACGCGACGATGGCGGCGGCGTCCTTCGCCGCGGAGTCTCCCCCGTGGCTCGCGGTGGTCGGCCGGACGCACCCGATCCTGCTGCACTTCCCCTTCGGGCTCCTCGGCGCCGCGGCCCTCGTGGAGTGGTTCCTGGCGCGCCGTTCCTCGGGGCTCCCGCGGGCGGCGCTCTCGGTGCTCGTCCCCGTGGCGGCGGCGAGCGCCGTGCTGGCGGCCGCGACGGGCTGGCTGCTGCACCAGGAGCCCGGCTACGAGGGCGACGTCGTCGAGCTCCACCAGTGGCTCGGCATCGCGGTGGCCGGTCTCGCCGCCGCCTCGGCCCTGTGCCACGCGCTCTCCCGCGGCGGCACGCGGCGCGGCTGGCTCACGGCCCATCGAGGGTTCCTCTTCGCCTCCGTCGTGACGATCTTCCCGGCGGGCCATTTCGGCGGACAGCTCACGCACGGCGAGGGATTCCTCCTCGGTCCGCTCGAGCGCGGCGCCGCGGCGACGGCGGCGACGGTGGCGGCGGCTTCGGACGACGCACCGACGCCGGCGCCCGGGCCGGCCGCGCCGAGCTATGCGCGCGACGTCGCGCCGATCCTCGCGGCGCGGTGCGCCGAGTGCCACGCGGGCTCGAAGCGCAAGGGCGGTCTCGCCCTCGACACGCCGCGGTCGATCCAGGAGGGCGGCAAGCACGGGCCGATCCTCTCGGCGGACGCGCCGGGCGAGAGCGAGCTCCTCGCGCGGCTCCTGCGTCCGCGCGACCAGAAGGGGCACATGCCTCCGCGGGCGAAGCCCCAGCCGACACCGGAGGAGATCGCCGCGATCGAGAAGTGGGTCGTGGCCGGAGCGCCATTCGACGCGGACACAGCCTCTCCCGCGGGCGACGCGGCCGCGCCGGCGGGCGATGCGGCGACGTCTCCCCCTTCGGTGTCCGCCGAGCCGGACGCGCCCGCGCCCGTGGCCGCCCTGGCGGCGCTGCAGGAGGCCCTCGTCCACGCGGAGTCGCTCGCCGAGGGATCGCGGCTCCTCTGGATCGACTTCGCGCCCGTGGCCGCGTCGATCGAGGACGCCCGCGCGGCGGCGCTCCTGGAGCCGCTCCGCGAGCACGTGGCGCACCTCGGCCTCGCGCGCACGCGGGCCGGCGCCGAGACGCTCGCGCTCTGCGCGCGGATGCCGCGACTCGCTCGGCTCGATCTCCGCGCGACGCCCGTCGACGACGGCGCCCTCGCCGCTCTCGCCGGCCACGCGTCGCTCCGCACGCTCGTGCTCGCGAAGACGTCGCTCACGGACGACGCCGCCGACACGCTCCTCGATCTGCCGGCGCTCGAACGCGTGCATCTCTGGCAGAGCGGGATCGGCGCCGAGGCCCGTGCTCGTCTGCGCACGGAGCGGCCGGATCTCTCCGTCGAGGACGGTGCGGACGAGGGCGCCCCCGTCCTCGCCGAGGAGGCGCCGCCGAAGCTCGGGCCGAAGCCGGCGGCCCAGAGCGCGGTCGCGGCGTCTCTCGCGCCCGCGAACACGGTGTGCCCCGTGTCGGGGAGCGCCCTCGACCCGAAGTACACGATCGTCTTCGAGGGACGCGTGATCGGCTTCTGCTGCCCCAAGTGCCCGTCGCAGTTCTGGGCCGACCCGAAGAAGTTCACCGACGCGCTCCGCTGACGGGGCGCGCCCGCCCGCGTCATTCGACGACGACGGTGCTCCAGCCGTCTCCCGGCGCGATCTGGTAGCGCGCGTCGAGCAGGAAGATGCGCCTCTTGCCGGCGGCGTCGGTCTCGACCTTGGCGAAGGGATGCCGCGCGAAGACCCGCCAGGCCCGCGCCTCGGGGCGCTCGGCGGCTTCGCGCACGACGGGATCGTCGAGGCCCTTCGCGAAGGAGAGCTGCACCGTCGTCGAGCCCGAGAGCGAGGCGCTTCGGCGCAGGATCCGCCGGTCGGTCTCGACGATCGTCACCCACCGTCGCGGATCGGCCGGCTGCGGGCTGCGCGAGGTCCGGACGATCCGCTCGCCGGGCGCGAGGTCGGCGCGGGCGATCTCCACGGCCTCGCCGAGGGCGGCACCGCCGAGCATCCGGAGGACGAGGACGTAGGCGGCGCAGGCGGCGAGCGCGAGGCCGACGACACGGCCCGGGCGCGCGCGGCCGATCGGGAGGCTGCGCCCGAGGACGATCCCGCCGATCGCGAAGGGCCACGCGGCGCGCAGGAAGCCGGGCGCGCGGTCCGAATCGAAGACGACCCACGTGGCGAAGGCGCCGATGGCGGCGAGCGCGAGGGAGCCGAGGCGCGTGCGCGGGCCCGCGACGGCCGTGGCGGCGCCGAAGAGCAGCCAGAGCCAGGGATCGACGATGAACGCCGCGTCGCCGTAGATCCACGTCCCGTCGAAGGGGAGCCAGGGCCGCACCCCGTAGGTGTTCAACCAGTCGAGCATGGGGTGGCTCGCGATGCCGACGGCGACGGCGGCGCCCGGGCCGGGCCTGCGCCCGCGCGCCGACGGGTAGGCGCGCGCGGCGGACCAGCGTTCACACCAGGAGAAGAGCGCCGTCAGGAGGAGCGCGCCCAGGGCGACTCCGGCGATCGAGTGCGTGATGCCGCGGTGATGGATCAGGTAGCTCGGCCGTCCGCCGAACCACGACGAGACCGCGTCCACGTCGGGGAAGTTGGCCGCGACGACGAGCGCGACGGCCGAGAGCGGCGAGCGGCGCCCGAGCGGCGTCTTCGCGAGAGCGGTCGCGAGCAGCGTGTGGGTGAGGTTGTCCATGGGCGGGCGCGGCGGAGGGAGCATGGCGGCCTCCGCGCCGATCGCCGCGCGCGGAAAACGGAGCCCGTGGCTCGGGCGGCGCCGCGCGCGCGCCCACCCCGTTGGCAGACCGCCCGCGGCCCGGATACCCTCCTCGCCCTCGTTCCTCGGCTCCTTCCCACTCCGACTCTCCCTCCGGCGCCCGCGCCGCCACCATGCCGACCGTCTACCGAGGCTCCTCCGACGGAAGCGCCTGCCGCGTGGGCGTCGTCGTGAGTCGGTTCAGCAAGGTCCAGATGGACGGCAAGCCGATCGGGCAGGTGCTCCTCGAGGGATGCCTGCAGCGGCTCGGCGCGGCGGGCGTCGCCGACGAAGCGATCACGGTCGCCTGGGTGCCGGGCGCCTTCGAGATCCCGGTGGTCGCGCGGGAGATGGCGGAGCAGGACCTGTGCGACGTCGCCATCGCCCTCGGCGTCGTCGTCCGAGGTGAGACGCCCCACTTCGACTTCGTCGCCGGCGAGGCCGCGCGCGGCATCGCGCGCGTCTCCCTCGACTCGGGCATGCCGGTGATCTTCGGCGTGCTCACCTGCGACACGGACTCGCAGGCCCTGGAGCGAGCCGGCGGCCGCCACGGACACAAGGGAATCGAAGCGGCCGAGACGGCGCTCGAGACGTGGGCCCTCCTCGCGCGGCTGCGCGCCGGCGAGGCCGCCGCCGAGTCGCTCCCGTCGGCGGCGCAGGCTGTGGCCCCGAAGCCCGAGACGAGCGCCGCCGCCTCGGAGGGGCGGACGCGATGAGGAAGCGCACGCGGTCGCGGGAGCTGGCGCTGCAGTTCCTCTATCAGGTCGACCTCTGCGGCGAGGACCCGACGATGGCCGGGCTCGACGCCTTCCTCGGCACCGAGTCGAAGGAGACCGACGTGCGGCGCTTCGCGGCGGAGCTCGTACGCGGCACCTGGGGGAACCGAACGGAGATCGACGGGCTCATCCGGAAGATCGCGAAGAACTGGGATCTGCACCGCATGGCGGTGATCGACCGGAACGTGCTCCGCATGGCGATCCATGAGCTGCAGCTGCCCGACGCGGCGCCGCCGAAGGTCGTCATCAACGAGGCCATCGAGCTGGCGAAGCGCTATTCGACGCAGCACTCGGGCAAGTTCGTGAACGGCATCCTCGACCGCGCGAAGGAGATCCTCCTCGGCGAGGCGCCCACGACGCCCAAGTCGGACGACGCGGAGGCCCTCGAGATCGAGAGCGCCGCCGAATAGCGGAGCCCGCAGCGACGCGCGTGGGGATCTTCGACCGATTCAAGCAGGCTCTCGGGAAGACGCGCGAGAAGATCTCGCACGGCGTCCGGACGGTGATCTCCGTCGGTCGCGCGCTCGACGACGCGAGCATCGACGCGCTGGAGGAGGTGCTCTACGGCGCCGACCTCGGCCCGACGGGCACGGAGGTGATCGAGGAGGTGCGGAAGGCCTACAAGCTCCGCTACCTCACGAAGGTCGAGCAGATCCCCGACTTCCTGCGGACGCATCTCGCGAACCGCCTGCAGGGCTGCGGCGGGCAGCTCGCGACGGCGCCGACGCGGCCGACGGTCGTCCTCGTCTGCGGCGTGAACGGCTCGGGGAAGACGACGTCGATCGCGAAGCTCGCGCGCTGGCTCCGCAAGCAGGGCAAGTCGGTCGTCCTCGGGGCCGGCGACACGTTCCGCGCCGCCGCCGTGGAGCAGCTCACGGTGTGGGCCGAGCGACTCGACGTGCCGATCGTGAAGAAGGCGACCGGCGCCGATCCGGCGTCCGTCGCCTTCGACGCCGTCGACGCCGGCGCGGCGCGCGGAGCCGACTTCGTCATCGTCGACACGGCGGGGCGCCTCCACACGCAGAAGCACCTGATGGCGGAGCTGGAGAAGATCTCCCGCGTGATCGGAAAGCGCGTGCCGGGAGCGCCCCACGAGGTGCTGCTCGTCCTCGACGCGACGACGGGTCAGAACATGGTGGCGCAGGCGGAGCTCTTCTCGCAGTCGACGCCCGTGAGCGGTCTCGTCCTCGCGAAGCTCGACGGCACGGCGAAGGGCGGAGCCGTCTTCGGGCTGCGGCGCCGCAACCAGATCCCCGTGAAGTTCGTCGGTCTCGGCGAGGGGCTCGACGATCTCGAGGCCTTCGATCCGGCGAGCTTCGTCGAGGCGATCGTGGAGCCGTTCCTGGCGCTCGAGGGGAAGAGCTGACGCGCGGGCCCGGTCTCCCCGCCCCCCATGACCGAGACGCGCGCCGGAGAGGACGACGCAGGGAGCTTGCCCCCGGGCCGCGATCCCGAGGGGTTCGATCGCGTGCTCGCCTGGTGCATCGCGCTGCTCCTCGCCGTCGCGGTGCTCCTCTACGCGCCCGCGATCCCGTACCCGGGGAGCCTGCAGCGCAACGCGGCAGCCCTCGCGGCGGTCGTGCTCCTCGTCGTGACGGCGGCCGGCGCGCTCGCGGGACGGGGTCTCCCGATCCCGCCGCTCCCCCTCGCGACGCTCGGAATCCCCGCGGCCCTCGCGTTCACGGCGATCCTCCCGGAGGCGCTCTCCTTCACCTACGCGCCGGGCCGCGCCGCGTTGCCACCCAGACCGCACCCTCTGGCGACGCGTGAATCGCGATGACGTGATCGTCGGGCAGCCCGCGCTCCGCCGTAATACGTTCTGCGCCGCTGCCGTCTTGCGCAAAGCGAACTACACCGCGCATCGT
>CAZJHD010000045.1:0-35450 GCA_964545855.1 uncultured Planctomycetales bacterium
AGAAGGCGCTCCGCGCGAAGGGTGCGCCGATCCGCGACTGGAGCGGCTGGATCCTGACCGGCGACCCGGGCGACGACCCCGAGCACACGCGTGATTCGCATCCGGCCAGCGCGCCGGCCTCGGGTGACCGATGATTTGCGCCGCGTTCTCCTTGCTCGCCGTCGTCCTCCAGGACTCGAATCCGGCGCCGGCGCCGCTGCCTGCGACGCACGGCGACCCGTCGAATTCGAGCTGAAACGTCCGGACGCGGGCCCGGCTGTGAGAGAGAGTGTTCGCCTTCGGCCGCCGACCCTCGCTTGCCCTCGCTCTCGCCCTCGGATCGCTCATGACCCTCGCCCAGCGCGCCTCTGCCCAGATCGACTCCATCGAACGCGAGATGCAGGCGCAGGGGCTCTGGCAGAAGGAGCCGCTCCCCGCGGAGGCGCTGCGGTTCGAGCGCGCCTTCGGGGCCGACACGCTCACGTTCTACCAGTGGCTCCAGTTCGTGCTGGTGCCGCGGGTGCGCGGCCTCGTCGCCGAGGGCGGCGCGTTCCCGCGGACGAGCGAGGTCGCCGCCTACGCCGTGCGCGAGCTGGACGGCGACGATCGCGCGGCGGGGCTCCTGCCGCTCCTCGCCGATTTCGATGCGCTCTTCGAGGGCACGCCCGACACGGAGAGCCCGCTCGGCGACGCGCGCGCGGCCTACGCGCGCTACCTCGACGCCATGCTCCGCGGCGACGAGGAGGCGGCGAAGGCACTGCTCACGCGCTCCTCGCTGGAGGGCGGCGAGCTCTCCCTGAGCGGCGGCATCGTCGACGGGAGCTACGACATCGGCACGCCGAGCCGCGAGGGCGCGGAGGTGCTCATCCCTTCGACGCTGCGCGACGGCGAGAACACGCAGGAGATGACGGCGGTCCTCGTGCAGGAGGACGGCGCGTGGAAGGTCGACCTCCGAGCGACCATGTTCCGCACGATCGGATTCGACCCCGAGGCGATGGTGGAGGGTCTCGGGAACGCCATGGCGGAGACCCTCGGCGGCGCCATGGGACAGCTCGGGGAGTCGCTCGCCGCGGGCATGGGCGCGCTCGCGGGCGGCGTGGCGCCGATCGCGCGGACGCCCGACGGGCCCTCCGACGCGATGCGCGCGGCCATCGAGGAGTACGAGGCGGGCGACCTCGCGCGCGACGCCGAGAAGATCGCCGAGGCGCTCGGCCTCGAGGTGGAGATCGCGATCGACTGGGAGAGCGTCGGCGACCGGCCCGAGTGGGTGCGCAAGGTGAACTTCCAGGGAGTCGCCCAGGCGCGCTCGGCTCTCTGCCTGCTCCGCAACGAGAAGACGGCACGCGTCGCCGTCGCCGGGGAGCTCCGTCGCATCGTCGTGCGCAACGTCGCGAGCGAGAGCGCGCGGAGCTGCACGCTCGCCGGCGGAGAGCTGGAGCTCCGGCTCTGGCTCGGCGGCGTCCCGACCGGCTTCTCCTCCTCGGAGATCCAGCAGTGCCTGCGAGACGCGCTCGACCTGGAGGTGGGGCCGCTCGTCGCGAGCCTGCGCGATGGGTCGGTGCCCGCCCTGGAGAAGGAGCTGCGGCAACGCCTCCGATTCGGCGTGCGCGTCGAGGTGGACTGGGATTCGTTCCTCCGGCTGCCGTCGGTGCGCGACCGCCTCGCGGCGCTCCGCTCCCTCGAGTCCGACCACCTGCGCCACCTCGGCTATCTCCTGCGCGAGGCGAACGAGAAGGTGCCGCTCCAGGGGAAGCTCGCGACCGTGCGCTACGAGCACGCCGACGATCCCTCGGAGCGGGATCTCCGCGCCGACGGCGACGTGCTCACGCTGCGGATGCACCTCGTCGGGAAGGGGGGCGCCTACGGGGTCTCGGATCTGGAGCGCCAGCTCCCCGCCGTCGCGGCGAGCCTCGGACGATTCGGCGACGTGCCGGCGCTCGATCCGGCGGAGACGGCGCGGTGGCGGTTCCCCGATTGGGTGAAGGACTACCGCGAGCGTTGCGTGCCCGTCGAGACCGCATGGCTCGGCGAGCTCGTGCAGCGCCCGATCGGCATCGAGGTGGACTGGACGGGCCTCGCGGGCGACCTCGCGGCGGCGCGCAATCTGCGGAAGCACGGCCTGCGACGGCTCACGGCGGCCGTCGCGCTGCTCGTCCGGAAGGAGGGCTCGAAGGAGACGCTCGCGGAGGCGGTGGGCGAAGTGCGCCTGCGCTTCGTGGCCTCGCCGGAGGCGAAGCGCTGCCGCATCGCCGACGGCGCGCTCTCGCTCGATCTGTGCGTGGCGGCGGGCGAGGCGGGGACGTTCACGGAGTCGGAGCTCGCGACGCGGCTCGAGAACGAGCTCGGCATCCCCCTTCGTCCCCACCTCGACGACCTGCGCCGGCGGGCCGCCACTTGGGAGAAGCGTCTCCGCGACGAGCACCTCCCCGGGATCCGCATCGAGGTGGACTGGCGGACCTTCTTCTCGCACGCGGACATGGACCGGAACCTCTTCGGAGTGCACCTCCTCCGCGAGCACGGCATCGACGCCGGCTACTACGCGCTGAGCGGGCTCGCCGAGCGCGATGACGCCTTCGCGGCGCGGGCGCGACGCCGCGTCCGGGTGCTGCGCCTCGAGCACGCGACGGAGCCGGGGCGGCGCGAGATCGTGGCCGAGGGGAACACCCTCGTGTACCGGCTCTTCGTCCACGAGGGCTACGACGGCTACCTCACGATCGAGGAGATCGAGGAGCGCGTGCCGCGCCTCGTCGACCGCATGCGCGAGATCGAGGGCTTCCCGGAACCGGAGCCCGCGCTGCGGGCGGAGGCGCCCGACGACGACGCGCGGGCCGAGGCGCGAGACGAGCCGCGGGACGACGACGACGAGCCGTCCGATGCGAGCGCGGAGTCGTTCCGGCAGGTCCTCCAGGTCGCGCAGGAGCAGATCCTCCCGCAGCTCGGCGCGACGCTGCAGGCCTACCTGGGCCGGCTCGTCGAGGTCGATCTCGACGTCCCGAGCCTGCGGAGCGACCCCGAGGCGCTGATGGAGGTCGCGCAGATCGGATTCGGCGCCGCGGTCCAGGCGCTCGCGCCCATCGCCATGGACCCTGTCGGGAAGGTCCGTCTCGCGCAGAGCCTGAGCCGCGTGCAGCTGCGGCGAGCCGCCCCGGGCGCACCGCCGAGCGCGGCGCTCGACGACGGCGTGCTCCGCATCGTCGTCGTCTGCGAGGGTGGGACGACGGCCGGTCCCGATCCGGAGGCGCTGCACGCGCGGATCGTGGCGCGCATCTCCGGCGAGCCGCCGGCCGGTCCGGCGTCGCGCGGTGCCTCGAAGGAGCCCGCACCGAAGAAGCCCGCCGCGAAGAAGGGCCCGGCTCCGAAGGCGCCCGCGTCTCCGAAGAGCGCTGCCGCGAAGGGAAGCGCTGCGAAGAAGACGACGGCGAAGAAGCCCGCGGCCCGGAAGGCGTCGAGCCCGAGGACCGCGGCGAAGAAGCCGCCGTCGGCCGGCCGCACGAAGCCGAAGAACACGAAGCCCAAGAAGAAGTGACGGACGGCGCGCGCCGCGCGATGATCGCGCGCATGCCCGCCGCCCGCCGCGCCGCGAAGACCAAGACCGTCTCCAAGGGGCCGAAACGGAAGGGACCGGCCCCCGCTCGCACCGCGACGCCGCGGGCCGGCGGCATCGCCGACGCGGCGGTGCGCGCGGCCACCGGCAAGGGCTGGAAGGACTGGTTCGCGATGCTCGACGGCGCCGGCGCGCGGAAGCTCGATCACAAGGGGATCGTCACCATCGTCGCGAAGCGCGCCGACCCGGGCCCCTGGTGGCGGCAGATGGTGACCGTCGCCTACGAGCAGGAGCGCGGGCTCCGGAAGAAGCATCAGAAGCCCGATGGCTTCAGCGTGAGCCGCAGCCGCACGGTGGCGGCTCCCGCGGCGCGCGTCTTCGCGGCGTGGCGCGAGCCCCGGCGGCGCGTGCGGTGGCTTCCCGGTGAAGCCCCGACGATCCGGAGAGCGACGCCGCACCGGACGCTGCGGATCACATGGTCCGACGGCACGAGCGACGTCGACGTGCACCTCTGGCCGAAGGGAGCCGCTCGGACGCAGGTGAGCGTGCAGCACTCGAAGCTCCCGAGCGCCGCCGCGGGAGAGCGCATGAAGAAGCTCTGGGGACGCGCGCTCGAGGCGCTCGCCGCCGCCGTCGCGGTCGGCGTGGCGCGCGGCCGGTGAGCGAGAGCCGTGGCGCGCCGCCTCTCGGCGCGTCGCTCCGCGCGCGGCTGCTCCTCTTCGGCGTCGCCATCGCCGCGATCGCGTCGGCGTTCCTCTGGCTCCCCGTGCGCGACCTCTCGGAGCGCGCGCTCGAGGGACTCGCGGGGCTCGGAGCCTGGGGACCGGTCCTCGTGGGTGTGCTCTACGTGCCCGCCACCCTCGCCGGCTTCCCCTGCTCGTGGATCACCCTCGGATCGGGGTTCCTCTTCGGCGGCGGCCCCACGGCGCTGGCCGTCGTGGCGGGCAGCAACATCGGAGCGAACGCGGCCTTCCTCCTCGGACGCGGAATCGCACGCCGGCCCGTCGAGGCCTGGGTCGCCGCGCGGCCGCGATTCGCGGCGATCGATCGCGCCGTCGCGCGCGAGGGCTTCCGGGTGGTGCTGCTGCTGCGGCTCACGCCCCTCGTTCCCTACAACCTGCTGAACTACGCGCTCGGGACGACGCGGGTCCGGCTCGCCGTGCATGCCCTCGCGACGGCCCTCGGGATGCTGCCGGCGACGCTGCTGAATGCCTACCTCGGCGCCGGCGCGCGCGACCTCGCCTCGGTCCTCTCGGCCGAGTCGCTGGAGGGCGCCGCCGGGACCGCGTCGGCGCGGATCCTCCTCGTCGTGCGGATCGGCGCGTTCCTGCTCTTGACGGTCGTCACGGCGCGCATGGCGCGGCGGATCCTCCGTGGCGAGGGGCTCGAGCCGGTGGAAGGGGCCGCAGGGGTGTCCGCCGAGGCGCGGCCGGCGGGGGAGCCCGGAAGAAATCCTCGCCCCGGTGGAGGCATCGAGCCGATCCGTCGTTAGGCTTCCGCGTCCTTTTTCTCGACCGCGCCGGCCTGCTGAACCCGCTGATGCTCGAAACGACCGCGTCCCTGCCCGCGGAACGGCTCCCCCTGAAAGCCGTCCCCTTCGTCCTCTTCCATCTCGCGGCGATCCCGGTCGCGATCTTGGCGGGCTTCTCCTGGACCGCCCTCGCCTGGCTGGTGGGGATGTACTACGGGCGGATGCTCTTCGTCTGCATCGCCTACCACCGCTACTTCTCGCACCGGACTTTCCAGACGGGGCGGATCCGGCAGTTCCTCCTCGCCTTCTGCGCGGAGACGACGGTGCAGAAGGGCGTGCTCTGGTGGGCGGCCCACCACCGCCGCCACCACCGGTTCAGCGACCAGCAGGGCGACCCGCACTCGCCCATCCTCCGCGGCTTCTGGTGGTCGCACGTCGGCTGGATCGTCTCGAAGACGACGGACGAGACGGAGTTCGACCGCATCAAGGACTTCGCGCGCTTCCCCGAGCTGCGCTTCCTGAACACGCACTACTGGCTCCCGCCCACGGTCCTCGCCGTGGCGCTGTTCCTCGTCGGCGGCTGGACGGCCTTCGCCTGGGGCTTCGTCGTGAGCACGGTCGTCCTCTGGCACGGCACCTTCACGATCAACTCGCTCGCTCATGTGATCGGACGGCGCCGCTTCGAGACCACCGACGAGAGCCGCAACTCCCTGCTCCTCGCGCTCATCACCTGCGGCGAGGGTTGGCACAACAACCACCATCGCCACCAGCACTCGGCGGCCCAGGGCTTCTATTGGTGGCAGGTGGACTTCGCCTACTACGTGATCCGCGCCGCCGCCTGGCTCGGCCTCGTGCGCAACGTCGTGAAGCCGACGCCCGACATCCTCGAGGAGGGTCGGCGCGGGATCGTCCTGCGCCCCGCGACGGTCGGAGCGGGGCCCCTGCAGTCCCTGGAGGCGGAGCCCGCCCTCGTGATCGACGTGCCCGGCGCCCTGCCGCGGCCGGTCGCCGTCGCGGCGGCCGACTGACGCGGCGAGGCTCGGTTCACCCGAGCTTCGCGCAGCACTGCTTGAACTTCTTGCCGCTGCCGCAGGGGCAGGGGTCGTTGCGTCCCACCTTGTCGGCGCGGTGGACGAAGGGCTTCTCCGGGGCCGAGCCCTCGGACCGTCCGCCGTGGCCATGCACGTGGGCCTTCCCCGTCTCCACGACCTCGCGGAAGAGGGCGGCGTTCTCCTCGAGGGAGTTCCGCAGCTCGTAGGCCTGGGGCACGATCGCGCGCTCCTCCAGGAAGGCGAGGTAGGAGCGCAGCACCGGGAGCACCTGCGCCGCGAGCGGATCGCGCCGGCCGAACCGACCCGGCATCAGATGGCCGAGGATTCCATGGAGGTCGTCGGCGTCGAGGTGGCGCGGCGCCTTGCCGACGCCGTCGTAGGCGCAATCGAGGAAGCGCGAGACGATCGTCCGCGTGTCGGAGCTGGGGAGGTCGAGCGCCTTCGCCTGGGGAGAGTCGAGGAAGGCGGCGGTCTCGAGCGTGGTCTCGCGATCGGGCATGGCGCCACCATGCGCTGCGGTGCGGCTCGGAGGAAGGGACCGCGCGCGCCCGCGCGGAGCCCCTGGTAGAAAAGGACTCGTCTCCAACCGTCGAGGCATCCCATGAGCGCCGTCTCCACCTCCTACGTCCGTGCTCGCCAGCGCGTCCTCGCCGACCACATCGCTCGCGAGCAGGCGATCACCCGATTCGTCGTCGAGTCCTGTCCGGAGAAGAAGCTCTCCTACAAGCCCCACCGCCGCAGCATGGGGTTCGCCCAGCTCGCGCAGCACCTGATGCTCGCCGGCGACTTCTTCTTCGGAGTGATCGAGAAGGGGAAAACGCCCGCCATGGGCGAGGGCGTTGAGCCGGCACCGCCGAAGTCGCGGCGCGCGCTGATGAAGCTCTTCGATTCGCTCGCCGAGACGAACGTGAAGCGCTTCCGTCGGCTCTCGGCGAAGAAGCTCACGAAGACGATCGACTTCTTCGGTGTCTACCGGCCGACGGGCATCGAGCTCGCCGAGTGGCACGTGACCCACCTGATCCACCACCGCGGCCAGCTCTCGGTCTACCTCCGCACCATGGGCGCCACGGTGCCCTCCATCTACGGGCCGAGCAGCGACGTCGACTTCGAGGGGATGATGAAGCAGGATCGCGAGCTCGAGCGGCGGCTCGGCGGGTCGCGCAAGCGCAAGGGTGCGGCGAAGCGAGCGACGAGTCGTGCGGACCGGCGACGCGCCTCCACCGGCCGCTGACCGGGGGTCATCGCGCGATCGGTCATTCAGATTCCGATCGGAGGCGGCGGAAGCCCGAATGCTTGCGCGGCGTCGGCGACGGCTCCGCGGATCGCCGCCACGAAGCGGAAGGGCGCGAAGAGCTCCGCGGCCCGACGCCGCGCGGCCTCGCCGAGACCGCGTGCGAGCTCCCGATCCGCCAGGAGCGCACGCGCGTGGGCGGCGAGCTCCTCGGGGTCGTCCGAGAGCCAGCCGCTCACGCCGTGCTCGATGGGCGAGGTGGGATGCCGGTTGCCGAGGACGGGGAGCCCCGCCGCCATGGCCTCGGCCGTCGCCATGTTGTGCCCGTCCTCGAGAGCCGGATCGGCCGTGTGCACCCAGAACCGGTGGCGCGCGAGGAGATCGCGGAGGTCGTCGAAGGAACGGCTCGGCTCGATGCCCGGCATGTCGGGATTGAGGCCGACGATCCGCACCGGCAGGCCGCCGAAGGCCCGCTCGTGGAAGTCCCAGAGCAGCGTCGCGCGCTTCGCCGTGATCTGGCTCGCGACGCGCAGCCCGCACGCGACCTCGCCGGTCCAGGGCCGACGGCTCGCTGGATCGATCGCGAAGGGCACGAGGGGCGCATCGGGGAAGCCCCAGCTCTCGGCCTTCCGCCGCGAGACGGCGACGACGTGGGCGCGCGCTCCGCGGACGAAGGCGTGGACGCTCTCGAGGTAGCCGGCCGGCGGCGCATGGAGATGGTCCTGCCGCGCGCGGTGCGCGAGATGGACATGCAGCACGAGCACCTTCGGCGCGCGGATCGTCCGCACGTCGACGAGATCCTGCGGGCTGTGGACGATGACGCAGGTCCAGGGCTCGGGGCTGTCGCGGGCCTCCTCGAGGGAGAGGAGCCTCGCGCCGCGGGGGACGGGCCGCACGCGCTCGTCCCAGCGGGCGACGGGGCGGCCCGGGAGGCCGTCGACGACGTCGAAGGGCTCTCCGAGGAGGCCGAGCTGATGCACCCAGGCCTCGTGGCAGTTGAGCGTGAGGATCCGTCCCACGGCGGGACGCGAGGCTACCGCCCGGACCCGCCCTGCGCGTCGCCCGGAACCGGCTCGGCGCGCGGCGCAGCCACGACGATCATCTCGTCGCGGAGATTCACGTAGACGGCGCGCCGTCCGATCGCCCGCAGCGGCGCGAGCAGACGGCTCAGCGCCGGATGGAGCCGCGCCGCGCGCTCGACGACGAACTCGAGCGACACGTACTTCCCGGCCCGCGCGGCGCGGCACTCCTCGACGTCGAAGCCCGCGTCGCCGAGGAGGCGGCGGATCGTGCGCGGATCGAAGTGGTAGATGTGCTCGGCGTGCTTGTAGTGCTGCCACCGGCGGCCGAGGAGGCGCGCGAAGAGCGAGGCGACGTTCTGGGTCTCGACGAGGAGCGTGCCGCCGGGCGCGAGCAGCCGTCGCGCCTCGCGCAGCACGGGGAGCGGCTCGGGAAGGTGCTCCACCACGTCCCAGAAGGTGACGAGATCGAAGGCGCCCGCCGGGAGCCGCTGTTCGAGCAGCGACCCCTCATGCACCTCGAGCCCGTACCGCTCCCGCGCGAAGCGCGCCATCACGGGCGAGGGCTCGACGCCGGTGCACTTCCAGCCGTGTTCCTTCGCGACGGCGAGGAAGAACCCGGCGGCGCAGCCCACGTCGAGGACGCGGCCCGGCCGTTCGAAACGGCGGCGCACGACGGGGAACCGGCGGCGGTAGGTCCGCAGGTAGAGCGGCTCGTCCCGGAGGTAGTCGGTGTAGCCGAAGTCCTTCGCGGAAGCGGAGCGCCAGTAGTCGACGAGGTAGAGCGCGCGCAGCCCCTCGGCGTCGCGCCGCGGCGTCACGTAGACGAGACCGCAGTCCTCGCACTGGACGACGCGGTAGGGCGCGTCGGCGAATCGCAGCCGGTGTCGGGCCGACCCGCAGAGCCCGCAGCCGACCTCCGAGAGAACCGACGGGTCCGGCGCGGCGACCGCCGGGATCTCCATCAGCCGAAGTACTCCTCCTCGGTGGCCACGGCGTGGGCGCCGGCGTCGACGCCGCGGATGAGGCCGCGCGCGAGCTTCCGCCCCATGGCGATCGAGTGGTCCATGTTGTTGTAGCGGTAGAGACCCTGGCGGCCCGTCGTGTCCAGGTTCTCGAAGTTCCGCGCGAAGCGCTTCAGGCGCTCCAGGTTCTCCTTGTAGGTCAGGTCGTAGACGGGATAGGCGTAGCGCACGCGCGTGAGGAAGGCGCCCTTCGCCTCGCCGGGCGCGAGGAGCCCGATGCTCTCGAGGTCGCGCACGGCGAGGGCCGTCGCCTCCTCCAGCGAGAGGTTCCAGGTCGCGTCTCCGGGCACGCAGGTCATCTCGGCGCAGACCATCGTGCGCTCCTTCGGCCCCGTCTCCTCGCTGAAGTTCTTGAACTCCGAGATGCGGTGCACCTTCAAGTGCTTCTCGGGGAGGTAGACCCAATGGTCGGGCGTCACCATCGAGCGGTTCACCTCGAGGTAGACGAAGACGATCGAGAGATAGCGGAGCTTCGCGATGGAGGCGGTCACCTCCTCGGGCGCCGGCGGGTCCATCGCCTCGATGAGCCGCGGCAGCGGGATCGTCGACACGACCGCGTCGGGACGCTCGACGACGCGCTCGCCGTTGCGCGTGTACACGACGCCCGTCGCGCGCTCGCCCTCGCGGAGGATCTTCTCGACGGGCGTGTCGAGGTGGATCTCAGCGCCCATGGCCCGGAGCTTCTCGCCGTAGTGACGGCCGAGGGAGCCGATGCCGCCCTCGCGCGGATACCAGAACTTCGAGACGAGGGAGCGCACCTCGCCGCCCTTCGGCGGGCGGAGCGTCTTCCTCACCGTGTCGAGGAGGTTCAGCTGCGAGATGCGCTGGCTCGCCCAGTCCGCGCTGATCTCCGAGCAGGGCATGTGCCAGGCCTTCTCGGTGTAGGTCCCGAAGAAGAGCCGGTAGAGCGTGCGTCCGAACCGCTTCGTCACCCAGTTCTCGAAGTTCGAATCGGGGATCGGACGGAAGCGGTTCACGATCCGGATCCAGAAGTAGTCGAGGAACGACTTCACCAGGATGTGCGGCGGGAGGTTGCTCAGCACGTTCCCGGCCTGCAGCGGATAGTGGAAGAAGCGTCCGCGCAGGTAGATCCGCGAGAGCCGGTCGCGCACGACCAAGTCGTTGTCCATCACCTCGTGCACGTGCGCGAGGAGTTCCTTGTCGCGCGAGTGGAAGCGGTGAGGGCCGTGATCCACCACGAACTCGCCCACGCGATAGGAGTGGGCCATCCCGCCCTCGTAGCTCTCCTTCTCCAGGATGGTCACCCGATGCCCCGCCTTCGCGAGCTCGTAGGCGCACGAGAGGCCGGCCAGGCCCGCGCCGAGGACGATGACGTACATGCGGTGGGTTCGGGGGTGAGCCGCGGCGACGCGCGAGGAGGGGGGCAGGCGCGCCGCGGCTGGAAAGAGTGCCACAGGATCGTCGCTTTTGCGCGCGGCTCGGCATTCCGCCGAAGGGGGACGCGCGACGCCTCCCGCCTGTAACCTCCTGCTCCCTCGGCGGCGCCCGCCGCGCGCCGATCGGCACGGTGTTCCTGGAGCGATGCTCGCGCTCCCTCCGTGGAGCACTCCCGCCACAGGCTTCCATGGAGCACGCCGCCCTCGACCACCTCCGTCGCTGCGACCGGCGCCTCGGGGTCCTCGTCGACCGCGTGGGGCCCTACCGTCCGAGGCGCCACACCTGCTCTCCGTGCGAATCGGTCGCGCGGGCGATCGTCTACCAGCAGCTCTCCGGGAAGGCCGCCGCGACGATCCTCGGGAGATTGCGGGAGCGCTGCGGCGGCGCGATCTCGCCCGCGGCCCTGGCGGCGCTCGGCGACCAGGAGATCCGCGACGTCGGGATCTCGGGCCAGAAGCTCTCCTATCTGCGGGATCTCCAAGCGCGGCTCGCGGCCGGCGCGCTCGATCTCCGGCGGCTCGCGCGCCGCCCCGACGAAGAGGTGATCGAAGCGCTGACGGCCGTGCGCGGGATCGGCCGCTGGTCGGCCGAGATGTACCTCATGTTCCGGCTCGGACGTCCCGACGTGCTCCCCGTGGGAGACCTGGGGATCCAGAAGGCGGTCCGAAAGGGCTGGCGGCTGCGGTCCCTCCCGGATCCCGAGAAGCTCCGGCGCATTGCGGAGCCCTGGCGTCCCTGGAGGAGCGTCGCCTGCTGGTACCTCTGGCGGAGCCTGGACGCCGAGGCCGCGATCGACTGAGGGTTCGAGACCGGCTTCGCTACTCGGCGAGGAGGCCGGTGTCGCGCAGCACGGAGACGTGGTCGAGGAGAGCCTCCTCCGTGAAGAGGACCACGCGCACGATCGACAGCGACGTCGGGCCGAGGAGGTGCGCGACGATCTCCCCGAAGGCGACGCGCGCGGCGTCGCGCCGCGGATACCGGAAGGCGCCCGTCGAGATCGCGGGGAAGGCGATCGAGGCGAGCCCGCGCTCCCGCGCCGCCTCGAGCGACCGCCGGTAGGCGCGGGCGAGGAGCTCCGGCTCGCCGTTGCCTCCGCCGCTCCAGACGGGCCCGACGGCGTGGATGACCCAGGGCGCCGAGAGCCCGTGGCCGCCGGTGACCTTGGCGTCGCCCGTCGCGCAACCGCCGAGCGACCTGCACTCCTCCAGGAGGCCCGGTCCCGCCGCCGCGTGGATCGCGCCGTCGACGCCGCCTCCGCCGAGGAGCGCTCCGTTGGCCGCGTTCACGATGGCGTCCACGCGCTCGCGAACGAGATCGCCGCGGAGGCACTCGAGCCGGCGCGCACCCACGACGACGGTTCGCGGTGCGCCCGGCTCCGTCATCGTTCGATCACGCGCAGCGTTCGCTCGGTCGTGACGGGCCCGAGGGCCGCGCAATAGGCTTCGAAGTGGGCCTTCGAGGCGAGCACGATGCGGGCGTCGCGGATCGAGGTCTTCTTCGCGAGCTCGTCGATGATCGTTCCGAGGGCGACGGGAGCGGCGACCTCGGGCGGGTAGTTGCGGGTGCCGGTCCCGAGCGCCGGGAAGGAGATCGACGCGACGCGCGCGCGCGCCGCCACCTCCATGGCGCGCCGGTGGGCGTTCGCGAGGAGGTCGATCTCTCCCTTCGTGCCGCCCTCCCAGTCGGGAACGACGGCGTGCGCGACGACCTTCGCCCGCAGGCTGTAGCCGAGCGTGAGCACCGCGTCGCCGGGCTCGCACTTGCCGATCTTGCGGCACTCGTCCAGGAGGTGGAGACCGCCGGCCGATTTCACGAGCCGGTCGAGACCGCCGATCCCGAGGAGCGTGCGATCGGCCGAGTTCACGATGGCCTGCGACCGCTCCAGCAGGAGGTCGCCCTGCAGGAGCACCAACGACCGCGCGCCGACCCAGACCAGGGCTTCCTTCATCGCCGCTGCGCTCCCGTGGCGGCTCCGTGCTCCTCGGCGGAACCGAACCCTGGTCGAAGCTCGCTCGTTTCAGGCATCACGCGGGGGTCGGGTCATCAGGTCGACCACGCTACGCCTCGGATCCTTGCGATCGAAGAGGATCGCGTGGACTTCGGCGGCGAGGGGCATCCTGGAGAAGTCCGCGTCGCCGCTCTGCGCGAGGGCGCGCGTCGTTCCGATCCCTTCGGCGACCTGGGTCGTCGAGGCCAGGATCTCGTCGAGCGTCTTCCCGCGCGCGAGCAGCTCGCCGACGCGGCGGTTGCGGCCGTGGCGCGAGTAGCACGTGGTGAGGAGGTCGCCGAGGCCTCCGAGCCCCATGAAGGTCTCGGGCAACGCGCCGCAGTCGACGCCGAAGCGGGCGATCTCCGCGAGGCCGCGGGTGACGAGCGCCGCCTTCGCGTTGTCGCCGAGCTCGAGCCCGTCGCAGACGCCCGCGGCGATGGCGACGACGTTCTTCAGGGCCGCCGCCACCTCGACGCCCGTCACGTCCGGCGTCACGTAGAGGCGCATGCGCGGCGTCGCGAGCTCGTCGCGCAGCCGCCGCGCGAGGCCGACGTCCTGTGCCGCGATCGCGAGGCTCACGGGGAGCCCGAGCGCGATCTCCTCCGCGTGGCTCGGGCCCGAGAGCGTGGCGACGGGCCGTGCGCCCAGCACCGCCGTGCAGACCTGTGTCGGCCGGAGCATCGTGCCGATCTCGAATCCCTTGCTCCCGGAGACGACGGGGACGGCAGCGGGGATGCGGCCGACGAAGGCTCCGAGCGTCGCCCGCAGGAACTGCATCGGGATCACCGCGAGGACCACGTCGACCCCGTGGACGGCCCTTCCGGGATCGGACTCGAGCTCGATCTCGGGAGGGAGCTTCGTGCCCGGGAGCGAACGCGCGTTCTCGCGGGTGGCGGCGATCGTCGCCACGTGGGCCGGATCGCGTCCCCAGAGACGGACCGTCTGCCCCGCGTCGGCGACGGCGATCGCCATCGCCGTCCCGAAGCCGCCGGTCCCGAGCACCGCGTAGCGGCTCATGCGTCGCCACCGCGCGGCTTCGCGAAGATCTTCGGCTCGGTCCCCGCGCGCACGCGTTGCAGGTTCGGGACGTGGCGCAGCACCACGAAGACGGCCGCGGCGGCGGCGAGACCCGTCACGGGGAGGCCGGCTCCGAAGGCACCCTCGGGATCCAGGGCGACGACCGCCACGGGGAGGGCGAGGGCGAGCGCGACGGAGGCGAGCGACACGTAGCGGCTCGTCGCGGCCACGAGGCACCACGTGGCGCCGCCGATCAGGAACGCGAAGGGAGCGAGCGCGGCGAACACGCCGGTCGTCGTCGCGACGCCCTTCCCGCCGCGGAAGCGGAGCCAGACCGGGAAGAGGTGACCGACGATGGCGAGGAGCGCGCAGCCCACTTGCACGAGGGACCCCGCGCCGGCCGCCTCGCGCGCCATCACGACGGCGCCCGCACCCTTGCCCGCGTCGGCCACGTAGATCGCGACGGCCCAGGGCCGGCCCAGGATCCGGCCGGCGTTCGTGGCTCCGACGTTCTTGCTCCCGGCCGTTCGGATGTCGATTCCAGCGCGCCACCTCACGGCGAGGTACGCGAAGGGGATCGAGCCGAGCAGGTAGGAGCCGGCGAGGGCGGCGGCGACGCGAGCATCCACGGACGCCCCATACTCCCGTGGACGGCGGCAGGGCAAGAGCGGGATTCCTCCGGGACGCGTGCGGCGTCGCCGGCCGCGCTCACGGCGCCGTCGGGATCCAGGCCATTCCGTCGGGGTGGGGGCCCGCGTCGATCCACCGAACGACGCGCCCGGCGCGCAGGTCGATCACCGCGATCCGCGCCGAGCCGGTGTTCGCGACGAAGGCCACGTCGCCAACGGGGGACACCAGCACGCCCACGGGGGCCGGCTGGTCGTTCAGGCTCGGCGAGCCCGGGCCTTGCGGTCCCAGCATCGAGTGGCGGCGCTCGAGGCTCCGCGACTCGACGTCGAACACCGCGAGCTCGTGCGCCGTCGCGCAGGAGACGAGGGCCTTCGCGCCGTCGAGGGTGAAGGCGACGCGGATCGGGAAGCCGGTGCAGGGAATCTGCGCGAGGACCTCGCGCGTCGCTGCGTCGACGACGCTCACGGTGTCGGCGGCCCGGTTGGTGACCCAGACCTCGGACCGCGTGGGGTGCGCGGCGATCCCCTCGGCGCCCGCTCCCGTCGCGACGACGCCCTCCAGGGTGCCGGCGTCGACGTCGAGCACGCTCGCCGAGCCCGATCCGATGTTGGCGACCCACGCCCTGCGCGAGCCCGGGGGCACGACGACCATGTGGGAGACCTGCTGGCCCGTGTCGATCGCCCGCTCCACGACGCCCGAGAGGGGCTGGACCACGAGCAGCTTCTTCTCCGTTTCCGCCGTGACGAGGAGGCGCCCGTCGTCGAGGAAGGCGAGGCCGTGGGGCCGATGGTAGGGAGCGAGGTCGATCGTGCGCACGACGCGGAGCGAGGCCGCGTCGATCACCGTGAGCGTGTGGCCCGGCGTTCGCTCGCCGTAGTCGGCGACCACGACGTGCCGTCCGTCGGGCGAGCAGGCGGCCTCGTGGGGACCGGCGCCGACGTCGATGCGCGCGACGACGGCGCCCGTGTCGGGCTCGACGACGGTCGCGCGGGCGGCGGTCTTGTTCAGCACCATCAGCAGACCCGGCGGCGCCCCACCGTCCCGGGGCGCGGGGGCGGCGCCGCAGGCGGCGAGGAGGAGAGCGGCGGCGAGGGATGCGAGCCCGATGGGCGAGGGGGAGGATCGGCGCATGGCGCGAGGCTACGGCCTCCCCGCGGCGTGCGCGAAGCTCCGACTCGGTAGCATTCACGGAGCCGACTTCGATCCAGTCCGTCGTCGCTCCATGAAGCTCGCCCTCTCGATCCTGCTGCTCGCCGGTGCAGGAGCCGCCGTCCTCGTTCCGCGCCTCGTTCCGCGGACCGGACCCGCGGCGCCCTCCGAGGCCGCCGGACTCCCGATCGACGCGGCCTGGGCCGCGGACGCGCTCTGGGACGACGGCCTCGCCGAGGTGGCCCGGTACGACGCCGTTCGCACGATCTACGGGAAGCCGCGGCGCCACGAGCTGGTGGCGATCACCGTGAAGGAGGATCTCGACCCGCGGCTCCTCGTGAAGTCCGACGACCGCGCGGCCCTGGATGTCCGTCCGGTCCTCAAACTGAACCTCTTCCAGAGGATCGAGACCGAGAGCTACCCCTACCACTTCCTCACGAGCGTCTTCGTCGAGCGCGCCGATCCGCGGCGCTTCGTGAAGGAGACCAGCAGCTCCCAGGAGTGGTGCGGCAACACGTTCCAGGAGTTGCTCGCGGTCGACGGCGAGACCCGGCTCGCCTTCCACAGCTATTGGGACGGCGAGGGAGACGGCGAGAGCCGATTCCCGAATCCCGCGGACGGGATCCTCGAGGACGGTCTCCTGGTCGCGCTGCGCGCCGCGAAGCTCGCCCCCGGGAGCGAGGCGCGCGTGCGGCTCTTCCCGAGCCGGATCGACAACAAGGTGACGCGCCATGGCTCGCCCGCGTGGACCGCGGCGACGATCGCGGCCGTCGGCGAGGAGATCGTCGAGACGGAGGCAGGCGCCCTCGACACGATCCGGTTCGAGGTCCGACACGAGGGGGGGCGCACCGACCGCTACTGGGTGGAGAAGGCACCACCCCGGATCGTGGTGCGCTTCGACCAGTCGGGTCTCGACGGCCGATCCGGGACGCTGAAGAATCGGTCCCGTTCCGCATACTGGCGCTGACGCCCGTTCCGCCATCGACGGCGGGGCGCGCGGCCCAGGAATCAGGCTCCTCCCCGAACTCTCTCCTCACCTCTCCGAATCCGAGATGACCTACATCATCGCCGAGCCCTGCGTCGGCACGAAGGACACCGCGTGCGTGAAGGTGTGCCCGGTCGACTGCATCCACCCGACCCGGGACGACGCCGACTTCGACGAAGAGGTGACGCTCTACATCTCGCCGGAGGAGTGCATCGACTGCGGCGCCTGCGTCCCCGAGTGCCCCGTCCAGGCGATCTTCACCGAGGAAGACCTGCCGGAGAAATGGGCGGCCTACACGGAGCTCAACGCGAAGTACTTCGAGTTGAAGCAGGGCGGCGACGAGGCCGGATGGACGGCCTACAAGGAGGCCCACAAGGACCTCCTCACGCCGAAGACGTCGGAGTAGCCGCGCCGCCGCGCCGCCGCGCTCGGCGCGAGGGAGCGAGACCGCCGCTCAGCGCAGCGTGAGGAGGTAGCCGAGGAGACTCGCTGCGTCCTCGTCGCCGAGCGCTTCCAGGAGACCCTCCGGCATGACGGAGATCTCCTCGAACCGCGACGATCGGATGCGCGCGCGCGGAACGATGGCGTCCTCGCGTCCGGCGCGCCGCACGACGAGGCGCTCCTCGTCGCGGCTCGCGAGGAAGCCGTCGATGCGCTCTCCGTCGATCGTCTCCAGGAGGAACGTCCGGTAGCCCGGCTCGAGGGACGCGCTCGGTGTGACGAGAGCGCGGAGCAGGCTCTCGACGCCCCGGCCGCCCGCGCCGTCGAGGACCGGACCGATGCTCCCGCCCTCGCCCCCGACGGAGTGGCAGGACGAGCAGTGCTGCGCGAAGAGACGGCGGCCGGTCGCGCCGTCTCCGCCGCGCGCGGCGAGGGCGCGGTAGCGGTCGAGCTTCTCGCTCGCCGCGCGCAGGTCGTCCTCCGACGCGAGGGGCGGCCCGTCGAGCGCGGCCTCCACGCGGGCGGCGCCATGGAGCGGTGTCCCGTGCTCCGGGTCGGGGACGAGGAGCACCAACGATGCGGGCCGCGCGCGCCCGGCGTAGCTCCGCTGGCGGTCTCCGCCGATCTCCTGCTCCGTCCGCGCCACGCTCCAGACGCGGAGCTCGGCGATCGTGCCTTCGGTGCCGCTCGCGGGCGTCGTCCGTCCGACGCGCAGGTCGTCGAAGACCATCGCGGGATCGCTCGGCGCCTCGGCCACGCGCTCTCCGTCGCGGTGGATCGCGACGTGTCCCTCGGCGTCGCGCACGACGGCCACGTGCGTCCAGCGGCCCGCCTCGACGGCCGTCGGCGCGATCACGAGGTCGCCGGCGCCGGGCCCCGCGTAGAGGCGGAAGCGCCCGTCGGCGAAATTGAGGTCGGCGCCGCCCGGACGTCCGAGGATCCCGTCGGCGTTCGAGATCCCTGGCTCGAGCCGCACCCACGCCTCGACGGTGAAGGGCCCCCGCAGCGTGACGGGGAGGTCGACCCAGTCGTCGCCGCCGCCCGCCAGCACGAGGACGGGACGCGCGCGGCCCGCCGCGGTCTCGCGCAGGGCGTCGCGGAGCGCACCGTCGCCGGCGGCGCGGACCGCCGCCGCGAAGGCACGGGCGTCGACTTCGGCGGCGTCGATCGCGCCGTCGACGAGCGCCTCCGCGAGGACGAGTGCCCCCGCCTTCGACCGGGCGAGGGCGCGCACGGCGCTCCGCCGGGCGGCCCCATCGAGCTGCGGCCACAGCTCCAGGAGGGATCCGGGGGCGTCCGCGTCGGGCGACTCCGCCAGCGCCGCCGCCGCCTCGGCGGCGAGCGGCTCGCCGGGAACGGCGAGGCGCGCGAGCGCGCGCAGGAGGCCGGCGGGGCGCGAGCCCGCTTCCCGCAGCGCGCGCACGACGGCGAGACGCGCCTCGGTGGACGGCAGGCCCTCGCGGGCTCGACGCTCGATGGCGGGCGCGAGATCGCGGAGCGCGAAGGCCGAGGCGATCCGCAGGGCGAGGAGGAGATCCGAGGGCGGCGCCGCGGGATCGAGGAGACCCCGGGTCGCCTCGAGGAGGAGCGGGGCGAGAGCGTCGCGGTCCGCGCGGTCGCGCAGCCCGACGAGACGCTCCAGGGACGGGCGCGCGGAGCCGGCGTCGGCGAGGCGCCGCCGGATCTCCAGCGCCACGTCCGCGTCGCCCGCGTGGGCTGCGAAGAGCGCCCACTCCTCGGCGTCGAGCCTCGGCGGTGCTTCGCCGGCGCGCTCGCGCGCGAGGAGGCGCGCCCCCTCGGCGCCGCCGAGGGCGAGGAAGCCGAGACGGCGCGCGGCGGGGGACGGCGCCCCGGAGCCGACCGTCGGAATGCGCGCGAGCATCTCCGCGAGCGCCCCGCGGTGGTCCTCCAGCGCGCAGCGCACGAGGTGGACTTCGAAGTCGCGCTCGAAGCGGGTCTGCGCCGCGAGCAGGTCCGCACCCTCGTCGCGGTCGGCCGCGAGCGCGCGCGACGCCTGCCCGAGGAGCCACGCCACCGATTCCGCGCCGAGACCGGGCGAGGTGGCGACGGCGCGGATGGCCGCGAAGCGCACGGAGGCGTCGGCGTCTCCGCCTGCCGCGCGCGCGAGGTCGAGACGCACGGACTCCGGGAGCGAGCCCTCGGAGGCGGCGCGGAGGCTCTCGCGCCGCAGGTCGCCATCGGAGTCCTCGGCGAGCGCGCGGAGGAGCTCGGAGCGGACGGCGCCGAGATCCTCGAGGCACCAGAGGGCGAGGATGCGCGCTTCCGTCCGGCGGCCGCGGTCGGCGACGAGCCGCTCCAGGTCGGGCACGAGCGCGCGCGCCGGGCGGTCGGCGATCTGGTGCCACGCGGCGCGCGCCTCCCAGGCCGACGGCGCGTCGAGCCGCTCCACGAGCTTCGTGTCGGGGACGCGGGTCAGATCCGGGATCGCGCGCCGCGCCGCGTCGGCTCGCCGCACGCGCCACAGGCGGGATCGCGTCCGGTCGCGCTCGGGATGACTGCGCGGCACCTCGTTGTGCGAGATGATCGGGTTGTACCAGTCGACGACCCAGAGAGCGCCGTCGGGCCCACAGTGCACCGCGACGGGACGGAATCGAGGATCGCTCGATCGCAGCAGGTCGTCTCCGCGGGCGAGACGGAGCTGCGCTCCGTCCCACGAGACGGCGACGCTCTGCACGGCGTTCTCGATGGGATTCGCCACGAGGGCGCGCCCGCTCCAGGACGCGGGGACGCTCTCGCGATCCTCGGCGATCGCGAGGCCCGAGAGCCCCGTGCCTCCGAGGCGGAACGCCGCCGTCGCCGGCTGCCAGGGCGCGTGGGGCCGCGCGCGGTGGTCGCCGATGCCCGGGAGGCTCGTGCCGTGGAAGAGCCGCACGACGGGATAGCCGAGGTCGTTCGCCTCCTGGCCGAGGAGGCGTCCGCGCCGGTCGAGGACGAGCCCCCACACGTTGTTGAGTCCCGTCGCCTCGATCTCGAAGCGCGCGCCGTCGGCCGTGAAGCGCGCGACCTTGCATTGGCGGAAGTCGACGATGCCCCCGTCGCGCGTCCGCACGCGCGACTCGTTGAAGGCGCCCTGGGCCATGTGGATCCAGCCCGACGGCCCGCGCACGAAGCGATGGGGGAGGAGGTGCGAGTCCTGGATCCCGAATCCGGAGAGGACCACCTCGCGGCGGTCGGCGCGGCCGTCTCCGTCGGTGTCGCGCAGGAAGAGGATCTCGGGCCCGTGTCCGACGAGCGCGCCATCGCGCCAGGGCAGGATCGCCATCGGGAGCGCGAGGCCGTCGGCGAAGACGCGCGGCGTGCGGCGGCCCGGCGACGACAGGTCGTCGAAGACGAGGACCTGGTCCTTCCCGCCGGTGCTGTAGAGAGCGGCGGCGGAGGCGCTCTCGTTCCCGTCGATCGGGTACTCGCCGGCCGTCACCGCCCAGAGCCGCCCCGCGTCGTCGAAGGCGATGTCGACGATCTTGCGGATCTCGGGGTCCGCGGCGACGAGCTCCACTTCGAAGCCCGGGGCGACGGCAAAGGTCGCGCGCTCCTCCTCGGCCGTGAGCGGCGCGGTTCCGGCGGGGGCCTGGAGGAGGCTCCCGACGAGCGCCGGGAGGACGGCCTGCAGAAGGGCCGGGGGGAGGGCCGAGGAGAGCAGGGCCGAGGGGACGCGGGCCGAATGGACGCAGGCCGAAGAGACTCAGGCCGAGGAGATCGGCGCCGGCGAGCGCGTCGTCGATGGAGCGGGCGAAGGGACTTGAACCCTCGACATCGACCTTGGCAAGGTCGCGCTCTACCACTGAGCTACGCCCGCGCTCGAGCGGCGAGAACGGTAGCGGCCGTCCCTGGACGGGTCAACGCCGCCGCGTGGGGTCGACCGCATCGAGGCGACGGCATGGGGGTGCGGATTCGGGTACACTCGCCGGGCAACTTGCCGAGTGGCGGCCCCGCAGGACGCCCTGCTCCTTCGATCGCTGGCGAAGCAGCTCCGAGCCGCCCCGATGGCCCGGGCTGTCCGAGGCGCGACACGCGCCCCACCTCTGCCGGCACTGGCGTCGCTGCTCCCCCCTCGATGGCCCGACACCGCTCCTGCCTCTGCACCCTCGCTCCCGCGGCGCTGCTCGCGCTGGCGCTCTCCAGCGAAGCCGCGGCGCAGACCTTCGGTGCCGCGCAGGTGTTCCCCGTGACAGGCGGAGCCGAGTTCGTCGCGACCGGTGATCTGAACGGCGACGGCCGCCCCGACGTGGTGGCGGTCTCCAGCCTCTCGCCGTTCATCGGGATCCTGCTGGGAGACGGCGCCGGCGGCTTCGCGACCGAGGCGGTGCAGTTCCTCGGCTTCGACGCGACGCGGCCTCTTCTGCGCGACGTGAACCTCGACGGCAACCTCGATCTCCTCGCCGCCGACGTCACCAGCGCGTCCCTCGTCGTCCTCGCGGGCACGGGCACCGGATCCTTCGTGCTCCCGGCCAGCGGAGTGCCGTTCCCGGCGGTCCCCGGCGCATGCGACGTGGCGGACGTCGACGAGAACGGGCTCCCGGACGTGGTCGTTCCGCTGCCGCTCGCCGCGACCCTCGCGGTGCTCCGGGGATCCGCGGCGGGAGGATTCCTTCCGCCGGTCTCGATCGCGGTCGGACTCGATCCCCAGGTCGTGCAGCTCGCGGACTTCGATCGCGACGGACACGTGGACGCCTTCGTGACGACCGTCGGCGCCATCGCGAGCGGCCTGCCGGCGGTCGAGGTGCTCCGCGGCGATGGAACCGGTTCGTTCCGCGTCGCGCGCACGGAGAGCGTGTTCGGATCTCCGGTGTCGGTCGCCGTGAGCGACCTGAGCCGCGACGGCTGGCTGGACTTCGCGGCGGCCGGCCCCGGCACGACGGGCGTCTCGGTCCATCTCTCCGACGGTGCCGGTGGGTTCCTCCCCGCGGCGCTCGCCGAGACGGGCGCCCATCCGGTGCACGTCGAGATCGTCGACGCGACTGGCGACGGCCAAGGCGACCTCCTGGTGTCGACCTTCACGCTCCCGCAGATCGGCACCTCCGGGAAGCTCCGGTTCGTTCCCGGGAACGGCAGCGGCGGCTTCGCTCCCGCGAGCACGCTGCACGTGGCGACGTCGGCGCCGGTGCCCGTGGCGACGGATCTCGACGCGGACGGTGACGCCGACCTCGTCGCCGCCAGCCAGGCCACGAGCAGCGTTCTCCGATTCTCGAACCTCACGCCGCAGATGCCGAGCACGCTCTCCTTCGGGCCGGGCACGCCGGGCTGCTCGGGCCGCCTCGGCATCGCGGTCTCCGGACCCGCGGTGCTCGGCGCCGTCGACTTCGGATTCGTCTCGACGAATGCGCCTCGGCATTCTCTCGGACTCTGCATGCTCGGCGACGTGGCGGATCCGATCGGCTCCGATCCCTTCGGCATCGGCCTCGCCCTCGCCATCGACGTGGCGCAGGCGACGGAGCTCGTCGGATTGGACATGACGAGCGACGCCTCGGGTGTCGCGTTCGCCCCGGCGCCGATCCCCGTCACGCCGTCGCTGGCGGGCCACGTCTACTTCGCTCAGTCGATCTGGATCGAGTCGACGGGCGCGATCTGCGGATCGTCGCCGTTCCATCTCCTCGCGTCGCGCGGGCTGCAGTTCGCGGTCCTTCCCTGACGCCCCGCCGGTGCGGCCGCGCCAACGGCGCCGGCCGGGAGGGCGTAGGGCCGCGCGTTCCGCGCCGAGCGCCGAGCGCCGCCGCCGCTTCGCGTCCCATCCTCCGTCGCTTTCCCTCACCCGGGAGTCCCATGTCCATCGACCTCGCCTCCGCCCGCACCGTCCTCGCCGCGGCGCTCGTTCTCGGAGCCGCGTCCCTGCCGGTCCGCGCCCAGGTCTTCACGGGCCCGATCGCGTACCCCGTCTCGAACGCCGTGGAGACGGTCCTGCTCGGCGACGTGAACGGCGACGGGACGATCGACGCCGTCACCACGGCCAGCAACTCGCCGACGATCTCCGTCTACCCCGGTGACGGCGCGGGGACCTTCGCGCCGGTGGAGCTCACGAGCGCCGCGGGCTTCCTGCCGCGCCACCCGGTCCTGCGCGACGCCGACCTCGACGGACGCCTCGACGTGGTCTGCGTGAACACGAGCGTCCTCGGTCTGGCGGTGCTCCTCGGGAACGGCGCCTACGGGTTCGCGCCCGGCCCGCTCGCTCCTCTCACCGAGCACCCCACCTCGCTCGACGCGGCGGACGTGAACCACGACGGCGCCGTCGACGTGGTCGCGCTCTATCCGGTGAGCGCGACGATGAACACGCTCCTCGGGAACGGCGCCGGAGGCTTCGGCGCGCCCAGCGCGATCCCCGCCGGCGTCGGCCCCGTCTCCGTGAAGCTCGCCGACCTGAACCGCGACGGATCGCTCGACGCCGTCGTCGGCGACGTCGGGCTCCCCGTCGGGATCATCGCGACGGGCCCGAGCGTCGTGACCTTCCAGGGCAACGGTCTCGGCGGTTTCGCGCCGAGCGGCGGCACGCTCTCGATCGTCTCTCCGGGCCTCCTCGCCGTGAGCGATTTCGACCGCGACGGCTGGCTCGACGTGGTCGCCGGAGGCTCGGGATCCTCGAGCGTGGAGCTCTTCCGCAACGACGGCGCCGGGTCCATCGGCTTCTCCGGGCTCTTCGCCGCCTCGCCGAATCCGGTGGCGCTCGCGATGGGCGACGTGAACCGCGACGGCGAGACGGACCTCGTCGTGTCGTCCCTCGTCTTCTCCCAGTTCGCCTTCACCAGCACTGCGGTGCTTCTGCGGAACGACGGGGCGGGCGGTTTCGTGGCGCCGGCCACGCTCGCGACCGGCGCGAAGCCGTTCTTCCCCGCCCTCGCCGATCTCGGCGCCGACGGCGACGTCGACCTCGTGCTCGGGAATCCCGATCTCGCGACGCTGAACCTCTATCCGAACGCCGACGGCCTGCCGGTCGGTCTCTCGCTCTTCGGCATGGGGACGACGGGATGCGGCGGCGCGCTCGGCATGGCCGCCTCGGAGGCGCCGGCCGTGGGGGCGCCCGATTTCCGATTCCTCGCGACGAACGCGCCCCGGAACACGCTCGGGCTCCTCCTCGTCACGAGCCTGCCGGACGTCTTCGGCTCGGACCCGTTCTCCCTCGGGCTCCTCCTCCACGTCGACCTCTTCGCGTCGGCGGAGGTCCTCGGCCTCGACCTGGTGAGCGAGGGCTCCGGCGCGGGGCTGCTCTCCGTCGCGATCCCGAGCGACCCGCTGCTCCAGGGGCAGTCCTTCACCGCGCAGTCCGTGTGGGTCGAGCTCCCGGGAGAGGGCTGCGCGACGTCGGTGCTCCACCTCGTGTCGTCGCGAGGCATGCAGCTCGTGATCCAGTAGCCTTCCGACCCCGCCGTCGCTCGGCGGCGGAGAGGCGCCCCTTGTCCGACGATCCCGAAGTCGAGTTCGAGCCCGAGTTCCGCGAGGGACTCGGGCTCTTCAACGACGGGCGCTTCTTCGAGTGCCACGAGGTGTGGGAGCACCTCTGGATGCACACGGGCGACGACCGCGCGCACCTCCTGAAGGGCCTGCTCCAGGCGGCGATCGCCCTGCACCACTTCCGGCGCCGCAACCATGTCGGCGCGCGGAAACTCTTCGAGGGGCAGAAGCGGATCCTCGAGCCCTTCCGGCCGCACGCCCAGGGCCTCGACCTCGCCGCCTTCGACCGCGACATGGACGCATGCTTCGCGGCGCTCCTGCGCGCGACGCCGGACGCGCCGCCGGACTTCGATCCGGCTCTCGTGCCGGTGCTGCGCTCGGCGTGAGCGACGAGACGCGTGCGATCTGGGTGGACACCGATCTCGCCATGGGATCGCCGCGCGGCGACGTCGACGACGGCTTCGCGCTGGCGGCGATCGCGGCGGATCGCGGCGCGCGGCTCCTCGGCGTGAGCAGCGTCTTCGGCAACACGGACGCGCGGCGCGCGACGGAGAACGCCCGCCGCCTCCTCGACGCGGCGGGCCGGAGCGACGTGCCGGTGGTCCGTGGCGCGGCGTCGCGGGGCGCCGCCTCGGAGGCGTCGGAGGCCCTCGCCGCGCTGCCGCGCGGGGCGTGGCTCCTCGCGCTCGGTCCGCTCACCAACGTGGCCGCCGCCCTCGCGCGCGCGCCCGACCTCGCGCGACGGCTCGCCGCCCTGTCGGTCGTGGGCGGGAACCTCACCTCCCGCGGCTTCCTCCCGCCGCTCTGGCCCCACGAGTTCAACCTCGCGATCGACGCGCCGGCGGCGCGCGCGGTCTTCGACGCGGGCGCGCCCCTCCGCCTCTTCCCGCTCGACGTCCTCCGCGCCTTTCGCTGGGGGAGCCGCGACCTCGCGTCGATCGGCCGGCTGTCGCCCCTCGGCGCCTACCTCGCCGCGGGGAGCGCGCGATGGCTCCGGCGGACGCACCGTCGGCTCCGCCGCGCGTTCCCGCCCTGGGACCTCGTTCCGGCGCTCGACGCGCTCGGCGACGCGGGGATCGAGCTGGAGCGACGGTCGATCGCGCTCACGAAGCGTGGACTCGTACGCGACCTCGGGGCGGCGTCCGGGAGCGAAGGTGCGCACGTGGCGCGCCGTCTCGATCCCGACCTGCTGGACCGCGCGTTCCGCGGACGGATCGCGGCGCCGCGCTCGGGCGAGGGCGCAACGACGTGATCCGTCTCGTCGCCACGTCCGAGCGATGGCTCGCGCGGGCCTGCGCCCAGCTCGACGAGCTTCTGCTCGACCATGCGCACTGCGAGAAGAAGGCGGCGGCCACGGCGCTCGGGTTCGTCTTCCGCTGTCCGGAGCGGCGCGAGCTGGTGATCGCCATGAGCCGTCTCGCGCGCGAGGAGCTGGTGCACTTCGAGCGCCTCCAGGAGATCCTTCGCGCGCGCGGGATCGCGTTCCGCCGTCTTCCGCCGTCGGAGTACGCCGGGCGTCTCGTCGGCCACGTGCGCGCGGCCCGGACGGTCGAGAAGGTGCTCCTCCCCCAGATCGTCGACGAGCTCCTCGTGGCGGCGCTCATCGAGGCGCGCTCGACGGAGCGCTTCCGGCGCCTCGCGGACCGCGTTCCCGACCGGGAGCTCGCGGAGCTGTTCGCCGAGCTGGCGGACGTGGAGGCGCGTCACGGCGAGGTGTACGTCGAGCTCGCCGAGGGCTTCGCGCCGGCGGACGAGGTCCGCCGGCGGCTCGGGGAGCTGCTCGTCGTGGAGGCGCGGGCCCTCGAAACGCCCGAAGCGCCGCTGCGGCTGCACGGCGGCTGAGGAGGGTGCGCGCGCGCGGAGTCTCAGCCGCCGATCCGGAGGATCTGCCGCACCGTCTCGTAGTCGCCGTCCTTCAGGACCTTCTGGCGCGCCGTCGGGTCGCCGCGCACGGCGTCGGCGAGTGGCCCCACGAGACGCGGATCGGGCACCCGGTCGCGGCCCGATCCGAGGATCGAGAGGAGCTCCAGGATCTCCTCGGGACCTACGCCGTCGAGCCGCCCGCCGAGGAGCGCCACGGCGCCCTCGTCGAAGACGATCGAGTCGGCTTCGAGGAGCTGGGTCCGGTGCGCGAGGTCCTTCGAGAGGTGGAGCCAGAGGATCGAGCCGTCGCGGAGCGGCACCCCGGTCGTGCGCAGGATCTGACCCGGCATGCGGAGGACCGTGCGCCAGCGCACCGAATCGCCTCCGAGCGACGGATCGAGGAAGGAGCTGCCGAAGCAACCGAAGAGATGCGACCCGGCCTCCTCGAGTGCGTCGCCGAGGCCGTCCTTCGAGCCGGTGATCCGAAGGACGGCGCGCTGGAACGTGCTCTGGATGAGGTCGTGGTCGCGGAGGAACGACAGCTCCTGCTCCTGGACGGGGGCGCCGGGAGACTCGCGCGTCGTCCGCGGTCGCCGGAGGAGCGACGTCAAGCGACGGTGGACGGCGGTCTCGAAGTCTCGGACGAACGCGGCATCGTCGCCGGGCTCCTTGGCGACTCCCGGAACGACGAGCCGGCGCAGCCGGGCGTCGTCGGTCGCGAGGGACGCCGAGCGGAGCGCCGCGCTGCATGCCTCCAGCATCGCGTCGTGGTCCTCGCCCGCGTCGACCAGGTCGACGACGAAGCGGACGAGGAGCGCGTGCCCTTCGCCGCGCAGCCACTCCTCGAGGTCGGCCAGCTCGTAGGCGGCGCCGAGGAGATCCCTCGCCGCCGTGACGAGGATCTCCGTCGCGAGGGTCGCGATCTTCCGGGCGGCCTCGGACATGCCGGCGCGGTCGGTGCCGTCGGCGATCGACTCGCGATAGCGCAGCCGATCGAAGAGAGCGTAGTCGTCGACGTGGACGACGGCCGCGTTGGACGCCCGAGGGCCCGTGTCGCGGCGCGCGAGGACCACGTCGCGGGCGATCTCGTTCCGCTCGAATCGATGGGTGCGGCTCCAGGCGCCAGGCTTCTTGTCGCCGGAGGACACCACGGGAAGCGTCGTGAAGCTCCCGTCGAGGAGGACCGCGAGCGCGAGCCCACCGAATCCTCCCGGCTCGTTGGGCCGCCGCACGGAGATCTTCGTCGTGTCGGTCGACCTGATCTCGACGGTCCGTCGCGCCGAGCCGTCCTCGTTCACGGCGACGCTCGTGTCGATCCGGAGCTGGAAGCAGGGTCCGGCGAAGAGGAGCGGGACGGCGGCGAGGAGCCGAGGAGAGATGTGCATGGCTTGACGGGGGGGCCCGGTCTCCGCGGATGCACTCTACACGGCGCGTCCGTCGCGACGCGCACGCCCCCGTCGCATCCGTCGCGCGTCGCGGCGCGCGTGACCCATCGTGCGAGGCCGGTGCTTCGGATCGGTGTGGATCCCGAGCGGCGCGCGCGTCTCCTGCTGCACCTCGTGCCCGGGCTCGGTCCCGTGCGCGCCCGCGCGTGGATCGCCCGGACGGGGAGCGCGCGCGCCGTCGCCGAGGGAGGCCGAGACCTCCTCGAGGCGCTCGGCGTTCCGGCGGAGTTGGCGGCGCGAATCGTCGCGGAGGAGTCGAGGGAACGTGCCGAGGCGGAGGTCGTGCGCGCCCGCCGCGAAGGAATCGTGTTCCTCTTCCCCGGTCTCGACGGGGGAGCGCCGGAGCTCCTCGAGATCGACGGTCCGCCCCTCGTGCTCACGGCGGTGGGACGGCTCGAGCTCCTGGAGGCGGCGCGCGAGCGGATCGCCGTCGTCGGATCGCGCACGCCCACGCCCTACGGTGCGCGCCAGGCGGCGCGCTTCGGCGGGGAGCTGGCGGCGGCCGGCTGCGTCGTCGTGAGCGGCTTCGCCCGCGGCGTCGACCGCGCCGCGCACTGCGCCGCGCTCGACGCGGACGGAGACACCATCGCGGTCCTGGGGAGCGGCCTGCGACGTCCCTATCCGGCCGACGCGCCCGACCTGCTGCGCGCCGTCGAGACGCGAGGTCTCGTGCTCTCGGAGCTCCCCATCGACGCGGGCGCGCGCAGGAGCACCTTCCCGAGGCGCAATCGAATCCTCTCCGGGCTGTCGCGGGGCGTCGTCGTCGTGGAGGCGGGGCGCGCGAGCGGGTCGTTGCTCACGGCCCGCTGGGCCCTCGACCAGGACCGCGACGTGTGCGCGATCCCGGGGCGCGTCGACTCGCCGCTCAGCGCGGGATGTCACGACCTCCTCCGCGCGGGCGCCGCCCTCGTCGAGTCGCCGGCGGACGTCCTGGCGGAGGTCTTCGGCCGCTCGGCGGCGGCCGCGCGTCCCTCCGGGGCGACGGCGCCCGAGCCGGGCGTCGAGGGCGCGCGGGCCGCGGACGCGGCCCTGCTCGCCGCGGCGGGGGATGGAGCGACGCTGGAGGAGCTGGCGGAGCGCTGCGCCCTCTCGGCGGAGGCGCTGTTCGCGCGCGTCGTGTCGCTCGAGCTGGCGGGCCGCCTGGTGCGCGGTCCGGGCGGGCTCTACCGGAGCACGTCGTGACGGGCCGGCGGTAGCATGCGTGCCATGGTGCGCGCCCTCGTCGCCTTCGTGCTCGGTGCGTCGCTCGCGCTCGTGATGCCGCGCGCGCACGGCGCGGTGGCGGCCGGCTCGGACGCGGAGTGGATCGCGATCGCCCCGCGCGCGCTCGCCCAGGAGCTGGAGCCGCTCGCCGCGCACCGGCGCAGCCACGGCCCGAGCGCGTCGTCGGGCGCGACGGCGGCCGTCGTCACCGTCGAGTCGATCGAGGCGTCCCATCCCGATCGGTCGCGCACGGAGGCGATCCGCGCCTTCGTCCGCGAGGCCGCGAGCCGCGGAGGCGCTCGGTTCGTGCTCCTCGTGGGAGACGCCGCGACGCTCCCGCCGGAGCGCGTGCCAGCTTTCTTCGGCGGCACCTGCGCCACCGACGCGGGATTCGTGCGGCTCGACGAAGACTCCGTGCCCGACCGGGCGATCGGCCGCTTCCCGACGAGCGATCCGGAGGAGGTCCGGCGGCTGGTCGCCTGGACGATCGCCTACGAGACGAATCGCGAGCCCGCCGGCTGGCGCCGGCGCATCACGTTCCTCGCGGCGGACGGCGGCTTCGGGCCCGCGCTCGACGGAGCGATCGAAGGCGCCGTCTCCACGCTGCTCGATCGCGAGCTGCCGCCGGAGTTCGATCTCCGTGTCCTCCGCACCGACGAGTCGTCCGCCTTCGGGCTGCCGCGCGACCGCCAGAAGGAGGCGATCGTGGACCTCTGGAACGGCGGGTCGCTCATCGGGCTCTTCGCGGGGCACGGCGCCAAGAACGGTCTCTACACGGCCGGCGCCCGGCGCACGCGGACCGTCTTCCGCTCCTCCGACGCCGAGGCGATCGACGTTCGTGGAGGCGCTCCCTTCCTCGTCTTCTTCGCCTGCCACGTCGGAGACTTCGCCCAGGAGGCGAAGGACGCGAGTGGGCGCGCCGCGCCCGGGTGTCTCGCGACGTCGCTGCTGCTCCGGCCCCGCGGGCCGATCGCGGTCCTCGCCGCCTCGGAGGTGTCCCACCCGTACGCGGACATCCTCATGGCCCACGAGATGAACGATCTCTTCGCTCGGTCCGCCGACGTCCCGCTCGGCGAGATGCTCCGCGAGGCGAAGGCACGCCTCGCGAAGGGCGGAGGCGCGTTCCGGGAGCAGGTGGACCGCCTCGCGCTCCTCTTCGGTCTCGATCAGGGCCAGCGCGACCGGATCCTCGAATACCAGATGTCGCTCTACAACCTCGTTGGGGACCCAGCCGTCCGGCTCGCGCGTCCCGACGCGGTGACGGAAGTGCGGGCGCCGGCGCAAGCGGCGCTCGGCGCCGAGATCGAGGTCGAGGTGCGGTGCGCGGCGTCGGACGGCGCGGCCGTGATCGTGCGGCTGGAGCTGCCGCGGTCGGCGGCGCCGATCCGCCGGGGCTATCCCGAGGCCAATCTCCGAACGCTCGCGACGGCCGTCGGCGAGATCCGGAACGGAGTCTGGACCGGACGGATCTTCCTTCCGTCGTCCCCGGAGGCGGCCGCGGGCGATGCGGGCCGGATCCCGAAACGGCTCCTGCTCGTCGCGGATGTGCGCGGCCCGTCGACCCAGGGCGCGGCCGCCACGACGATCCGAATCGGGGATACCAGATCCCCTGCTGCCGGATCCACAGGTGCGGGCTCCACCGACGGCGCCTCCGCGCGAGACGGCGCCCGATGAGAGCTACCGCCCGATGAGACCTACCGATAGCGCCGGATGACGCCGACCACGACTCCGCGCACCTCGAGGTTGGCCGAGCGGTCGAAGTAGAGCGGCTGCATCGACGCGTTGGCGGGCTGGAGCCGGATGCGCGAGCCTTCCCGATAGAAGCGCTTCAGCGTGGCCTCGCCCGGCGATCCGTATTCCGACGGCAGGATCGCCACGACGATGTCGCCGTTGCTCGCCGAGGAGCGGCGCTCGACGACGACGTAGTCCCCGCTGCGGATCTGCTCGTCGATCATCGAGTCTCCCGTCACCTCGAGGACGAAGAGGTCGCGCTCCTTGGGGAAGAGCGCCGCCACGTCGAGGCTCTCGTTCTCGTAGACGGCCTCGATGGGCTGCCCCGCGGCGATGCGCCCGCCCAGGGGAAGGAGCAGGCCTCCGGTGGACTCCGGATCCGCACCGTCCTCTCCCGAGTCTGCATCCGCGCCCCGCTCTCCCGCTCGCGCGCCGGCGCCCGCCGCGCCTCGCGATCCGCCCGACGACCCGGCCCCGTCGGCAGCTCCTGCGTCGCCCGCCTCTCCCGCGAGCCCCGCCGCCTCCTCCAGCTCGTCGGCGAGGAGGAGCGACCGGCTGGCCTTCCTCGAGAACCGGACGAGATACCCCTTCTGGATGAGCCCGTTCACGTGCGCGTGCACGGTCACTCGGTGGGTCTTGAAGTGGTTGCCGATCTCCTGGAGCGTCGGAGAGACGGCGTGCTCGGCCCGATAGGCTCGGATGAAGTCGAGCACCTGCTTCTGGGTCGACGTCAGGGGCGGCCGCGCGATGGACGGCGGAATCGGGAAGGGGAGCCAGGAGTCGGCTCCCGCCGGAGTGCGTCTCCGAGGGGGCGCGGGGCGCGCGGCCTTGCGATTCGAACCGCTCGACGGGGTCGTCATGAAGGACGGAGGGTCGGAGTTTCGTGGCGGAACGAGCCGCGAGAGATCGGCGATCCGAGTCGGCGGCTCGCGAGCCGAGGCCGAAGACATGGATCGCGGGGAGCTTCGTCGCGGCCCTCGCGCCCGAGGATTCTGGAGTTCGCTCTCGGGACGTTGCCAGGCCGCACGCGTGGCGTCGATCGACTTCCGGCTCCGCCATGAGGCGGAGGGTCCGATCGACGGCGCGCGTCAGCCCACGAAGAAAGCCGTGGCGATCAGGAACACGACGAAGACGCCGACCGAGAACTCGTTCCGATGCTTCTGGAGGGTTGCCATGGCAGCCTCGTGGAATGGAGGTTCCTCGATGGGGAGTGACCCCCCTATGCATCCCGGAAGCGGACGCGCGCGGGGGATCGAAACGGGTGATCGAAACGCGTGATGGAAACGAGGCGCGCGGTCGAGCCTCGCTCGACCCCTGCTCCCTGTCTCTGCTCCCGGTCCCTGCTCTTCCCGAACGGCGGGGGCCGCCGTTCAGGCCGCAGATGCGGGACTCCGAATTCGTCGATACCCTTCGAGAACCGGAGGCGACGACCGGGTCGGTTCGTTCGGGCTCTCGCGCTCGGTGGCATTCCGGGGCGTGAGGGCGTCGCTCGAGACGCGAGACGGTCGAAGCGCCGGGAGTAGAACAAGTCCCTAACAGACGGGCAAACAAATTCCGAACAAGTCCACTCGCCGCTCGGCCGAGGCGACTCGATCGCCGCGGCCCTCGTCGTTCCCGATCCGGGGGCCGCGCGCGCTGGTGGAGTGCGACCTCCGGCGCCTCCCGAACTTCTTCACCGACGTCCTCGTCCTCGGCTCGGGGATCGCCGGCCTCGCGGCGGCACTCGAGGCGGCGGAGTCCCACGACGTGATGCTCGTGGCGAAGGCCGATCTCGGCGAGACGAACACGGCCTGGGCCCAAGGCGGAATCGCAGCGGTCCTCGGCGCGGACGATTCGGTCGTCACGCACCGGGCCGACACCGAGCGCGTCGGGCAGGGACTCTGCGAGGAGGACGTCGTGGCGAGGGTGACGGCCCTCGGCCCGGCCGCCGTGCGCCAGCTCTCGTCCGTCGGCGCCCGCTTCGACCTCCAGCCCGACGGCACCTTCGAGCTGCTGCGCGAGGGAGGCCACTCCCGCGCGCGCGTGCTCCACGCCCAAGGAGACCTCACCGGGCGCGAGATCGAGCGGGTCTTCCTCGAGCTCGCGCGCGCGCACCCGAGGATCGGGGCGTTCGACCACACCTTCGCCGTCGACCTCCTCACGGACGAGGCGGGTGCCTGCGTCGGGGCGCTCGCCTGGAAGCAGGGCACCGGTCCGGTCGTGATCGGTGCGTCGCGGACGATCCTCGCGACGGGTGGAGCGGGATGCGTCTACCGCGAGACGACGAATCCGCCGATCGCGACGGGCGACGGCCTCGCGATGGCGTTCCGCGCCGGCGCCGCGGTCCGCGACCTCGAGTTCCTCCAGTTCCACCCGACGACGCTCTACGTCGCCGGCGCGGCGCGGCTCCTCGTCTCCGAGATCGTCCGCGGGAAGGGTGGTCTCCTCGTCGACCGCCACGGCGAGCGGTTCATGGCCGAGTTCCATCCCGACGGGGAGCTGGCCCCCCGGGACGTGGTGGCCCGAGCGATCGTGCGCCAGATGGTGAAGACCCGCGACACGAGCGCGTACCTCGACCTCCGGCCCATCGCCGGAGACGTGCGGACGCTCTTCCCGCACATGGCGGAGGTCTGCTCGTTCTTCGACATCGACATCTCCCGCGACCGGATCCCCGTGCGGCCGGCCGCCCACTACTGCGTCGGCGGCGTCGAGGTCGACCCCGAGGGGCGCACGAGCGTCCCGGGTCTCTTCGCCGTGGGGGAGGTCGCGAGCTCGGGGCTCCACGGGGCGAATCGCATCGGCTCCAACTCGCTGCTCGAGGGGCTCGTCCTCGGGCGCGCCGTCGGGACCGCCGCCGCGGCCGAAGCGATCTCTCCCTCGCGGCCGCCCCGGGGGACCCTGCAGCGGCCCATCCGGCGCAGCTCCGCCGGGACGATCCGGCTCGACCTCGAGGACGTCGCCTACTCCGTGCGGTCGCTGATGGCGCGTCTCGTCGGCGTCGAGCGGAGCCGCGAGGGTCTCCAGGACGCCATCGAGCGCCTCGACGTCTGGGAGCGCTACCTCTTCTCCTTCCCCTTCGAGGGCGCGCGCGCCTTCGAGGTCGTCAACCTGGTGACGGTGGCGCGCCTCATGGCCGAGTCGGCGCGCTTCCGCGAGGAGTCCCGGGGCACGCACTACCGCTCCGACTTCCCCGATCGCCGCGACGACCGCTGGCGCGTCCACACGCGGATCGTTCCGGACGGTTCGAGTGCCCGGATCGAGACCGAGGCGCTGCGGGCGCCCGGTGCGATCTCCGACCCCGACCGGCCCGCCGCCGCGGCACGATGAGCGCCCGTTGACGGCCCGCGACTTCGTCTACACCGACCGAGCCCCCGAGCGGGTGCTCGTGGTCGGCGTGGAGCTGCCGGGCCAGGAGCCGGCGGCCGTCTCCGTCGCCGAGATGACGCGCCTCGTGGAGGCCTCGAACGGCATCCCCGTGGGCCAGCTCACGCAGGCGCGGGCGGCTCCCGACCCCCGCACGTTCATCGGCCGGGGGAAGGTGGAGGAGGCCCGCGACCTCGCCAAGGAGGTCCGCGCGGAGCTCGTCGCCTTCGACTGCGACCTCTCTCCCTCCCAGAAGCGGCACCTGGAGGAGGAGATCGGCGTCCGCGGCGTCGATCGGAGCGAGCTGATCCTCGACATCTTCGCCCGCCGAGCGCGCACGCGCGCGGCGCGCGTGCAGGTGGAGCTCGCCCAGCTGGAGTACCTGCTGCCGCGCCTCACGCGGCGGTGGAGCCATCTGGAGCGGACCGAGGGCGCGATCGGAACGCGCGGCCCCGGCGAGACGCAGCTCGAGACCGATCGCCGGCTGGTGAATCGGCGCATCGAGCGACTGAAGGACGACCTCCGCTCCATCGAGGCGCGGCGCGAGCGGGAGGCGACGGCCCACGACGGCTTCTTCCGCGTCGCCATGGGGGGCTACACGAACGCCGGCAAGTCGAGCCTCCTGAACGCGCTCACGAAGGTCGACACGCTCGTCGCCGACCGTCTCTTCGCGACGCTCGACACGCGCACGAGGCTCTGGACGCTCGCCGACCGGCGGCGGGTGCTCCTTTCGGACACGGTGGGATTCGTGCGACGGCTCCCGCACGACCTCATCGCCTCGTTCCACGCGACCCTCGCCGAGTCGATCCACGCCGACCTCCTGCTCGTCGTGTGCGATGCCTCGCGTCCCGACGCGATCGAATGCATCGAGGCCGTCGAGGAGACCCTCGCGGAGATCGGCGCCACCTCGCCGAGGCTCTACGTGCTGAATCAGGTGGACCGCGTGCCCGACCCGCTCCTGCTGCGCGTCTTCGAGCGCGAGGGGCGGTCGCGGGACGAAGCGCCGCGGGAATGCGTCGCCGTCTCGGCCCTCACGGGGAAGGGGCTCGCCGATCTCGACGCGAGCGTGGCGCGGATCCTCGACGGCGAGACGGTGCTCGCCGACGTGCGCGTGCCGGCGGGTGACGGGCGGACGCTGGCGGAGCTCCGCCGCAGCGGGATCGTCCTCGACGAGCGATGGGAAGGAGAGGCCTGGGTCGCCTCCATGCGATTCCGACGGGCTCTCTGGGGACGCATCCAGCAGCTCCGCGCCCACGGTTGCCTCGAGGCGCGCTCGGAGGACCCGCGCACCGAGGACACGAGCGCCGAGGACACGAGCGGCGACGATGCCGGCACGCCGGACGAGCGCACCGCGCGCCGCCGATCCTGAGGCCGCGCCACGCCGATTCTCTCGCGACCACATCGCGGGCTGCGCCCGCGACCCAACGGTGCCCGTACCGAGAATCGTCGTGCGGCGCGCGCAGGCGCGCGAGTCGTAGCTCAGAGAGGTTGTGAGGAAATCGCCGCCGCTGGCCCGAGGCCGAGCGAGAGCGAG
>CAZJHD010000046.1:0-34851 GCA_964545855.1 uncultured Planctomycetales bacterium
CCTCGACGTGCGGCAGCGCCGCGCGGAGCGCCGCCCCCGCGTCGCGGCCCTCTCCCGGCGCCGCCACGACGAGGAAGGCGCGGCCCTCGGACTCGCCGCCGAGCACCGCCGCGCGGCCGAGCGCCGCGATGCGCGCCGCGAGGAAGCGGATCGACTCCTCGCTCCGCTCGGCGCCGAAGCGCGCCGTCACGATCCCGTTGCCGGCCGCCGCCACGCGCTCACGGGCTTCGTGCTCGGCGAGCGCCTCCTCGGCGGCACGCAGCCGCTTGCGCAGGTCGCGCTCCGAGGCACGGAGCCGCTCGACGGTCTCGCCCACTTCGGCGGGCGCGACGGAGAAGGCGCGCGCGAGGTCGCGCACGGTCGCGTGCTTCGCCCCGTGGTCGCGGAGCGCCCGCTCGCCGCAGAGGAACGACACGCGCGCGCCCCCCTTCGCCTTCTCGACGCCCACCACGACGATCGGGCCCACCTGTCCCGTGCTGCGCGGATGGGTGCCGCTGCAGGCCGACGCGTCGAATCCCTCCACCTCGACGACGCGCAGCACACCGGCGTCCACGCCGGGCTCCTTGCGGAGCGCGAAGCGCGCGAGCTCCTCGCGCGCCACGCGGTGGACGCGCACGGGGCGATCCGCCAGCACCATCTCGTTCGCGCGCGCGGCGGCGCGGGCGACGGCGGCGTCGTCCACCATGCGCTCGAGGTCGAGGGTCGAGCCCTCCTCGCCGAGGTGGACGCTCGTCGTGGCGAGACCCGCCGTCTCGACGAAGGCCGCCGAGAGCAGGTGCTGTCCGTGGTGCTGGCGCAGGAGGTCGAGCCGTCGCGCCGCGTCGACGCGGCCTCGCAGCTCCGCGCCGGGAGCGGGGCTCCCCGGCAGCGGCGACGCGAGGAGATGCACCACGTCGTGGCCGCGATGCACCACGTCGACCACGCGCGCGCCGCCCAGATCGCCCGTGTCGTGCGCCTGCCCGCCGCAGGTGGCGTAGAAGGCCGTGCGGTCGAGGATCACTTCCTCGCCGCCGCCCTCGCCGTGCGGCGCACGCGCGACGAGCGTCGCCGTGAACTCGAAGAGGAAGCTGTCGTCCTCGTAGAGGCGGATCGTCACGGAGGGATCCTCGGGCGCTCGATCCCTCGGCGCAACGCACGATGCCGCGGCGGATCCACGCGCGGCGTCGCGCCGGTAGCATCTCCCTCACGTCCACCATGGGTCCCGCGGGTCGGCCGAAGACGAGCGCTCGATCCCGGCGAGCGGCCACGCTCGCCACGGGGGTCGTGGTCCTCGTCGCGGCGGGCCTCCTCGGTCTCGCGGCGGGGCTGCTCGACGCCGACACGCGGCCGGCCGCGACGACACCGGGGGCCTCGCCCGACGCGCGCGCCGCGGGTTCGCCGCCGGCGCACGAGCCCGTCGCGAGCGTCGCGGAGGAGCGGCCGGAGAGCGCGCGCGAGCCGCCGCCGGCGGAGGGCGTCGTCGCCGTGTCGGGTCGGATCCTCGGCGCGTCGGGATCGCCCGTCGAGGCCGCGCGCGTGCGGCTCGTGGCGACCGCGGTGCCGGTCTTCGAGCCCGCGTTCCTCTCCCTCTACCGCGCCGCGGGCGCCGTCGCCGTGGAGCGCGAGGCGGCCGCCGAGCGCGACGGACGGTTCCGCGTCGAGGCACCGGCCCCGCGCGCCGCCGTCCTCTGGACGCTCTCCCTGTCGGCGCGCGACTGCGCGACGGAGCATCGGCTGCGGCTCGACCTCGTGGCCGGGAACGTGCACGACCTCGGCACGCTCCGGCTGCAGCAGGGCCTCGCGGCCTCGGTGCGCGTCCTCGGCCCCGGCGATCTCGTCCCGGAGAAGGCGCGCGTGGGCGTGCTCGCCGTCGCGCGGCTCGCGGACGTGGCGCGCGTTCTCGGCGAGGAGGAGCCGGAGTCGATGATCCCCGTCGGGAAGGACGGCCTCGCCCGCCTCACGGGCCTCGCGCCGGGTTTTCACGTGGCGATCGCCGAGGCGCCCGGTCTCGCGCGCACGGCCACGGCGCCCTTCGAGCCCGGAGACGCGGCGTCGCCCCCCGTCGTCGAGATCCGCCTCGAGGGAGGCGTCGCCCTGCGCGGGACCGTCGGGCGCTCCAAGGGGCAGCCGATCGCGGGCGCGCGCGTCGTCGCGACGCCGAACGCCGCCGGCGCGTCGCGCTTCCCGCCGGCGCGAACCGTCGCCGACGCGGAGGGGCGCTTCGCCTTCGAGTCGATTCCCGCCGAGCGGATCGTGGAAGTCGTGGCCACCTCGATGTCGGGCGAGCTCGGGAAGACCTCGGCCCAGGGCGGACGGACCGACTTCTTCGTGCCGATCGTGGGGTCCCTGATGATCCACGGAAGCGCACGCGACGCGGAGACGGGCTACCCGGTCGCGGATCTCTGGGCGGCGGCGCTCCCGGAGCCCTTCGACGCTCGGATCGACGTGCGACGCCTCGAGGGAGACCTCTCTCGCGCGAAGACCGACGCGAACGGTTCCGTCTCCCTTCGCGTCGCAGGGAGCGGCATGCATCGCGTCGTCGCCTGGGGCGGCGATTGGGCGCCGTCGATGTCGATCCCGACGAACACCTCCCGGGGCACCGTCGTGGTGCACATGCGGCGCGGTGCGAGCGTCTCCGGCCGCGTGCTCGGTCCGGATCGCGCCCCCGTCGAGGACGCGGAGGTCCGCGTCCTCTTCCGCGACCCGCTCTTCGACGGAGCCTCCTTCCGGCGCGCCTTCGACGTGGCGGCCGCCCGCTCCGGCGCCGACGGATCGTGGAGCGCGAGCGGCTGCCCCGAGGGTTCCCTCGCGATCGAGGCGAGCCACCCGCGGCTCGGCGTCGCGAGCGCACGCATGGCGGTCGAGGGCACGGAGGCCGCGTGCGCCGATCTCGTCCTCGCACCCGCCGGCGCGCTGCGGGGCCGGCTCCTCGGAGCGTCGCCGTCGTTCCCCGTCCGGATCACCGCCGCGCGCGAGGACGGGATGCGCTTCGAGATCTGGGCGCCGGCGACGGACGGGTTCGCGCTGCACGCGCTCCCGCCGGGTCTCTACCGCGTGGCGGCGGAGCAGGGCATCGGGATCGACGCGCTCTTCGCCGCCCTTCGCGGCGCGGAGCCGGCGACGAAACGATTCGGGGCCGTGCTCGCGAGCGTCCGCGGCGGTGCGACGGCGGAGGTCGTGCTGGAGCTCGAGGGACCGCGCGTCGGCACGATCCGCGGCGTCGTGAGCGTCGAGCGCGGGAGCGCCGCGGGCTGGACCGTCGCCGCCGTCTCGGAGCGCGACGACGGGACCTGCGACTTCCGAGGGACGCTCCAGGGAGCGCCGTCGATCGCGCACGCGCCGCGGACACCGACGACCTCGGAGGGCCGCTTCGAGATCCGCGACCTGCCGGAGGGCCGCTACCGGCTCTTCGCGCTCGGGCCCGGCGCCGTCGCGAGCGTGCGCGCGGCGCGCGCGGCGGAGTCGGTCGTGGTGCTCGCGGAGACGACGGCCGAGCGGCACCTCGCCACTCGGCAGAGCGGACGCCTCCGGGCCCGATGCGTCGGAGACGGCGGCGAGCCGGCGGGGAGCGTCGCGGTCGAGCTGCAGGTGCCCGCGGCGTCGGCGGGATCCACGATCTATCCCGCGGGACTCGTCTCGCGCACCTCCTCGGGTCCGCGCGGCGTCATCGACTTCGGAGAGCTTCCTCCGGGCCCCTACGAGCTCTGGTCGCTCGAGGCGGGGAGGAGAGTCCTGCGCGGACGCGCCGAGGTGGGCTTCGGCGAGGTGGCCGTCGTCACGCTCGTGCTCGGGAACGCCGCCGATCCGACGCGGCGCTGAAGCGGCGCCCGCGACGATTCCGATGAAGAGCCGTCCACGGACGTCGGCGCGTCTCCGTTGCAGCGCTCGACGCGGCGTCCCCGACGCGCGCCCCCCTGGCGTACGATGGACCCCGCGTCTCCCCGATGGCTCCTTCTCCCAAGCCTCGCCGCTCTTCGAACGGTCGCCGCCTGCTGATCGGCGCGGCGCTCGGCGCGGTCGCTCTCACGGCGATCGTGCTCGCGCTCGGCGACTTCGGCATGGGCGCTTCCGCCACGTCGCCCGAGGAGGCGCTCGCCGCGGGAGGCTCGGGCGCCGCCGGCGACACGGCGCCGGCCACGTCGGCGCGCGTGCCGGCGGAGACGGCGGCGCTCGACGGCGCACGCGTCGAGTCGACGGGCGCGGACGACGAGCTGGAGACGGGCGCGCTCGCGGCCGACGCCTTCGAGATCTCGGGTCGCGTGCTCGACGCCGCGAGCGAGCCGGTCGCGAGCGCGTCCGTGCGCCTCTACGTCGCCGACGTGCCGATCCCCGCCTTCGCGCTGGTGGATCGCTACCGCGAGATCGGCCGCATCCAGCAGGAGCTGCGCGCCCGCACCGGAAAGGACGGCCGCTTCCGTTTCCGCGGCCCGTACGCGGAGGGTCACGACTACCTGCTCTTCGCGACGGCGCCCGAGTCGGCGCCCGTCGAGCGGCGCGGCCTCCGCGTCGAGCCGGGCGTGCCCCTCGACGCGGGCGACCTCCGCCTGGAGCCGGGAGGCCTCATCCTCGGCCGCGTGCTCGACGCCGAGGGCGTCGGCGCGGCCCATGCGTCCGTCGGCGTGATCCGCACGCCGACCCTCGCCGCGATCGAGCAGTTCCTCTCCTCCTCGGAGCCCGACCCGGTCGTGCGCGCCGACGAGACGGGCGAGTTCCGCATCCCGCACCTCGCCGAGGGGCGCTACGCCGTCATCGCCTGGAGCACGGGCCTCGCGCGCGGCGCGTCGCCGCCGATCTCGGTGCGCCGCGAGAAGGATCCTCCCCAGGTGGAGCTCCGCCTCGCGCCGGGCGACTCGATCCACGGCGTCGTCGCGCGTTCCGACGGCGTCGCCGTGCGCGACGCACGGATCCACGTGACGCGCGTGCGGCCGACGAAGTCTCCCGACGCGAACGAGGCCGTCGACGAGGAGGGAGCCGACTTCGATCTTCCGCTCGTGGTCGTGTCGGGGGAGACGGGCGCCTTCGAGGCCCCGGGTCTCCTCCTCGGCGAGCGCTACGACCTCCGCGTCGACGCCGAGGGCTACCGCCGGCAGAGCTCGCGCGCGCGCGCCGGCGACCGCGACGTGCGGATCGAGGTCACACCGTTCCTGGAGGTCCGCGGAATCGCGCTCGACGCGGAGACGGGGCGCCCCGTGGCCGGCGTCTACGTGACGACCTTCCGCGGCAAGCCCGACGACATCCGCCCGCGCACGGTGTGGCGGTCGACCTCCCAGGACCGCAGCCTCGCCGACGGCCGATTCGTCGCGAAGGAGTCGGGGAAGCCGGGGAAGACCCGCGTCCTCGCCTGGGGCGGCGACTACGCGCCGACGCTCTCGGAGGAGGTGGTGACCTTGCCCGGGGAGGACGCGCCGGAGGTCGTGGTGCATCTGCGGCGCGGCGCCGACGTGCTCGGCTCCGTGCGGCTCGGTGCCGGCAACGCCGTCGTGGCCGACGCGACGGTGCTCCTCTTCCAGCGCGATCCGCGCGGCAACGACCGCCCCTTCCGCGGCGGCGCTCCCGTGGCGCGCGCCCGCACCGACGAGGACGGCGACTTCCGCTTCCCCGGGCTGCTGCCGGCCACCTACGCGGTGCAGGTGCGCCACGCGCGCTACGGGGTGCAGCAGACGGAGGCCTTCGACGTGCCGGCGGGCGGCGCCACGCGGGCGCCCGCGCTCGTGCTGCCGGCACCCACGGGCTTCGCCGGGGCGGTCCTCGGCGCGAACCCCGACTTCCCGGTCCGGATCGTCGCAACGCGCGAGGACGGCCTCGTCGGCGCCGGGTCTGCCGACGCGCTCGGCAAGTTCCGTCTCGAGACGCTCACGGCGGGGACGTGGCAGGTCTACGCCGAGCAGCCGAGGACCCTCACCGACCTCGTCACGCCGCAGCGCGGCCAGCGGATGCTGCGGTCGCCGATGCAGCAGGTGTCCCTGCGCGACGGGCAGATCGCCGACGTGACGCTCGAGCTCGGCGCCTCGGGCACCGGCACGATCGGGGGCACGGTGTTCGACGACACGGGCGCTGCCGTCGGCTGCTCCGTCGTGCTCGTGCCGGGGAGCACGAGCCCGGCGCGCCCGCTGCCGCGCGGGCAGAACGGGATGCCGGGCTTCGGCAACTCCTCGACGGCGACGGCCGACATCGAGGGCGTCTTCGAATTCCTCGACGTGAGCCCCGGCTCCTACCGCGTCTTCGCCGTGCCGCGCGGCCGCGCCGTCGAGCCGCGCCATGCCGTCGCGTCGGCCGCCGTGCAGATCCTCGCCGGCGGCGTCGCGCGCGTGGATCTGTCGAGCCGCAGCGGGCCCCTGCGCGGGATCGTGCGCAAGGGCGACCAGGCGCCGGGCGCCGGCGCCAAGGTGGTGGCGCGCGTGAACGGCACGCGCGGCGGGCAGAACGTCCTGCCGGAGTCGACGTCCCTCGAGACGAAGACCGGCAAGGACGGCCGCTTCGACTTCGGCCGCGTGCCGGCGGGCGCCTACGACCTGATCGTCGAGCTGGCGGGCCAGCGCCGCACGACCGTGGCCGGCGACGTCTTCGGCTCCTACACCGACGAGTTCGTCGTCGAGATGCAGGCGACGCCGCCGAAGAAGGCGCCCGCGAAGCCGAAGCCGCAGCCGAAGTAGGCCGCGCGGGAGCCTGCGCCTCCCGCCGCGGCGATTCGAGCAACCCCTCGGATACTCTCGCGCCCGTGGCGCTCCCCGCCGGATCCGTCCTCCGCCTCACGGGCAGGCTCCTCCTGCTCCCGCTCGCCGCCGTCGCCGGGATCGGCCTCGCGGCGCTGCTGGCGTCGCCGAGCGAGGAACGCGTCGTGCCGATCCCGAGCACCGACGTGCCCATCGGCTTCCGTCGCGTGGAGCCGATCCCCGAGCTGATGGGAGACGTCGTCGTGAGCGGCATCGTCGTGAGCGGCGAGGAGCGGGCCGGCGCGCCGACGGCGCAGGCGATCCCCGACGCCGTCGTGCGCGTGTCGTCGGGCTTCGTGACGCACGAGACGAAGGGGAACGAGTTCGGCCGCTTCGAGGTGCGCGACCTCCCGCGGAGCCCGATCACGATCGTCGCCATGGCGCCGGGATTCCGGCCAGCGACGGTCGGCCCTCTCGAGCCGGGCGGGCGCGAGACGGTGGTGAAGCTCACCCCCATCGAGGAGATCGCGCACCGCTTCACGGCGACTCTGGGCGCGCCCGCGAGCGTCGTGGTGCAGCTCGGAATGCCCGAGGGGCTGCCGGCCCCGGCGCTGCAGGTGGCCCTCGTTCCCGATGGCGACGTGCCGCTCGCGGGCGGCGTCGTTCCGCTCACGCGCGACGCCGTCGGCGCTCCGGCGCCCGAGGCGCGGTTCGAGAGGATCCCGCCGGGCCGCTACCGCGCGATCGCGATCCCCGCCGGCGCCTCCGCCGACGCGCGGTCGGCCTATGCCGACGTCTCCCTCGTGCTCGATCCCGGCGAGACCGAGCAGCTGCGGCTCGAGCCGCGCTGGACCTCGCTCTCGGGGAAGGTGACGAGCCAGGGATCGCCCGTCGAGCGCGCCTTCGTGCGCGCCGTGCGCATGGCCGAGGCGCGGCCGGAGAAACCGATCTTCGTGCCGGCCGAGGTGGAGCTCCGCCGCGCCGTGACGGAGCGCGACGGCTCCTTCCGTCTCGACGGCCTCCCCATCGGGAAGCTCACGCTCGAGGTGCTCGTCGCGGGACATTCGCCCTGGACACGCGAGGTCCGCTCCGGCGCCGGCGAGCCTCCCGTCGCGATCGACCTCGACGCGGCGAAGCCGGGCGGCGGGTGAAGGCGCGCGGCGCTGCCGCGCTCACTGCGGCGTGAGCTGCCAGTCCCAGGCCTGGAGGCCCGTTCGATCGCGCACCGATGCCGTGAGCCCGAAGCCGAGGCCCTTCTGCAGTGGCGCACCGCCGAAGACGAGGGAGACCTTCGTGCGGTCGGCCGAGAAGTTCACTTCGGTGAGGTGGGCGGCCAAGTCCGGAAAGATCTCGCCGCTCCCCCAGAGCGGATGCTCCGCCACGAGGGAGAACGACGCGAGGTCGAGGCCTTTCTGCGCGTTGAGAATCCCGTCGGGGTCGACGTAGTCGAGGACGATCGCGTTGCCCTTCGTCGCGTCGAAGTGGAGGTAGGCCTTCGGCCCTCCGGGACGGCTCGCGGCGTCGAAGGGGTTGTAGCCGGCGCGCACTTCCTGGCGGTTCGGGAAGCCGTCCCCGTCGTTGTCGCCGAAGGGATCGCCCGTCGTCGCGAACACGAAGCCCGTGGGGTCTCCCTTGAGCATCATGGCGTTCGGTGCGACCGCTTCGATCGAGACCCAGGACATCTGCCCCGTGACGAGGGAGAGCTTCAAGAGCTGGCGTTGGATGCCGACGCAGCAGTTCCCCCAGCGGATCGCGTAGACCTCCTCGCCGGTCGGTCCGAAGGTCCAGAAGAGGATGTGCTCTCCGAGATCCCAGTAGGTGTCGACGGGTGGTGCAGGAAAAGGGATCGAGGGATCGATCCGCACCAGGATCTTGGTCTGATTCACCGTCGGCTGGCCATGGAGGAAGCCGTCGTCGACGATTTGATAGGCACGACCGAATGCATCGACCCGGAGACCGAGATCGCCGACGTTCTGCGCGTCGAAGTGTGCCGACTGCTCGAGCGATCCTCCATCGATCGACAGGAATCGAGCGAATCCGTCGAACTGCGCGTGTCCGGGGACGGGGAGGATCTCTCCCGAGTACATCCAGACCTTGCTGCCAGGCGCTGCGACGAGCTGACGGAAGAACGGGTCCTTGAATGGCACGACGGCGCCAAGGTCGTAGAACGAGACGATGCTTCCGTCGGCACCGCTCAGCTCGAGGGCGCGTGCGAAGTCGGCGCCTCCCGACTTGTGGAAGCCGCCGATCCAGGGAGAGCCGTCCTCGGTGAGGGCGAAGTCGAGGGGGAACTGCAGCTTGATCGTCTGGGCACCGATGCTGCTCGACCAAAGCACGCTGCCCGCGGAGTCGAGACGCATCAGCGGTCCGAGATGCGCCGGCGGAGTCAGCGTCTCGCAAAGGGCGAAGAGATCGCCCGACGGGTCGGCAGCGAGGCCGATGGGATGGAATGGCAAGGCTTGGATCGCCTCGACCGATAGATCGGCACGGAAGCGCCAGACCTGTTTCAACGTCGGCGTGATCACGTTCACGCTGTAACGACCCGTGGGGCCGACGACGAGAGTCGAGCCACCGAGTGGCGTCCAGCCGCCGATTCCCTGCACCTGCGTCGAGCCGAGGAACCGGAGCTTCCGATCGAAGCGGACGACCCGAGTATTGGTGAAGGACGGCGCCCAGCTCCCGAAGACGATCTGGTCCTGAATCGTGTCGGGGGAACCGGTCTGCAGCGCGAGTGCCGCGGGAGCCAGGTGGGCCGCCGCGAGCGCGGCCCCAAGGGCTGCCCGGAGAGAGAGCGAGTGCATCGAAATCCTCCTCGAGCGCCTGCGCTCAGTTCCCCTGCTTCAGGTGGGCGGCGGCGCCGGCGTTGAGTTCGGGCGACGACGACGCTGCGTAGGGGTTCCGCGGCACGTGCCGCCCGCTCGCGCAAACGGCGAGCTGCTCCTGCAAGACGGGCTCATTGAAAACCCCCGGCGTGATCCACCTCCCCCAGAGCTCGTTCCTCTGAGGGCCGGCGTAGGCGGGCCCGAGCGCCGCGAAGTCGAGGAAGCTCCCGCTGGAGGCCGACCACGACGGCACGAGCGAGGTCGGCGTGTCGAAGCAGACCAACGCGATCTGGCTCCAGAAGAAGAGCACCACGCGCCCCGCGTGGCCGTTGCCTCCCTGGTTCGTGTCGGGCTCTCCCGCCACGACCGCCCGCGCGGGCTGCTGCGTCGAGGTGTTCACCCAATCGATCGCATCCATGTGCTTCCCGAATCGGTAGTCCTGGCCCGGAGCGTCCGAGAAGATCCAGCGTGCAGGCTCGAAGGTGAACACGCCCGATCCGGTGCTCGTGCCGCGGAAGATGCACGAGGAGCCCGCGGCGCGGACCGTGTTCGCCGGGCCGCCGACCCCCGTGGGGTGCCCGGGCCAGTCGGTCGCTTCCGCGTGGCCGACCACGTCGAGCTTCCCATCTCCGTCGGCGTCGAAGAGCCAGCAGTACCAGCCGAAGTTGCTTCCGGCCTGCAGGACCGGCTCCGTGAAAGTCGCGACGGGAGCCGCGGTGCTCCAGGCAGCCGGATGGTTCGGCGGGGACTGCCAGGTGCCCGCCGGCTTCGAAAGGGCGATCTGAGCGCCGCTGAAGAGATGCACGCGCCCCACGTCGGCGAGCGTCGCCGTGTCCCACTTGGGTTCGCCGACGAGGAGGTCGGCTTTGCCGTCGCCGTCCACGTCGCCCGTCTCGATCCAGGCTCCGAAGCCCGTCGGAAGGAACTGCGTCACCGAGCCGGCGAGGATCGTGACGCGCGGCTGGGAGGGGTCGATGCCGAAGGCGGGGCCGGGGCCGCCCCAGAAGACGTAGACGAGACCTCCGGCTCCCGAGGCATCCGTCGCCCCCGTCGCGCTCACGATCAGATCGGTGAAGCCGTCGTCGTCGAGGTCGGCCAGCTCCACGGCGAGGCCGAAGACCTGGTTCGCCGCCGTCGCCGTCACGCCCGGCAGCGGCGGCGGGATGATCCCCTGGTGGTTCGCGCCGAAGACGGACTGGCGAGGCGAGGAGCTGCCCTGGATCTGGTGGAAGTCGACGGCGCCGACGTTGAGCGTGAGGCCCTGCGCGCCGATCGCGTCCACGTCGCGCAGATAGGCGCCGCTCGCGACGACGTTGTAGGGATCTCCTGACTTCATCTTCCCCACGGACACTCCGAGATTGCCGACCTGCTCGTCGTCCTGGATCACGCCGGGATCGAGACGGATCGGATGCATCGACAGCGGGTTCGTCGGATGGCCTTGGTAGCCGTAGACGTGCCCCACCATCTGGGTGCTCGTAGGCAGGTCTCCGTCTCGCGGCGCGCAGACGAGGAGGTCGTCGAAGGTGCCTCCGAGCTGCCAGACCTTCCCCGCCCTCGACCGGCAGCCGAAGGCGCCGTCCCGCTCCTGGTATTGCGCCGGCGTTGGGCCGCCCTGATCGTCCATCGCCCAGACTCGATCGACGAAACCGGGCGGCGGCGCCGAGCCGGGGGCTGGGCTCGCGCAGCCGATCTGCGCGGCAGTCTCCGAGCCAGTCACGGCGAGCGCCAGCGCGAGTGCAAGCGCGCTACGGCCGGAATTCCTCTCTCTCTCTCTCTCTCTCTCTCTCTCGAGTCACGTGCCGCATGGGAGCCCTCCGGGGTTGGCTCCAGTCGCGGGGTGCAAGCGTCGGAACCGGAGCCGGAGGGAATTCGAATCCCGACCGGCCAAGCGCGTCAAGGGGCTTCCGGCGCCGCCGCGCTCAGCGGCCGAAGGTCGGGCCGACGGTCTCGCCCTCGGAGGGGCGGAAGGTGTCGGGCACGACGGAGAGCCGCGCGCCGACGATCGGCGTGGTGACCACGACGCGCTTCGTCCCCGGGAAGCGGACGTAGATCCCGTCCTTCGTGGAGTTCGGATCGCCGATCTCGAGAGTGATCGTGCTCCCGGGCTCGTGGATCGTGACGACGAGGCGGGGCTTCGCGAGGCCGTACTGCTCGAGGGCGATCTCGCCGCGCCCGAGGTCGCCCTTGATCTTCGCCTCGAAGCGGAGATCGGAGAGGAGTCGCAGAACCTTGCCCGCATCGGCCTCTCCGAGCGCTGGCGAGCGGAAGACCCATCCGGCGGCGCCCTTCTCCAGCTCGTAGAGCGGGTCGCGTCCGCGCGTGACGGAGATGCGGTCGACGCGCTGCACGACGAAGCCGAAGAGATCTTCCGCCGCGCCGGTGTCCACCGGAGGTGGCGTCTTCCCGAGCAGGAAGAACGACCCGATGCCGAGCAGCAGCGCGACGACGAGGAGGACGACGATGATCCGCGGGTTCAAGTGCGGCGCCTCCACCAGATGAGGAGCCCCAGCAGCACGAAGAACCCGGGTGGCACGAGGTAGGCGGCGAGCGTCATGCGGCGCGCCACGGCTTCCGTGAGCTGCAGCGGGCGGAAGTCCGGCGTCCGGGCGCGCACGCTGGTGACGCGGCTACGGTTCGCGAGCCAGTTCACGGCCGCCTGGAAGAGGTCCTCGTTGCCGAAGGCCTGCTCGACGCCCTCGTTGGAGAACGACTGGCGCGAGCCGAGGACGACCATCCGGATGCCGCCGGTCCGCGCGGCCTGGGGATTCGTCGGATCGGGCGGCACCTCGACGGCGACGCCGATCGCGAGCGGCCCCTTGCGATCTCCCGCCTCGGCCTCGAAGACGGGGCGCTTCAGGTCGGCCACGTTCGTCTCGGACCAGGAGCTCGGCGAGCTGAGGAGGATCTCCGTGCGCGAGAGCGTGGGCGGGTACGTCGGGCTGTCCGGGAGCTTGAAGATCGCGCGCGTGAGCGCGATGCGCACCCGCGCCGTGCCGAGGCCGTTCACGATCGGGTGGTTCGGCAGTCGGCTCACGTAGAACGTCGTCGGGCTCGTGCGGAGCTGCTTCTCCTCCAGATCGACCACGGGGTGCTGCCCGAGCTCGAGGCCGTAGCGCGCGAAGATCCGGTCGAGCCCCGAGAAGACTCCGGGGCCGACGATCGCGAGCAGGCCGCCGCCGCGCTCGAGGAACTTCTCGAGCTTCGACACCTCCTGGGGGTCGAAGGGCTCGATGGGCCCCGCCACGACGACGACCGTCGTGTCGTCCGGGATGTCGCCCTTCTCGAGGAGGAAGCGCTGCCGCACGTCGATCTTCTCCTGGCGGAGCGCCTGGTCGAGGTACAGAAGGCCGCGTCCCGAAGGATCGTTCGGATCGAGCTCTCCGTGACCGGCCGTGAAGTCGACCTTCGGCTGGTAGTCCTCGACGAGGTTCAGGATCGCGTTCGCGAAGGCGGGCTCGCCGTAGAAGGCCTTCTCGCGGACGACGATGCGGCCCTTCTCCTTGATCTCCTCGAAGGCCACGATCTCGTCGAAGGCGACGAGGCGCGCGCGCTGCCCGTACTCGAAGACGACGGAGTTGAGCGCCTTGCGGTCGTCGAGACGGAGCCTCGCGAAGATCTCGCGCGTCGCCGCGCGGTCGCGGTCGGAATCGATCCGCCCGTACTCGATCCAGCGGCTCTCGACGCGGAGGTTCTCCACGAGCGTCTCGATCGACGTCAGCACGCCGGCGGCGAGACCGGCGCGCTCGGGGAAGATGGCCGTGATGCGGAGCGGCTGGTTCAGGCGCCCGAGGAGGCCGCGCGTCTCGTCGGCGATCGTGAAGCTGCGCTGATGGGTCACGTCCCAGGGGCGGAGCATGAAGCGCGTCGAGATCCAGCCGACCCAGGCCCAGACGAAGATCGCCGATGCCACGTAGACGCCGACCCAGAGGCCGATGCGCGTGCGCCGGCTGCGCAGGAGCGGGCGCCTCTCGGCGGCGGCCGGCCCCGACGGGGGCGACCCGCCGCGGCTCGGCGGCATCCAGGGCTCGGCGGGAGGTGCGGGAGGCGGCGGCGCGGGGGGAGCCGGCTGCGGAGCGGCCTCCGCGCGAGGCGCTTGGGGGCGTGCCTCCGCGCAGTCCGGCTCCGGTTGCGCTGCGGGGCGCGCGGGCGGCGGCGGCGGCGGCGGCGGCGGCGGCGGAGCCTTCGGCTCGTCGCCGGGCTTCGGAGGATCGGGCAGTCCGAGGGCCATCGTCGATCTCCTATGCCCAGCGCCGCGCCTCGAGGATGCGCGTCGAGAGGAAGAGGAAGAGGGCCGTCGTCGACAGGAAGTACACGATGTCGTCGCTCGCGATGCGGCCGCGGAGCAGACCCACGAGGTGACGCTGGATGCTCAGGTACTCGAGGATCCCCGTGAGCCACGCCGGAAGCTCGAGGGGCTGCGAGGATCCGACGAGGCGCAGCACGAGGATCGCGAGGAACGCGAGCACGAAGGCGATGGTGTGGCTCGACGTGAGGGAGCTCGCGAAGAGACCGACGGCCGCGCAGAGCGATCCGCAGAGGAGCATCCCGAGGAGCCCCGACCAGACGGGCCCGGCGTCGGGCTGCGCCCCCGCCATGCGGAAGAGCAGGTAGTAGAAGAGGAGCGGGAGCAGGGCCGCCGAGAAGAAGGAGACCACCGCCAGGAACTTCCCCAGCACGATCTCCACGTCGCGCACGGGATCGGTCGCCAGCATCTCCAGCGTGCCGTTCCGGAATTCTCCGGCGAGCGAGCCCATGGTGAGCGCCGGGAAGGCGATCGTGAACATGAGCGCGCTCAGGTTGTAGACCGGCACGAGCGACGCCGTGTTGCGCCCGAGACCGACGAGCTCGAAGTAGACGGCCGTCGCGATGGAGAACGCCACGATCACGACCCATGCGATGGGCGAGAGGAAGTACCCCATCAGCTCGCGGCGGAAGACGATGAAGGTCTTCACGCGCTCGCTCCCGCCGGCTGCGCCGTGGCCTCGTGGCGCGTGAGGCTGGAGAAGACCTCCTCGAGGGACGCGCGCACGCTCGAGAGCTCGAGCGGCACGCCGCCGGCGTCGAGAACGGCGCGCACGAGGGCCTCGCGGGCGTCCGCTCCCTCGCGCACCTCGATCCGCAGCTTGCGCGCGCCGTCCTCGCCCGTGGTCTCGGCCTCCACGCTCTCGACGCCCTCCACACGCCGCAGCCGCTCCAGGAGGTCGGCCGCACCGCCGCGCACGACGACGCGGACGCGGGAGCGGTCGGAGCCGCCCCGGAGGAGCCGCGCGATCGACTCGTCGGCGACGAGGCGGCCCTGGGAGAGCAGGAGGACGCGCGAGCACACGGCCTCCACCTCCGGGAGGATGTGCGTCGAGAGGAGGATCGTGCGGTCGGAGGCGAGGTCGCGCACGAGGGAGCGCATCTCGAAGACCTGGTTCGGATCGAGGCCCACCGTCGGCTCGTCGAGGACGAGCACCGGCGGGTTCGCGACGAGGGCGCCCGCGAGGCCGAGCCGCTGGCGGTAGCCCTTGGAGAGCTGCCCCGCGATGCGCCGTCGCACGTCGCCGAGCTGGCAGCGCTGGATCGCCTCGTCGATGCGCTGGCGGCGCACGCCGCGCGGCACGTCCTTCAGGGCCGCGCGGTAGGCGACGTACTCCTGGACGCGGAGCTCCGGGTAGATCGGGACGATCTCCGGCAGGTACCCGATGCTCCGTCGCGCCGGGAGCGACTCGAGGAGCGTGTCGAAGCCGTTCACGCGCGCCGTGCCCGAGGTGGCCGGCATGTAGCCCGTGAGGATCCGGATCGTCGTGCTCTTCCCGGCGCCGTTCGGGCCGAGGAGCCCCACGACCTCACCGCGGCCGATCCGGAACGAGACGTCGCGGATCCCGCGATTCGGGCCGTACGTCTTCGTGAGCTGGTCGGCTTGGATCACGGCTCGGTGACGCTCCGCTCCCGCGCCTCACGATCGGGCCCGGGTCACGCGCGATCAGTTCTCGGACGGATCGACGGGCTGCGCGCCGGCGCGCGCGGTGTCGAGCAACGCCCCCACCTGCCGCGACAGGGCGTAGGGGTTGAACCAATCGATGCCGACGGACGGCATCTGCACCGAGCGCACGGGGAAGTTCTGCGCCGCGAGGTAGGCGATCCAGTTCGCGGCGTCTCCCGCGATGGCGGCCTTCTTGCGCTCGACGGAGTAGGCCTCCGCTTCCTTCACGGCCTGGGAGCCGGCCGCCTCGGCGAGGGCGCGGTGCTCGAGGGCCTGCGCCCGCTTCGTGGCGGCGATCCGGCGCGCCTCGGCGTCGATCGTCTCGGTCTCCTTCTTGGTGTTCGCCTCGATCTCGACCTTCTGGTTGCGGAGGTCGTTGTCGATCTCCTTCACCAGGTTGTCGGTCTTCTGGATGATCCCGTTCTTGATGCCCGTCTCCTCCTCGCGGCGGAGCTGGGACTTCTCGAGCTCGGTCTTCTGCGTCGCGACCTTCTTCTTCTCGAGCTGCTCCTCGTACTTCGGATCGAAGGTGACCCCGGTGATCGCGATGTCGACGAGATCGATGTGGTTCTGGGCGAACTTGCGCCGGAGGTTCTCCTCGAGCTTCCCGTAGGCCTCGCGGCGCGCCTCCGCGTCGTAGATCTGCTCCGTCCGGAGCGTCGCGAAGGCCACGGGGAAGTCCTGCGACGCGAGGCTCCGCGCGAGCCGCAGGAACCCCTCCGTCGTCCGCGCCTGCTCGTAGACGACGTGGCCCTGACCCTCCTGGATGCGGAAGAGCACGCTCGCCTCGATGCTCACGCTGTCGCCGTCGATCGTCTTCGCCTCCACCATGGCGGCGTCGTTCGGACCGCGGAGATCGGAGCGGTCGGTGAAGGACACCTTCTGCACCGAGCGCGGGAGCGTCTCCCAGAGGTCGACGAGCCAGATGGCGCGGTAGAACCCGGCGTCGTAGTCCTGGCGCACGAGACCCTTCGATCCGCTGATGGTGCGGATGCCGATCTCGTCCGGTGCGACGCGCTTGCAGTTGGCGGCGCCGAGGAATCCGGCCAGGCCGATGGCGACGAGGATCCAGGCGAGGAAGCGCATCAGCGATTCCCTCCGGCGGTCGGGATCGCCGAAGACCGCGGCGCGGGCGGCATGCCGGGCGACGGGATCTTCCCGCTGCCCTGCTCGAGGATGTAGGGCTGGACGATGCCGCTGTAGATGAACGGCGTCGCCACGATCTCCATCTGCTGGAGCCTCTTCGCGAACTCGGCGGCGACGAGATGCGCTCCCTGGGGCCCGGCGAGGGCGAGCACGAGCTGGCGCACGCCCTCCGCGTCGGCCTCGCCCTGGGCGCGGATGCCGGCGGCGCGCGCCAACTCCTCGAACTTCTTGCCGTCGGCCTCGGACATGACGCGCAGGGCCTCGGCCTCCGCCTCGAGGATCGTCTTCTGGGCGCGCGACCGAGCCTCGGAGACGAGGCGCGAAGCGTTGGCGCGGGCGGCGGAGATCTCCTTCTCGGCGTTCGCGCGGCGCTCGGTCTCCTGCTTCTTCTGCGACTCCCGCTCCGTCGACTGCTGCTCGACGATGGCCTTCACTTCCTGGTCGGTGTCCTTCCTCTGGCGGACGATCTGCTCGTACTGCGCGTAGGAGCTCGGGTTCTCGACCGTCACGTTCAGGATCTCGATGCCGAACCGCTCCTCGAGCTTCGCGTTCACGTCGCGGCGCACGAGCTCCGCCTTCTCGGCGCGCTTCAGGCCCTCGTTCATCTCCTCGCGCGTGAGCTCGTTGAAACGATCCATGAGGGCGTCCCGCACGGCGGGACGGATCCAGTTGCGCTCGATGCCATTCGCGAGGAGCGCCTGGGAGCCCGTCGTGCGGAGGACCTCGACGGCCCTCTCCGCGATGATCCGGTAGGTGAGCTTGGCGTCGATGCGGACGTTGTCGCCCTCGCTCGACTTCACGTTGAGCGAGTCGTCCGGCGGCCGCGTTCCGCCCGGAGGCACCGGCGGCAGCGAAAGCATCTCGAGGCTCTTCGTCGTCCGGTCGAGGACGTAGAACGACGTGAGGTACGGCATCGTGAAGTGGAGGCCGACGACGGGCTCCAGGCGCACCTCGTGGGTGAGGTTGTTCACGACGACGCCCACTTCGCCTCCGCTCACCTTGCGGACTCCGGCGACGCCGATCCCGACGGCGAGGAAGAGGAGCGTCAGGACGGCGATCGAGCCGCGCCACGCCGAGACGCCGCGAGTCTGGGGCGCGCTCGGGATCGGCGGGGCCGGCTTCGCCGACGGGGCGCCGCGCTCCGCGGCCGAGGATTCCGACTCCATCTCGTGGATGCTTCCGTGGGACAGGTGGCTGGGGCTGCTCGGCTTCCGGCTCTGCGGCGCGCGGAAGTGCAACGAGCGAGCCTACCCTTCGGCAGGTCCCTTGCAAGGCGACGGGGTCCGCGCCCCCGCGGACCCCGCGGCCTCCGGCTCGTTGCGGCGCGCGCCGCCCGTCCCCGTGCCCCCTACCAGCCGACGGCGGCGTTCGTCGTGACCTTCCGGATGCGCTCGCTCGCGATGGCCACCACCTCGCCCGTCTCGATGTTCGCGGTGCGGATCACGAACTGGTAGTCCTTCGCCCGCGTGCCGTCGGCCTGCTGGGTGAAGTTTCGGAGCGTGCCGTACATCACGTACTTCGCGCCGATCTGGCGGCCGGCCTGCATTGCCCACTGGGGCGCCGCGGCGGCCGCCTGGAAGTCGATCTGCTCCTGGATGTGCTTCTGGCCCTGGCCGCCGGCCGTGAACCGGAAGCGCCCGGAGTCGAGGAGCGCCTCCTGGATCGCGTCGGCGATCGCCTGCGTGTCGACGTGCTCGCTCGTGTCGTTCTGGATCCGCGCGAGGAAGACCATCGGCCGGTCCGATCCCTCCAGGTTCCCGCCGCGGATCATCTTGTTCACGGCGGCGGCCGCCGCCTTGTCGACGTCGTTCAGGGAGAACTGGTCCGTCACGAGCACGGGCCGATTCGGGTCCTCGTAGGTGACGCTCGGGCTGGAGCAGCCCGGCGCGCCGACGGCGAGGAGCAGGAGGAGAGCGGGGAAGGCGTGCAGCGAGCGGGGAGCGATCGATCGGTTCATGGTCGGGTCGAGCAGGGCGCGGTTCTCGGGTCTCTCAGTTCTTGATCTCGTTGGGACGCTCGATGCGCACCTTGGCGCGGACGGCGGCGGGAGTGAGCGAGATGCCCCGCACCGGGAGCACGGCCTTGCCGTTCAGGATCGCGGGCTGCGCGCTCTGACGCGGGTCGTCGAGGAGGAATCCGTCGCGGTCGTACCACTCGATCCTCCACTGGAAGCGGAGGTCGTGGTTCGTGCGGTTCACGAGATCCACCTGGAACTCCAGGCGGTCGTTCGTGGTGCGCGTCCGCGTGTTCACCATGTCGAGATCGGCGAGGAGTCCGGCGTTGCCCACGAGGACGTCCGAGTCGCCGGGACGGACGTTCACGACGTTCTCGCTCGTGGAGCTGCACCCGGCGGCGAGCACGAGGACCAGGGGCGCGAGGAAGGAGAGACGGTGCGGAGCGAGTTTCATGGTCGGTTCTCGAGGGGGGCGGCCGGGTCGACGACGGAGGAGCTGTAGCGGTTCCGGGAAGAGTCCTCCGGGAGCGCACCGGCTCCCGAGGGAACGTGCGCGAAGAGCCGGCTCCCGATCGCGCGCGCGGAGACGGGGAGCGGGCGGCCCGCCCGGACCTCGACCCGGCCGAGGTCGGCCGCAGCGACGAGGGTATCCCCCGCTCCCCGAACCTCCAGCCGCAACGCGCGCACCCCCGCCGGCACGACGGCGCGCGCCACTTGGAGGTCGCGGGGGAGCGTGAGCCAGGAGCGGAGGTCGGCCTGCTCGACCACGAGGTTCCAGATCGTGGCGCCGATCGCCACGGCGATCGCGGCGGCGTGCTGGTCGTTGTGGTGGAGCGCGCGCACGCCGACCTCCGACACGACGGCGCGCGCGGCGGCGCGCCCCGCGCTCTTCGCGATGATCCAGCCGATGCGCCGCGAAAGATGGTCGCGCGCGATCGCGTCGACGTCCTCGAGCACCTCCGTGCGCGCCACTTCGGCGCCGTCCACGAGGAGCACGATGGAGACGGGCGCCCCGGAGGAGCTCCGGTAGCGGGGGATCGACACCTTCGTGAGCGTGGTGCCCGTCGGCACGGGGATCTCGATCGCCTCCTTCTGGGGCGCCATGCCGCGGCTCGCGAGGACCACGATCTCCCCCGCCCCGCTGTCCCGTTCCGTCGCGATGGACCGGCTCGGCGCGAGCCCGTCGAACTCGGCGCGGAAGCGCTCCAGATCACCGATGCGACCCGTCGCCTCGGCGATCCGCAGGAGGTCGCGGCGCACGAGCGCGAGGCCCGGCGCCCGCGCGTGGATCGCGCGGTAGTCGACGAAGGCGCCGTCGAGGTCGCCCGTGAACTCCCGCAGCAGCGCTCCCAGGTACTGGGAGAAGACGTTCTCCGGCGGCGATTCCTCGGAGGGCGGATCGAAGATCTCGTCGGCGAAGCGCTGCCGCTCGGCGGCGCGGCGCACCTCCACGAGGGCGCCCTCCAGGTCTCCGAGCATCCAGTAGTTGACCGCCTGCAGCGCGCAGATCATCACGCGCTCGAAGCCGGCCCCGTCGTAGGGGAGCGTCTTGTCGTTCAGCACGGCCGACGCGACGCCTTCTCCGATCGATCGGCCCGAGACGTCGGGGCGGCTCTCGAAGCCCTCCACCACGCGGTCGGCCGCGGCCAGAGCCTCGCGGCTCTTCTCGAAGCGTCCGCCCGCGTGCCAGGCCATCCCCTCCTCGAGCCGGTAGAGCAGCTCGTCGCCGCCGCTCGCCTCCTCGCCGTACCCCTTCGCCGCCTCGGCGAAGCGCCCTCGCTCGAAGTCGCGCCGGAAGTCCGCCGTCGCCGACGGGTACGACGTGAAGATCGAGCAGCCCGGCAGCGCCGCCGCCGCCAGGAGTGCGACGGTCGCGCTGCGGACGACGGGGCTCGGGAAGGGGGCGCGCACGGCGGCCCGATACGTTGCTCCCTGGAGGAGGCTCCGTGCAACGGCGGGCTCGTCGACCCACCGGTAGACTCGCGCCGATGTCCCCTCCGCCCACCGGCGATCTGTTCCCCCAGGCGCAGGCGCCGGCGAGCGCGCCCACGCCGATGATGGCGCAGTACCTGCGCGCGAAGGCGCAGTCGGGGAACGCGCTCCTCTTCTTCCGGATGGGCGACTTCTACGAGCTGTTCTTCGAGGACGCGAAGACGGCTGCGCGGGCGCTCGGCATCACGCTCACGGCACGCTCGAAGGACCGCGACTCCGGCGAGCCGGTGCCCATGGCGGGCGTGCCCGTTCGCTCCGTGAACGGCTACCTCGCGAAGCTCGTGCAGGCGGGCTTCGCCGTCGCCATCTGCGAGCAGCTGGAGGACCCGAAGCAGGCGAAGGGGATCATCGACCGCGACGTGGTCCGTCTCGTGACGGCCGGCACGCTCACGGAGGACGAGCTCCTGGAGGGGAACCGCTCGAACTTCCTCGCCGCCGTGACCCTCGACGGCGAGCGCGCGGGCCTCGCCTGGTGCGACGTGAGCACGGGCCGATTCGTCGCCTGCGAGATCCCGCGGGCCGCCGTCGCCGACGAGCTCGCGCGCCTCGCGCCGGCGGAGCTGCTGCTGCCGGAGAAGCTCGCGGGACGCGCCGAGGAGAAGCAGCTCACGGCCGCGTCGCCCACCGTCGCGACGCACCGCACCGACGCCTCCTTCGGGCAGGCCTCCGCGCGGCGCCGCCTCTGCGAGGCCTTCGGCGTGGCGACCCTCGAGGGCTTCGGCCTCGAGGACACGTCCCTCGGCGTGGGCGCCGCGGGCGCCGTCCTCGACTATCTGCGCGACACGCAGCGCGCGGCCCTCGCGCACCTGCGCGGCATCGAGCCCTGGACCGCCTCGCGCCACGTCGTCCTCGACCGCGCCACGCGCGAGGCCCTCGAGCTCGTGGAGGGCTTCCGCGGCGAGCGCGCGAGCACGCTCCTCGGCGTGATCGACCGCACGCGCACGGCCATGGGCGGGCGGCGGCTGCGCGAGTGGGTGCTGGCGCCACTGCGCGCCGTGACGGAGATCCGCGCGCGCCAGGAGGCCGTGGCCGAGCTCTTCGACGCGGCGAAGCTCCGCGAACGGCTGCGCTCGGAGCTCGACGAGGTGGCCGATCTCGAGCGCATCCTCGGCCGGCTCGGCTGCGACCGCGGCTCCCCCGCCGACCTGGGCCACCTGCGCCGCTCCCTCGACGTCGTGCCGGCGCTGCGCGAGGCGCTGGAGGAGCACGCCCGCGAGCGCGAGGGCTGGGCGGGCGCGAGCGACGCGCTCCGCGAGGTGACGGGCGCACTCGATCCCTGCGACGAGCTGCGCGACGAGCTCGGCCGCGCGCTCGTCGACGCACCGCCCCTCGTCGCGATCGAGGGCGGCATCGTGCGCGAGGGCTACCGCCCGGAGCTCGACGAGCTGCGCACGCTCGCGAAGGACGCCGAGGGATGGCTGCTGGAGCTCGAGCAGCGAGAGATCGCGCGCACCGGCATCCCGAACCTGAAGGCCGGCTTCCACCGCGTCCACGGCTACTACCTGGAGGTCACCAACGTCCACGCGGGCAAGGTGCCGCCCGAGTACGCGCGCGTGCAGACGCTCAAGGACCGCGAGCGCTACACGACCTCCGAGCTGCGCGCCTTCGAGTCGAAGGTGCGGAACGCCGAGACGCGCGCCCTCGAGCTGGAGAAGGCGATCTTCGAGGACCTGCGGCGGCGCGCGTCGCGCGAGACGCCGCGCCTCCTCGCGACGGCGCGCGCCGTGGCCGACCTCGACGCGCTCGCGTCGCTCGCCGCCGTCGCCGCCGAGAACCGCTACGTGCGGCCCGAGATCGACGACTCGCGCGACCTCGAGATCGAGCAGGGGCGCCACCCCGTCGTCGAGCGCTTCGCGAGCGAGCCCTTCGTCGGGAACGACGCGCGCCTCTCGGAGGAGGCGCGGCTCGTCGTGCTCACGGGCCCCAACATGGCGGGCAAGTCGACCTACCTGCGGCAGGTGGCGCTCATCGTGCTGCTGGCGCAGGCCGGCTCCTTCGTGCCGGCGCGCCGCGCGCGCATCGGCGTCGTCGACCGGATCTCCACGCGCATCGGCGCCGCCGACGATCTCGCCCGCGGGCGGTCCACCTTCCTCGTCGAGATGGTCGAGACGGCGGCGATCCTCCGCCACGCCACTGACCGCTCCCTCGTCGTCCTCGACGAGGTGGGGCGCGGCACCTCCACCTTCGACGGTCTCTCCATCGCCTGGGCCGTCGTCGAGCACCTGGTCGAGCGCGTGCGCGCGCGCTGCCTCTTCGCGACGCATTACCACGAGCTGAACGAGCTCGCGTCGCGCTTCCCCGCCGTGCGCAACTACCGCGTCGACGTGAAGGAGTGGGGCGACCGCGTCGTGTTTCTCCGGCAGGTCGTCGAGGGCGGCACCGACCGCAGCTTCGGCCTCCACGTCGCGCGCTTGGCCGGCATCCCGCCCGAGGTCCTCGCGCGCGCCCGCGTCGTGCTCCACGCCATCGAGACCGAGGCGGCCGTCCTCGCGCCGCGCATCCTCGCCACCTCCGACGCCGCGAACGGCGGCGGCGCGCCGCGCCCCACGCGGGACGCGGAGCTCTTCGACGCGCGCGCGCAGGCCGTCCTCGACGAGATCCGCGCGATGGATCCCGACCGGCTCTCGCCCATCGAGGCGCTGCTGGCGTTGAAACGGATGCGGGAGAGCCTCTGAGGAGAACGGGGCCGGCCTCCGGAAACGCGCCGGGCACCCTTCCGCGTCGAGCCGGCTCTACCATCCGGCCTCCCGCACTCGCACGGAGCGGCCCATGGCCCTTCTGCACTTCGCTGTCGTCTGTCTCGCCCCGTTGCTGCAGGGCACGAGCCCCGCCTCGGCGCCGAGCGCACCGCTCCTCCCGTCGGCGATTCGACCCGGTGACGACCTCTCGATCCCCCTGACGGCGCTCGGCGGCGAGGGTCATGTCCTGCGCCTCGCGGCGAAGACGAACGAGCCGCTCACGATCCTCGCCGAGTCGGTCGACGCCGACGTCTCCCTCGCGGTGGAGGATGCCTCGGGCGCCGTTCTCGCGACCGACGACGACGGCGGAACGGAGACGAGCGCGTGGCTCGTCCTCACGCCGTCGGCGGCCGGCACGCTGCACGTACGGCTCCGCGCGAAGCAGACGAGCCAGGGAGCGGTCCGGATCGCCGCGCTGCGCGGAGCGATCGAATCGACGCCGTCGGATCCGGTTCTCGGCGCGATCGGCTTCTGGGAGATCGCCCTCGACCGCGCCCACGCATCGGGGAACCCGGCGCGCGAAGCACTCGCCGTGGAGCGGCTCCTCGCCCTGCGGGGACTCGCCGACGAAGTGGCTCTGCGTGCCGCTCGGGCTCCACGGGACGAGGCACGGGCGAAGGCCATCGCCCTCGGCGCGCAGGCGCGCACGCTCCGCACGAAGGGCGACCAGGAGGGCGCTCGGTCGGCGATGCGCGAGGCGGCGCTCCTGCTGCGAAACACTCCGGGCTCGTTCGACGACGAGAGGATCGCGCGCCTCGGATGGACGCTCGCGATCTCGGCCCACGAGAGCGGCGACGCAGCGGCGTCGGCCGATCTCCTCCTCCGGTCCTTCGACTACTTCGAGCGCGCGTACCCCGCGCACCACCCGGATCGGACGGCGCTCCAGCGGAACCTGGTGATCGCCCTCGCCTCCACGGGAGACAACCTCCGCGCACGTACCGTCATGGAGTCGCTCCTCGCGTCACGCGAGCTGACGCACCCGGCGACCCATCCGGAGACCGTCGCGGCACGGCAGTTCCTCGGAATCCTCCTCGATCGCCTCGGCGACGCTCGCGCGGCGCTGCGTCTGGAGGAGCGGAGCTTCGAGCAGCTCGCGCGTTCGCTCCCCGATGCGCACGCGGATCTGCTCACCGCTCGGCAGCGCCTGGCGGAGCGGCGCCGCGCCCTGGGCGACCTCGCCGGCGCCCGAAGCGTGCTCGAGCCGGCCCTCGTGGCGGCGGCCGGCACGCTCTCGGAGGACCACGAACTGCTCTTCACTCTGCGTCGGCGCGTCGCCGAGCTCCGGAGGGACACGGGGGATCTCGTCGGCGCGCGGGCGCTGCTGGAGGCGCAGCTCGCGATCGTCGAGCGCACGCGTCCGAAGGAGGACCATCTGCTCTTCGAGTCGCAGGATGCTCTCGCCGGCGTCCTGCTCGATCTCGGAGACCGTCCCCGCGCCCGCGTGCTGATGGAGAGCGTGCTGCGCGAGGTCGAGGTGCTTCTTCCGCCGGAATCGAAGGGGGTCCAGCAGGCGCGGCTCAACCTCGCCACGGTCCTCGACGCGATGGCCGATCTCGACGGCGCCCGATCGCTGCGCGAGAAGGCGCTCGCGGTGCTGGAGCGCACCGTTCCCGAGGACGACGCCGACCTCGTGATCGCGCGCCAGGCAATGGCGCGGTCGCTGCGGCGCGCGGGACAGCTCGGTCGGGCGCGAGGGATCCAGGAGACCCTCGTCGAGTCGCTCGAGCGCACGCGGAGCTCCGGCGATGCGCTGCTCCAGAGCGCCCGACAGGGCCTCGCGGGAACGCTTCGCCAGCAAGGCCAGCTCGTCCTCGCCCGCGCGCTCGAGGAGCGCGTCCTTCGCGAGTCGGAGCCCGTGCTCCCGCCGGAGCATCCGGACCTCGCGATCTCGCGGCACAACCTCGCCGTCACGCTCTTCCTCCTCGGCGACGAGCCCGCGCTCGCGGCCCAGCTCGATGCGATCCTCCGGGAGGGCGAGTCGCGCGTGCGCTCGTCGGCGGCGCTCTCGCCGCGCGAGACGCTCGAGCTCGCCGCGTCGATGGAGGACATCCTGGGCCTCGTCCTGTCGCTCGCGCCAAGCACTCGCGACCCCGGCCGATTCGCCGCTCGCGCCTTCGGCTGGGCCGAGACGCGCCGCGCCCTCGCGGCCTCGGGCGCCTCGTGGTCGCGCGAAGCGGGAGCGGACGAGGAGGTCGCGAGCCGGCTCGCCGACTCCCGAAGCGCGCGATCGGCCGTCGCCGGCGTCGCCGCGCGTCGGTCGGGCCCGTCCGGCGCCGCGGCAGCACAGGCGCTCGAAGCGGCGGTCGCGCGCCGCGACGAAGCCGAGCGCAGCCTGCGCGAGGCGCTCGTCCGTCGAGGAGCAATGCCGCCCGACGTCGATGCCGCGCTGCTCGCGCGAAAGCTCGCTCCCTCGGAGGCGGCCGTCGGCTACCTGCGCGTCCTGGCGCACGAGCGCTACCCCGGAGTCGAGGGAGCGCTCGCCCACGTCGACCGATTCCTCGCGCACGTGCTGCGCCCGGACGGCACGCTCGTGCGCGTGGACCTCGGCGCCGCCGACGCCCTGCGCGCCGCCGTCGAGACCTGGCGCGCGTCGCTCGGCGTGGAGGAAGGCGCCCGCGGCGCCGGTGGAGTCGCCGCGGGAGGTGCGGCGGAGCGCCCCTCCGCCGGAGAGGCGCTGCGGCGCCTCGTCGTCGATCCGGTCCTCGCGGCATCGGGCGGCGCCAAGTCCTGGGTCGTCTGCCTCGACGACGCGCTCCACCTCGTGCCCCTCGACGCATTGCCGCTCGGAGAAGGCGTCGTCGGCGACCGGATCACGGTCCGGGTGGAAGCGTCCTTCGATCGTCTCCAGCGCCCGCGGCCGGCGCGCGCGGCGGTGCCCACGCTCCTCGCCCTCGGCGGCGTCGACTACGACGGAGAGCCCTCGCCTCCGCGGGCGGGCGCGTCGGCCGTCGCCGCGCCTGCGCTGACGCGGGGCGCGGACGCGGCACGCTTCGAGAAGCTTCCGGCGACGGCGAGCGAGGTGCGGGAGATCGCAGCGAGCTTCCGTTCCGTCTTCGACGTGGACGCGGTCCTCCTCGAGGGCGGCGCCGCGACCAAGGAGGCCTTCGCCGAAGCGACGATCCGGGCGGGCTTCGTCCACGTGGCGACGCACGGCTTCTTCGGCGAGGAAGAACGCGCTCCGGAAGCGCCGACCGCCGCGCCCGGAGAGCGTGCAGCCGCTGACGACTCGTGGCACGAGATGACGCTCGGCGACGCGCGGAGGACGCTCTCGCCGATGGCGCTCTGCGGCATCGTCCTCGCAGGGGCGAATCGGGGGCTCGACACACTCGGCCGCGCGCCGGGGATCCTGACCGCGGAGGAGCTGGCGGGTCTCGATCTGCGGTCGTGCGAGCTGGCGGTGCTCTCGGCCTGCGAGACGAGCCTCGGAGTCGCTCGGCCCGGCCTCGGCGTGGCCTCGCTCCAGGCGGCCCTCCACGCGGCGGGCGTGCGCACGGCGATCACGTCCCTCTGGAAGGTCGACGACGAGCGCACGCGCGAGCTCATGGTCGACTTCTATCGGCGGCTCTGGATCGAGAAGCAGCCCGTCGCCACTGCGCTCTGGAGCGCGAAGAAGGCCGCGCGCGCGAAGGGCTGGCCGCTCCGCGACTGGAGCGGCTGGGTCCTCACGGGCGATCCGGGAGACGAGCCGCACCGCACCGCGGCGGGCACGCCTCCGGCGAATCGCTGAGAGGCCGCGCGGGCTGATGTGGCTGCTTTTTCGCCACGCCTTGGAGCACGCCGCACCCTGCTCGACAACGCTTCGGTCAGCGCGTGCGCTTCGGGGCCCCTGCGGCGATCGGGAGCGTCTCCTCGTGAGCGATCGTGTCCGCCGCGTACGCGAAGGCTGCCTGCAGGTCGGCGCGGGTCAAGCCCTCGTAGGCGGCGAGCAGATCCTCCTCGGTCGCGCCCTCGCTCAGCTTGCGGAGGAGGAGTTCCACCGTGATCCGGGTACCCCGGATCACCGGCTTTCCGAGCATGACCTTGTGGTCGACGGCGATGCGTGTCGGCTGCGTCATCGGAGGATCATTTCCGGTCCGAGTCTACCACTCACTGCAGCCTCGGCCGCGGCGGCGGCGACGACTCACCGATCGTCTCGACCAGACGCGATCGAGAGCGCACGAGTCGGGGCGAGGTCGGGACCTTCCGGCGCTCGGCTCCGAGGCACCGCGTGCAACCGCGCGCGCCCCTCCCCCAGCCGCGAAGAACGGCGCCCGCCGCCGCTCATCTACCGCTTCGGCTTCGGCACGTGCTGGTCGACGAGGATCGGGTTGCCGTCGGGGTCGAGGATCTGGAAGTAGGCGGGGCCGTCCGTCTTCGCGTCGGCCTTCGCCTGGAACGCGATGCCGCGCTCCTCGAGCACGCGCTGGATCTCCCGCACGTCCTGGAACTCCTTCAGCGTCTCCTTCTTGGAGTTCCAGCCTGGATTGAAGGTGAGCATGTTCCGATCGAACATCCCCTGGAACAGGCCGATCTTGGTCGTCTCGTTCTGCAGGACGATCCAGTTCTTCTCGATGTCGCCGGAGACCTCCCGGAAGCCGAGCTTCTCGTAGAAGGCCTTCGAGGCCTTGATGTCCTTCACGGTGAGGCTGACGGAGAAGTTGCCGAGCTGCACGGGGTCGGCGTTCTTGGCTTTCTCGTCGCGGGGATCGTTGACCATGAGGATCACGGCGGCCAAACCGGCGAGAGCGACCGAGCTGAGAGTGTTCATGTTCGGAGAGAAGAGGTGGAAGGGAACGATGCGCGAGGGATGGTGCGAGGCAGCGCGCCTCACTCGTGCCGGAACCAGCGGGTGAGCACGACCTGCCCCGTCCGGGCGCTCCTCGCGAGGAACGTGGTCGGCGTGAAGGCGACGGAGTCCTTGTTCGAGAGCACGACGGGACGCGCCTTGCCGGGGCGCACGCCGCCGGCGCCGCGCGTGACGCCGCGGTTCACGGAGGTCGGCACCTCGACGCGCGCGATCGCGCCCTCGACGGGCTTCGGCTTCTCCTTCTCCAGCTCGACGAGGAGATCCTCCAGCTCGACGTTGCGCTCGCGCGACGCCAGCAGGATCACGTGCTCGATCCCGCGTGTCTCGTCGAGGAAGAACCAGAGCCCGGGTTCGGGGATCTCGACGGCGCCGCCCGGCTGCACGGGATTCGCTCCGCCCGAGAGGCCGCCCGGGAAGAGGACGTCGATCCTCCCCGTGGCGTCGATCTGCACGAGATAGACGTAGCAGGGCTCGCTTACCCGGCAGGTGACCTTGTAGTTCTCGCCCTCGATGCCGGGGCTCGAGCCCTGGAGCGCGTCGCCGTCCCGCACGGGGACCGGCAGGGTCCGTCCGTCGACGAGCACCTCGCGCAGGAGGTCGAACTCGATCTCGAGGGGACCCGCCGGCTCGGCCGGCGTCGCGGATGCGGACGGGGCCGTGGCGCCGACGGCCGCCGGCGGCGGGCTCGTCGTGCCGGGCCCCACGAGGCCCGCGCCCCGCAGCTCGCTCTTGGCCGGAGGCGCGTCCCCGGCGGGCTCGCTCGGAGCCGTCATCGCCATGGCCGTCGCGTCGCTCTCGGGCTTGGCCGGCGCGTCCATCTCCTTCTTCGCGGCCTCCTCGGCCTCCTCCTTCTCGGCGCGTTCCGACGCCTTCTCGACCAGCGTCGAGAAGCGACCGACGAGCGCGCTGTAGCCCGGCATGAAGGTCTCGCTCGCCGCCTGGACGAAGTCGAGGGCTCCGGACTTCGCGATCGCGTGCACCGCGGCGCAGGCGGGAAGGACCACGAAGGAAGCGAGGACGAGCGAGGAACGGAGGCGCGGAGTGCGGCAGCCCATGGATCGCCTCGTGCGACGGGGGTGCGGACGGAGCCCCTCGATGTCGGGGGCCGCGCCCATCCTAGGGCGACCCACCGACGGCGCGCGACGGTCCCACGACTTTCGCGGCGACGACCGCGGGCGGGTCAGTTCTTCTTGAAGATCCCGTCGAGGGCCTTGCCGACGTCCTCGGCGCCCTTCTTCACGGCGTCCCCCGCCTCCTTCGCGGCCTTGCCCACGTCGTCGCCGAGGGTCTTCCCGAGGTCGCGAGCCTGCTCCTCGATCGCCGCTGCGGCCTTCCGCGCCTCCGACTCGAGCGCCTTCGCGATCTGCGCCGGGAGCTTCCCGCCCGACTTCGCGGCGGCGTCGAGGATGGCGGCCACTACCTGCTCGATCACCTCGGAGAGCGGCGCGCCGTCGTTCCCCGTCGAGAAATCGCGGATCACGATCTCCGAGAGCTCCACGGAGACCGGGGTGGAGCCGATTTCCTTCACGACGCTCTGGGCGAGCTGCACGCGGGCGCCGGTGATCCGGAGCTCGCCGATCTTCACGTTGCGCCGCTTCTTCGCGCTGCCGTCCGCCGGCGGCGCGCCCTGGTAGCGGCGGGCGTTGTCCATGAGCGTGCCCCAGTTGGTGCCGCCGGGGCCCGTCTCCAGAGTGATCTCGGGGGCTTCGAGGACGACGCGCGGGATCACGATCGGGTCGGAGAAGATCGAGCCGATCGCCACGCCGAGCTCCATGTTCGAGGCGCTGAAAGCGCGCGGGCTCTCGAAACCGGCCGGATTCGCCACCGTCAGGTCGCGCACGCCCGCCGAGCCCGTCAGAACGTCGAGGCTTCCCTTGCGCACGGCCACCTCGGCGCCGAGGACCGGGGTGCCGACCTTCTCGATGGCGGTCGCCATCAAGGAGCCGCCCCAGACGCTGGCGCCGAGGGTGGCGAGGATCAGGGCAAGGAGAACGAACGCAACGATCCAGCGGAGTTTCTTCATGTCGCGACCGACACTACCGACTCGCTCCGGCGAGGGATACTGGCGCGCCCGTGTCCCTTCGCGATCGAATCCTGCCGCTGGTTTCGGCGCTCCGCGAGCGAACCGTCGCGGCGATCGCCGCGGCCTACCTCGCCGTCGCCTTCGTCCTTCCGAGCGGTGGAATCCGCGGGTTCGAGTGGTGCCCGCTCCTGCGGATCGCCTCGGTGCCCTGCCCGCTCTGCGGCCTCACGCGAAGCCTCGGCGCGCTGCTGCATGCCGACCCTCTCGCCGCGTGGGATTGGAATCCGCTCGGCTTCCTCGCGCTCCCGATCCTGCTCGGTGCGGTCGCCACGGCGTGCGTCGATGATCGCCGCCGCACGGACTTCGTGCGTCTCCTCGCCTCCCGTGCGTCCGGAATCCGGATCGCGCTGTTCGGAGCGCTGATGCTGGCGCTCCTCTTCGGCCTCGCACGGGCCGTCGCCGTCGCGAGTGGATGGACCTCGTTCCCCTCGGGCGGAACGGGCTGAGAGGTTGTGTGGAACTCGCCGCCGCTGGCCCGAGGCCGAGCGAGAGCGAGCGAGGCGAGGCGCAACGACGACGCAACTCATGGAGAGTTGCGGAGGAGGAGCGACGAAGCCGCCGCCGCTCGCAGCCGGCGGTCGCCGGGCGCCGATTTCCTCACGACCTCTGACACCTCGCGCGCCGCGCGCGTCTCCCACGCCCCCCTCGCGGCCTCACACGCCCGCGCGCGTGCTGGGCGCGCGCGTTGCTTCCGGAGCCGCGGGCGCGCAAGCGTCCTCCCTTCCTGGGAACTGCCGCAGCGCCCGCGTCTCGGGGTGCATCGCGGCTCTGCGGCTGGGGCGGGGTTCGTCGAACGGTTCGGCGGACCCCGCCCACTTTCTTTCCGGGAGGGTTCGGCGTCCTGGGGGGATCGGGTCTGACCCCATTCCCGGGACAGCGCTCCTCACCGCCCGCGCGAGCGCAGCCAGGCCTTGCGGATCTCGACGAGGACGACGGGGATCACCGAGAAGGTCGCGATCGCCCACCAGTCGCGCGCAGGGATCGGCACCGTCCCGAAGATCGGGCGCACGGCCTCCCACTGGAGGATCGCCACCTGGAGCGCGATCGAGACCACGACGGCGAGGAGGAGCCAGGGGTTCCCGCGCACGCCCACCGTGAGAATCGACTTCCGGTCGTGGCGGAAGCTGAAGCAGTTGAGCATCTGCGAGAGCACGACCGTGCAGAACACGCCCGTCTGCAGGCGCTTCGCCGCCACGTCGGGGCCGCCGGAGCCACCGTCGTAGAAGTGGAGCACGGCGAGCATCGCGCCGAGGTAGAGGGCGAAGCCCTGGAAGACGATGTCGGTCACGGCGCCGCCGTCGAGCATGCGCGCGTGGCGGTTGCGCGGGGGCCGACGCATCTCGTCGGGCGCGGGAGGCTCCGTCGCGAGCGCGAGCGCCGGCGGGCCGTCCGTGACGAGGTTCATCCAGAGGATCTGCGTCGAGTTGAGCGGCACCGGGAGACCGAAGGCCGTGGCGGCGCCCACGAGCACGACCTCCGAGAGGTTGCCGGCGAAGAGGCAGAGGAGCGCGCGGCGGATGTTCGCGTGGACGCCACGGCCCTCCTCCACGGCGGCGACGATCGACGCGAAGTTGTCGTCGGTGACGACGAGGTCGGCCGCCTCGCGCGCCACGTCGGTGCCGCTCTGCCCCATGGCGATGCCGACATCCGCCTCCTTGATGGCCGGCGCGTCGTTCACGCCGTCGCCCGTCATCGCCACGACGGCGCCGCGTCGCTTCCAGGCGCGCACGATGTCGAGCTTCTGCTCCGGCGCGAGCCGCGCGTAGACCGTCACGCGGTCGACGCGCGCCGCGAGATCCAGCTCGTCGAGGGACGCGAGCTCCACTCCCGTGAGCGCGACGTCGCCCGGGCGGAAGATGCCCACCTCGCGGGCGATCGCCGTCGCCGTTCCCACGTGGTCTCCCGTGAGGAGGATCGTGCGGATGCCCGCCTCGGCGCAGAGGCGCACCGACTCGGCCGCTTCGGGCCGGGGCGTGTCGGCCATGGCGACGAGACCGAGCAGCGTGAGGTCGTGCTCCAGGTGCGACGGGTCGGCGACGGCGCCGTCGGCGAGCACCTCGCGCTGCGCCACGGCGAGGACGCGCATGCCGTTCCGTGCGAGCGCGAGGCTCCGCTCCTCGATGCGCGCGAGCGCGGCCCGGTCGATCGGGCGCACGCCGTCCGTGGTGGCGACGCTCGTGCAGCGCTCCAGCAGCACCTCGTGCGCGCCCTTCACGAAGAGCACCTTGCGCGCGCCCTCCTCGTGGAGCGTCGACATGCGCTTGCGCGCCGAGTCGAAGGGGGCCTCGGCGAGCCGCGGGAAGCGCTCGTCGATCTCCGCCTCGCTCCAGCCGGCGCGCTGCGCCGAGCGGACGAGCGCGAGCTCCGTCGGGTCGGCGCCCCCGCCGTGGCGCGCGTTCGAGCAGGCGGCCGCGGCGCCCAGCAGCCGGCGCACCTGGGGGTCGGCCGCCGCGTCGGCGCCGTTCTCCTCGATCCCCTTCCCTCCCTCGCGCAGCAGCACGTCGCGGTCGCCGCCGAGCACCACGTTGCGCACGACCAGCTCGTTGTGCGTGATCGTGCCGGTCTTGTCGACGCAGATGACGCTCGCCGATCCGAGCGTCTCCACGGAGGCGAGACGCCGCAGCAGCACGTGGCGCTTCAGCATCCGCTGCACGCCGATCGCGAGCGTGATCGTGACGATCGCCGGCAGGCCCTCGGGGATCGCCGCCACGGCGAGACTCGCCGCCGTGCGGAACATGTCGCTCACGGGGAGCCCGCGCAGCACCGCCACGGCGAAGACGGCGAGGATCGCCACGCCGCACACGGCGAGGAGGAGCTTCCCGAGCTGCGCGAGGTCGCGCTGGAGCGTGGTCGGCTCGCGCTCCGCCTTCTGGACGAGGGAGACGATCTTCCCGAGCTCCGTGTCGGAGCCCGTGCCGAAGACGAGCGCGCGCCCGCGGCCGCCCACGACGGAGGTCGCGAGGTAGACGCAGCCCGTGCGGTCGCCGAGCCCGACCCGCTCGCCGCGCGACGGCGCCGTCGTCTTCTCGACGGGCGTCGACTCGCCCGTGAGGGGCGATTCGTCGGTGCGCAGCGACGCGACGAAGACGAGGCGCGCGTCGGCGGGGACGAGGTCGCCGGGCTCCAGCTCGATGAGGTCGCCCGGCACGAGCTCGGTCGCGGCGATCGCCTCCGGAATGCCGCCGCGGATCACGCGCGCCCGCGGCGCGGCGAGCTTCTTCAGGAGCTGGAGAGAGCGCTCGGCGCGGAACTCCTGGAAGTATCCGATCGCCGCGTTCAGCACGACGATCGCGAGGATCACGCCGACGTCGATCCACTCGCGCAGGAAGCCGCTCAGCAGCGCGGCCACCAGGAGGACCCCCACGACGGGGCTCAGGAGCTGGCCCCGGAGGATCTCCCAGCGGGACGGTCCCTCCTGCTGCGCGAAGACGTTGCCCCCGAGCCGCAGGAACCGCCCGCGCGCCTCCTCGGACGAGATGCCGCGCGCGGGGTCGCTCCGGAGCGCCGCGGCAACTGCGCCGATCTCGTCGTCGAAGAAGTGTCCGGTCATGGGGCCGGGGAGCTTACCTGCCCGCGGCGGAAGTGCTCCGCGAAGCAGGAGTGGGGTCCCCGGCGTGACGTGGCGCGCGCATGGGAGACCTCAGGGCTTTCCGGTTGGCTCGGGCCGCTGCGGAAATCGATTCCGTCGGCGGACGCGCCACCGTCCCGATCGGCGCCGCTCTCCGTCTCCGCAACTTCCGCCCTCGCCGCCGCTTCGCGCCGAGGGGGCGCGGAGCTGGAGGATGGCCGCTCGATTGCGCCGGTGAAGGGCGGCCATGCAGATCGACCTCGCCCCCCCGACTCGCGGAACGGACCCGTCGGCCCACGCCGGCGGGCCGCGCTCCGCGGCCTCGGACGCGCCCTTCGAGGACCTCCTCGGCCTCGCGAGGGACGCGGCCGAGCCGGCGCCGCGGCGCGACTCCGAGCTCCGGCGTGCGGACGACGACCGCAGGCACGCCGAGCGCGGTCGAGCACGCCGCGAGGACGACGAGCGCGCGCGCGCGGCCGAGCGGTCCGTCGACCCGAGGCCCGTCGAGTCGAGGACCGCGGAGGCTCCCGCCGAGCGGCGCCCCGATCCGCCCGCGCGCGAGACGACGGAGCCCCGGACCGACGCTTCCGCGCGGCCGGTCCGCGCCGCGGGCGAGGAGCGGGCGGCCGGAGCGGCCGACGACGCGGCTCCCGCAACGACCGAGTCCGCCGACGGCGAGCCGACCCTCGAGGCCACGCGCCCCGCCGAGGGCGCGTCGCCCGCGGAGGAAGCACCGCCGGCCGAGAGCACGCCGCCGCGTCCGTCCGCGAACCTCGAGCGCACGGTCTCGATCACGGCGCGCCCGCTCCACGCCGTGCGCCCGGAGCCCGGCCGCGCGGCCTCCGCCGACGAAGCGCCGGCACGCACCGCGGCGATCGAGACGACGGAGAGCGACGCGACGGCGAGCGCGTCCGAGCCGGCCGAGCCGGAGAGCGCGACGGAAAGCGGCGACGACGCCGGCGACGACGCGCCCGAGCCGGACCTCGCGACGTCGCTCTTGGAGGAAGGAGAAGGCGGCGACGGGCTCGCCGACGGCGAGTCCGAGCCCGCTCCCGATCGAGCCCTCCCGCGCCCGGCGCAGGCGCGCGCCGCCGAAGCCGTGCGTCCCGACGCGACGCCGGTTCCCTCCGGCCCGCGCGCGACCGCCACCGCCGGCGAATCC